>NZ_CP021235.1:4089231-4770770 GCF_003585765.1 Pontibacter actiniarum
TATTTCGGACTGCAGCACCTAAACGGGCCGCAGCCGATGCGCCCAGGCCTAGATGCCCTAAAGGAGCTGGCCGACATCCGCAGCGAAATGGATATCACCAGCATTGTGTTCGGCTTTGCGCCACGTATCAATGCCGCTGGCCGTATGGGGGATGCCAAGAACTCTGTGCGCATGCTGCTGGCCCAGACGAAGGAGGAGGCCTTTAAAATGGCCGATATCATTAACGAGTCTAACAAAGAGCGCCGCAGCAAGGACACCAACATCACCAAAGAGGCCCTGCAGATGATTGAGCAGGACGAGTTTCTGCGTACTGCCAACTCCACGGTGCTGTTCAAGGAAACCTGGCACAAGGGCGTGATTGGTATTGTGGCGTCGCGCTGCATCGAGCACTACTACCGGCCCACGATTATCCTGACGCAGTCTAACGGCAAGGCATCCGGCTCGGCCAGGTCGGTGCACGGCTTTAACGTGCACAGCGCCATAGAGAGCTGCTCAGACCTGCTGGAGCAGTTTGGGGGGCATATGTATGCCGCAGGCCTTACGCTGCCTGTAGAGAACGTGCCGGCCTTTATAGAGCGCTTTGAGCGGGTGGTGACGGATACCATTACAGAGGAGCAGAAGATTCCCCAGATCGAGATTGACGCTCCCATCAACCTAAAGCAGATTACGCGCAACTTTTACAACATCATTCGGCAGATGGAGCCGTTTGGCCCCGGTAACATGCGCCCGGTGTTTGTGTCGGAGTGCGTGTACGACACCGGCAGCGTACGTGTGGTCGGTGATTCGCACCTGAAGCTGCGCCTGACCCAGGACGGCTTTACCAGCATCGACGCCATTGGCTTTGGCCTTGGCGATTACTACAAGGCAATATCCAAGGGTATTCCGTTTGATGTGTGCTATACGGTGGAGGAGAACATCTACCGGGGAGTAATTACGCTGCAGCTGCGCATCAAAGACATCCGCATTAAATAAAAAAGGCTCCGGGTAAAGGAGCCTTTTCTTTTCCAAATTATCTATTCTGTTGCCACAATAAGTAGCCAGCCAGGGGCAACTATTCGCTGCGGTGGCGAAAACCAGCGTATAAGCGCCGGTGCAACACGGCTATGGCAGTGGCTGCAGGTGCTTTAGTTGCTTTAAAGGGCTGCCCAGATCGGAGTAAGAGGTTAACTGCGGCAGGCACAGGGAGCTAAGCTGCTCAAAATCGCCGGCAAAGAAGTTAATGTCCACCGCCGAGTTGATGCCTGAGATGGAGCCGCGGTCCGTGTACTGCCAGAACATCCAGCTGTCGGTGTGGTGTATCTCCGGCTTTACGGCGCTGTAGCGGGCAATCCAGAAGTGGTACTCCGGAAAGTGGCCCTGCAGGTAGCGGCGGTAGTAGTTCTGGCTGGTGTAGATGATCGGCCTTACGCCGTAATGCACGGTTACGCCCTCCAGCCACTCACGGATGTCGCGGCGCAGGTTTTCGCTGCTTACCTTCGGGTCCGATACCTCAATGTCCAGCACAGGCGGCAGGTCGCCGGCCTCGAGCGTTACAGTGCTCGTGAACAGTTTGATCTGGTCCTTCACGGGGGCCTCCGGCTTATAGAAGTGGTAGGCGCCGCGCTTGATGCCGTGGCGCTTGGTTTCCTCCCAGTTGCGGGCAAAGTACGGGTCCAGCCTGAAATCGCCCTGCGTGGCCTTCACAAAGGCGAAGGACACTTCCGACTCCCTCACCAAAGACCAGTCCACTTCCTTCTGCCACCTCGACACATCGATGCCCTTCACAACGGCGGCCGCATTGTTGTTAGCTGCTGTGGCAGCCTTGGGGTCGTTGTTATCCGTAGTTGCACTCGTGCCGGTTGGGGCTACGCCCACAAGGCTGGAGTAAAGCAACAACCCTGAGAAGGCGAGCTTCTGGAGCGTTAAAGAAAGTAAAGTAAACGGCATATGGTAAGGGTGTAGATTAAAGCGTGTTACAAATTAGCTATTAATCAGGCGCCAGGCAATACCCAGCCTTAAGGATTATACAGTTTGTTGAATTATTTTTAATAGTATATTTCTAATATATTAGAAGCTAATTGCCGGTGCGGCTGCGGTTGGCACACCCGTTGCAGGATGATGGCTTTATGCGTAAATTAGCCACGATGATACTGAGAGCAGAACACCTGATAAAGAAGTACAAGTCGCGCACCGTTGTAAACGACGTGAGCGTGGAGGTAAACCAAGGCGAGATTGTTGGCCTGCTGGGGCCTAATGGTGCCGGCAAAACCACATCGTTTTACATGATCGTAGGGCTGGTGAAGCCGAATGCCGGTAAGATTTTCCTGGATAAAGAGGACATCACCAACCTGCCCATGTACAAGCGCGCCAAGCGCGGCGTGGGGTACCTGGCACAGGAGGCTTCTGTTTTTCGGCAGCTGACGGTGGAGGAGAACATTCTATCGGTGCTGGAGATGACCAACCTGCCTAAAAAGGAGCAGCGCGAAAAGGTAGAGGCCCTGCTGGAGGAGTTCTCCCTTACGCACGTGCGCAACAACAAGGGCATTGTGCTGTCGGGAGGGGAGCGCCGCCGGACGGAGATCGCCCGCGCCCTGGCCGTTGACCCAAAGTTCGTGCTGCTCGATGAGCCCTTCGCCGGGGTAGACCCAATCGCCGTGGAGGAGATTCAGGGCATTGTGGCGACGCTTAAGAACAAGAACATCGGTATCCTCATTACAGACCACAACGTAAACGAGACCCTTTCCATTACTGACCGCGCCTACCTGCTCTTCGAGGGGAAGATACTGAAGGCGGGCACTGCGGAGGAGCTGGCTGCCGACGAGCAGGTGCGCCGCGTGTACCTGGGCAAGCATTTCGAGCTGAAGCGGAAAATCTAGTTGCTGATTATATGACAAGGCTAATAGGTGCGGTATCAGTAAGTAGAGGGGTTTAACATTTAGCATTTCAGCTTTGGAGATAATCAATTCAATCCTAACGTGGGTGATGAAGAAGCGGATTCAGGACATTGATCTGTTTCGGGAGCGCCCGCATGAGGTGCAGCAGGAGCTGTTTCAGGACCTGATCAGCACAGCAAAGGGCACAGCGTGGGGTAAGAAGTACGGCTACCGCGACAGCCTAAGTGTGCGGGAGTTTCAGGAGCGGGTGCCCATTAGCACCTATGAAGACCTGTACCCGTACTTCGAGCGCGTCATGAAGGGGGAGCAAAACCTGCTGTGGCCGAGCAAGATCGACTGGTTCGCCAAATCATCGGGCACCACCAATGCGCGCAGCAAGTTTATACCTGTCAGCCCGGAGTCGTTGGAGGATTGCCACTATAAAGGCGGGAAGGACCTGCTTTCCATCTACGTGAACCTCTACCCGGAAACCAAGCTGTTTACCGGCAAGGGCCTCTCCATTGGGGGCAGCCACCAGCCAAGCGAGCTGAACGCAAAGGTCTCCTGCGGCGATGTGTCGGCAGTGATCATGCAGAACCTGCCGATCTGGGCGGAGGCCATCCGCACTCCTCCCCTTAAAATCGCCCTGATGGACAAGTGGGAAGAGAAGATCGAGAAAATGGTGGAGGTAACCGTGCCGGAGAACGTCACCAGCCTGAGCGGCGTACCCACCTGGACGTACGTGCTGCTGAAGCGGATACTGGAGGTAACGGGCAAGAGCAACATCATGGAAGTATGGCCGAACCTGGAGCTGTTCACGCACGGAGCCGTGGCCTTCGGGCCGTACCGCCAGCTGTTCCGCGAGATCATCCCGTCGGACAAGATGAACTACCTGGAGGTGTACAATGCCTCCGAGGGCTTCTTTGGCATTCAGGACCAGGTGGGCACAGAAGACGAAATGCTGCTGATGCTGGACTACGGCGTGTACTATGAGTTTATACCCCTGGACCAGTTTGAGGAGGAGAACCCCAGAGTGCTAACGCTGGAACAGGTAGAGCTGGGTAAGAACTACGCCATCGTTATCTCAACGAATGCCGGCCTGTGGCGCTATAAGATCGGGGACACCGTTCGCTTTACCAGCCTTAGCCCGTACCGCATCAAGATATCGGGGCGCACCAAGCACTTTATAAATGCTTTCGGAGAGGAGGTAATCGTGGAGAATGCGGAGGAAGCCATCACCAAGGCCTGCTATGCAACGGATGCCGTTATCTCCAACTTTACGGCGGCCCCTATCTACCTGGAGAGCGACAAGCGCGGCGGCCATGAGTGGCTGATCGAGTTTGAGAAGGAGCCGCATAGCCTGCAGCGCTTCACGCAGGTGCTGGATGAAACGCTGCGCGAGGTAAACTCTGATTACGATGCCAAGCGCCAGAACGATATTGCCCTGCAGAAGCCCGTGGTACACGCTGCCCCAAACGGCACGTTTATGAACTGGCTGCGCCATAAAGGCAAGTTGGGAGGGCAGAACAAGGTGCCCCGCCTCAGCAACACCCGGGAGTACCTGGAGGAGATCATGCAGGTAAATGGGCTGTAGAGCATGAGACGCACTCAGAGCGGGTGCTTTATCCATCCTGTTTCTCCCTGATCATATATGACAGTAAAAGCAAAGCCCCGGCAAGTATAAACTGCCGGGGCTTTGCTTTTGCGGCTTCAGCTGGTACGCATGCTGCAGCCTCGTCTTTTTGAATGCCAGGCTTACATTACCCCGTAGACTGTTGCAGCCACGGCCACACAGAGGACGAGTAAGAGCAACATGTTCGCTGCGAAAGGCACCTTTTTACCACGGGCTTCTCTGTAGTTAAAGCCCTGGCCTGTCAGAACCATCAGCAAAACCAGGTTCACCACTGTCAGCACGTGGCTCACGGCCTTCCAAGAGTTATGGAGTTTTAGAGTCATCGCCTTAGTTTATGGCAGGAGATGTAAAGGGTGCACCCTTGCTGTAACGGGCCGCGCAGCGACCGCTACTCCATGAAGCTGCTCATAAAGCCGCCTTCCTTGTTCCTGTTTTCGCCGCGTGGCATCAGGGCCTCGATCAGTTTCTTCACCGGCATGGACTGCAGCCACACACGGCCAGTGCCGCGCAATGTAGCCAGGAAAAGGCCCTCGCCACCGAAGATCATGGACTTAAGGCCACCGGCCCGCTGTACGCTAAAGTCAATGCCTTCTTCAAAGGCCACTACGCAGCCGGTGTCCACGCGCAGGGTTTCGTTGTTCAGCTGCTTCTCCACAATGGTGCCGCCAGCATGCACAAAGGCAAGCCCGTCGCCTTGCATGCGCTGCAGTATAAAGCCCTCACCGCCAAAAAAGCCGGAGCCCAACTTCTGGTTAAAGTGAATGCTGAGCTTGGTGCCTAAGGCTGCCGCCAGAAAAGCGTCTTTCTGCGCGATAAGGCTGCTGTTGCGCATGCTGCTCAAGTCTATGGGCAGAATGGTGCCGGGGTAGGGGGCCGAAAATGCCACGCGGCTCTTGCCGTGGCCACGGTGGGTGAAGTGCGTCATAAACAGCGACTCGCCTGTAATCATGCGCGTGCCCGCTGAAACGAGCTTGCCCAGGAAGCCCTGGCTGGGGTTTGAGCCGTCGCCCATTTTGGTTTCAAAGTCGATGCCCTCCTCCATGTACACCATGGCGCCGGCCTCGGCGATAACCGTTTCGTTCGGGTCCAACTCTACCTCCAGTACCTGAATGTCGTTGCCAAAGATCTTGTAGTCTACCTCGTGTGAGTTTCTCATAGTTTTATGTGGTTTATGACAGTAGAAAGTTAGCAAAAATTATGAAAAAGGCAGAAGCGGGAGCGCATTCCTATGCTGCTTTTGCTTCTGCCTTTTTGTACCTCTTACGCCGGTGCCCCGGGCGCTAATCCTCTTCATCTTCGTCCTCGCCCTTTTTGCGGCGGCGGGCTTTCGGCAGGTTCTCATCGTCTTCCTCGTCCGAGGTGGAGTTGGTGTTCTTTACGAAATCCTCATCCGTCTCCTCGGTCTCTTCGTTCTCCTCTACATGGTACTCCTCTTCCTCCTCACGCTTCGCCTTTTCGGCGGCATCGCGCTTCATTAGCTTCTTATCGTCCACGTTGCGGTTCAGGAACTCATTGATCTTGTCTATGCTGTAGTTGGAGATGATCTCCCCGTGCTCGTTCACCTTGATCTCAAAGCCCTCCAGGTCCTTGTGCACCCGCGACTTCTTCTTATCGTTTTTACCTTCTTTTTTATTTTTAGCCATGGTGTTTCTCGTGTGGTTATACTTAGTTGTATAAGCGAGGCGGGGGTAATTTGTTGCAGGCCGGGCCCAAAGGGCAACAAAAAAGGCCAGCCCGTTGGGCCAGCCTTTCCTGCTGAAATATGTTTTAGCCGTTAAGCGCTAAGGTAGCTGCTCAGCTTGCTAGTAGCGGTGTCGATGCGCTTGATCGTCTCCTCGCGCCCGATCACCTCAATGATGTGCATCAGGTCCGGACCGGCTTCGGCACCGGTAACAGCGAGGCGCAGGGCCTGCATCACCTGGCCGATCTTCATGCCGTGGCGCTCCAGCACGCTCATCAGCAGCTCCTTTACGGTGTCGGCGTTGAAGTTCTCCAGTGAAGGCAGCTCATTCTTGAAGTCCTCGAAAACGGCAACCGACTGGCTGTTCCATTTCTTAGAGGCTACTTTCTCGCTGTACTCCTCCGGGGCTACAAAGAAATACTTGGCTTCCTGCCAGAAATCCTGCGGGAACGATACGCGCTCCTTCATCAGGCCGGCAATTTTCTCTGCCTTCTCCGGTGTGGTAGTGATGTTGTGCTCTGCCAGTGCCTTGATCAGGTAACCAGCCAGTTCGTTGTCGGGCTTGGCGCGCAGGTACTGCTCGTTAAACCAACGGGCCTTCTGAATATCGAAGCGGGTGCCGGACTTGCCGATGCGCTCCACTGAAAACTCGTTTGCCAGCTCTTCCATCGAGAAAATCTCCTGGCTAGTGCCCGGGTTCCAGCCCAGGAAGGCCAGGAAGTTGATGAAGGCCTCTGGCAGGTAGCCGCTCTCACGGTAGCCGGAGGAGATTTCGCCTGTAACGGGGTCCTGCCAACGCAGCGGGAACACCGGGAAGCCCAGCTTATCGCCGTCGCGCTTGCTCAGCTTGCCGTTTCCGTCCGGCTTCAGCAGCAGCGGCAGGTGGGCAAACTCCGGCATGGTGTCTTCCCAGCCCAGGTAGCGGTACAGCAGCACGTGCAGCGGCGCAGACGGCAACCACTCCTCCCCACGGATCACGTGCGTGATCTTCATCAGGTGGTCGTCTACGATATTCGCCAGGTGGTATGTCGGCATACCGTCTGACTTCATCAGTACTTTATCGTCAATAGAAGAAGAGTGCACCATTACCCAACCACGGATCATATCCTTCAGGCGTACCTCCTCCTTGCGGGGCACCTTCAGGCGGATAACATACGGGTCACCGGACTCCAGGCGCTTCTTCACCTCATCCTCCGGCAGGGTGAGCGAGTTCTTCATGGTGGCGCGGGTGATGGCGTTGTACTGCGGGGTGGCGACTTTGGCGGCCTTCAGGCGCTCGCGCATCTCCTCCAGCTCCTCCGCCGTGTCGAACGCGTAGTAGGCGTGGCCGTCGTTTACCAGTTGCAGGGCATACTGCATGTACATTGGCTTGCGCTCCGACTGGCGGTACGGCGCGTACGGGCCGCCGCTCCACGGGCTTTCGTCCAGCTCAATGCCGCACCACTCCAGCGATTCGCGGATGTAGTCTTCGGCGCCCGGCACGAAGCGGTTCTGGTCCGTGTCTTCGATGCGCAGGATCATTTTGCCGCCGGTCTTTTTGGCCAGCAGAAAGTTATACAGGGCAGTGCGCACACCACCGATATGGAGAGGCCCGGTCGGGCTTGGGGCAAATCGTACTCTAACTTCTCTTTCCATGTATGGTTATCTCTACAGAACTAATCTGGTTTGCTGCAAAGGTACGAAATAAAGTTTGTTTAGATAATGCCAACGCCGCTCATAAAGCGTGGCTGGTGAGGCCGCTGCGGGCAAGGCAAAGTATAAACATAATGAGATAAATCCGTATGGGCTTAGTATAGCATCCTAAAGCTACAGGCGATGGTACGTAAGCGTCTTTACATGGTGTGGTACCTGCTAAAGGAAGCCTACCTTGAGTTTATTGATAACAACTCCTTCCAGAAAGGGGCTGCGCTGGCGTACTACACCATTTTCTCGCTGCCGCCCATGCTCATTATCATCATCAGTGCGGCCGGGTACTTTTTCGGGGAGCAGGCCGTGTCGGGCGAGATATACTACCGCATAAAAGAGCTCATCGGCTCGGAGGGGGCCTACGCGGTGCAGAAGATGGTGGAAAACGTAAACGAGTTCGGCGACTTCAATCTGGCGGCCCTGGTCGGCATTATCGCCCTCTTTATCGCCGCCACGGGGGTGTTTATCTCGCTGCAGAACTCCCTGAATGAGATTTGGTACGTAAAGCCGGTGCCCAAGCGGGGGTACGTGAAGCTGGTGGTGGACCGCCTGCTTTCCTTTGGGATGATCCTGGCCATCGCCATTGTGCTGCTGCTCTCACTGCTGGCCAACACGCTTCTCGTCGTGATCGGGGATTTCCTGACGGCGCGTTTCTCGGGCTGGGTGATTTACCTGCTGCACCTGGCCAACTTCCTGTCTGCCTTTCTGCTGATGTCGTTTTTGTTTGCCTGTATCTATAAGTTTCTGCCGGACGCCAAAATCAGGTGGCGTGATGTGGGGGTGGGGGCCTTTGTTACCTCGCTGCTGTTTGTGCTGCTGCGCGGGCTCATCGGTTTTTACCTGGGCAAGAACGACGTAGGCTCGGTGTACGGGGCGGCCGGCTCCATTGTGGTCATCCTGACGTGGGTGTTCTTCACCTCGCAGATCATCTTCTTCGGCGCCGTTTTCACCTTTGTGTACTCCCGCAAGTATGGCTTTAACATCTACCCCTCCGATTATGCGGTGCGGGTGATACGGCAGGAGGTGGAGGTGGGCAACTCGGCGGTAAACGCGGAGCCCGGCAAGCACGAGAAAGAGGTTTACGGAGAGCAGCAGGCGGAAGAGGAGCCGGGGCCGGCTGAGGAGAACGACGCGGCCAAAGGGGCCAACATCTGATACGGGAAAGTACAAAAGACGAAGGACACAGGGAGAAACAAGAGTGTTCTTCTGTCCTTCGTCTTTTGGCAGGGTTCTTACTTGGCTGCGATGCAGGAAATCTCCACGTTCACATCCTTCGGCAGGCGGCTCACCTCCACGGTTTCGCGGGCCGGAGGGTTGCTGCTGAAGTAGCTGCCGTAGGTTTCGTTGATGCGGCCGAAGTTGTTCAGGTCCTTTACAAAGATGGTGCACTTGAGCACGTGGCTGAAGTCCATGCCAGCCTCGCCAAGGATGGCCTGCAGGTTCTGCATCACCTTGTGCGTCTCGTTCTCGATGCTGTCGTTTACCAAGTTGCCGCTCTCCGCGTCCAGCGCGATCTGCCCGGATACATACAGCGTTCCGTTTGCTAAAGTGGCCTGGCTGTACGGGCCGATAGGGGCTGGTGCCTTCGGCGAGTTGATGAGGGTATGTGCCATAGAGGATTCGTTTTAGTTTGTATCTTTACCATCAAAAGTACAGAAATATGCACATAGTTGTTTTGTCAGGCCCAGAAATGGCCGCCGAGTTCAAGCAAAAGTTTCCGGAGGGGAAAGAGGGCATCACCTATACTTTCCTGCACAACCACCGCCTGCAGGACGAGCAGCTGCGCCCCGCCGGTATCGTGTTTGACTTTCTGCTGCATGAGCAACCGGAGCGCCTGGGCCTCTACGCGCCGGAGCAGGTGGTGTTCTGCAACGCCGCTACTGTGCAGCTGGCCGCGCTGGTCAGGGAGGCCGAGACGGAGCAGGTGTGCACCTTGATTGGCTTTAACGGCCTGCCGACGCTGTTTAACCGCGAGGTGCTGGAGGTAAGCCTGCTGCATGCGCAGGATGAGGCAAAGCTTCAGCAGGTTTGCCAGGCGCTGGGTACGGACTACCTGCTGGTGGAGGACCGCGTGGGTATGGTGACGCCGCGCATGATCTGTATGATCATTAACGAAGCCTGCTATACCTTGCAGGAGCAAACAGCAAGTATAACCGACATCGACCAGGGCATGAAACTCGGCACCAACTATCCCAAAGGCCCTTTTGAGTGGGCAAACCAACTGGGGGTGGAGAATGTGTACCGTGTGCTGCGGGCTGTGTACGAAGACACCAAGGAAGAGCGCTACAAGGTATGCCCGCTGCTGAAGACAAAGTGCCTGAAGCGGGAGAGCTTTTAGAAGTATAAATAAATGCGAGCAAGAGGAGCAGTGCCCATGCAGGGTGCTGCTCCTTTCTTTTTAATAGACTTTTAACTATATATTGCCTTCCTTTTTTACTATCTTAAACGAACATGTGCCACTTATACTTTATCCGATGAAAACAACGCTGCTCGCATTTATACTTTGCCTGGTAGGAGCTACGGCTCAGGCCCAGGAGGCCGCCAACTACCAGGTTACCATCGATGGGAAAGCCATGGATGTGGCCTTGGGCAAAGAGTACAAGATGAAATTAGCCAACGGCAGAGAGGTGACGGTGGCCGTTCGGCAGAAGAACGTGCTTACCTACCAAGACGACTGGATCTCGCTGCAGTACCCCAAGGGCCTGCACCCGGCTTTTGCCACCCCCGACCCGGACCTGGAGCAAATGACGCTGCTAACGGCCAACGGGAACGGCGTTTTGGTGCAGAAGTATAAAACTGTTGACCCCACCGAGCTGGTGGACCTGATGGTGAAGGAGATTACCAACGAGGAGGTCAGCTTTGGCTACAGCAAAACCGAGGAGCCCTTCGAGCTAAAGCTCGTGACGGGGCAGAAGGCAGTAGGAAAGTCCGTGATGCTGCGGTACGGCAGCGATGTACAGCGCTACACCGTGGCGGCGTTGGGCGGTAAAAACGAAGGCATCATCTTTATGACCATGCTGAACACCGAGCAACCCTCCGAGGATGACACAGTGGTGCAGATGTTCCTGGACACGCTGGCGTACAAGCGCAAATAAAAAAAGGGAGCCGCTCTGGCTCCCTTCTTATTTTATACTTGCCCGGAGGCTACTCAACTGTTACGGACTTAGCCAGGTTGCGTGGCTGGTCTACGTTACAGCCGCGCATAACCGCAATGTGGTAAGACAGCAGCTGCAGCGGAATCACGGACAGCAGCGGCATCAGGTGCTCACTCGTCTCCGGTATTTCAATGACGTGGTCAGCCATGGCCGGGATAGTGGTGTCGCCTTCGGTTACAACGGCGATCACTTTTCCTTTACGGGCCTTCACCTCCTGCACGTTCGATACGATCTTCTCATAAGAGCTATCCTTGGTCGCGATTACCACCACCGGCATCTGCTCATCGATCAGCGCGATCGGGCCGTGCTTCATCTCAGCGGCCGGGTAGCCCTCCGCATGGATGTAAGAGATCTCTTTTAGCTTAAGCGCACCTTCCAGGGCTACCGGGAAGTTATAGCCACGGCCCAGGTACAGGAAGTTGGTGGCATCCTTGTACTGCTCCGATATCTGCACGATCTGCTCGTTCAGCTGCAGAGCCTCCTCCACTTTGCTCGGGATCGTCTCCAGCTCCACCATCAGCTCGCGCAGTTTGGTTGTTTCCAGGGTGCCGCGCTTACTGCCAATAATCATGGCGATAAGCGTAAGCACGGTTACCTGTGCCGTGAAGGCCTTGGTGCTGGCTACGCCAATCTCCGGCCCGGCGTGGGTGTAGGCACCCGCATCCGTTGCACGGGCAATAGAGGAGCCCACTACGTTGCAGATACCAAAGATCGTGGCGCCTTTAGATTTGGCTAGCTCCAGGGCTGCCAGTGTGTCCGCCGTCTCGCCAGACTGTGAAATAGCGATAACAATGTCCCGCTCGTTCAGGATCGGGTTGCGGTAGCGGAACTCTGAGGCGTACTCCACCTCTACCGGAATGCGGGCCAGGTCCTCGATCAGGTACTCGGCCACCAGGCCAGCGTGCCAGGAGGTGCCGCAGGCCACAATGATGATCCTGTTGGCGTTCACAAACTTGTTCTCAAACTCGCGGATACCGGCCATCATCAGGTGGTCGCTTTCGGCGATCATACGGCCACGCATGCTGTCCAGAATGGAGCGCGGCTGCTCAAAGATCTCCTTCAGCATGAAGTGCTCATAGCCGCCCTTCTCGATCGACTCCAGCTCCATCTCCAGCTTCTGCACGTAAGGCGTCTGCTGTACGTCTTCTTTGGTGCGGATGTCCAGCTGGCCGTTGTTGATAATGGCCAGTTCGAAGTCGTTCAGGTATACCACCTCGTTCGTGTACTCAATAATCGGGGTAGCGTCCGAAGCCAGGAAGTACTCGCCCTCGCCGATGCCAACTACCAGCGGGCTTCCCTTACGGGCCGCAATCAGTTGGTTCGGGCTATCCTGGGAGAGCACCACAATGGCATAGGCACCCACCACTTCGTGCATCGCCAGGCGCACAGCCTCAGGCAGGGTGCAGTTGTTGTTGGTGCGGATGTCCTCGATCAGGTTGATGAACACCTCGGAGTCTGTTTCCGACTTGAACGTATGGCCCTTCTCCATCAGGAGCTTCTTTAGAGAGGCGTAGTTCTCAATAATGCCGTTGTGAATAATGGCGATGTTGCCGGACGTAGAGTAGTGCGGGTGCGCGTTCTCGTCGTTCGGCTCCCCGTGGGTGGCCCAGCGGGTGTGGCCCATGCCAATGCTGCTGTGGGTATCCTGGGTGGCGATAAACGCCTCCAGCTCCGCCACCTTGCCTTTTTTCTTATAGATGTTCAGTTTGCCGTTCATCAGCGCAATGCCTGCGCTGTCATATCCACGGTACTCCAGCCTTTTCAGGCCTTTAATAATGATTGGGCTCGCTTCCCGATGCCCAACGTAAGCTACAATTCCACACATAGGTTATCTTAGTAAATTCTCATAGGTACACACAAAGTTACTCCTTTCTTTAATACCTGTACAAACAGGCTACTGCATCCGGGGCGTTTTAGTTCGGTCTGATTATGTAAGTAGCAGGTAGTAAGGTAATTGCATATAATTGAAAAAGGCTGCTGCTTAAACATAGAAATGTTGTCTAAGCGGCAGCCTTTTGTAATTTTATGTTATAACGCCGTAAGCGTCGGAGCCTGCCTGCCTCTTATACTTTACGAAAAGTGCAAGAAAAGACAGTAAGGGGAAGAGAATTACTTACCCAACTCGTTATACAGGTTATAGTAATTGTCCAGCAAAGTGTCATCGGCAGACACCGTGTTGATGGTCTTCTTTTTCATGAAGTCGTTGAACAGGGCGTTGATGTTCTCGCTGAAGTCCTCGTTCGTTTTAATAACGGAGTCGGCGTACTCCATGCCGCACTTGATAAACCCATCGATGTCGGCAGACTGCAGCTGCGTCAGCATGCTGTCCTCAATGTCCAGCATCTTCACTTTCTCCAGCAGGTCTTCGCTAAACTTGTGGGAGTAGTTGTTGTTATACACTGTAAACATGGACTTGGCATCCTTGAAGATCGGGTCCTTCTTATAGGTTGTCTTCAGGTACATCGGGATCAGGCCTGTCATCCAGTCGTTGCAATGCACGATGTCCGGGGCCCAGCCCAGTTTCTTCACCGTCTCGAGCACTCCTTTACAGAAGAAGATCGCGCGCTCGTCGTTGTCCTGGTGGAATTTGTTGTTTTTATCAACAAAAACTGACTTTCTATGGAAGTAGTCTTCGTTATCAATAAAATAAACCTGTAGCTTCGCGTTCGGAATGGAAGCCACTTTAATTACCAACGGTTTTTCATCGTCGCCCACGGCGATGTTAATGCCGGAAAGGCGTACCACCTCATGCAAACGGTTCTTGCGCTCGTTTATCAGGCCGAACCGCGGAACAAAGATTCGGATCTCCATCCCCCGCTCCTGCATACCCTGTGGCAGCGTCTGTAAGAATTCGGCTACTTTCGTGGTCTGTAAGAAGGGATTGATTTCGGTGGCGGCGTACAGGATTCGCAATTTTGACATGGGTATGAAGTTAAAATTTAATAAGCAACAGTAATGGGACGTGCAAAATTAGTATTTTTTATTCTGATTTTCAATTTAAAACGTTATAACTTACTTTTGCCGGCTTTACATTCGCTTAACACAGACACACCACCGACATGGAAGTTATAGAGCTGGTTGGTACAATCCGGGAGCGCATGCAGACCTTGCGCTGCAGCGGCAAACGCATTGGTTTTGTACCCACCATGGGTGCCCTGCACGAGGGGCACCTGCAACTGCTACGGGCCTCCGCTCAGGAGAACGACGTTACCGTTTGCAGTATTTTCGTAAATCCAACGCAATTCAACAACCCGGACGACTACAAGCTCTACCCCCGCACAATGGAGCAAGATATCGCGCTGCTGGAGTCAGTCGGCTGCGACATTCTGTTTGCCCCGCATGCAGAGGAGGTATATGTACAACAGCCGCTGCTGCAGTTTAGTTTCGGCCCGCTGGAGACGGTAATGGAGGGAGAGCACCGGCCGGGCCACTTTAACGGCGTGGCCACCATTGTGGGCAAGCTGTTCCACTTTGTGCAGCCGCACCGCGCTTACTTCGGGCAGAAAGACCTGCAGCAGGTGGCGATTGTGAAGCAGCTGGTGCAGACGCTGAGCTTCGACGTGGAGCTGGTGCGCTACCCTACCATACGCGAGGCCGACGGGCTGGCCATGTCGTCGAGGAACAAAAGGCTTGACCCGGAGCAGCGCCAGATCGCGCCGGTGCTGCACCATGCCCTGCAACTGGCAAAAGAGCAGCTGGGCCAGAAACCGGTTTATAGTATAAAGGCAACTGTGGAGGCTTATTTGGCCGGTACGGGGCAGGTGGAGCTGGAGTACTTCGAGGTAGCTGACCCGGACACCCTGCAGCCGCTGCAGGAGGTGGGGCCACAGCAGGAGGTGGCGCTTTGCATTGCCGCCTTTGTGGGCTCTGTTCGTCTGATTGATAATATTCTGGTGAATTTAAATGAAGGATAGATTGTTCGGCCAAACAGAAGGCTTTAAGCGCCATGGCCTCGGTAGCTAATGTGCTGCCAATTATCTAACTTTGCGCTCTATTACAAAAGTAAACCATGTATATTGAGGTTTTAAAATCCAAAATCCACCGTTGTAAGGTAACCCAGGCTGAGTTGCACTATGTAGGCAGCATCACTGTTGATGAGGACCTGATGGACGCCGCCAACATCGTGGAGAACGAGAAAGTACAGATCGTTAACATCAACAACGGTGAGCGCTTCGAGACGTACGTGATCAAAGGCGAACGCGGCTCCGGCACCGTTTGCCTCAATGGCCCGGCGGCGCGCAAAGTGCAGGTCGGCGATGTGGTGATCGTGATCTCTTACTGCAGCATCAAGTTCGAAGACGCTAAAAACCATACGCCTACGCTTGTGTTCCCGGACCAGCACAACCGCCTGGTGTAACATCCTTGCATGAAAAAACTGTTCTCGTTTCTGAAGTATGCACTGCTTCTGGGCGTATCCGCATTTCTGATGTGGTTCGCGCTGAAGGAGCTAGACTTTGAGAAAATGTGGGCAGAGCTCCAAAACGCAGACTATGGCTGGGTGATGGTGTCGGTGGTGATGGGGGTGATGGCCTACGTTAGCCGTGCCGTGCGCTGGCAGATGCAGATCAGGCCCACCGGTTACAACCCGCCTCTGCGGAACACCTACAACGCCATGATGGTGGGCTACCTGGCCAACCTGGTGCTGCCACGGATGGGGGAGGTGGTGCGCTGCAGCATGCTGCGCCGCTCCGACCACCTGCCGGTAAACACCGGTTTCGGCACCGTCATCGCGGAGCGCATCATCGATATGCTCATGCTGCTGCTGGTGGTAGGGCTAACCTTCCTGATTGAGTTCGGTCGCATCCGCGACTTCTTCCTCGGCCTTTTCTCTGATAAGTATGCCAACCTGGAGCACAGCTTAAGCTCCTTCTACTGGGTGTTCTGGGTGATGCTCGGCTCAGTGGTCGTGGTGCTTTTCCTCGCTTTGCGCTACTTGAGCCGCCTCCGGCAGAACACCTTCTTCCGTAAGGCGGTGGGCTTTGTGCGCGGCATGCTAAAGGGCGTCTTCAGCATCACGAAGCTGGACAACCAGCTGGCTTTCTGGGGCCATACGGTGTTCGTGTGGCTGATGTACTATGGCATGAGCCTGGTCGTGTTCTACGCGCTGCCGGCTACCGCCGACCTTGGCTGGGGGGCGGCGCTCTCCGTGCTGCTGGTGGGAACCCTGGGCATGGCCGCACCCGTGCAGGGCGGCATAGGGGTGTACCACCTGCTGGTGCAGGCAACCCTGTTGCTTTACGGTGTGCCTAAGGAGGCCGGGATGGCCTACGCGCTGCTGGCGCATACTTCGCAAACACTTTTGGTAGTTGTAATGGGAGTGCTTAGTTTTATGGCAGGTATGCTGCGGCGGCCCAACAGGGCGGTGGTGCGGCAGAGCCAGACAAACGCAAGAACCCATGAACTCAAAAGATAAAATCTACTCCCTTCCGCAGCTGCTGGAGCAGGTGCAAAAATGGCGCGCGCAGGGCCAGCAAATCGTTTTCACCAACGGCTGCTTCGACTTGCTGCACCTGGGCCACGTCGATTATCTGGAAAAGGCCAGACAACTTGGCGATAAGCTTGTTCTGGGCCTAAATACGGATGCCTCTATCAGCCGTATAAAAGGCCCGAGCCGCCCGTTGCAGGACGAAATGTCACGCGCGCGCGTTATGGCATCCCTTTTGTTTATAGATGCAGTAGTGCTCTTCGACGAGGACACACCGCTCAACCTGATCCAGGCCGTGCAACCGGACATTCTGGTGAAAGGCGATGATTACGCGGTAGAGCAAATCGTGGGGCACGAGGTGGTGCAGGCCCGCGGCGGGGCGGTTAAAACCGTGCCGCTCGTAAAAGGCTATTCCACTACCAGCATCGTAAATAAAATAGAGAACAACAGAAACCTAAACAAAAGCTAACCTAAGACCATGCTCGGAATATATTTTATCGGTATCCTCTTTATGCTCATCAGTATGGGCGTGAGCGCCCGGCTGAAAAGCAAATTCAAGAAGTACTCCCAGACGCCGCTGAGCTCTGGCCTGAGCGGCCGTGAGGTGGCGGAGATGATGCTGCACGACAACGGCATTACGGATGTAAAGGTAATGTCGGTGGCAGGCCGCCTGACGGACCACTACAACCCGGCCGACAAGACCGTGAACCTGAGCGAATACGTGTACGAGGCGAGAAGCGCCGCCGCCGCCGCCGTGGCCGCACACGAATGCGGGCACGCCGTGCAGCACGCCAGGGCCTACAGCTTCCTGAAGTTCCGCTCGGCTATGGTGCCGGCGCTGAGCATCGCCTCGCGCTACATGCAGTGGATCATCCTGATCGGTATCCTGATGATACAGACAACGCCGGTGCCGCTGGCGATAGGCGTGGCGCTGTTCGGCCTTACCACCCTGTTCAGCTTTGTTACGCTGCCGGTGGAGTTTGATGCCAGCAAGCGCGCGCTTGCCTGGATTGACCGCCGCGGCATTGTGACAACGCAGGAGCACGACATGGCAAAAGACGCCCTCAAATGGGCTGCCCTTACCTATGTGGTGGCGGCGCTTGGCTCACTGGCCACACTGCTGTACTATGTATCGCTGCTGATGGGCCGCCGTGACTAAATTTGCATTTAATCTGCCTGATTAAATTAGCGCCGCCTGCTGCTCTGGCACGGGCGGCGCTTTCTTTTTTGCACCTTTTTGAAACTAAAGCGAACCGAAGATGTACAAATCGGTGGCAAAGCACAACAATTATTAGAATATCAGGTTGAATTAATGCAACTGAATTTCATAGTTTTGTACCGGAATTAAAAACTAGTTAAAATATCATCCTTTAGATAACACATATGGACTTTCAATTAACAGAGGAGCAGCTGGCAGTACAGGCTGCTGCCCGCGAGTTTGCTCAGACAGAATTGTTGCCAGGCGTGATTGAGCGCGACGAGCACCAGAAGTTCCCGGCAGAGCAGGTTAAGAAGATGGGAGAGCTCGGCTTTCTGGGTATGATGGTGGACCCTAAGTACGGCGGCGGCGGCATGGACACCGTTTCTTACGTGCTGGCCATGGAAGAAATCTCCAAAGTGGATGCCTCTGCCTCTGTGGTGATGTCAGTAAACAACTCGCTTGTGTGCTGGGGCCTGGAGCACTTCGGAACAGAAGAGCAAAAGCAGAAGTACCTGACCAAGCTGGCTACCGGCGAGATAATCGGCGCCTTCTGCCTTTCTGAGCCGGAGGCTGGCTCTGACGCCACCTCGCAGCGCACAACTGCCGAAGACAAAGGCGACTACTACCTGCTGAATGGTACAAAAAACTGGATTACGAACGGCAGCACGGCATCCGTGTACCTTGTAATTGCACAGACATACCCTGAGAAAGGCCACCGCGGCATCAACGCCCTGATCGTGGAGCGCGGTATGGAAGGGTTTGAAGTTGGATTAAAAGAAAATAAATTAGGAATTCGCGGCTCTGATACCCACTCTTTAATGTTTACTGACGTAAAAGTACCAAAAGAGAATAGAATCGGGGAAGACGGCTTCGGGTTTAAGTTTGCCATGCAAACATTGGCTGGAGGCCGCATCGGTATCGCGGCACAGGCGCTTGGTATTGCCTCTGGCGCGATGGAGCTGGCTCTGAAGTACTCGAAGGAGCGCAAAGCCTTTGGAGTAGAAATTGCGAAGCACCAGGCTATTCAGTTTAAGCTGGCCGATATGGCCACTAACATTGAAGCTGCCCGCCTGCTGTGCCTGCAGGCCGCCTATGACAAAGACACACATCAGGACTACGGCAAATCTGGAGCAATGGCCAAGCTGTTCGCCTCCAAAGTGGCTATGGAAACAACAGTGGAAGCAGTACAGGTACACGGTGGGTACGGATTCGTGAAAGAGTACCATGTGGAGCGCTTAATGCGTGATGCCAAAATCACACAAATCTATGAAGGAACTTCTGAGATTCAGAAAATAGTAATTTCGAGAGAACTCCTGAAGTAGATAGCGCCTTAAATTGCTGTTTCCATGTGAATTGAGCTATAGATAGTCTTTCTTGAATTAAAATTAAATTTAAAATTTATTTTGAATTTTATAAAGATTAACATTAGCTTTAGGCCAAAATTAAAGGGTTTATAGTAATAAAGTTAGTTGGTAACACACATGGAAGATTACAATAAGATTATTGAATCGCTTGGGGTGCGGTTCATTAAGGCTAAAAATCTGGTGTTGCAACAGCCGTTTACGGTGCGCAACTACTACGATGTTGGTAACAATTTGATCCTGCTCCATAAGGGCAGCATCTTTTTCGGTGACGAGGAGCACATGGTAGAAGAAGGGGAACTTCTATTCATTCCGGGTGGCCGAAGCACAAAGGTTACCTTTGGTCCGTCTGGTGAAGGCAAGTCCATCACGAACGACGACCTGATTACGAACAGAGAGAAGTTCTTTAGAAGCAATAACGATCTGGACCTGATCGGTGACGCGGAAGAGAGCCACAGCTACGTGAGCTTTGAGGCGAAGGTATTCGACTCAGTTAACTTCTTCGCATCGCTGGATCTGCCTGCGTTCCTGATCTCCAACAACACGAAGCTCGCCAACCTGGTGATCAAAGTGGTGGAGGAGAGCATGCAGGAGCTGCCGGGCAAGGAGCGCCTGATCAACCTGTACACAGAGCAGGTTGTGGTGGAGATCGTACGCCACATCCTGAAGAACAGAATGTTTGTGGAGCAGCTGGCAACGAACAGCACCTACTTTAAAGATCCTCGCCTGATTGACCTGTTCAACTACATTAAGGAGAACCTGGGCGGCGACCTGTCTAACAAGGTGCTCTCTAACGTGGCCAACGTGTCCGAGGATTATGTAGGGCAGTACTTTAAAATGCTGACCGGTATTAACCCGCAGGATTACATTGAGTACCAGCGTATGGAGCGTGCCGTGTTCCTGCTGCGCACCACGAAGAAAAGCATCCGCGAGATCGGCAAAGAGGTGGGGTACAAAGATACCGCTTACTTCTGCCGCCGCTTTAAGATGATGTTTGGTATCCCTGCCGGAAAGATGCGCCGCCGCGAATCAGCGACGAACATCTAAGGCAACGTTATACGAAGCAACAAGGGAAGAGACCTCGGCCAAAAAGCCGGGGTTTTTTTCTATGTGGTTGCCTATCACGATCACATCGGCGCCAGCGCCCAGCGTTTCGGCGGCCTTTTCAACGGTGTTGATGCCGCCGCCCACGATCAGGGGGAGCTCCACGGCCTCGCGCACCGCTGCAACCATCTCTGCGGAAACAGGCTTTTGCGCGCCGCTGCCGCCGTCGAGATAGACGTACTGCAGGCCCAGCAGTTCGCCGGCCATGGCCGTGCAGGCGGCAATAGTGGGCTTGTTATAGGGAATAGGGGTGGTGCCGCTCATGTAGGAGGCGGTTGTCTGGAGGCCGGTGTCGACCAGCATGTAGCCGGTAGGGTACACGGCAAGCCCGCTGGCCTTCAGGGCCGGAGCCGAGATAACGTGCTGCCCGATCAGGAAATCGGGGTTGCGGCCCGAGATGAGCGAGAGCAGCAGAATGCCGTCTGCCTGGCTGTCTATGTGCTGGCTGTTGCTCGGGAAAAGTATAACCGGGGACTGGCTGTGCTCCTTTAGGAGCCGGATAATGCCTGCCTGGTTTTGGGTGGTGATCAGGCTGCCGCCAACGAAAAAGAAATCGACCGGGTGTTGTTCGCTAAGGGCGATGATGTTCAGGCAGGATGCCTCCGTCAGGTTGTCGGGGTCGAGCAGTACTGCGAAGTGCTTCCTGCCTGTTATATGCTGTTGTGATTTCGGGCGGTCTTGGTTAAATGGCATCCTTCTCCGGAACGATATACTCAGTTGTCTCTACCTCAGTAACCTCTACTACAGGCTCAGCTGCAATATCGTTATTTTCGGAGACACTGTGTAAGTATTCCTCGAGCTTTTTGGTGGCGTACATCATTACCAGGGCCATAACCTGCTGCTGCAGCGCTTTGCCCATTTCGGATTTCATAAAGCCTTTAGACTTTTTTTTTGTGCCCCTGCTGTGGTCGGCGTGGTGCATGCGCTCCGAGGAAATGGTGTAGCCGTCCTCCTGCTCGTGCACGTAGGAGTCGTAGTCGATAAGCGGGGTGGAGGTGTGCACCGGGTCAAGGGCGGTAACCGTGGTGGCTTTATGCCCTTTGTGTTTCTTCTTGGCCTTTGCCTCCTTCACCTTCTTTTTGCCGCCCGTAAACATGCGCTTCACCAGCCAGCCGGCCAGCAGCACGCCGCCCGCTACGGCAACTTTCTTCCCGATTTCCTGCCCCTGCGATTTGATTTGGTCCACATCGCCCATCAGCGCCCTTTTGTACTCGTCTTTCTGGCGTTCCAAAAAGTCGCGCTCGTTATCAAACAGTGGGTTGTTTAATTCGCTCATACGTGTTTCTCTCGTTTGTCAGATTTATAGATGGTGTTGTCAAATGCTTTGTCAGCCACGTTGTTAAATACTTTTTTATCCAGCCCTACCACAAGCACAACCAGAATTATAGCGTAAAACAAAGCTACAATGCCAAAGCCCCAGAAGCTGCTGTCGAGTAGCTCGTTTAGCAGCAAACCGATAAAAAGGTTCAGGAAGAGGAAGAACATTAAGCCGACCACACCCAGTAGCACGGCGTGGATGGTGCTTACAAAAACTGCTTTCAGCTTCTCCTGTATCTCCAGCCGTATGATATCTATGCGGGTATCAATGTACCCCATGAGGTTCTCTATTAGGTTTGGGTTTTGCTCGCGTGTTCCGTTGTCTTGAATAGCCATATGTTTTTAGCTTTTTTTATGCTTTTTCTGTATACGAGGTTAGGGTTAAAAATTTACGCAAAGTATAACTGATTAGAACTGTAGTACGAAATTTGAGGTTTATTGTCCGGATTTAGTTAAATTTAAGACTGATCTTTCTTGAGATTGACACCTGTTTGAACAAAAATTACTACAACGTTTTAGGCATTAGCCAGACGGCCTCGGCGCAGGAAGTGAAGGCGGCGTACAAGCGGCTCGCGATCAAGTACCACCCGGACAAAAACCCGGGCAACGTGCTTGCCGAGGAGCTCTTCAAGGTGGTTAACGCCGCCTACCAGACGCTGTCTAACCCGAGTAAGCGCGCCCTCTACGACATGCGCCTGCAGTACCAGCGCGAACAGCACCACCGTGCCGTTATGCAGCACCAGCCGCGGCGCTACGAGGAGCGCCACTACCGCACCCGGCAGCCAGCCGGGGTGTCGGAGCGGCATTATAAAACGCGCCAGCCCAACAATAACCGCTTCTCCCGCAAAGACTGGTACATTACCCTGGCCTTTGTGGGAGGGATTCTGTTTTTCAGCCTGCTGCTGAAAACCGTTATGGACCACATCACCGGTGAAGATAAGTATAAAACAGCGCTGACGTATATAGCAGACGGTAAATATAGCAGCGCGCATCGCCTACTGACCGATGCCATCCAGTTTATGCCCGACAAGGCGGCGGCCTACGAGGCGCGCGCCATGATTGAGCTGGATGTGTACGAAAACTATAACTCGGCGTTACGGGACCTGAACAAGGCCATAGCCCTGCAGGAGCGGCCATCGGCGCAGGTGTACTACATGCGCGGGTGCAGCTATAAGCAGCTGGCGCACTACCAGCAGGCGGAGCAGGACCTGACGCGGGCACTGAAGCTCAACAAGAATTTCTGGCAGGCGCACCTGAAGCGGGGAGAAGTGCGCCTGTTCTACCTCAAGGATTACAAATCGGCTATAAAAGACTTTACCACCTTTTTGAACCATGGCAGTGCCAGTGCGGAGCAGGTGGAGGCGCTGACGTTCCGTGGCTTTGGGTACTACAAGCAGGGGCAGTGGGCGCGGTCGGAGCAGGACTATCGTTCCGCGTTGGCCCTGGCCAAGGGCGACGAAGACAGCAGCGGCCGCCTGTACTACCTGCTGGGCCGCACTGCGCTGGGGCAACAGCAGCCTGACTCGGCCTGCGCGCACTTCTACCGGGCCTACCAGCAGGGGTATACCGCAGCCGTACTGGAGCTGCGTGACAGGTGCCAGCCCTAACGAGGTGCTGTGCCAGTGCTGCGTAAAGGTGCCGGCTCCGGCCTCTGGCATGCCTCGCGTTAGATAGAGCGCGCCGTGCACATAACAAACAGCGCCCCTGTTGTTTGCGCGCGAACAGCTGGCCCCAAGCACGGGGTTGCTAAGTATGAATAAGTATAAAGGTAAGCTTCAGGGATGTGTGGGCCGGGCTGCCGTGGGCAACTGTCGGTGTGGAAACAAAGTATAAAAGTGCCTGTTAAAGAAGATGGGAGAGGGTAGAAACAAAAAACCCTCACTGGTTAAAGTGAGGGTTTAAGCTGGTGGTGATGATTGGAATCGAACCAACGACACAAGGATTTTCAGTCCTTTGCTCTACCAACTGAGCTACATCACCAGCTCTTGTTGTGCCCCTTGTTTCGAAAGGGTATGCAAAAGTAGCAACTAACTTTTAAGTAGCAAACAATCGGCGCAAAAATTTTTTAAAAAATGTGTTGGTGTACATCTTTCTCATTATTCTACTATCTTTATCTACTAATTAGTATGTATAACGAATAAATTGCCGTGATAATAGGACTAGAGAACATCATCTTTCTGATTGTGGCCGCCATTGGGATTGGCCTCTTTGTGTGGCAGATCCGCAAAATCCGTAAGAACGTGCTGATGGGCCGGGATTTGGAGCTGGCTGACAACACATCTGAGCGTATCAACAAAACACTGCTGGTGGCCTTTGGGCAGCAGAAAATGTTTAAACGCATGCTGCCCGCCGTGCTGCACCTGTTTGTGTATGTAGGCTTCCTGGTAATTAATATCGAAGTGCTGGAGATCCTTATAGACGGTATCTTCGGGACGCACCGTATCCTGGGCTTCGCCGGTATCCTGTACAGTGGCCTGATGGCCATAAACGAGATCCTGGCCGCGCTGGTGATTGTCGCCTGTGCGATATTCCTGTGGCGCCGAAACGTAACGCACGTGCCGCGCCTTTGGAACGGGGTGGAGATGCGCGCCTGGCCAAAGCTGGACGCGAACCTGATCCTGATCACGGAGATCGTGCTGATGCTGGCGCTGTTTGCCTTTAACATATCCGACCTGAAGCTGGCGCAGCTGCGGGGTGCGCACATTGCCGGAGCCTTCCCGATCAGCTCGCTGTTTGTGAACGCCCTGGGCAGCGACCCGGAGACGCTGCATGTAATTGGCCGCGTGGGCTGGTGGTTCCACATACTGGGCATCCTGGCCTTTATGAACTACCTGCCAAGCTCCAAGCACTTCCACATCATCATGGCCTTCCCGAACGTGTACTACTCCAAGCTGCTGCCGAAGGGTAAGTTTACCACCAACCCGGCCATCACGCACGAGATCAAGGCCATGCTGGACCCTAGCTACCAGCCGCCAGCCCCTGAGGTAGACGCGGAAGGAAACCCGGTGATACAGCGCTTTGGCGCCAAAGATGTGGAAGACCTGACCTGGAAGCAGCTGATGGACTCCTACACCTGTACGGAGTGCGGCCGCTGTACATCGGTTTGCCCGGCCAACATGACAGGAAAGCTGCTCTCGCCGCGTAAGATCGTGATGGATACCCGCGACAGGATGGAAGAGAAAGGCGAGCACCCGGCTATCTTTGCGCCGAACCACTACAAGGAGATGGGCGTGGAGCGCGTGGAGGTGACCGAAGAGAAAACATTGCTGCGCGGCTACATCACGCCGGAAGAGCTCTGGGCCTGCACCAGCTGTAACGCCTGCGTAGAGGCCTGCCCGGTAAATATCGACCAGCTGTCTACCATCATGGACCTGCGTCGCTTCCTGGTGCTGGAAGAGTCTGCTGCGCCGGCATCGCTGAACGCCATGTTCACCAACATCGAGAACAACGGTGCGCCGTGGGCCTTCTCGCCGGCCGACCGCTTTAACTGGGCCGATGAACTGTATGTACCTTCAAAAAATTAGACGAAAGAGTTTTTAGACAGAGGACAAAAGACTTTAAGGTGCTAGGGGTGTAAATTTCAATCCTTTGTCTTTGGTCAAGTAGCCCTTTGTCCTTTTAAAATATCAGATGGAAGAGAATAAGAGATTAGTAAAAGTGCCCACCATGGCTGAAATGGCAGCTAATGGTGAAGAACCGGAAGTGTTGTTTTGGGTAGGCTGTGCCGGCTCCTTCGATGACCGCTACAAGAGAGTAACCCGCGCGTTTGTGCAGATACTGGAGCATGTGGGGGTAAAGTATGCCGTGCTGGGTACGGAAGAAAGCTGCACCGGCGACCCTGCCAAGCGTGCCGGTAATGAGTTCCTGTTCCAGATGCAGGCGCTTACCAACATTGAGGTGCTGAACGGCTACAACATCAAGACGATTGTTACGGCCTGCCCGCACTGCTTTAACACGATCAAGAACGAGTACCCAGACCTGGGCGGTAACTACGAGGTGATCCACCACTCCACCTTCCTGCAGCAGCTTATAAACGAGGGCAAGGTGCACGTAAAAGGCGGAGAGGCCTTCAAAGGGCAGCGGATCACGTACCACGACTCCTGCTACCTGGGCCGCGCCAACGATATTTACGAGGCGCCGCGCGATGTGCTGGCCGCTCTGGATGCGGACCTGGTGGAGATGAAAAGGGTAAGGGCAAACGGACTTTGCTGCGGTGCCGGTGGTGCCCAGATGTTTAAAGAGCCGGAGCCGGGCAACAAGGACATCAACATCGAAAGAACGGAAGAGGCCCTGGCTACCCTGGGTGCCGGCAACGGTGTAATCGCCACTGCCTGCCCTTTCTGTATGGTGATGATGAACGACGGCGTGAAGAACAAGGAGCAGGAAGAAAGCGTAAAAGTTTTTGATATTGCCGAACTCATCGCCCAGGCCGAAGGCCTGAGCAAATAGTAGCTGCTTGTGGGTTGCCGGCGGTAAAAGGCCTTGTCCTGTCTCTAGGGGCAGCGGTTTGCCGCAGGCAATCAACAACTAATATTTATCTATTCAACCATTACCATGTATATTCCGTTTAGCGAATTGCCGCCACAGGCGCGCCTCTGGATTTACCAGGCAAGCCGCGCACTCACAGAGGCGGAACAGGCTGAAATAAAACCGCTTCTGGAGCGTTTTGCTACTGAGTGGAGCAGCCACGGCAAAGGCCTGCAGGCCTCGGCGGAGCTGCTGCACGACCAGTTTTTAGTGCTGGCCAACAACGAGGATGAAACCGCCGCCAGCGGATGCTCCATTGATAAGTCCGTCGGGTTTGTGCGGGAGCTGGAGCAGCGCTTTAACGTCTCGTTCTTCGACCGAACACAGCTGGCCTTCCTGAGAGACGGGGAGGTGAGCCTGGTGGGGATGCAGGAGCTGAAGGGCAAAGTGGCAGCCGGCGAAATTGATAAGGATACACTATACTTCGATACTTTAGTGAATAACTACGGAGAACTGCAGCAGGCATGGCCACGGCCGGCCGGCAACAGCTGGCTCTCCCGATATTTCTAATCAGGCTGAAACCTAACATACTTGTTCATGCTCCCAACGCTACAACTCAAGCCTTTGGCTAAACAACTGAAACAGACAGGGGTACTTTTGCTGTTGCTGCTGATGCTTGGCGCCTGCGGTGCCGGTAAGTACCTGAGCAAAGGCGACAAGCGTTTCGGGCAGGAGGAGTATGAGCGGGCTATTGAGTACTACAAGCAGGCCCTGGGCAATGCCGACAACCCGGGGGAGGTAAACTATAAGATCGCAGAGGCCTACCGGCTGTCTAACCGCATCTCGGAGGCGGAGCCGTACTATAAGGCGGCGCTGGACGCCAACTACCGCAAAGAGGACGCCTACTACTACTATGCGCTGGCCCTGAAGGCCAACGGCAAGTATGAGGAGGCGCTGCGCTGGATGCAGGACTACGTGCGCGTGGGCACAAGCCCGCAGCTCAAGTCGATGGCGGCGCGTGAGCTGGAGAACCTGCAGCAGCTGGATGAGATCCTGACCAAGGGGCAGCGCTACGAGGTGCAGAACCTGGAGGCGCTGAATACCGATGCCTCCGAATTTGCCCCCTACGTGCTGAACAACGAGCTGGTGTTCTCCTCTACACGCGGCCCTGGGAAAGAGTACCTGGGCAACGGAGAGGGCTTCCTGGATATCTTCTCGACCACCCTGACGGACTCTGCCGCAGAAATGGGCGGAGCAGTGCACAAGTACGATGGCGTGAGTGTGGAGGACCTGCATGATGCCTTGCCTACCTTTACCAACGACGGCGGCACCATGGTGTTTGCCCGTGGCAACGAAGGCACGAAGAAGGGCCGCCAAAACGTAGACCTGTTTATCTCGCAGCGGCGCGCCAGCGGGTGGTCAGAGCCAAAGTTGCTCAGCATCAACGACCGCGAAGCGTGGGACTCTTCCCCCGCCTTTTCGCCGGACGGCCGCACTTTATACTTCTCCTCCAGCCGCAGGGGTGGCCTGGGCGGTACGGACATCTACAAATCAACGCTGGACGATAACGGCCGCTTCTCGCAGCCGGAGAACCTCGGGCCAAGCATTAACACAGCCGGTAACGAGAGCTTTGTGTCGGTGGGGCCTGACGGAACGCTTTACATTGCCTCCGACGGCCTGCCAGGGCTTGGGAACCTCGACCTCTTCCGCATCGAAAACGGCAAACCCGTTAACATGGGCCAGCCGGTAAACTCGCCGGGTGATGACTTCGGTATCTATTTCGTGAACGGGCAGTACGGCTTCTTCTCCTCTAACCGAGAGGGGGGTAAAGGCGGCGACGACCTGTACCGCTTCGCCAAGAGCGCCCGCAAGCAGGTTAACTTCTTTGTGGACGGTACGCTGTACCAACTGCGGGAGGGAGCGCGCCAGCGCACCGCAGTACCGAACCACACGGTAGCGCTGCAGAACGAGGCCGGCAAGCAGTTGCGGACTACTACAACGGATGCCAACGGGCAGTTCTCTTTCCCGCTGGACTCTGCTTCTACCTATTTTCTGGTTGCCGAAAAGCCCGGGTTCTTTACAGCCCGACAGCGCGTGAGCACGGTTGGTAAAATGCCGGCGCAAACGGCGCTCGCCGATGAGGTGAACGAGGTACGCCTGAACGCTACGCTCGTGCTCAACGAGATTGTGAAGGAGAAGGCCATTGTGCTGGAAAACATCTTCTACGACTTTGATAAGGCCAACATTCGCCCGGATGCGGCGCAGGAGCTGGATAAGCTGGTGCAGATTTTAAAGGATAACCCGGGAATCTCCATAGAGCTGAGTTCCCATACCGATGCCCGCGGCTCCGAGGCTTACAACCAGGACCTGTCGCAGCGCCGTGCCGAGTCCGCCGTGGAATACATCATCTCGCAGGGGATCGACCGCTCCCGCATTACGGCCCGTGGCTATGGCGAGAGCCGGCCTGTGGTGCGAAACGCTAAAACAGAAGAAGAGCACCAGCGAAACCGCCGTACAGAATTTAAAGTGGTGCGTATACAGGAGTAATCAGTGTAGCGCCACAACAGAAAGAGCCGCATAAGTATAAAGCTTATGCGGCTCTTTCTGTTGCGGGTTATAGGGCGGAGGGTAATGCGCGGTAGGCTGCCCTGCCGCTGCGCAGGAAGGGCTTTTTAGCAGTCCGGGCAGAGGCAGGCAGCCGGGAGCAGTTATTTGCCGAAGGTGTATTTCCACCCTATCCCAACGTTGTTCCTGCTGGAGTAGCCGCGGTGTTGGGAAATACCGGTGCTGAGGCCAGTCATGGCGTGGCGGCAATGCTCTTTTATCGTTATACTTCTGTACAAAGACTCCGTTAACCCTGGAAGTGCTGCAAGCCAGCGAGTAAGAGCGGTGCGGGCGCAGTGCTGTGGAAGCACCCGGAGGAAACGCCCGGCTTAAACAGACAGGTAACAAGCCAGTTGGCAGGCGCTGCTTCCGTAATTTTATGAAGCAATAAAAAGGCCGCTGCTGTCGCTAATGCCATTCCCTTTGTTAAATTTGTAGGCAAATGATCCGGAACTATGGAAAATAGATATTTGCGCCGCGGTGTATCCGCCTCCAAGGAAGATGTGCACAACGCCATCAAGAACATTGACAAAGGACTATTCCCGAAAGCTTTCTGCAAGATTATCCCAGACATCCTGACCGGGGACGAAAACTATTGCGCCATTATGCACGCCGACGGGGCCGGGACAAAGTCCTCGCTGGCCTACATGTACTGGAAAGAAACCGGCGACCTGAGCGTGTGGAAAGGCATTGCCCAGGATGCCGTTGTGATGAACACCGACGACCTGCTGTGTGTCGGCGCCACAGATAACATTCTGCTTTCCTCCACCATCGGCCGTAACAAGAACCTGATTCCGGGTGAGGTGATCGCAGCCATCATCAACGGCACCGAGGAAGTGCTGCAGATGCTCCGCGACAACGGCGTGGGGATTTACAGCACCGGTGGGGAGACCGCCGACGTGGGCGACCTGGTGCGCACCATCATTGTGGATAGCACTGTCACAGCGCGCATGCGCCGTGATGAGGTAATCTCCAACGATAACATCCAGCCAGGCGACGTGATTGTCGGCTTTGCCTCCTACGGGCAGGCAAAGTATGAGGACGAGTACAACGGCGGCATGGGCAGCAACGGCCTTACCTCTGCCCGCCACGATGTTTTCCATAAGTACCTGGCCGCCTCTTACCCGGAGAGCTATGACCACGAACTGCCAGCAGACCTGGTATACTCCGGCAACAAGCGCCTGACGGATATAGACAAGGAAACGGGCATGGAGATAGGTAAACTGGTGCTGTCGCCAACCCGCACCTATGCGCCTATTGTAATGGAGATACTGAAGGCGCACCGCCAGCACATACACGGCATGGTGCATTGCAGCGGCGGAGCCCAAACCAAGGTGCTGCACTTTACCGATAAGGTGCACATCGTAAAGGATAACCTGTTCCCGGTGCCGCCACTGTTCCGCATTATACAGGAGCAGAGCCACACCGACTGGAAAGAAATGTACAAGGTCTTTAACATGGGCCACCGCCTGGAAATCTACCTGCCAGAGGAGCACGCCCAGGACCTGATTGATATTTCGCAGAGCTTTGGTGTAGACGCACAAATCATTGGCCGGGTGGAGAAGAGCAAAGGCAACGAGCTCACCATCAAGAGCAAGTACGGTGAGTTTCACTATGAGGGATAAGCCGCATATACTTTCGCTTGAAGAAGCCACAGGTGAGCACCTGTGGCTTCTTCTTTTTTCTAGGGACCGATGTTACAGCGTGCAGATGAAATACCGCTAAGAAAATAGCTTTTACGGCAGTAGCGCTACTTCTTGAAGTAAGGGAGGAGTGAGAATTGGTTAAAACTGATAGGGTAAAAGCAGTGGGAACTACCTTGTTTTATACTTTAAGATAGATATATTTGAAATTGACAAACATTTATGCTCCCGTTACCACACCTCTCATGAAAACATTCTTATTGTCTCTTCTTTTGTCTTTTGCCACTCTTGCTGCAGTTGCGCAGGTAAGACCTGGCTCAGCCTTGATGCAGCGCCCCGCAACGCCCGACTCAACTAGAAGCAAGTTTTATATAGGTGTTGAGTTGAGCTCAGTCTCTTATGTTGTGGCTGATCACTATAAAAAAGTAGGCGGGACGTTCACTCCTTTGGCGCATGTGCATGTTGGCTATAGGTTGAGCGAAAGAGCAAGCCTTCAAGTCGGGCTTGCTTACGGTGCAACGGATGATAATTTCGAGTCTATCTACTATAAGGCAGCTGATAGCACCATTTACAGGAGCACCAGGCTGAGTAACCGTGGGCTAGCAATACCGCTCACGTTGCAGTTGACACCATTTAACCCTGGCAGGCGGCTGAACTTCTATGCCACGGCTTCCCTCGTTCCTATAATAGGTGAGGTGCGTGATCAGCGCTCCGAAACACTTGACGGGAAAACAGACATTAAGTACAGCGCCTATGATTCGGGCATTTACACTATTGCAACCGCTGGAGTTGTGCTAAACTACAAGATAAGCAGGCGTTTTGATGTTTATGGCAAGGCAAACCTGCTTTACAAGGAGTTGAAGCGGGAAAGCGAGTATGCTAAGCAAGCTAGATCAGTGGCTGTTGGCCTAAACTACAACCTCAACCTGAATCGAAACAAATAAAAGCACCCTCTCATGAAAGCAAACCTTCTCACCCTTTTGCTGCTGCTTTCCTCGTTTGCCGCTGTGGCACAAGTGTACACTCCTGATTCCGCTACCGTGATACCTTCTTCTCGCGTCTTTATTGGAGTTACTGCCACTACCATGGGCTATAACCTCCAATATAAAGGAGAGCCTAGGGGTGGAGATATCTACACTTACGGAGTGCTGAACGTCGGCTATTGGCTAAATAAAAGAGCGAGAGTTCAGGTCGGGATTACGTATGGTGGCGCTAAGTTTAACAATGAAACAACGCTTGTAGAGGCAGAAGACAGGCTGGTGCACTATGAAGAAATATCTAATACTAAAGGAGTGGCTGCACCTCTTGTGCTAGATTATGTGCTGCTGTATCCTTTCAGGAGGCTGCAACTGTACGGCACAGCAATGTTTACACCTATTTTCAGCGTAACGAATCACAAAACCTTAGAGCGGAGGGAAGACATTACTACCGTGACCTCTAAATCTAAAGCGTCTGGCATAAACGCATACATAACTGCTGGCTTCGGACTTTGTATTCCAATTAGCACAAAGCTTGATCTTTATGGCAATTACTACTTTCTCAGCCGCAGCTTTAACAGGCGTTTACGAAGAAAGGATGAATATCCTTACCCAGGCTCACTAGCACTAGGCCTGGACTATAACTTTACCCTGAAACGAAAGAAGTAAATCAGCAGCTAAAACCACTCTGGCACAATAATTGGCTCATCGTAAGTATAAGCAAAAACCTATACTTGCGATGAAAAGATATCTACTACCGCTCCTGCTTGTGCTGCTTGCGCTGCCGGTGTTTGCGCAAGCCTCTGTACTTACCTTCACCGCCGAGCGTGGCGAGTTCTTCCAGGTAGAGGTAGATGGGCAAATCGTTAACCGGACCGCCTCTAACTATGTGCGCCTAAATACGGTGCGCCCGGGCAAGCACTATGTAGAGCTGCGGGTAAGAAGCCGCCATGGGATGTATAAAATGGGGCAGAAGATATTTGTGCCTGATAGGGTGGAGGCCAATTATGGCGTCCGGACGGTTGGGCGTAGCGGCAAAGCCTATCTTGCCCTGGTTAGCGAGGTGCCGCTGGCCCCGCCGGTAATTGTGCCGCGCTACCCGGAGCACCGCCACGATGCCTATTGTGGCCACGACTATTACGAACCGGCCCCGCCACGATACAACGATGAATACGGTCGCTGCCGTAACCTGCTGACGGGCCGTGAGCTGGACCGCCTGCTCGAAACGATCCGTAGCCGCGACTTCGAGAGCACCAGGCTAAGCATTGCCCGCGATGCCATCCGCAACAGCAGCCTTATGGCCGAAGACCTCAAGCGTCTGCTGCAGCAGTTTGAGTATGAAAGCTCCCGCATTGAGTTTGCCAAGTACGCCTATGACTACCTCTGCGACCGGGAGCATTTCTACTACATCTACGACCTTTTCCGCTTTGATGTCAGTGTGCGGGAACTGGAGGAATACACTTCCCGAAGAAGATAATTTTTTAAAGTTTATTTAGCTGCCACAGAAGCGGTGCGGGTGCTGCCTGCACCGCTCTTTTTTTGCTGTACTGTAGGCCACGAGGCAAAGCCCCCTTCAACATGAAGTGCTGCAGCAGTGTGCTCCAACAACTCTTATCCGTTTCTGAAAATGCAAAAGCCGCTTTAGAGCCAGGTCTAAAGCGGCTTTTGGGTGAGGAGTGCCTTTAGAATAGTTGCTCCCTCAAATTCAGTGGTTCAAAGTTATCTCAGCCTGTCTACAGACCTTACCAGGTCCTCGTCGCGCTTGATAAAGCGGTTGGCCAGCGCATTGAGCAACAAGGCCAGCACCGGCATAAAGAAGCCCGCTTCGTAGGAGCCGTTATCTACCCCGGTTACCAGCTCGGCTCCCACGTAAATGGCGTAGTAGAAGGAGGTGCCCAGCAGTGCGGCCAGCACCAGCGTGTTCAGCAGGCCCAGCTTCATCTGGTTCAGGCGGCTCTTGTACTGGAAAATCTCGTAAAGGGCAACAACGGCGGCGGCGATAGCCAGCATGCCAATGGCAATGGTGCCGCGTTGCGGAATGTTTCCGGCGGTGGTTGGCTCTCCCTCGGCATTCAGAATAACTGACTTAAGGTTCCAGGCAGTCAGCACCACCGTTTCGCCAGTGGTGGCGTCGGTTTTAGACCAGAGCGGCAGAAACAGCATGGCTACCATGGCCAGCACCAGCAGGAACAGAAATACGGATTGAATTCTTTGTATCATAGAGTGGTTAATTTAACTTGCAATAAGACGCAAAATTAGACAAAGACCTGTAAAACTAAAATTAAGATGCATACTGCTTATATAGTTGATATACTTAGAACACCAGTCGGCAAATTTGGGGGCACGCTCAGCAGTGTCCGCCCGGATGACATGGCCGCGCTGGTGCTGCGCGAAATCGTTACCCGCAATCCAAACCTGGACCCCGCATTGATAGAAGATGTGGTGATGGGAGCGGCAAACCAGGCAGGTGAAGATAACCGCAACGTAGCCCGTATGGCGCTTTTGCTGGCAGGCTTGCCACAGGAGATAGGCGGTGTTACGGTGAACAGGCTTTGTGCGTCAGGGCTGCAGTCTATCATGGATGCGTCTCGGGCTATAACCTGTGGTGACGGTGAGGTATACCTGGCCGGTGGCGTGGAAAGTATGACCCGTGCTCCCTTTGTGATGGGCAAGTCAGAAACAGCCTATGGCCGTACAGCAGAGATTTACGATACCACCATCGGCTGGCGCTTTATCAACGATAAGCTGTCTAAACTGCATTACCCTTTTGCGATGGGTGAGACGGCGGAGAACGTGGCAGAGCGTTACGGCATTTCACGTGAAACTCAGGACGAGTTTGCACATAGCTCGCAGGTAAAGTATAAAGAGGCGGCGGAGCAAGGCAAGTTCAGGGACGAGATTATTCCGGTGGCGATACCACAGCGCAGAGGCGATGACATTATTTTTGACACTGATGAGCATCCGCGACTTTCAACAGTAGAGAAACTAAACTCGCTTAGCCCAGCTTTCAAAAAAGGTGGCTCTGTTACGGCAGGAAATTCATCAGGTATAAACGATGGTGCTGCGGTGTCTATCATCGTGAGCGAAGAGGTGCTGAAGCGCTATAACCTGACGCCGATGGCGCGTGTGGTTTCTGCTGCCGTAGCAGGTGTAGACCCGGCCCACATGGGCATCGGCCCTGTGCCAGCCACACAAAAAGCTCTGAAGCGTGCCGGCCTAAGTATAAACGACATTGCCCTGATAGAATTAAATGAAGCGTTCGCATCACAGGCGGTAGCGTGTATGCGTGAGCTGGAGTTAGACCCAGCCAAAGTAAACGTAAACGGCGGTTCTATTGCCATTGGGCACCCGCTAGGGGCAAGTGGTACCCGCATCTCTGCTACTTTGCTGCACGAAATGAAGCGCCAAGCCAGCGCAAAGTATGGCTTAGCCACGATGTGTGTGGGAGTAGGCCAAGGCGCAGCCATAATCTACGAGAAAGTATAGGCTTCACATCACAGCGTGCGCAGTTCCTGCGAACGGCTGAGGCAAGTATAAAAAGCGGCTGTCCCTCACCGGGGCAGCCGCTTTCATTTTATCACCGCGGGAGCTGATTATCCTGTGTCTTTTATCCCAAAATCATACCTTTGCTTTATGCGGTATTTTTTAGAGATAGCTTACGACGGAACCAGATTTCATGGATGGCAGGTGCAGCCCAATGCCCTCACGGTGCAGGAGGTGCTGGAAGATTGTTTAAGTAAGGTACTGCGCGAGAAGATCAACACCACAGGCAGCGGCCGAACAGATACGGGTGTGCATGCCAGCGAGCAGTTTGTGCACTTCGATTCAGAGCAGCAGCTGGATCCGCAGCAGGTAGTGTATCGCCTCAACCGTATTCTTCCGGATGATATCTCTGTAAGAAATTTATACTTGGTACCCAACGAGGCGCATGCCCGCTTTGATGCCTTTGCCCGCACCTATCATTATCACATTGCGCTGCATAAAAATCCATTTAAACGCTACTATGCCTGGTACCACAGTCGCGCCTTGGATGTAGAAAAGATGAATGAGGCGGCAGCTATACTACTTAAGTACGAGGATTTTACTACCTTCAGCAAAGTAAAAGGCGATACCAAGCATTACCGCTGCGAAATGTATGAGGCTGTATGGCGGCAGGAAGGGGAGGAGCTGGTATTCACTATCCGGGCAAACAGGTTTCTGAGAGGTATGGTGCGGCTGATTGTGGGTACGCTGGTGGATGTTGGAAAAGGAAAGCTGACGGTGCAGGAGTTTGAGCAGGTGGTGGCAAGCCAAAATAGAAGTAAATCGAGCGGAGCGGCTCCTTCAGAGGGTTTATACCTGGCGAGGGTCGAGTATCCGCCTCATATTATAGCGCGATCAACCTAACCTAAAAACTAATCATACTTATGCAACTAGAAGAGGACCACCTGGGGCCGCACTTAAATGGTAAACACCTGCGGCCAGAAAGCTTAATGATGAGCTACGGGTACAACCCTGAATGGTCAGAGATGGCTGTGAAAGCTCCTATCTATCAAACCTCCACCTTTGTTTTTAAAAACGCGGAAGAAGGCAAGGCCTTTTTCGAACTGGCATACGGCCTGCGCGAAAAGAACGCTGAAGAGCAACTAGGGCTAATTTACAGCCGCCTCAACAATCCCGATCTGGAGATACTGGAGAACCGCCTCCGCTTCTGGGACGGGGCCGAAGACGCGGCCGTTTTTGCCAGCGGTATGGCCGCCATCAGCACCACACTTCTTGCCCTCCTCAAACCCGGCGACGTTATCCTGCACAGCGAGCCTATCTATGGCGGCTCTGATTACTACATCAAAAATATCCTTCCTAAGTTCGGTATTCAAAGTATAGGCTTTCAGGCATGTGCCACCACCGAAGAAGTAGCACAGTTGTTAGAAGAATCTGGTGTAGCAGATAAACTGGCGATGGTATACCTCGAAACGCCGGCTAACCCAACCAACCACCTGGTGGATATTGAGGGGTGTGTAGCGCTGGCCAGAAAACACTCCACCGAAGAAAAGAAAGTAGTAGTTGCCGTAGATAATACCTTTCTGGGGCCAGTGTTCTCTCACCCGCTCAAGCATGGGGCAGACCTGGTGCTATACTCAGCTACGAAGTATATCGGCGGTCACTCCGACCTGATTGCTGGTGCCTGTGCCGGTTCCGCTGCCTTGATGAAAGCGGTAAAAGGAATGCGCACCTTCGCAGGCTCCATGGCTAGCCCCTGGACCGGCTGGATGCTGATGCGAAGCCTTGAGACCCTGAAAATACGCATGGAAGCGCAGGCAAGAGGTGCAGAAACTGTAGCTGCCTACCTGAAACAACACCCGAAAGTGGAGAAGATCTACTACCTCGGCGACCTGCAGGACAACCCACGGCAACAGGCTATTTATAACAAGCAATGCACCGCTGCAGGCTCCATGATCTCCTTCGACCTGAAAGGCGGTGAGAAAGACGCCTTCATGTTCCTGAACAGCCTGAAGCTGATAAAGCTGGCAGTAAGTTTGGGCGGCACCGAATCACTGGCCGAGCACCCTGCCTCCATGACGCACTCTGATATCTGCCTCGCCGACCGAGCCAAAATGGGCATCGGGGAAGGTATGGTACGCATCTCAGTAGGCGTAGAGCACCCAGAAGATATCATCTCTGATATTGAGCAAGCGCTGGCTAAAGTAGCGGTAGCCGCAGCAGCTGAAGCTTAACGTATAAGTATGAAAGTATAGAAAGGCTGGGGCTACGTATAGCTCCAGCCTTTTTTGTTTTGGCAAATACAACGAAACTTGGTCTGTTCTCTTTGCCTTATACCCCAAGAAGGTGCTGTGGCTGTGATATAAGCGCTTTGGCTAGAGCTAATCAAGTGAACCCACCCCTGCCCCTCCCGAGAGGGAAATTAGTATAAGCTCCGTTAACAGTGGCTAACTGATTTATTCTCAGCCCTTGGGTTGAGCGCCTTGTGCATGTTGCGGTGCCCGTAAGGGCAGCCCGCAACGGAGCGAGGGCAGCTTCAGGCACACAGCGCGATGCCCAAGGACGAGGCCTCGCGGCCGTGAGCGCTCCAAAGTATAAAGTGGAACAGTAGGTATTTGAGAGCTGGAGGATGAGCAGTGGCTAGAAAGGATAGCTTGGTTGGAGATGCAAAGAACTAAGGCAATGGAAGTATAAGCAGGGGCAGTCTAAGGCACAAGCGGACGCTTGCGCCAGAGAAGCTGTTTCAAGCATCAGCTGCAAGTATGGCTTTTCAAGCCAGCTGAGTCACAGACTCAACATCATAGTTAGACACAAGTCTAAAGACTTGCGCCATGAAAGTCCATGAAGGCGAAAGGGGAACTAATAGCGGAAAGGTACCCACTATTCAAAAGTATCATCCCTGTTCATTCTCAAATCCTGAAAATCCTGATCCAAAACCATTAACTTTACAATCGGTTAAACATAGACGCACGTAAAGAAGAAACTGTGCAAAGCTGCGTTCATATTTTGCCCATTTAAGCTGAAACACCCTTTGGAAGATAAACCTAAAAATAGCGGTAAAGTATTCGACTCTGACGTGTTAAAGCGACTGTTCACGTTCGTGAGACCTTACGTCAAGACGTTTTACTTCATCATATTCCTGACTTTCGCCTCGGCCATACTGGCGGCCCTGCGCCCGTTCCTGATTCAGTACACGGTAGACCACGAGATTCTGAACAGCGACTGGGAGGGCCTGAACCGCATGTTTGTGATCCTGGGCGTGTTGCTGGTGGTGCATGCCATTGTGCAGTACCTGCACACGTACTTTGCGGGTTGGCTGGGGCAGCACGTGGTGCGCGATATCCGCATTAAGCTCTACCGCCACATCCTGGACCTGCGCCTCAAATTCTTTGACAGAACACCGATAGGTACCCTGGTTACCCGAAACGTGTCGGACGTGGAGACGCTGTCGGATGTGTTTAGCGAGGGCCTGGCGGCCATGATCGGCGATATCCTGCAGCTGGTGTTCATCCTGGGCTTCATGTTCTACATCGATTGGGAACTGGCCCTGGTGAGTCTTTCCACGTTCCCGCTCATGATCATCAGTACCTATATTTTTAAGGAGAAGATCAAAAATACTTTCCAGGAGGTGCGTACGGCGGTGGCGCGGCTAAACTCTTTCGTGCAGGAGCATATTACGGGCATGAGCATCGTGCAGATCTTCAACAACGAGAAGCGCGAGATGGAGAAGTTTCAGGAGATCAACAAGGAGCACACCCGCGCCAACGTCCGGTCTGTGCTCTACTACTCGGTGTACTTCCCAATTGCAGAGATCATCGGGGCGGCCGGTCTGGGCCTGCTGGTGTGGTACGGGGCCTACGGTGTAATAGAGGACGACACAACGCTGGGTACGCTGATGGCCTTTATCATGTACATCCAGATGTTCTTCCGCCCCATCCGCCAGATTGCCGACCGCTTTAACACCCTGCAGCTGGGTGTGGTGAGCACGGAGCGCCTCATGCGCCTGCTCGACAGCAAAGAAATGATTCCGGACAACGGCAGCTATGCCCCCGAAAAGATAAAGGGCAGCGTGCGCTTCGAGAACGTGTGGTTTGCCTACAAAGACGAGGACTGGGTGCTGCGCGATATTTCCTTTGATGTGAAAGCTGGCCAGTCTGTCGCGTTTGTGGGGGCAACGGGTGCCGGTAAAACCTCTGTTATCAACCTGCTCAACCGCTTCTACGAAATCAACAAAGGGCACATTATCATTGATGGGCACGACCTGCAGGAGTATGACCTGAGCGTGCTGCGCCACCACATCGGCGTGGTGCTGCAGGATGTGTTCCTTTTCTCCGGAAGCATAGCCGACAACATCACGCTAGGCAACAAAGCCATCACGGAGGAGCAGATCTGGCACGCCGCCGACCTGGTGGGGGCACGCAGGTTTATAGAGCGACTGCCGGGCGGGCTGCACTACCAGGTGATGGAGCGCGGGGCGACCTTGTCAGTAGGCCAGCGCCAGCTCATCTCGTTTGTGCGGGCCATGGTGTACAACCCGGAGATCATCATCCTGGACGAGGCCACCTCCAGCGTGGACTCCGAAACCGAAGAGCTGATACAGTATGCGATAGACCAGCTGATGCACGGCCGTACCTCCATTGTAATCGCGCACCGCCTCAGCACCATCCAGAAAGCCGATAAGATTATCGTGCTGGACCGCGGGGAGCTGAAGGAGATGGGCAACCACGAAGAGCTGCTGCGCCACAATGGCTACTATGCCCAGCTGTACCAGATGCAGTACAAGAACATGATCGACTTATGAAAAAACTACTCTACGTAATGGCAGGCTTCGCCATTCTCCTGTTGGTGTTTTATACCTATATCGGCGGCTTCACAGCGCCGGATGTAACCCTTACCACCTCCAAGCCCATGTATGTGGCCGGGCAGCCCTTCGAAGGCTCTGTAGAGGATGAGGCCATGGGCAACCTGTTTCAGCGGGCCTCGCAGGTGCTGGAGCAGGGAGAGCTGGAGGGCATGCTGGGCAACATCTACTACAACGACCCGGACAAGAGCGGCGACAGCATCCGCGCCTTTATCGGCGTGGTTATCCCTGACTCTACGGCTAGCCTGCCGCCGGGCTACACGCTGCGCACCGTGCCCGGCGGGCGCCAGGTAGTGCACGCCGAGGTCAACGCCAGTGTGGCCATGTCGCCACGGAAGCTGTATGCGGCCGTTTTTGACTATGCCAAGGAGGAGAAGCTGAAGCTGGAGGAGTTTTACGTAGAGTGGTTCCCGGAGGAAGACCAGGGCGTGCTGGAGGTGCCTGTAAAGCAGTAGGCCATACTTGGAAGTATAGATTAATACTATATCTTTGGGAGAAGGGAAGGCTGCCACGGCCACTGATCCCGGCAACCATAGCTACCGTATTTTGAGCAAGAAAGCAGAGGCCAAGAAGGAGCTGATCCTGGAGGCAGCAAAGAACGTATTCGGCAGGTTAGGCTACAGCAAGGCCACCCTCGACGACATTGCGGCGGCCATTGGCATGAAGAAGCCCTCGCTGTACTACTACTACAAAAGCAAGGAACTGCTCTACATCGAGGCTTTCTCGCAGGAGTGGAAAGACCGCCTGTCGCACATCAAGAAGCTGGCAGAGCATGAGCCCAACCCGCACAAGCGCCTGCTGCTCTACATTCAGTCCTCGCTTCGCTATTACCAGGAAATCGTGTCGGAGCACACCATCTCCATCAAAGTACTGATCGAGACGCGCGCCATGTTCCAGGAGCTCTTCCGGACGTCCAGGGGCAAGGAGGCGAACTACTACGCCGCCGTTATCAAAGAGGGGATCGCCAAAGAGGTTTTCATTTCCTGCGAGGCCGACCGTGTGGGCTACTCAATGATGGTGGTGAAGGACCTGATCCAGTTTGAGGAGTTCCAGCGCGCCGATTTCCACCAGCTCCCTTCCATCGACTTTGAGAAGATTGAGCGCGATGTGCTGTACACCATCAACCTCATCCTGAACGGCATTGCGGCCAAGCCATAAAAAAAGCGACACTTACTGTGTCGCCTTGTACTCATCTAGCTTTGCCTTCAGGGCCTCTACATCCGGCTTGTGCCCTTTGGCCACCTCCGCCGCATCCAGCTCAATCAGCATGTCCTGCATCTGCCTCAGATAGGCGGCCTTGTCTTTCTTCAGGCAGCCCTTCTGGTGATCGTGGCAGTTGCCGTCCTCGTCCATCGCTTTGAACATGCTGCCCTCGCCGTATATAAGCCACTGCGGGTTCAGGTCTTTAAAGTTCTTGATAATCGTCACCAACTCATCCAGTACGATGTTACGGCCATGGATAATGTGGTCAAGGGTTTCCTCGTCGCTGCCGGTCATGGAGAGAAGGTCTTCCATTTCCAGTTCTTTCAGGTTGGTGTAAAACCTGAATCGTTTACCTATTTGTTGCAAGTCGATGGCCATACGCAAAGAGTTTTAGTGAGTTTTAAGTGATAGTAAATTTGCTGTACGTAAGCATAACAGAATCTGCACTAAAAAAATCCCTCAACCCGCGGTTGGCATGCGTAAGCAGCCTTAGAAATGGCCAACGGCACGTAAAAGTTGGCAAGCTTATTCGGAGTCTTCCTGCTGCAGCTGCCGTTCGTAGAGCTGCTTGTACAGGCCCTCCCTGCTAATGAGCTCCTCATGCGTGCCGTGCTGCACGATCTCGCCGTCCTCCATCACCAGTATTCTGTCGGCCAGTTTCACAGAGGATACCCGGTGCGAGATAATGATGCTGGTGCGGTCTTTCATGATGCGGCGCAGGCTGTTGAGGATGGCGTTCTCCGTTTTGGTGTCCACGGCCGAGAGCGAGTCGTCGAGGATCAGGATGCTTGGCTCCCGCACCAGTGCCCGGGCGATAGACACCCGCTGTTTCTGCCCGCCGGAGAGCGTAATGCCGCGCTCGCCCAGCTTGGTGTCGAACTTTTCGGGGAAGCGCATGATGTTCTCGTACACATCGGCGTCCTTGGCCGACTGCACCATCTGCTCCTCGGTTATGCTTGGCAGGCCGAAGCCGATGTTGTTGCGGATGGAGTCGGAGAACAGGAACACATCCTGCGGCACGTAGCCAATCTGGCTGCGCAGGCTGTGCAGGTTGTAGTCGCGCACGTCCACCCCGTCGATGAGCACGCGCCCGCCGGTGGCGTCGTACATGCGCGGCAGCAGGTTGGCGATGGTGCTTTTGCCGGAGCCGGTGTTGCCGATTACCGCCAGGGTTTCGCCGTGCCGGATGCTGAACGATACCTGCCTGAGCGCATGGATGCCCGTATCCGGGTAAACGAAGTCCACGTTCTCGAAGCGGATGTCGCCGACCAGCTCCTTGCTGATATTCTCGCGGGGCACGATGTTGTTCTTGGTGTGCAGGAACTCGTTGATGCGCTCCTGCGAGGCGGCGGCGCGCTGCACGAGGCTGGCCGTCCAGCCCAGCGAGGTTACCGGCCAGGTCAGCATGTTCACGTAGATGATAAACTCGGCAATGTTACCGGTGGTGATGCTGCCGTTGATTACCTCCTGGCCGCCAATGTACACGGTAATGATGGTGCTGAGGCCCACCAGGAAGAGCACCAGCGGGAAGAACAGCGAGTTTACGAAGTTCAGCTCCAGCGACTTGTCTTTGTAGGTGTTGCTGGCCGTGGTGAAGTTGTTGTGCGAGTCCTCCTCCCGCACAAAGGACTTTATAACCCGTATACCGGAGAAAGCCTCCTGCACAAAGGTGTTGATGCCCGACAGGCTGCGCTGGATCTCATCAGACTTGCGCTGGATAATGTTGTTGACGTAGTAGATGCTGATCGCCAGTACCGGCAGCGGAATCAGCGTGTAAAGCGTGAGCTTCACGTTAACAGACAGCATGTACGGGATCACCATCAGGAACAGCACCACCAGGTTCATGCCGTACATAATGGCCGGGCCCACGTACATGCGCACGCGGCTCACATCCTCGGAGATGCGCGCCATCAGGTCGCCGGTGTTGTTTCTGCGGTAGAAGCTGAGCGGCAGGCTCTGGTAATGGTCGTATATCTCGTTTTTGAGGTCGTTCTCGATCAGGCGGCTCATCACGATGATGGTCTGGCGCACGAAGAACAGGAACACCCCGCGCAGCAGCGCCATCAGCAGGATAATCACCCCGTACACCAGAATGCTTCTCGTGAAGACATCATACACCACCTCCTGCTGCGCCATGCCTTTGTAGAGGCCGTGCAGGTTTATACCCTCTTTGATCAGGTTAAAAGCGTAGCGCACTACCTGCGCCGGCAGAATCTGAAAAAAGTTGGAGATAATGGTGAAGATAAGCCCCAGCAAGAGCCTATACTTATACTTGAGTAGGTATTTATTTAAATATCGTAACGATTTCACAGTCAGAACTTGTAGCCCGCTGGCTTTTACGTAGAGTTACCGCGGACAAATTGAAATAATAAAAAAAAGAACTAATTTTGCAGCGCGAAACCGGGAGGGTGCCATTAGCCTCCTCTTCACAAAGATAGAACAACCCCTAATCAAAACTATAAATGGTCGAATTAAAAGAAGTTGAACTGAAAAAAGACAAGTCAGTCTTTGATCAAATATCAGAACACAACCACGAGAAGGTTGTTTTCTGCCACGACAAAGAAACTGGTCTGAAAGCCATCATCGGCATTCACAACACCGTGCTGGGGCCTGCGCTGGGCGGTACCCGTATGTGGTCTTACGCTTCTGAGGCTGAGGCCCTTGACGACGTGCTGCGTCTGTCAAGAGGGATGACCTACAAGGCTGCCATCTCTGGTCTGAACCTGGGCGGCGGTAAGGCCGTGATCATCGGTGACGCCAAGAAAGACAAGAACGAGGCATTCCTGCGCCGCTACGGCCGCTTCATTAAGAATCTGAACGGTGCCTACATCACGGCAGAGGACGTGGGCACGACGACCAAAGACATGGAGTTCATCCGCATGGAGACAGAGCACGTAGCCGGTCTTCCTGAGTCTATGGGCGGTAGCGGAGACCCGTCTCCGGTAACAGCCTACGGTACGTACATGGGCATGAAGGCTGCCGCTAAGAAGGCATTCGGTTCAGACTCGCTCGAGGGCAAGAAAATCTCCGTGCAGGGAGTTGGCCACGTGGGTGGCTACCTGGTGGAGCTGCTCGCCAAAGAGAACGCCGAAATCTTCATCACCGATATCTACGAGGATCGCCTGCGTGAGGTGTCAAACAAGTATGGCGCTAAGGTGGTGAGCATGGATGAGATCTACGACCTGGACGTGGATATCTACTCGCCGTGTGCACTTGGTGGCACCATCAACGACAACACCCTGAACCGCCTGAAGTGCCAGGTGATCGCCGGCTCGGCCAACAACCAGCTGCGCGATGAGCAGGTGCATGGCCCTGCACTGGTAGAGAAAGGCATCGTGTACGCGCCAGACTTCCTGATCAACGCCGGTGGCCTGATCAACGTGTACTCCGAGCTGATCGGCTACAACCGCGAGAGCGCCTACGCGCAGACAGAGCGTATCTACGGCTACACGCTGGATATCTTCAACCTCGCGGAGCGTGAGAACATCCACAACCAGGCTGCCGCCATGCAGATGGCCAAGCAGCGCATCGAGAGCATCGGCAAGGTTCGTTCCACCTACTAGGGCGGGCCACAAAGTATAGCTACCGTTAAAGACAAAAGTGCTGCATTGACCTGTGGCACTTTTGCTTTACATACACGGCCACTGCGGAACTATAGCCTGCCTAATCCGCTTTTACAATAGGCAAAAACAAGAGTTACCGGGCATCAGCCCACCAAGTTAGAATTTACCAACACAACGTTCTTTACGATAAGATTATGCTCAACCGCAGAACACTACGAATTAAGGCCATGCAGGCTATCTATGCCTATCAGCAAGCCGTAGGTTCAGACTATCTGCTGGCGCTGGACCAGATAGGCGAAGACTTCGCACCAGACCTTAACTCGATGGAGGTGCAGGACAGGAAACTGCTCGAAGGCCAGAAGCAAATGGCCACCCTGCTGTTTAAGGAGTGGTACGAAACGCAGCAGTACGACGCCGAAGGCGCCGGCAAAGAGGTGATCGATGCGGTAAACAGAGCCACGGTGTTCTACAACAACGCCACCAAGAAGGACTTTAAGTACTACGGCAACCAGATGCTGAGTGCCGTGGAGCGTATTTACGACCACTACCTGGGCACCCTGCAGATACTGGAGGTAATCGTGAGCCTGATCGAGGAGGAGGAAGAGAAGAAGGCCAACCGCTTTACCGCCGCCGAGGGCCCCGACGCCACCGCCTTCCTGCGCAACAAAGTGGTGCAGCGCCTGCTGCAGAGCAAATCCTACCAGGACAGCATTATCCGCCGGAACATAAGCTGGGGCTCCGATATCAGCGAGATCCGCGCCGTTTACAAGAACATCCTGAAGAAGGACGAGACCTTCCTGACCTACCTGAGCCAGCCGGAGCACACCCTGGAAGAGGACGTAGAGGCGGTGAAACATATTTTCAAAAACATTATCTTTAAAGAAAAAAACTTACAATCTTTGTTTGAGGAGCAAGACCTGAACTGGGTAGAGAACAAATCGATTGTAAGAAGCCTGGTGAACAAAACCGTCAAGATTTTTGGCGAGGAGGCCGAGGGAGAGATACAGCTGCTGGACCTGTCTGCAAACTGGGAGGACGATAGAGCCTTCTTTGAGGATTTATACTTCCAGACGGTAGAGCAGGACGAGAAGTACGAGGCCATGATCGCGGCCAGTGTGAAGAACTGGGACGTGGAGCGCGTGGCCCTGCTCGATAAGATCATCCTTAAGATGGCGCTCAGCGAGATGCACATCTTCCGCAGCATACCGGTTAAGGTAACCATCAACGAGTACATCGAGATCTCCAAGCTGTACAGCACCCCTAAGAGTAAGCAGTTCATCAACGGCGTGCTGGACAAAATGGCACAGGAGCTGACCACAAGCGGCGAGATCCGCAAGTCGGGCCGAGGCTTGATAGACAACAAATAATCCAGAGCGCCTGCGCCGGCCTTTGTACCGGGTTCTCCGTAGAAGTAGAGAAAATTTTGTACCCGATTTAAGTACACATAAACTATGAGCAAAAAGACCAACACGTTACTGGCTTTTATGTCTGGCGCTGCCGTAGGTGCCGCGGCCGGTTTACTTTTCGCCCCCGAGAAAGGAAGAGAAACGCGCAACTGGTTGAGCTATCGCCTGGAGAAATACCGCGACACGCTCTCTGACCTGTTGGAGCAGCTGGTTGCCAAAGGCGACGGCCTGCCGACCACTGCCAAGTCTGAGGGGCAACGGGTAATCCAGGACGCAAAGGAGAAGGCTGAGAAGCTGCTCGGCGATGTAGACTCCCTTATCAACGAAATCAATAGCAGGAAAGAACTATAAGTATGAGACAAGTAACCCTTATACCCGGCGACGGGATAGGCCCTGAGATTACAGAAGCTGTAAAAGCTATTTTTAGTGCAGCGAACGTTCCCGTTTCCTGGGAAGTGGAAAACGCTGGCCAAACTACCTTTGACGCCATCGGTGAGCTGATTCCTGCCACGCTGATAGCCTCTCTTCAAAAAAATACAGTGGCTCTGAAAGGCCCTATCACCACACCGGTGGGCAAAGGCTTTAAGAGTGTGAATGTGCAGCTGCGCCAGATGTTTGACCTGTACTCAAACGTAAGGCCGGCCAAAACCACCAAAGGCATCGAGACGCGCTTCGAAAACGTGAACTCTGTGCTGTTCCGCGAGAACACCGAGGGGCTCTACTCTGGCCTGGAGATGTTCGACGAGCGCCTGCAGATATCCGACTCTGTGGCCCGCATCACGCGCGTAGGTTGCCAGAAGATCATCCGTGCCGCCTTTGAGTACGCCAGCAAGCATGGCTGCAAAAAAGTAACAGCGGTGCACAAGGCAAACATCCTGAAGAGCGCCGGCGCTATGTTCCTGGGCGTGTTCAGCGAGGTTGCCAAAGACTACCCGCACATCCAGGCAGACGATAAAATCATCGACAACATGTGCATGCAGCTGGTGGCCAAGCCAGAGCAGTTCGACGTGATCGTGACCACCAACCTTTTCGGCGATATCCTCTCTGACCTGTGCGCAGGCCTGGTAGGCGGGCTCGGCGTGGTGGCTGGCGCGAACATCGGCGACGAGATGGCCATCTTTGAGGCCGTGCACGGCTCCGCCCCGGATATTGCTGGCAAGGGTATTGCTAACCCTACAGCGTTGCTGCGCTCAGCCATCATGATGCTGCACCATATCGACCTGAAAGACGAGGCAAACCGCATTGAGGCCGCTCTGGAAGCCACACTGGCAACCAAAGAGGAGTGCACCGGTGACCTGGGCGGTAAGGCCAGCACAATGGAGTTTGCGCAGAACATCATTGCAAAGCTTTAACTAAAGTACCATACCATGAAAAAGAATCTGTTTATGGCCGCTGGCCTGGCAATAGCTCTTTTTGCCACCAGCTGCGACAATAACGCAGGCAACGATACCGTAGCCGAGAGCACCACAGGTGTAGAGGCTGCTCCAGCCCAGCCAATCGAGAACCCGAACGTGGCCGGCGAGAGCGAAGTGGTTCCTGCCGGCGATGCGCCGGTGATGTCCTTTGAAGAGACGGAGTATGACTTCGGCACCATCAAGCAGGGCGAGACGATAGAGCACACCTTTGAGTTCACCAACACTGGCGAGTCTCCGCTGATTATTGAGAACGCCTCTGCCACCTGCGGCTGTACCGTGCCGGAGTGGACACGCACCCCTGTTGCACCAGGCGAGAAAGGAACTGTAGCGGTTAAGTTTAACAGCACAGGCAAAATGGGCCAGCAGCAGCCTACGGTTACCATCCGTGCTAACACGCAGCCAAACATCGTGAAAGTATCGATGAAGGGCAACGTGGAGGGCAGCAGCGTGCCGGCAGCCGGTAACAACGGCCCGGTTCGCCGCAATTAAAATACACGCTTTAGAAAATACACCACATGAATACTTTACTTCTTCAGGCCGACGGAGGCATGCTGCCACAGCTGCTTATGTTCGGAGCCATCATCCTTGTGTTTTACTTCTTCATGATTCGCCCGCAGCAAAAAAAGGTGAGCGACCAGAAGAAATTCCGCGAGGAGCTGACCAAAGGCATGAACGTTGTCACCATAGGAGGCCTGCACGGCAAGCTGATCGCAATAGACGACGACATGATTACGTTAGAGGTGGACAAAGGCGTTCGCCTTGTGTTTGATAAGTCGGCTGTCTCTATGGAGGCAACCATGAAAGTGCAAAAGGTACAGTAACATTGCCGCTTGAAGGAGCCAAAAATATAGCTTTATGGTTGTTGAGGCCATTTCAGCCACGGACAAAGCAGTACTGGCGAGTAGTAGTGCTTTGTTTCGTGGCGGCCTCTACCTTTTGGCTGCTCAACGCCCTCAATAAGAGCTACAACACACAAACCTCCTATCCCATCCGGTTTGTGTACGACGAGAACGAGCTTATCCCCATCAAACCTTTGCCGGAGGAGGTCTCCATTAACGTAACCGGCAAAGGCTGGAAGCTGCTGCGCAAGAGCCTGAGGCTGGAGGTGCAGCCTGCCGAGGTGTACATCCGGGACCTGCCGCGCAACAACTACCTGCTTGGCTCAGCCCTGCGACCTGCCCTGGTAAACGCCCTGGACGGCCTGCAGTTGAACTTCGTGGTAACAGACACCGTCTACTTCGACTTCGACCCAAAGGTGGAGAAACGCATCGCGCTGCGCCTGGACCCCAGCCAAAAGCTGACAGACAACCAGCACGTTGTTGTCGGGCCGGTGCAGATAAAGCCGGACTCCGTGACCTTCACTGGGCCAGCCTCACTGGTAGACAGCCTGCCAAACCCCTTCCTGCTGCAGTTGCCTAGCCAAGGCCTGACCCAACCCGCCAAAGTGCCGGTGCCCATCAACTACGACTACAAATCGATGGTTAAAGCCAATGTGGAAGAGGCGCAGGTGCAGGTCAACGTCAAAACGCTGGTGCCGGAGGAGCGCCAGGTGCTGCCTGAGCTCGTGAACGTGCCAGAGGGTGCCCGGCTAAACCTGCGCCCGCCAATCGCCGTGGTGCGCTACCAGGTGCTGCAGGACTCGGTGCCGCTGCTCAACCGCGATGCCTTTAAGGTCGTGCTGGACTACAGCAAGTATAACCCCATCGACTCCACGCTGGTACCGGAACTGGTACAGCAGCCGCGCGGCATCCGCAATGTACAGCTGTGGCCAAACCGCATCAAAGCCAGAATTAGAAAGTAATGCTGAAGATAGGAATAACCGGCGGCATGGGCGTTGGCAAGACCATCGTTACGCATATGTTTGCTGTACTGGGCGTGCCCGTGTACGATGCCGACAGCCGTGCAAAATGGGTCATGCACCACCACGAGGCCCTGCGGCAGGAGTTGCTGCATGCCTTTGGTCCGGAAACCTTCTCGGAGCAGGGGGAGCTTAACCGCACCTACCTCGCTGGTGTCGTTTTTAACAACCCGCAGCGGCTGGCGCAGCTCAACAGCCTCGTGCACCCGCACGTGCGCGACGATTTTGAAGTATGGGTTGCCTCGCACGCAGATAAGCCTTACGTCCTGAAGGAGGCAGCGCTGATGTATGAATCGGAGGCCTGGAAGCAGATGGATGAGGTGATTGCGGTTTATGCGCCAATGGAGGTTAGACTCAAGCGGCTTGCGCACCGCGACGCGCACCGTACCGAGGCTGAAATCAAAGCCATTATAGCCAAGCAACTGAGCGAGGAGGAAAAGATGCGCCGTGCCCAGCACGTGCTCTGCAACGACGACCGGCAGCTGGTTATCCCGCAGGTGCTGGCCCTGCACAAAAGCTTCTCCAGCCGCGGCGCTTAAAGTATAAATCCCGGAAATTTAGAGAGAGTGCCTGCCGCGGTGACGATACAAGTTACCGGGAGGGGATACTATGTTTCTACTGGAGCCGTTCCTGAAGTATAGGTGCTGCTCAGAAGAGGGGAGTGGCAGCGGGAACGGAAAAGTATGGGCATAAAAAAAGGACAACTTTTTAGGTTGTCCTTCTGTGGGGCGTACTGGATTCGAACCAGTGACCCCCTGCTTGTAAGGCAGGTGCTCTGAACCAGCTGAGCTAACACCCCTTGATGTCTCCGTTGGCCTGTTGCCTCCGGTTGATGATGCAAATATAAGACATACTTTTTTGATTGCAAAGCTCTCTGTTGGAGAGTGAAGGCAAGAAAAGTATGGATAAAAAAAGGACAACGTTTAGGTTGTCCTTTTGTGGGGCGTACTGGATTCGAACCAGTGACCCCCTGCTTGTAAGGCAGGTGCTCTGAACCAGCTGAGCTAACACCCCTTGATGTCTCCGTTGACCTTTTGTCCCCGTTTGATGATGCAAATATGGGGCATACTTTTCTATTTGCAAAACTTTTGTGCAAAAAATGTTAAAAAGTTTTCTGAAGTCTGCAGCCCTATTGTTCACCCATTATTACTGCAGTACCTTTATGTTTTGTAAGGCACTATAAATCTGAACTTTCGGCCAGTGAGAAAAGGAGTGGTAAAAAAAATGCTATTTTATGGCGCCGCCGGGTTGGTGGTGGCTTTGGGCATGGCGTTGGCGCTGGTGTATGCATATCAGGATAAAATAATCGAGCTTTTTGTGGCAGAGGCGAACAAGCACATCAAAACAAAGGTGGATGTGCGGCAGATTTCGCTCTCACTGTTCGATAAGTTCCCGCAGGTGGCGGTAACGCTGGACGAGGTGAACGTGCACGAGGGGCTGCCGGAGAGCGAGGAGTCGCTGGCGCGGGCCGACAAGCTGTACTTTACCTTTAGCCTGTGGGATGTGCTGCGCGGGGAGTACAGCGTAAAGCAGTTTTACATGGAGCAGGGCGAAGTGTACGTGAAGGTGCTGCCGAACGGCACCGTGAACTACCAGGTGCTTGCTACGGACTCCTCAACCTCCGAAAGCAGCGAATTCTCTTTCGACCTGGAGGAGATAAACCTGAGCGAAGTGACGGTGCACTACATAGACCAGCAGCTGAAGCAAACCTACGAGGTGGACGCGCACCAGCTGGCCGCCGCCCTCGCCATCTCTCCGGAGACCGTTGATATTGAGGCAAACGGGCAGGCGACCATCCACACGATAAAGCTGGGCACGGGCGAGTACTTTAAAGGCAAGCGGGTGAACCTGGCCACGGCGCTGCGCATTAACCGGCAGGCACAGACTATTACGCTGCAGCCATCGGTGGTAGAGGTGGAGAAGGCCGCTTACGAGGTGGCCGGCGCCATCGCCTACGGTGAGGGCACAGAACTGGACCTGAAGCTCAATGGCAAGAACACGGATGTACAGTCGCTGCTCTCATTGCTTCCGCAGCATATGGCACAGGAGCTGAACCAGTACCGCAGCGAAGGCGAAATCTATTTTAACGGTACGGTGAAGGGCCGCGCATCCGCTAAGCACACGCCGCAGGTGGATGTCAGCTTCGGGGCCCGCAACGCCTCGTTTTTTCACCCCGATGTGCAGCAGCGTGTGGAAAAGATACACCTGGCGGGCAGCTTCACGAACGGCAAGCGGCAAAACGCCGCCACCTCGGTGCTGGAGCTAAAGGAGCTGAGCGGTGTGCTGAACGGCCGGCCGTTTAAGGGAAACCTGAAGTACAGCAATTTCGACAACCCCTACATTGCCTTCGATGTGCAGGGGATGCTGGACGTAGGCTATATACTGGGGCTGGCGAAGCTGGAGCAGGTGCGCAGCGGCAGCGGGCTGGCTGACGTGCGCATCGCCTTCTCCGGAAACGTAAACGAGTTTAAGGCCCGCCCGGGCAACAGCACGCTGAACACAACCGGAGAGATCACGCTGCACAACGTGTCGCTGGCTTTGCGGGAGCTGCCGCTGCCACTCACGAGCCTGAACGGCAACTTCATATTTAAGCGGAACGATGTGGGGGTGTCGCGCTTTACTGGCAAGCTGGGAGAGTCGGATTTCACCATCAACGGGATGTTCAAGAACGTAATGGCCTGGCTGCTGCTGGAGCGGCAGCGCCTGCTGGTGGAGGCCGACTTCAGCAGCAACTACCTTAACTTCGATCAGCTGCTGAGCGAGGAGCTAAACACCCCGGAGGCCGCCCGAACCGGCGAGAACTACAAGTTTATTATCTCCCCCAACATTGCCTTCGACCTGAGTGCCTCCATCAACAGGCTTCGGTTTCGGCGCTTCAGAGGCAAGAACATCCGGGGAGAAGTAAAACTGCGCAACCAGGTGGTGTCTACGCCTAACATTTCGTTCCAGGCTATCGGGGGCGACTTTGCGGTGCGGGGCGACATGGACGCCCGCTCCCGTGACCACATAAAGGTGAGTACGGCTGCCAAGCTAACAAACATGAGCGTGGACAGCCTTTTCTACGTGTTCGAGAATTTCCACCAGAACTTTATCGAGGCGCGGCACCTGCGCGGCCTGCTTACGGCTAACATTGTGTCGGATGTATACCTCAATAGCCAGCTGGACCCTAAAACAGACCTGCTGCAGGCCGAGATTGTGGCAACGGTGCGAGACGGGCAGCTGATCAACTTCCCGCCTATGCAGAAGATGTCTGCCTTTGTGAAGCGCACCGAGCTGGCCAACATGCGCTTTGCGGAGCTGCACAACTCCTTCTGGATCCAGCAGGGCACCATCTTTATACCAGAGATGGATATCCGCTCCAACCTGTCTGCGGCCCCTGTGGTGTCGGTATCGGGTACGCACACCTTTGACCAGCGCATGGACTACAAGGTTAAGCTGCCGCTCTTTAGCAACCGCCGGCCCGATAAGGATGCGCGCTACGGCACCGTGGCCGAGGACCCCGATGCAGGCAATAGTAACCTGTTTCTGACGTTAAAGGGCAGTGAGAGCGACTTTAAGATCGCCTACGACAACGAGCGGGTGCGCCAGAAGATAAAGACCGACCTGAAGCAGGAAGGGCAGGAGCTGCTCGATTTGCTGCGTGGGAAAAAGCCAAAGGAAAAAGAGAAGGAGGTGGAGCTGCAGGAGGGCGAATACTTTGACTTCAACTAACGTGTAGGCCCCGCCGCACTGGCAGCGGACCTATGGGAAGAGCGTAAGTATCGTAATTTTACTATTTGTTATTCACGGGTGCATAGCATGCGTTCACTCAAAAATAAAGGTCTTAGAGAGGGAAAACTGGCTTTTTTTCGAAACTAAGGCTGTATTGGCCCGTTAAAGAAACCACAACTGCAGGATACTAACGCTTTAGTTATTAGGGATTAAGGTTTACTGATAAGATAGATTCTTGATAAGGTTATATAGAGAACTAACCACGCATTCAGATGAATCTAAAGATATAAGGGTGAAAAAAAAGCCGGAGCTTCTCCGGCTTTTTTATTTGTCCTTATTTAAAGTCAGTTCCGCCAAAGTGTGGCTTGCCTGTTGTTTGCTGTTCTTTAGGTGCCTCCTCCGGGTGCAGGTACAGTGTTTGGGTAGGGAAGGCGAATGAGGCGCCGTGGGCCTCCACAATCTCTACAATCCTGTAGTTGATCTCCTCCTTAATGTCGATAAACTCGTTCCAGTCCATCGTATCCACAAAGTACAGCACCATCACGTCCTTGGAGTGGGGGCCCAGGTTTAGAAACCGTATGCGCCCGTCCTGGTTGGTGCGTGGGTGCTGGTCTATGTATTCCTGTATATCGCGGGTAATGGCCCTGATCTGTGCAGAGGTTGTGCTGTAGGTCAGGGTGATGTCGAACTTTGCCCGCCGGAACGTGCGCAGCGTCAGGTTGTCGAGCGGCTTATCGATCATGTGCTTGTTGGGCAGCGTCACAAAGCTTTTCTCAAGTGTGCGGATGCGCGTGCTCCGGAAGCCTATCTTTTCCACCACCCCGATCAGCTCGCCCACCTGCACCAGGTCGCCGACCATAAACGGCTGGTCCAGGAAGATGGTGAAAGAGGCCAGCAGGTTCTCCAGGCTCTCTTTGGCGGCAAAGGCAATCGCCAGGCCGCCCACACCCAGGCCGGCCACCAAACCAGTCACGTTTACATCAAACACCGATCCCAGCATTACCAGGAAGGCGAAGATCACGACGAGCACTTTCGAAAAGTCCTTGAAGAAAGGCACCAGCTGGTCGTCCAGCTTCGACACGGTCTTTTCGGCGCGGTGCCGGAACACCAGGCCAACAAAATCCACGAAGCGCAGGATAACCCACGTGAGCGCCACAATCACGAACACCTGATAGGTGCGGAACATGAACGTCTTCAGGAACGGATCCCCGTCGCGCAGGTCGCTTGGCTCCAGAGGGTAGTCCAGCACCTGGAACGCCAGGTACAGGAATACCAGGAACAGCAGCACCTCCAGCGGCTGTATAAGCAGGCGCCTGAACTCTGGCAGGTTCTCCTCGCGCCAAAAGCCCTTGCCGAGCTTGTACATCAGCCCCGACAGCAGCCGGGACAGCACGGTCTTAAAGATAAAGCCAAAGAGCAGGATGCCTGCGGTAATCAGGTACTCGGCCACAGAATTGCCAAGGAACTCATAGCGCAGGATACTGCTGTCGAGTACAAACTTCTCCCAGTTCATAGGTAAGCGGTATTTAGAGCAGCTGGCTCAAGGCAATTTCGAAGCTGGTTTTGGCGATTTCCGTTTTCTGCCCCTGCTTCTCATGCGATTTCTCAAGTGCGGTGCGGATCGTGTTGGAGATATCCGTAAAGATAGCCTCGTCGGTAATCTCCACTTCGCTCTCCATCAGGTAGGCAAAGACACGGGCCATGCCGCAGTTGGCGATAAAGTCCGGAATCACAGACAGGTTGCGGTCTGCGTACTCACCAGTCGGGCCGAAGAAAATCTCCGGGTCCTGGAACGGTACATTAGCGCCGCTGGAGATTACCTCCATGCCGCTCTTGATCATGCGCTCCACCTGCTCGCGCGACACGAGCCGAGAGGCCGCGGCAGGGATGAAGATTTCCGCCGGAAGATCCCAGATGCGGCTGTTTACCTCCTCAAAGGAGAGCACACCTGCCGTGTCCGGGTTCAGGGCATTGCCCTGGCGGTTCAGGAACAGCTCAGTGATTTCCTCAAAGCTAAAGCCGGCTTCTTTTATCAGGCCGCCAGCCCTGTCTATAATACCCACCACTTTCACGCCTTTAGAGGCCAGGTAGTAGGCTGCGGCGGCACCAACGTTGCCCCAGCCCTGTACAATGGCGCGCTTGCCCTCGAACTGGCCGCCCCAGATGCTGTAGTAGTGGCGTACAGCCTCGGCGACGCCAAAGCCGGTGATCATATCGGCGACTGTGTACTTACGGGCCGTGGAAGGGGAGAAGTGCGGGTCTTCGATAACCTTCACCACACCCTGTCGCAGCTGGCCTATCTTGTTGATTTTCTGCGGCTCAGTGGCGTGGAAGTGGCCGTTTACCACCCCTTCCTGCGGGTGCCACAGGCCGTAATCCTCCGTGATCGGAATCACCTCGTGGATCTCGTCCACATTCAGGTCTCCGCCGGTGCCGTAGTAGCTTTTCAGCAGCGGAATAACAGCCTTGTACCAACGCTCCAGCACGCCGCGCTTGCGTGGGTCGGCCGGGTCGAAGTTAATGCCGGACTTGGCGCCGCCGATGGCAGGGCCGGACACGGTAAACTTTACTTCCATGGTCTTCGCCAGCGACTCCACCTCGCGCTTGTCCAGGCCTTTGCGCATGCGGGTACCGCCGCCTGCCGCACCGCCGCGAAGCGAGTTGATCACGACCCAGCCTTCGGCCTCTGTTTCAGGGTCTTTCCACTCAAAAACAATTTCTGGTTGCTTATTCTCAAATTTTGCGAGTAGGTCTTTCATGCTATGATGTTAATTATAATGCTGATAGGCAAAGCTACAAAAAATTAAGGATGGCCTTAGCAAAGGTAAACGGCACCGCCGACGTTGCTTTGGGTAGCCCCGGTTACGCTGCTGAGGCAGTTGTGTTCGCCACGCCAGCGCAGCACGCCCAGAAAGGCAAAGATCAGCGCCTCCTTAAAGGCCACCACCTCCGGCTCCGGCACTTCCACCTTATACTTCGGCCCCAGCTGCTCCTGTATCTGCTCTACCAGGTACAGGTTAAACGCGCCCCCGCCGGTAAGCAGTACCCGGTGCTGGCCCTCATGCAGCAGTGGCAGCGCCTGCTGTATCTGCTGCGCAACGTGGCGGCAAACAGTGTGCAGCCTGTCGGCTACAGGGGCCTTGCCGGCATCCACGCTTTTCAGGCTGTGCTCCAGCACCCACTCCTTGCCCAGCGATTTTGGGGCAGGCGCAGCAAAGTAGGCAGGAGCGTTAAGAGCCTCCAGCAGCGTAGCGTCCAGAGAGCCGGAGCGTGCCAGTTCCCCGTTATGGTCATAGGGCTTCCCTACGCTGTTGGCCAGCCTGTTCAGCAGCATGTTGCAGGCGCTTATATCAAAGGCTAAGCGCTTGCCGTTCTGTGGGTAAGAAACATTGGCGATGCCTCCCAGGTTAATGCAGTAGTCGTAGGCGCTGAAAAGCAGCTCGTCTCCGATGGGCACGAGTGGCGCGCCCTGCCCGCCCAGGGCAATGTCCAGCGTCCGGAAGTCGCAGACGACAGGCAGTTTGGCGTGCGCAGCGATGTATGCCCCGTGGCCCAGCTGCAAAGAGATGTGCTTATCCGGCTGGTGGAAGATGGTGTGGCCGTGGGAGGCAACAAAGTCCGGTTGTATTACGTGTTGCTGTACAAATTCCTGCACCTTCTGGCCGATAAACCGGCCGAAAGCGTGGTCTAATGCCACCAGCTCTACGGCGCTCGCCGTCTCGGCACCTTGGAGTTGGTCAATTAGAGTATCGGAATATGCTAATGTATTAGTATGTAGTATCTCATATATCCAATTTTTGGATTTGTACGTAAATCTACAGTGTGCTATATCGAGGCCATCGAGGGATGTCCCGGACATTAGCCCGATTACATGATAAGAAGTATCCATTGGCCAAAAATACTAAAAGCACGGCTATGAAATTCAGCCAAATAGTGCAGGCTTCGTATATATCTTATTATGAATAAGATTGAAAATTGATTTGTAGAAACTGTTAGGTATAATTTTAATTATGAAAAGTTTGTTGTCAAGAGTTGAGTCGAAGAAGATAGATAAGGCAGCGGCCATGCTAAAGGTACTGGCCCACCCGAAGAGATTAGCGATAGTGGATTTGCTCGGAAAAGAGGATAAAATGACTGTTACTGAGATATATAAGCAGTTAGACCTGCCCCAGGCAATCGCATCGCAGCACCTGATTACACTGAAAGACAAGGGCGTGCTCTCGTCTTTTAAAGTGGGAACGAAGATATATTATTCGCTGGCAATCCCGAAGCTGATCGACGTGATCGATTGCCTGGAGGAGTGCTGCATCGACATTTAAGCCCCCTTTTACCCTACTGGTTGCAACCACTCTTCGCTACGAAGAAGAACGGCTGAGGCCTCCGTATTTCACCCTAAGTGGAAAATCGCGGAGGCCTCAGCCGTTTTTTAACTAAAAAATATTAGCCGTTTACTCAGATCTGTGCTCTACGTCGGCCGGCTGGTTCTCCAGGTTAAACAGGTCGTTGAGCAGGTCGATGAGCGTCTCGGCCTCGCCGCGCTTGCAGGCAGCCTTTAGCTGGAGCACCGGCAATTTTATGATCTTCTGCATCATCGACTTGGTGATGTTGTCGACCAGTTTTGTCTCTTTCGGGCCCAGCTTCTTCATGTAGCGGGCCATCTCCTCCTGGCGGATCGTTTCCAGTGCGTTCTTCAGGCGGTTGATTGTCGGCGATACCATCATCTCCTTCGACCAGTCGTTAAACTGCTCAATCGATTCGTAGATGATCTCCTTTACTTTCGGAACGGAGTTAATGCGGCGCTGCAGCGCTTCAGAGGCTTTGTTCTGAATGGTGTCGATGTTGTACACCAGCACGCCCGGCACACTCTCCACCTCCTGCTCCACGCTGCGTGGCACCGACAGGTCAATAAAGAACTTAAAGGTCAGTACATTCAGGCGCTTCACCATCTCCTTGGTAAAGAAAGGCGTTTCCCGGGCTACAGACGAGATAATCACATCCGCTTCTTTCAGGCCCTGCACGATGTTCTCGAACGGCAGCACCTCCATCTGGCACTCTTCGGCCAGCGCCTTGGCCTTGGCCTGCGTGCGGTTGGTGATTCTGACGTTCTTATAGCCGAGGTCTTTCAGGTTGCGGCACACATCGGCGCCAATCTCCCCTAAGCCTACCACCAGTATACTTGGGTCCACAACGTCAGCGGTCAGCTCCTCGATCAGCTCAATGGCGGCATAGGAGGTAGAGGCGGCGCCGTCCCGGAAGGAGGTCTCCTGCACCACGCGCTTGTTGGTGAAGAAGATCGTGTGCATCAGGCGGTGCAGGAAAGGGCCGGCCGTTTCGTTGTCGGCACTCCACTGGTAAGCCACCTTTACCTGGTTCGAGATCTGCATATCGCCCACCACCTGCGACTCCAGCCCCATCGACACGTCGAAAAGGTGCTGCACGGCATCGTTGTGCTCGTTCAGGATGGTGAAATAGTCTAAGTACCTGGAGATGTTGTCGATGCCCTTGGTGATGCCGAGCAGTTTCACAATCTCGGCACTATAGTCGGTATCGGCGTTGTAGTATACTTCGGTGCGGTTGCAGGTAGAGAGTACTAGTATATCAGAAGCCTGTATAAAGCTTTTGAGCGTCTGAAGGAAAAGCCTGCAGGAGGTTTCATCTAAGGCAATCAGTTCCCTGATATCCAACGGCGCTTTCTTATACGACAGGCTGATTGCTTTAAAGTTCTGAAGCATAATAACGTGGGTTCTACTAGGGCGCAAAGTTAAAGCTCTAATTTTTAAAATGAAACTTACTTGCCCCCTATGTTTAATTTATACTAATTTCAAATAAATTACGTGTTTACTGCATGATCCCCATTTACTCCCAGAAGAACAGAATAAAACTCGTTGTTGTTATCATTGCTCTTATCATCGGTGCCGCCACCATTACCTATACTAACATACTTGTCAGCAAGTTATCGGAGCGGGAGCAGGAGCTGGTGCAGCTGTATGCCAAGGGCCTCCGCTACATGATCAACGCCCCCAGCGACGACAACATCGTGTTTATCGAGGAGGAGATCCTTTCCTCCAACACCACGGTTCCTGTTATCCTGACGGATGAAAAGGAGAATATTCTCGATTCTAAGAACATCGATATACCCGAAAACATTTCGGACAAGCCAGATAAAATAAACGAGTTCCTGCAGCACCAGATCGAGAAGATGAAGGCCCAGCACGAGCCGATCGTGGTGCCTTGGGCGGAGGGCTCGGTGAACTACGTGTTTTATAAGGATTCTGAGTTGCTCTCGCAGCTGCGCTACTACCCGTACGTGCAGCTGATCGTGATCTCCTGCTTTGCCCTGATCGCTTACTTTGCCTTCAGCTACTCCCGCCGCGCCGAGCAGAACAGGGTATGGGTGGGCCTGGCCAAGGAAACAGCGCACCAGCTGGGCACGCCGCTCTCGTCGCTGATGGCGTGGTATGAGTACATCAAAGCCAACCCTAAGTTCGAAAACGAGCCGATACTGGAAGAGCTGGGCAAGGATGTGCGGCGCCTGGAGGTGATCACAGAGCGCTTCTCCAACATCGGCTCGGTGCCGACGCTGCGTGATGAGAACATTCTGCAGGTGACGCAGAACGCCATCAACTACCTGCAGAACCGCATTTCGCGCAAGGTGGCCTTTACGGTGGAGTCTAACTTTGCGGCCGATATTACGGCCAAGGTAAACGTGTCGCTGTACGACTGGGTGATTGAGAACATCTGCAAGAATGCCGTGGATGCCATGGAAGGCCGCGGGAGTATAAACATTCAGCTGGTGCTGCTGGGCAAGGGCAGCATTGCCGTGGACATCACGGACACCGGCAAGGGCATCCCCAAAAGCAAGGTAGACTCGGTGTTCCTGCCGGGCTTCACCACGAAGCGGCGCGGCTGGGGCCTGGGCCTGGCGCTTGCCAAACGCATTATCGACAACTACCACGAGGGCAGGCTGTACGTGAAGTGGTCGGAGCTCGGGAAAGGCACCACCTTCCGGATTGTGCTGAACAGGTAGTTGCTTTTTTAAAACAGTCTTTTGTCGCATAAATGGTTGAGGTAGTAAAGTACAGCGGGAAGTATAAAGTAGCCTGGGATGCGTTTGTGGCGGCATCCAAGAACGGCACCTTTATGCTGCACCGGGACTATATGGAGTACCATGCTGACCGGTTTACAGACCACTCGCTCCTGTTTTACCACAAGGGCAGGCTGGTGGCGCTTCTGCCGGCAAACGAGGCCGGGCAGGAGGTGCACAGCCACGGGGGCCTGTCCTACGGAGGCTTCGTGACAGGCAAACGCATGAAGGCGGCGCTGCTGCTGGAGATGGTGCAGGCCATGAAAGCGTACTTTGCGGCCCGAGGGTTCCGAAGTATAAACTATAAAGCCATTCCGCACATTTACCACCGGCTGCCGGCCGAGGAGGATCAATATGCGCTATTCCGCCACGGAGCCACACTTTACAGGCGAGATGTAAACTCGGTGATAGCGCTGCAGAACCAACTGCCGTACGCTACGCTGCGGAAGCGGAAACTGAAGCAGGCGCCGCCCCTGCAGCTAATGCAGAGCACGGCGTACGAGGCGTTTATGCGCTTAGGCCAGGAGGTGCTGCAGGAAAAGTATAACCTGGCTCCGGCGCATACGGCGGCGGAGATAGAGCTGCTTGCCTCCCGCTTTCCGGAGAACATTAGGCTGTACACCGCCACAGACGGCCGCGAGCTACTGGCCGGGGTGCTGGTTTACGAAACGGCAACCGTCGCGCATTGCCAGTACATGGCCACTTCAGCCGTGGGGCGTGAGGTGGGAGCCCTGGATGTGCTGGTGGACTGGCTGCTGCGGGAAGTATATGCACAGAAAGTATACTTTAGCTTCGGTGTGTCCACAGAGCAGCAGGGGCAGTACCTGAATGAGGGGCTGATCCGGAACAAGGAAAGCTACGGAGCCCGCGCCGTGGTGCACGACTTTTACGCGCTCAAGCTGGACTAGCTTCCGTGTATGTTTGGGGCACCAAAATCAAAAGCGGCCACTCTGTAAAGGAGTGGCCGCTTTTGATTTTGGCGTTAATGACTCACATGGTTAAGAGACAGCCTCTGCCTCAGGCACCGGCTCGACCTCGTTCTTCTTGCCGAACGCTTTTATAAAGCCCCAAAGTATAACCCCTCCGATCAGGTACACCAGCAGCCAGTGCACGCCCCAGCTCGACAGGTTTGTGCATACCAGGTTGGCTACCAGCGCCACGGTAACGGCATAGGGCAGCTGCGTCTTCACGTGGTCGATGTGGTTACAGCCGGAGGCAAGGGAGCTCAGGATGGTGGTGTCGGAGATCGGGGAGCAGTGGTCACCGAAAACAGAGCCTGCCAGCACCACCGAAATCACGTTGTAGATGATGGGCATGGTTTCGTCCAGGCTAAAGCCCTGCTGCTGGCACACATACCAGGCGGCCGGTAGCATCAGCGGGTAAAGTATGGCCATGGTGCCCCAGCTGGAGCCCGTGGAGAAAGCTATGATAGCCGCCAGGAAGAAAGTGATCTCCGGCAGGAAGTGCGGGGAAATGTTGCCCGAGAAGAGCGAGGTGAGGTACTCTGCCGTGTACAGCTCCTGCGTTACCGCCGCCAGCGACCAGGCCAGCACCAGTATCAGTATGGCGGGGAGCATCGTCTTAAAACCGACCACCAGCGACTCCATGGTGGCTGTTAAGCTCATGATGCGCTGGCTCACCGTTAAGGCAATCGCCACAATCACCCCGCTAAGGGAGGCCCAGATAAGGGCTGTGTAGGAGTTGGAGTTACCGATAGTGATGGACAGCTTGCGCAGTACGCCAAAGTTGGTGTCGGCCCAAACCTCTGGCGCGTAGCCGGTGTACAGCAAGCCGACAACGGTGCCCGCGATCACGGTGAGCACAGGCAGCAGCGCGTTCAGGGCGCGGGTGCGCGTCGGGTCGATCGGTTCGAACTCGGCCATCTCCTGCTGTTGCTTTTCCTGCCCGGCCTCATCCAGGCTGGCGGAGGTAACGGCGCCGGTGGTGCGGGCTCTGACTTCCGCTTTGTGCATGGAGCCGAAGTCGCGGTTCATCAGGATCAGCATGAGCATAAACGTCAGCGTCAGCACCGGGTAATAAGCGTACTCGAGCGAGTGAAAGAACATGGAGTAGGCGCCTTCCTCAATCCCGAGGCTGATGGCCGCATCTTTGATATAGCCCAGCTCGGCTCCGATCCAGGTGGTAACAAAGGCAATAGCCGCCACAGGCGCTGCCGTGCTGTCCACGATGTAGGCCAGCTTCTCGCGCGACACGCGGTGCCCGTCCGTAACCGGGCGCATGGTGTTGCCCACAATCAAGGTGTTGGCATAGTCGTCAAAGAAAATGGCCACGCCCAGCACCCAGGTAACCACCTGTGAGCTTTTGGCGGAGCGGGCATAGCGCGAGAGCAGGTTAACAACCCCGGCCATGCCGCCGTTTTTGGAGATGATAGCCACCATGCCGCCAATCAGCATGGAGAAGATGATCACCGACACGTGGTCGCCATCCGTCAGCGCCTCCATTAGGTAGGTGTCGCCCACGGCCAGCAAACCGGTAAAGAAGGACTTAAAGGACAGGCCGTAGATAACGAAGCCGCCCACCCAGATGCCGGCGAACAGCGCCAGCAGCACCTCCCGGAAGATCAGGGCCAGCACAATGGCGATCAGCGGCGGAAGTATGGACAGCCACATAGGGAACTCGCGTACGCCGTGCTCCCCCTCCGCATCGAGGCGGTACAGGCGGGCAAGGGTGTGGGTGCCCAGGTTTGCGCTTACCTGCACCAGGTTGGCCTGCTCCGGCAGGGAAAAATTGGCTTCGCCTTCAGTGAAAAGCGTTTCCTGGAGCTCTCCGTTTATCCGCAGGGGGAGCTGCCCGTTGTATTTGATCAGGTTTCCGGCCTCGGAGGTGGTGCGCAGGGTAAACGCGGTATCGTTGATGGCCTGTAGTTGCAGTTCTTCTATGGCGTCTCTGGAAACAGCATCCTGTGCCATGGCTTGCACCGATAGCAGGAAGAGCAGCAAGAGGCTCAGGAGGGGCTTATATAGCTTCATTTAGTAGTAAACGTTTTTACAAAACCCCCTAATATAGAAAAGAAATAGGAAACTTTGAAATGTTTACGCCTGCCCCGGCGGTGGCGGTGGAGGAGGGTCGCTCTGCTATTTGGCGCGGTTTACGATAAACACGCCCGCCAGAATCACCAGCATGCCCAGGTAATGCCAAAGCTCAATGGTTTCCCCGTCGAGGACGCCCCACATAAGGGCCACAATGGGGATAAGGTAGGTGGTGGAGCTGGCAAAGAGCGTTGTGGAAATGTGGATGAGCTTGTTGAAAAGCACCAGCGCGATAGCGGTGCTGAACACGGCAAGTATGGCAATGTACATCAGCGCCTCCCAGGCCCCCGGCACATGCTGTAGCTTGTACGCAAAGTCAGTCGTCAGCAGGTAAGCCAGGGACACGGGCCCTACAGTGAGCAGGGCCAGCCCGGAGATAACGTACGGCTTCAGGTTGTGGAGGCGGTGCTTAATGATGTTCACACTGCCGCCGTAGCAGATGGTGGCCACTACAATGTACAGGCCATAGTACTTGTTGTCCATGTTGGCGCTGCCGTTGCCCGAGAAGATAAGGATGGCTGTGCCTGCAATGCCGATGATGATGCCGAGCATGCGCATCCAGGTGATGGACTGGCGGAAAAACAAGGCGCCCACCAGGAGCGTGAACAGCGCCGTGAGAGAGTTAAGCACCCCGGCCAGCCCGCTGGCAAGCCGCGTTTCGGCGTAGGCAAAAAGGAACGCCGGCAGAAAGTTGCCCAGCACTCCGCTGCCTGCCAGGTATTTCCATTGGCGCGGCTCCATCTTGCGCACATGCGGCAGTGCAAAGGGCAGCAGGGCCGCGCAGGCAATCACCATCCGCAGTGCCCCCAGCTCCCCAGACGAGTACACGACCAGCCCTTTCTTCATCAGGATAAAAGAGGTGCCCCAGATCAGCGTCAGCACGACGATCAGGAGCCAGGCAAGGGCGTTGTTGGTGGTTTTAACCGGAGCGGGAGTAGTAGCGGTTTTGATAGGGTAAAGCGTTTAGAAGTTAGAGAAGTAGTGTGTTAACGTGCAACTGCAAAATAACGGCTTAGAGGATCGGTTGTCTTTCCTGCCCCCTTAGCTCTGCAAAGCTTTTAGATGAGACGCCATGCCGGAATACGTTACTGCCGGTTCGGGGCGAACATAGGGGCAAGTACTTAAAACCTCCTCTCCGGAACAACCCGGTTCTTGCGGATTTTCATCTCGCAGAAAGAAGCATCCCCGGCCGGTGAGGGCAGGGGATGCGGTTATTGACAGGGCGAGGAGCACTTTTTATGCTTCCTGATAGCTCATCGTCTGCGCGATCTCGTCCAGTGTGTCGTAGATTTCCTGGATGTCTTCGGACTGCACCAGTTTCATGCGGAGCGGCTTAAAGTGCGGCAGCCCGCGGAAGTAGTTGGTGTAGTGGCGGCGCATCTCAAAGATGCCCAGCTTATCGCCCTTCCACTCCAGCGAGTGCGTGAAGTGCTGGCGGCATACTTCCACGCGCTCCTCCAGCGTCGGCCCCGGCAGTATCTCACCGGTTTTCATGTAGTGCTTTATCTCGTTGAATATCCACGGGTAGCCAATGCTGGCGCGGCCGATCATGATGCCGTCCACGCCATACCTGTTGCGGTACTCCAGCGCCTTCTGCGGCGAGTCTATGTCGCCGTTCCCGAAGATGGGGATCTGCATGCGCGGGTTGTTCTTCACCTCCGCAATCAGGCTCCAGTCGGCTTCGCCTTTGTACATCTGCACGCGCGTGCGCCCGTGTATGCTCAGGGCCTTGATGCCGATATCCTGCAGGCGCTCGGCCGTCTCTACAATATACTTGGTGTTCTCGTCCCAGCCGAGGCGGGTTTTCACGGTTACCGGCAGGTTGGTGGCTTTTACGATCTCCTCCGTCATCTTCACCATCTTGGGCACATCGCGCAGCAGCGCCGCGCCGGCACCCTTGCAGGCCACGTTTTTCACGGGGCAGCCGTAGTTGATGTCGATCAGGTCGGGGCCAGCCTGGGCAGACACAATCGCCGCCTCGCGCATCGACTCGATGTCGGAACCGAATATCTGGATGCCGATCGGGCGCTCGTAGTCAAAAATGTCGAGTTTTTGCACACTTTTGGCGGCATCCCGTATCAAACCCTCAGAGGAGATAAACTCCGTGTACATTAGGTCGGCACCGTTGGCTTTGCACACCTTCCGGAACGGCGGGTCGCTTACGTCCTCCATCGGGGCCAGCAACAACGGAAACTCCCCTAGCTCTATGTTAGCAATCTTTACCAAAGCAAAATCTATATTTTCGCGTAAATTTACGTCAACTAAACCTAATTATCAGTATGAAAGGTTTCATCTCCAAAGATCTGCACCCTAGTTGGGTGCTGTTGCTGCTGATTGTGTACATGGCCGGAGGCTACTTTGTGGCTATGTTTGCCGTTGGCCTGCTGGCAGACTGGATATTTGGGGTCAGCCTTTTTCAACTGGCGGACGTGGCCACCAACCCCGCTTCGCACCCCCAGGGGCCGGGCGTTATGCTGATGCTGCAGGGGGTGCTGCAGTTCTTTGCCTTTATCGTGGCGCCGCTGTTCCTGCTGCTCTCGCTCAACTACAAACCCGCTGATTACCTGAACTGGAAAGTACGGCCCTCGTGGCTGCTGGTGCTCATTAGCGCCGCGCTGATCGTGCTCATCATGCCGGCGAACTCCATTATCATCAACTGGAACGCCAACCTGGACTTCCCGAACTTTATGAGCGGTTTTGAGCAGTGGGCGCGCCAGCAGGAGGACCAGCTGGCAGAGCTGACGAAGCTGATCACCCGCTTCGAGACCGTGCCGCAGCTGCTGGTGGGCCTGCTTGTTTTTGCGGCCATACCGGCCGTGGGCGAGGAGCTGGTGTTCCGGGGCATTGCGCAGCGGCAGATTTACCGCTGGAGCGGCAACATGCATGTGGCCATTTGGATAACGGGAATCATTTTCGGTGCCATCCACGTGCAGTTCTTCGGTTTCTTTCCGAGGGCCATACTGGGTGCCCTCTTCGGCTACCTCTATTTCTGGTCGGGCCGCATGAGCGTGCCGATCGTGGCGCACTTTGTAAATAACGGGTTTACGGTTTTTATGCTATACTTGCAGCAGACGCGCACGATAGATGCCGATATCGAGAGCACTGAACCAATGCCCTTGTACAGTATAGCTCTGTCGGTGCTGATCAGCGCGGCCATTATTTACTTTCTGTACCAGGGCTTTGCCCGGCTGCCGCTTCGCAAGCAGAGCGTGGCCGAGGCCGAAGAGATAGAAGACCGTACCTAGACAAGCGATAAAATCACCTTATAACCCCGTCGCCCGCCGACGCCATTCCTGTTCATGAGTAAAAACATCTCCTCCCTGAGCAATCTAAATCAACGAATCATAGTAGGGGTGCTGGGCGCCGCGGTCTTTATAGGAGGCATCTGGTACAGCGAGTGGACCTACTTTCTGCTGTTTCTGGGGCTCACGCTGCTGGGGATCTCCGAGTTCTATAACCTGGTAAGCGTGCAGGGCATGCGGCCCAACAAGCCGCTGGGCCTCCTGGTGGGCGGCGTGTTCTTCACATCGATGTTTCTGGTGCAGAACGAGGCGATGCCCGGGGAGCTGCTCTACCTGTCGCTGCCGCTGCTGTTCCTGGTTTTTATCGTGGAGATGTACCGCAAAAAGCCGCAGCCCTTCACCAACATCGCCTTTACCCTGCTGGGTGTAACCTATGTGGCCGGGCCTTTTGGCCTGCTGCACCTGCTGGGCTTCCTCAACGGGGCGTACAGCTGGCAGCCTATACTTGGCTTGATGCTGCTGATCTGGGCCGCCGACACGGGAGCGTACATTGCCGGCAAGAGCTTTGGCAAGCACAAGCTTTTTGAGCGCATCTCGCCGGGTAAAACCTGGGAGGGGTGGGCCGGGGGCACGCTGCTGGCCGTGCTGGTCGGCTATGGCATGTCTTTCCTCTTCGTTGATCTGGAGCTGTACCAGTGGGTGGGCATGGCCGTGCTGGTGGCCGTTTTCGGCGTGCTCGGCGACCTTTCCGAATCCATGTTGAAACGCAGCCTGGGCGTGAAGGACTCCGGGACCCTGTTGCCTGGCCACGGCGGAATTTTGGACCGATTTGACAGCCTTTTAATGGCAATTCCGTTCATAGTTACGTTCCTGGAGATCTTCTGAAAAATTTACATCAGCCTTTTAGGAGGTTGTAAGTATAATTCTCAACTTTACCCCGGAAACACTAAAACTGATTGAGTACTCACAATAAAAATTTTTGAGTAGATGATGTTATACAAAGAGCCAGCACCAATTAAGGACAGAGAAAATCCTTTTGAGTCGATGATGTCGCGCTTCAACATAGCCGCTGAGGTGCTTGGGTTGGATGAAGAAGTATACAACGTACTGAAGTCTCCTACTCGGCAGGTAATCGTAAACGTGCCTGTGACCATGGATGACGGCAAGGTGCGTGTGTTTGAAGGATACCGTGTAGTACACTCTACGATCCTGGGGCCATCAAAAGGCGGTATCCGTTACGCGCCGGATGTGTTCCTGGACGAGGTGAAGGCCCTGGCCGCCTGGATGACCTGGAAGTGCGCGGTGGTGGATATTCCTTATGGCGGAGCCAAAGGCGGTATCATCTGCGATCCTTATTCTATGTCGGCTGGTGAAATCGAGCGTCTGACAAGAGCCTATACTTCCTCGCTGGTAGATATCTTCGGCCCGGACCAGGACATACCGGCTCCGGACATGGGCACAGGCCCGCGCGAGATGGCCTGGCTGATGGACGAGTACTCTAAAACAAAAGGTTCCACCACACATGCCGTAGTAACAGGCAAACCGTTGGTGCTGGGCGGCTCGCTGGGCCGTGTAGAGGCAACAGGTCGCGGCGTGATGGTATCGGCCATGGCGGCCATGGAAAAGCTGGGCATGGACCCGTATAAATCTACCGCTGTGGTGCAGGGCTTCGGTAACGTAGGCGCTTGGGCTGCCAAACTGATGGCAGAGCGCGGGGTGAAGATCCTGGGCATCAGCGATGTGAGCGGAGCGTACTGGAACGACAACGGCATAGACATCGAAGAGGCCATCGAGTATAAAAACGCCCACAACGGCCGTTTGGAAGGCTACAAAGGGGCAGAGCAGATGAACCCGGACGAGCTGCTGACTTCTAAGGTAGACGTACTGGTGCCTGCCGCCGTAGAAGACGTGATCACCATCCATAACGTGGACAAGATCCAGGCCCGCCTGATTGTGGAGGGAGCCAACGGACCGACTTCCTATAAAGCCGACAACATCATCAATGAGAAAGGCATCATGGTTGTGCCGGATATCCTGGCGAACTCTGGTGGCGTAACGGTGTCTTACTTTGAGTGGGTGCAGAACCGCATGGGCTTTAAATGGACGCTGGACCGCGTAAACGAGCGTGCCGAGCGCATCATGAACGAGTCTTTCGAGCGCGTTTACGCCGCTTCGCAAAAGTATAACGTACCCATGCGTATCGCTGCTTACATTGTGGCCATCGATAAGGTAGCCATGACGTACAAGTATCGCGGGGGCTTCTAAAATATATTTTTTAGAAGAATAAGCGAAAGATTGTATAATTTTGAAGCAGGTAATAGCCCATCTACTAAACTGGATGGGCTATTATGAGTTATAAAGTACCTGCGGCAAACACAAAAACGGATGAAAATTCATAAAGAAGGACGGAGAATTTTATTTTTTACATTGTTGATTCTGATAGTGCTGAACTTGTTGCTCTACAACTTCAATCCGGAGAATGGCACCTTCAACAGAATCTTCTCCGCCGTGTCTGCCGTTCTTTTCCTATTAATTCTCCAGTTCTTCAGGAGCCCGTACCGCAACCTGCTGCTGCACGAAGACCTGATCATAGCCCCAGCCGACGGCAAGGTGGTGGTGATCGAAGAGGTGGAGGAGCCGGAGTACTTTCAGGACAAGCGCAAGCAGATCTCCATCTTCATGTCGCCGATCAACGTGCACATTACGCGTAACCCGGTGTCGGGCATCGTAAAGTACTTTAAGTACCACCCGGGTAACTACTTTGTAGCGTGGCACCCGAAATCGAGCACCCAGAACGAGCGCACCACGGTTGTGGTAGAGTCTACGGCCGGGCCGGAGGTGCTTTTCCGCCAGATTGCCGGGGCCATGGCGCGCCGCATTGTGTGGTATGTAAACGAGGGAGATGAGGTAAGCCAGGGCGAGGAGTTCGGCTTCATCAAGTTTGGCTCACGCGTCGATATCTTCGTGCCGCTGGACACCGAAATAAAAGCAGAGCTTGGCCAGAAAACAAAAGGCGGGCAGACTGTTATCGCACAGCTAAAAACACCACCGCCAACCTTGTTTGGGTAATCTTCAAGATGCTATACGCTAGATATTAGACAAAAAAGGCCGCTGCAAGTATAAACTGCAGCGGCCTTTTTATTTATCTGAATCAGGACTTTCAGGAGAATTGGCATTTATAGGATGTTTTTAGAAACGCCTGCAAACGTCACAAGTCTGGTGAGGCACTGCGCGTGGCTGCACGAGCAACTATGTTTTCCTATAGGCCCCAATCTCAACATGAGAGTCTAAAATCTTACGTCTTCTATCTAACGTCTGGACTAATACCAGCTTTCCACCAGTTTCATTAGCTGCTCCAGGTACTGCTGGTCTACCTCGTCGAAGTCGTTTAGTTTGTCGCTGTCTACGTCCAGCACCAGTTTTACCTCCCCATCCTTTATGGCGGGCAGCACAATTTCTGACTTAGAGTCGCTGCTGCAGGCGATGTGGCCCGGGAAAGCCTCCACATCCGGTACCAGCATTGTTTTCTGCTGCGTATAGCAGGCCCCGCAAACCCCTTTGTGGTACGGAATGCGCGTGCAGGCCACCGGCCCCTGAAATGGGCCCAGCACCAGCTGGCCCTCTTTGTTGAAGTACACACCCACCCAGAAGTAGCCCATACCCTGGCGTAACGCGGCTACCAGGTTGGAGATGTTTGCAATCAGGTCGGTTTCACCGGTGGTGAGCGCCTCTATTTGCGGAAGCAGCGCCTTATACTTTTCCTCTTTGCTGAGGTTGGCATCTACAAGAAGTGATTCGGCCATGGTTTAATATTGAATAACTGAATTTTTAGTGAGTGAATATGTAAGTGGTGAACGCAAAAGTCTTGTGTCTAAGATCTAGTATAGTGCAACAGTTGATCAGGCCCTAAAGTTTGAATGCTTTTTAACTGCCCGTAGGACATGCCCGGCGCTTTTACACCGGCTAAGAGCAACTTGCTCGGGCTCTTAAAAACCAGCGCCTCATCCCAGAGGTTCTCCTGCAGCAGGCTCTCCAGCAGAAAGGTGCCCCCCTCCACCAATACCGACAGTACATTTCGCTGGTAAAGGTCCTGCATGATCTGCGGAAGCATCAGTTCCCCTGCCTCCAGCTGCACGAAGTGCACGTTCTCGCGGTCCTGCTGCTTTTGGTGGGTGTATACCACCGTTGGCCAGCTCCCGTCGAAGAGGTGCAGGTGCGGGGGCAGTAGCAACTGCTTGTCTATTACCAGGCGCAACGGTTGCTGCCCCTGCCACAGGCGCGTATTCAGGCGCGGGTTATCGTAGAGGGCGGTGCGGCTGCCGACCATTATGGCCTGCTCTTCGGAGCGCCACTTGTGCACCAGCCGCTGGGCCAGCCTGCCGCTGATCTGCTCCTGCCGGTAATTGGCCGCCGCGATAAAGCCATCAGCTGTTTCCGCCCATTTCAAGAAAACATACGGGCGCTTCTGCGTGTGGAAGGTGAAGAAACGCCTGTTCAGCGCCAGCCCCTGCTCCTCCAGCACGCCTACCTTTACCTGCGCACCACTTTCGAACAGCTTCTTAATGCCACGCCCTGCCACCAGCGGGTTAGGGTCTGTGTTGCAGATAACCACATCCTTCACGCCGTGGCTGATGAGCAGGTCGGCGCAGGGCGGGGTTTTGCCATAGTGCGAGCAGGGCTCCAGGGTGACGTACACCCGGCTTTTAGGCAGCAGGCTTTTATCCTCCACTGCGGCAATAGCGTTAACCTCGGCATGGGGGCCGCCGTATTTCTGGTGCCAGCCCTCCCCGATTATCTGCCCGTTGTGCACCACCACACAGCCCACCATAGGGTTGGGGCTGGTGTAGCCGTTGCCCAATTGAGCCAGCTCCAGGGCGCGCCGCATGTACTTTTCGTCGGTTGTAGCCATACTTCAGGGTGCAAGATGCCGGGTATAAAAGTACAAGATGCTAAAGGTTGCTCGTTCTGCAGGAGCGAAGTCCAAAATCTAACGTCTTGCTACTAGTATCTGTTTAGTTACTTTTGCAAAGATACCGAAATCAACACAAAGTATAGACGTGGCCACTATTCAGCAGTTACAGCAGCATATCCGGGATAAAATAAAAGCAGCCTACCCTGAGCCGGAGGCAGGAAGCATAGCCCAGCTGGTGCTGGAGCATGTGTTGCAGAAAAACCGTGTGCAGCTAACGCTGGCGCAGCAGGAGGAGGTGCGGCCCGAGCAGGAAGCGCAGGTGGAGTTGGTGGTGCAGCGGCTGGCACAGCAGGAGCCGGTGCAGTATGTGCTGGGCGTGGCCCATTTCTACGGGCTGGAGCTGCTGGTGGACCAACGCGTGCTGATACCCCGGCCGGAGACGGAGGAGCTGGTGGACCTGGTGCTGCGGGAGCACAGGGGGCAGGCGGGGCTGCGTGTGCTGGATATCTGTGCCGGCAGCGGCTGCATTCCGCTGGCACTTGCGGCCAATCAGCCAAACGCCGATGTGTATGGCCTGGAGGTGTCGGAGGGCGCGCTGCAGGTAGCCCGCAGCAACGCCGCCAAGTATGGCTTGCCCGTAGAGTGGCTGCAGGCCGATATTTTTGAGCCGGTGCAACGTGTCGCCGCGGGGTCCCTGGACATCATCACGAGCAACCCGCCCTATGTGCTGGAGGAGGAAAAGGAGCAGATGCGGAAGAACGTGCTGCAGTATGAGCCGCACCTTGCCCTGTTCGTGCCCAACCAGGACCCCCTGAGATACTACAGAAGGATAACGGAGGTGGGGCTGCAGCTCTTGAAAAAAGGTGGTATCTTGTACTTCGAGATTAACGAGCGCTACGGCAAAGCCGTGCAGGAGTTCATGCTGGAGGCGGGTTTCGCGGAGGCGCAGGTTGTGCAGGACCTGTTCGGGAAGGACCGCATTGTTCGGGCAAAGCGGTAGCCCAGGCGAATTTTCAGGACTAAGACTATCCAAAGTATGAGTTAAAATTGTACTTTTGATGTAAAATCAATAAATGCACCGGCTTTAGGGTGTAAACGGCAGCTTAAAAGCAATGCCAACGTATAAGGGGTCGTTTTGCCCCTAAAGCTGCTGCCGATGAGCCTCTGGCAGGCACACCCTAACAAATCTCGGTGAGGGTTTGAATGTTGTATCAGGATAACTAAGCAATAAATACGTGTACGAACAACTACTTAACAAAGAAGCCAAACTTGCAGTTATTGGTCTAGGCTACGTGGGCTTGCCCATTGCCCTGGCTTTTGCCAAAAAGATAAAGGTGATCGGGTTTGATATTAACTCGAAACGTGTGGAGCTGATGCGCAATAGCATCGACCCCAGCGGAGAGTTGGAAAGCAGTGAGTTTGAGGGGGCGGACATCACCTTTACCGATAGCCTGGATGTGCTGCGCGAGGCGCAGTTCTTTATTGTAGCGGTGCCTACACCTATTGATAATTATGCCCAGCCTGACCTGAAGCCGCTGTTGTCTGCCTCTGCTACGGTTGGCAAGGTGCTGAAGAAAGGCGATTATGTTGTGTTTGAGTCGACGGTGTACCCTGGGTGCACGGAGGAGGACTGCGTGCCGGTACTGGAGCGCGAGTCTGGCCTGAAGTTCGGAGAGGACTTTAAGGTTGGTTACTCCCCTGAGCGCATCAACCCGGGAGATAAAGAGCACACGCTGGCTAAAATCGTGAAGGTGGTTTCTGGCAGCGACCCGGAGGCAGCAGAGGAGATAGCCCAAGTGTATGAACTGGTGATAGACGCCGGCGTACACCGTGCCTCTACTATTAAAGTGGCTGAGGCCGCCAAAGTTATCGAGAACACGCAACGCGACCTGAACATCGCTCTGATGAACGAGCTGTCAATCATCTTTGATAAGATGAACATCAACACCTACGAGGTGCTGGAGGCGGCCGGAACCAAGTGGAATTTCCTGCGCTTCTCGCCGGGTCTGGTGGGTGGCCACTGCATCGGCGTAGACCCTTATTACCTAACGTATAAGGCAAAGGCGCTGGGCTACGATGCCAAAGTTATTCTGAGCGGCCGCAGCACCAACGATAACATGGGCGCGCACATCGCCAACAAGCTCGTGAAGATGATGATCATGCGCGGCAAAAACATTTCGCAGACGAAGGTGCTGGTGATGGGTGCCACGTTCAAGGAAAACGTGGAGGATATCCGAAACTCAAAGGTGGTGGATGTGATCCGGGAGCTAAAAAGCTTCGGCGTGAACGTAGAGGTGGTGGACCCGTATGCTAACTCCGAGGAGCTGCAGCATGAGTACGGCTTCGGCCTGGTGGAAGCGGCCGGAAAGGGCTATGACGCTGTGGTAGTGGCCGTGCCGCACCAGCCATACCTGGAACTGGATGAGAACTACTTCAAGTCGATCATGAACGACGCGCCGATCCTGGTGGACCTCAAGGGCATCCTGCGCGGTAAAATAAAAGACATAGAATACACAAGCTTATAAGTTTTGACAAAAGAAAAGATACTGGTAACGGGCGGCGCCGGCTATATTGGCTCTCACACCGTGGTAGAGCTGGTACAGGCTGGTTATGAGCCTGTCATCGTAGATAATTTTTCAAATTCAGAGGAAAGTGCATTGGAGGGAATTGCCGCCATACTTGGCCGTAGCGTTCCCTGCCACCGCATCGACTGCACCGACACAGCAGCCCTGCGCCGTGTGTTTGAGCAGGAGCAGAATATCCAGGGAGTCATCCACTTTGCAGCCTATAAAGCAGTAGGCGAGTCGGTGGCGGAGCCGCTGAAGTACTACCACAACAACGTGGGGTCGCTGGTGGCACTGCTGCAGGTGATGGAGGAAGTCGGGGTTACGAACCTGGTGTTCTCATCGTCCTGCACAGTGTACGGCATTCCGGACAAGCTGCCCGTAACTGAGGAAACGCCGGTGCAGAAAGCAAACTCACCTTACGGTAACACGAAAAAAATGTGCGAGGAGGTGCTGACTGACCTGGCAAACAGCGGTAAAAGCAGCATAAAGGCAACGGCACTGCGCTACTTTAACCCGATCGGGGCGCACCCTTCTGCCAAGATAGGGGAGCTGCCTTTGGGGGTGCCTAACAACCTGGTGCCGTTTATCACGCAGACGGCTGTAGGCATGCGCGAGCAGCTGACAGTGTTCGGCGATGACTACGACACTTCGGACGGCACCTGTATCCGCGACTACATCCATGTTGTGGATCTGGCAAAGGCGCATGTGGTGGCCGTAGAGCGTTTGCTGCAAGGCAAGGCGCGGGCAATTGAGTTCTTCAACGTGGGCACGGGTACGGGTAACACTGTGCTGGAGGCTATCAAGGCCTTTGAGAAAGCATCTGGGCAGAAACTGAACTATAAAGTGGGGCCACGCCGTGTGGGAGATGTGCCGAAGATCTACGCCGATGTAAGTGTAGCCACCGAAGAACTCGGTTTCAAAACCACCAGCACGTTGGAGGAAGCTATGAAAAGCGCCTGGGACTGGCAGTTATCGCTTCAGAAAGAAAAAAAATAAGCATGAAAATACTGATTACGGGCGGAGCGGGCTTTATCGGCTCGCACGTGGTGCGCCTGTTCGTCACCAAATACCCAAGCTATCAAATCTACAACCTCGACAAGCTGACCTACGCCGGTAACCTGGCCAACCTGTCGGACATCGAGGACCGCGAGAACTACACCTTCCTGAAGGGAGACATCGTGGACGCGGCCTATCTGGAGGAGATTTTCTCCAGGTATAAGTTTGACGCGGTGATCCACTTGGCGGCGGAGTCGCACGTGGACCGCTCCATTACAGACCCGCTGGCCTTTGTGCAGACCAACGTGATCGGTACGGTGAACCTGCTCAATGCGGCGCGCCAGCACTGGGCGGGTAACCTGCAGGAGCACCTGTTCTACCATGTCTCCACCGATGAGGTGTACGGCTCGCTGGGAGAGGAGGGCCTTTTCACCGAGGAGACAGCTTACGACCCGCGCTCGCCGTACTCCGCCTCCAAGGCAAGCTCCGATCATTTCGTGCGGGCCTGGTTCCATACATACGGCCTGCCGGTAAAGATCTCGAACTGCTCGAATAACTACGGCCCTAACCATTTCCCGGAGAAGCTCATCCCGCTCGCCATCAACAACATCAAAAACGAGCGCCCGGTACCGGTGTACGGCAAGGGGGAGAACGTGCGCGACTGGCTTTACGTGCTCGACCACGCCCGTGCCATCGATGTGATCTTCCACGAGGGCAAAGTGGGGGAGACCTACAACATCGGCGGGGTGAACGAATGGAAAAACCTGGACCTGATCGAGCTGCTCTGCGACCAGATGGACGAGAAGCTGGGCCGCAAGAAAGGATACTCCCGCAAGCTGATCACCTTTGTGAAAGACCGCGCCGGCCACGACCTGCGCTATGCCATCGACTCCTCTAAGCTGATGGACGAGCTGGGCTGGAAACCATCGGTGACCTTTGAGGAGGGGCTAAGCAAAACAGTGGACTGGTACCTGCAGAACCCGGAGTGGCTGGAGAATGTAACCTCCGGCAATTACCAGAGCTACTACGAGGGGCAGTATACCCACAGATAAACAGTAAAAAGAAAAAACAGTATATGTACGATTTCCCATACCACGATAAGCCACTGAGTAACACCTCTTTTTTGGTAACCGGTGGCGCTGGTTTTATTGGCTCCAACCTGGTCGAGTACCTTTTAAAGTATAAAGCGGGCAAAGTTCGTGTGTTGGACAACTTCTCGAACGGCTACCGCAAGAATATAGAGCAGTTCCTGGATAACCCTGCATTTGAGTTGATGGAAGGCGATATCCGGGACCCGCAGACCTGTATGGAAGCCTGTGCCGGAATGGATGTTGTGCTGCACCAGGCGGCGCTTGGCTCTGTGCCCAGAAGCATTAACGACCCGATCACGAGTAACGATGTGAATGTGGGCGGCTTTGTGAACATGCTGACTGCCGCCAAGGAAAACAACATCAAGCGCTTTGTGTACGCCGCCTCTTCTTCTACCTACGGGGATAGCAAGGAGTTGCCGAAAGTGGAGGATAGGATTGGAAAGCCACTTTCGCCGTACGCGGTAACGAAGTATGCCAACGAGTTGTATGCCGATGTTTTCGGCAAGACGTACGGCATGGAAATCATCGGCCTGCGCTACTTTAACATCTTCGGGCCGAGACAGGACCCGAACGGTGCCTACGCCGCAGTAATCCCGCTCTTCATCGACGCGCTGATCCATAACCGCTCGCCAAAGATAAACGGTGACGGGGGGCAGACCCGCGACTTCACCTTCATTGAAAACTGCGTGCAGGCAAACATCAAGGCAGCGCTGGTAGACAACGCGGAGGCGGTTAACCAAGTGTACAACATTGCTGTAGGCGATAGAACTTCGCTGCTGGAGATGTTCCACATCCTGAAGAAGGCTGCTGCTGTAGATGTGGAGCCTGTGCATGGCCCTGACCGTGCAGGAGACATCCGGGACAGCCTCGCCGACATATCCAAAGCGAAGGGCTTGCTGCAGTATGAGCCTAAAGTGCGGATAGAAGAAGGGTTGCAGCGCACCTTTGATTGGTTTAAGGAAAATCAGGAGTTTATTTACAGAGACACAAAAGCGGCTGCGGCACATTAATAGCAGCCTTTATTGGTATACATGAAAGGAATTATACTTGCCGGAGGTTCCGGCACCAGACTTCACCCTTTGACGCTGGCGGTGAGTAAGCAGCTGATGCCGGTTTATGATAAGCCGATGATCTACTACCCGCTCTCCACCCTGATGCTGGCAGGGATCAGAGAGATCCTGATCATCTCCACACCGCACGACCTGCCCATGTTCGAGCGTCTGCTGGGTGACGGAAGCCGCATAGGCTGCCGTTTCAGCTACGCCGTGCAGGAGGAGCCCAACGGGCTGGCGCAGGCCTTCGTGATCGGGGAGGAGTTCATTGGCTCTGACAAGGTAGCCCTGGTGCTGGGCGACAACATCTTCTACGGGGCGGGCATGGGCAGCACGCTGCGGGAGAATGCGGACCCCGAGGGGGGCGTGGTCTACGCCTACCGCGTGCACGACCCGGAGCGCTACGGGGTGGTGGAGTTCGACGGGGACATGCAGGCCGTCTCCATTGAGGAGAAGCCGCTGGAGCCCAAGAGCAGCTACGCCGTTCCGGGGCTGTACTTCTACGACAACGAGGTGGTGGCAATAGCCAAGGGCCTGGAGCCGAGCGCGCGGGGCGAGTACGAGATCACGGACGTGAACCGCGAGTACCTGAGGAGGGGCAAGCTGAAGGTGGGCGTGCTGAACAGAGGCACCGCCTGGCTCGACACGGGCACGATCCAGTCGCTGATGCAGGCGGCCACCTTTGTGCAGGTGATAGAGGAGCGGCAGGGCCTTAAGATAGGCTGCATTGAGGAGGTGGCCTGGCGCATGGGCTTCATCTCGGAGCAGCAGCTGCGGCAGGCGGCAGAGCCGCTGCGAAAGAGCGGCTACGGAGAGTACCTTCTCGGCCTGCTGAAGTAAAAGAATACTACCATGAGATAAAGAAAGAGCCCGGCTAAACTGATTTGGCCGGGCTCTTTCTTTTAATAAATTGCGAAGCCGAGCAGTAAGCCCGTCAGGATAAGGAGGGGTGGGGGAATCTTGGTGAACATCAACAGGCAGAAGGTAGCGGCAACAATGCCAAAGTTAAGCACAGTGTTCTCAATGGGGTGGTACAGCAGGATGGCCGCAGCCACCACCATGCCAGAGCTCACGGCGCTAATACCCTCCAGGGAGGCACGCACGACCCTATACTTTTTCAGTTCATCCCAGAACCTGATTACAAAGAAAATCAGGAACGTGCCCGGCAGGAAGATGCCGACGGTGGCTACAAAGGAACCAAGCATTTGTCCGGCCGTGCCGAACTTGCGCATTGCCAGGTTACCTACAAAGGAGGCGAAGGAGAAGGTGGGGCCGGGCAGCGCCTGCACGATTGCGTAGCCTGACAGAAACTCTTCGCCCGTTAAGTAGCCTTTAAAATCTACGAACTCAGCGTAGAGCAGCGGAATCAGTACCTGGCCGCCGCCAAACACAAGGCTGCCGTTCCGGTAGAAGTTCTCGAACAGGCGCACGGGCAGCGAGGAGGTTGCTTTACCAAGTACGGCTGCCGTGATCAGCACCGCCACGTAAAGTACAAAGTTGGCCCACTGTATCCGCAGCTTTTTGTCCTGCTCGAGCGGGTGCTGCCTGAAACGCAGGGCTGTAACGGACCCGCCGGCTATAAGCAGGGCCGGGAAAACCCAGGGGGAGCTGAAAAAGTAGGCCAGTATGGCGGATATCACCATCAGCACTACCCCTGTTTTGGTGTTTACCACCTTTACGCTGATCATGTAGGCGGCGTAGGCGACAAAGCCAACCGCCATGGGCTGGATAATCTTCAGGAACTCCAACGAGATGCCCTGGTCCTGCAGGTATGAAATAGCCAGTGCGGCTATGGCCATAATGGTGGCGGCAGGGGCAATCCAAACCAGCAGGGTAAGGTACGCCAGGTTAGGCCCTCCGATCTTATAGCCGATAGCCGTAATGGTCTGTGTGGAGGTAGGGCCCGGCAAAATAGAGCAAAGCGCGTTGAGTTCAATGAGCTCCTGCTCGGTAAGGTAGCGGCGCTTGTCTACCAGTAGCTTAAACATCATGGCAATATGCGCCTGCGGGCCTCCAAAAGCTGTGAAGGCGAGCATTAGTACGTCTTTCAGGAAGATATAGTAGCGCAAACTCATGGTGGCATAAAAATAAAAAAAGAGAGACAGCTTTTACGCTATCTCTCTTTTTTATTGTTGTTGTAACGGCTTATGCTCTTTTTAGCCCAAGCTCCACCAGTCGCTCGTTCAGATACTCACCAGCGGTGGCATCCGGGTAAGCTTTCGGGTTTTTCTCGTCAATGCAGCTCTCCAGGCAGGTAAGGTCCATTTCGGAGCGCGGGTGCATGAAGAACGGAATAGAGAAGCGGGAGGTGTGCATCAGCTCGCGCGGCGGGTTTACCACACGGTGGATGGTAGACTTCAGCTTGTTGTTCGTTAAACGAGCCAGCATATCGCCTACGTTTACCACTACCTGCTCCGGCAGGGCCGTGATCGGGATCCACTGGCCGTCGCGGCGAAGCACCTGCAGGCCGTCGGCGCTGGCGCCCATCAGCAGCGTGATCAGGTTGATATCACCGTGCTCGGCCGCGCGTACGGCGTCGGCAGGCACGCTGTCCGGGTTCTCGATCGGGAAGTAGTGGATAGGGCGCAGAATGCTGTTGCCATACTTCACCTTCTCATCAAAGTACTCTTCGTCCAGGCCCAGGTGTATGGCGATAGCGCGAAGCACTTGCTTTCCTGCTTCCTCCAGCTTGCGGTAGGCCTCCAGGGTAACTTCCTTGAACGCCGGTACCTCTGCCGGGAAAATGTTCTCCGGGTACTCCGCCTTGATCGGGTCGCTGTCCGGGATATCGCTCAGCTCCTGGCCCACATGGTAAAACTCTTTCAGGTCACCGGTGTTGAAGCCTTTCGCCTTCTCCTTGCCCTTGCCTACGTAGCCGCGCTGGCCGGCGAGCTCCGGGTGCTCATACTTTTGCTTTACCTCATCCGGCAAGGCAAAGAATTCTTTCGTGGCAGCGTACAGCTTCTCGGTCAGCTCATCGCTGAGGCCGTGGTTACGCAGCGCAATGAAACCGATGTTCTGATAGGCATCGCCCAGTTGCTTTACAAATCGAGCCCTTCTTTCCGCATCTCCAGAAGTGAAATCCGCCAAGTCTAAGGAAGGAACCTCGTCAAACAAAATCTCGCTCATATAATTCTAGCGTATACTTTTTTGTGGTATTCACGTACCTCGCAATATACGAAGAAAATCACTAAATTAGCTGCATTGCTAACCAAACACTTATTACATGAAAAAAACGTATTTACTTCTGGCCTCGGCCCTGATGCTCGGCTTTTCTGCCTGTGACACTGCACGCCAAACCCAGGAAGCCGAAACACAAACACCTGCTGAGACAGCCATGAGTGAAGGCCCAACGCCTGTAGGTGCCGTAATGAGTAAGAATGGCTTGCGCGTGTACGCTTTTGACAACTCTCAGAAGTACCCGGAATCGCAGCTGCGGCTAAACACGCCTCCGGCCGGTGGTGTGGTGGAGCCAGGGCCGGTTCCGTTTGACTATACGCTCTCTAACTACCAGCTTACGCGCATGACGCCGCACTCCAATGCCGAGCACATCGCTAACTCGCACCAGGGGCAGCATATCCACAACATCGTGGACAACCAGCCCTACACGGCCCACTACGAAACGGAGTTTACCAAGGACCTGGAAGAGGGGGAGCACGTGATTCTGTCCTTTTTGTCGCGCTCTTACCACGAAAGCCTGAAGCACAAGGGCGCGTATGACCTGCGCAAAGTAACGGCCGGCCGACCAACTCAGACGCTGGACATTGACCTGGATGCGCCAAATATGTTCTATAGCCGCCCGAAAGGCGAGTATGTGGGTAAGGAGGCTGAAAAGGTAATGCTGGACTTCTACCTGGTGAACACCGACCTTTCTACCACCGGCAATAAAGTGCGCGCCACCATCAACGGCTCCGAATTTATGCTTGACCGCTGGATGCCTTACATCATGGAAGGCCTGCCGATGGGGGAGAACACCATTAAGCTGGAGCTGGTTGATAACAACGGCAACGTACTGCCAGGCCCGTACAACAGCGTAACCCGCACATTTACACTGAAGCCAGCCGCCTAGGCTGCGGAAGTATAAAAGTATAAAATGTAGAGAGCCCGGTTCTGTTACGAGCCGGGCTTTTTATATTTGTACGGCTGGTGCTTCCGGAGCAGGCTATAGTCGTGAAAACCACCTAAAGAGAAGTATAAATGGCTGAAAGTGTAGTAGAGTACCAGGTTTTTGAGCGGGTGGACTTTTCGGAAAGCGGACTGCAGAAAGGCGAGTACGATAACTGCACCTTTAGCAGCTGTGCCTTTTCGGGGGTAGATCTATCGGGTGTCGCATTTGTGGAGTGCACGTTCAGGGACTGTAACATGAGTATGGCCAACATGCGCAGCACAGCCTTAAAGGACGTGTCGTTCCGAAACTGTAAATTGCTGGGGTTAAACTTTAGCGAGTGCAACCCCTTCCTGCTGTCCCTTGATTTCGAAGACTGTACCCTTAACCTGGCCTCTTTCTACAGGCTCAAGCTAAAAGGCACGGCTTTTAAGAACTGCAGCTTGCAGGAGGCCGACTTTGCGGAAGCGGACCTGACAAAAGCCGTCTTCAGCAACTGTGACCTGGGCAGCGCCATGTTTGACGGCACGGTGTTGGAGAAGGCCGATCTGCGGACGTCGGTCGGCTATTCGATAGACCCGGAAGCCAATCGGCTAAAGGGAGCGAAGTTCTCTGTGGATGGGGTAACCGGGCTGCTGGACAAGTACGGGATTATCATCAGCCGCTAACCCGCTGTGCTGGCTGAAAAGGGTGGCACCACAGTTTTAATTCAAACAAGCTTGCCGCGCACTACAACGCATCAACCAAACCATGTACAACTACCTGCTTCACCTCCGCACGTACCTCATCATAAAGCGAAAGCAACTCTCCAACGCGGTCAGCCGCCAAAAGGGTAGAGGCTACACGCCCTTTGCTATCCTGTGCGAGCCCCGCACCGGGTCCACGCTGCTGCATACCTACTTGAACTTCCATCCGCAGGTGATGTCCTATGGGGAGGTGCTGCGGGAGAAGAGGGTGGCGGGCCTCTACACGTCGCCACAGCCTGTGAGCGCGTACGTGTTTAAGCCGCATAGCCCGCAAATCAAAGCTGTGGGGCTTAAACTGTTTTATTCCTATCTGCAGGACCCGTTCTACCAGAGTGCCTTCGATGAGGTAATGCAACGGAAGGATGTCCGGATCATTCACCTGGTGAGGAAAGACCTGCTAAAGCAGTATGTATCGCTGGAGATCGCTAAAAAGACAAAGGTGTGGAGTGCAGACAGGGCGCACGTAAAGCCCGAAAGAGAGAAGATGCACATCGACTGTGAAGACCTGACGCGGTTCCTGGATCTTTACATGCAGAACCAGAACTACTTAAAGGGCCTTTTTCAGCAGCATGAGGTGCTTTCTATCGCCTACGAGGGCTTAAGCGAGAGGCCTTCGGAGGTGCTGGAGGAGGTGCAGCGGTTTTTAGGTGTACAGCCCAGAACGTTGCTTTCCCTGCTCCAAAAGCAGAGCTCCAGGCCGCTGGAGTCATTTATCACAAACTATGACGAGGCAAGAAGAACCGTTGAGAAGGTGCTAAACGGGAGTTTGTAACGAAATTATCTTCTGAAGCAGGAGTCCGGCAGGCTGTCCGGTACGGAAACGTCTGCCCCTGAAACTCTCCGGAGTGCTTTCCTGTAGGCACTCAGGCGGGTATATGCCCGGAAAAGCAGCGGCCACTCCCTTGCGAGGGAGTGGCCGCTGCTGTAGTGAAAGAAAGGAGCTTTACTCCTTCGGCCTGTTAGCGCTGCCCTGCTGTTGCTGGCCCGGGTTCGCAATGGAGTTGCGCATATCAGTGTCGGACTGGATGTTCTGCATGCGGTAATAGTCCATAATGCCCAGGTTGCCGCTTCGGAAAGCCGCTGCGAGCGCCTGCGGAATCTCCACCTCTGCCTGAATTACGTTGGCGCGTGCCTCCTGTGCCTTGGCTTTCATCTCCTGCTCCACGGCCACGGCCATGGCGCGGCGCTCTTCTGCCTTGGCCTCAGCTACTCTAAGGTCGGCGCCGGCCTGGTCAATCTGCAGCTTTGCCCCAATGTTTTCTCCCACGTCGATATCGGCAATATCTATGGAAAGGATCTCATAGGCCGTACCGGCGTCCAGGCCCTTCTGTAGCACCAGCTTCGAGATCATGTCCGGGTTCTCCAGCACGCTTTTGTGCGAGGTAGAGGAGCCGATGGAGGTAACGATGCCCTCGCCCACGCGGGCAAGTATGGTTTCCTCGCCGGCACCGCCCACCAGCTGGTTTATGTTGGCCCGCACCGTCACGCGCGCCTTTGCGATCAGCTGGATGCCGTCCTGCGCCACGGCGGCTACGTTGGGCGTGTTGATCACTTTGGGGTTTACCGAGGTGGTTACCGCCTCAAACACATTGCGGCCTGCCAGGTCGATGGCGGTGGCCTGCTTGAAAGACAGCGGTATGTTGGCCTTGTCTGCGGAGATAAGCGCTTTGATAACCATCGGCACGTTGCCCCCCGCCAGGTAGTGGGTTTCCAGCTCCGTCGTTGTCAGGTCGATGCCCGCCTTGGTGGAGTTGATCATGGAGTTGACGATCAGGCTTGGCGGCACTTTACGGATGCGCATGAAGATCAGCTCTGCCAGCCCAACGCGCACCCCCGAGAACAGCGCCGTGATCCACAGGCTGATCGGAACGAAGTATAAAAAGATAATGAGCAGGATAATGCCGCCTGCAATGAGGAAAATTGCGGATAATTCCATCTGTATAAGGTTAGGAGATTGCTTCTACTGTTATTTTATTCTGGTTAAGCCTGATAATCCTGATCGCGGTGTTGGGCGTGATGTACTCCCCCTGTGTCTGCACCTCATAGTGGCGCTCCGCAAACAGCGCGGTTCCCTGCGGCCGCAGCGCCGACACGGTTCTGCCTTCCTGCCCCAGCTCCAGCGTGTGCTGGTGCTCCTCGTTTACGCGGCTCTTGTTCTGGTCCTTCAGGGCAAACCGGGCCCAGCTGTTCGACTGGAAACTGTAGAAAAAGGCCAGGCCGCCGATCAGCACGGTGCCGCCAAGTATGAGGTGGCCTGTTTCTGTGCCCAGGGCCGCATAGCCGATCCAGACGCCGATGGCCGTAAGTATCAAGCCCAGTATGCCCACAATGGTAGTGCCCGGCACAAAAATGAACTCTACCACGATCAGTAGCAGCCCGATGCCGATAAGCAAAATAACTGTTGTCCAGTCCAGTAGCATAGTAGGTTGCGCTTGTTAAGTAAATATAGGCATTTGCTGATAGAATTACGAATTACCCCTTACGAATTATCGGCCTGCCGTGCCGGGAGTTCAGGGGGCAGCAAGAGGGGCAAAAGAAAGGCGCCTCCCCGGAGAGAAGGCGCCTGTAAGCTTGTGCTTCCGCAGCCTGCGCTTGGCGGGCACGAAAAGCGGTATTAGTACGCTTTGGCAAAGTATACGCGCTGCTTGCTTGGCTTGCCGGTCAGCATGTCCACGCCTTCTTCCTCCGGGGAGTTAAGGGCGATGCAGCGGATAGTCGCCTTTGTTTCTTCTTTGATGCGCTCCTCTGTCTCCGGGGTGCCGTCCCAGTGGGCCAGCACGAAGCCGCCTTTGTTCTCCAGCACCTCCTTAAACTCCTCGTACGTGTCTACCTTGGTCGTGTGCTCCTCGCGGTAGTTCAGGGCTCTGGTGTAGATGTTCTCCTGGATCTCGTCGAGCAGGGCCGGGATATAGTCGGCCAGGCCGGCAAACTGCTGTGAGCTCTTCTCCTTGGTGTCGCGGCGGGCGATCTCGGCGGTGCCGTTCTCCAGGTCGCGGGCACCGATGGCTACACGCACCGGCACGCCTTTCAGCTCCCACTCGGCAAACTTAAAGCCAGGGCGCTCGGTGTCTCGGTTGTCGTACTTCACGCTGATGCCTTTGGCCTCCAGCTCGCGCTTCAGTTGGTTTACCTTCTCCGATATCTGCGCCAGCTGCTCCTCGCCTTTGTAAATCGGCACGATCACCACCTGGATAGGCGCCAGTTTTGGAGGCAGCACCAGGCCTTCGTCATCAGAGTGCGCCATCACCAGGGCTCCCATCAAACGGGTGCTCACGCCCCAGGAGGTGCCCCAAACGTGCTCCAGGCCGCCTTCTTTGGTGGCATACTTCACGTCAAACGCCTTGGCGAAGTTCTGGCCCAGGAAGTGCGACGTACCGGCCTGCAGGGCCTTGCCGTCCTGCATCAACCCTTCGATGCAATACGTGTCGAGGGCGCCGGCGAAGCGCTCGCTTGGTGTTTTCACGCCGCGTATAACCGGCAGCGCTATAAACTGCTCGGCAAAGGTGGCGTACACCTCCATCATCTGCTTGGTTTCGGCAATGGCCTCGTCAGCGGTGGCGTGGGCGGTGTGGCCTTCCTGCCACAGGAACTCTGCCGTGCGCAGGAACAGGCGCGTGCGCATTTCCCAGCGCACCACGTTTGCCCACTGGTTTATAAGCAGGGGCAGGTCGCGGTAGCTCTGTATCCAGTTTTTGTAGGTGCTCCAGATAATAGCCTCCGAGGTAGGGCGCACAATCAGCTCCTCCTCCAGTTTCGCGTTAGGGTCTACGCGCAGCTTGCCGGCCTTGTCCGGGTCGGTCTGCAAGCGGTAGTGGGTTACCACGGCGCACTCCTTGGCAAAGCCTTCGGCGTTCTGCTCCTCGGCTTCGAAAAGGCTCTTGGGCACAAACAGAGGGAAGTAGGCGTTCTCATGGCCGGTGGCTTTAAACATATCGTCCAGCACACGCTGCATCTTCTCCCAGATGGCGAAGCCGTAGGGCTTGATTACCATGCACCCACGCACTGCCGAGTTCTCAGCCAGCCCCGCTTTCTTTACCAGTTCGTTGTACCACAGAGAGTAATCTTCGCTTCTTTTCGGTAACCCTTTGCTCATTTTTCTCTAAAATTATCTTATATGGCTAATTTATAATGCTTTTGGAACAGATTTTGATGTTTATAAAAACGCGTTCGGACATCGTTCCGGGCCAAAAATACGTTAATATATTATACTATGGATAAGGTTTTGCTCCAATGTGTGCTTATCTTTGATATAGAAGAAGTTATTCCCCGCAGAACATAAGCAGAAGGCCATGAAGAAGTATACGATTTTTACCATAGCCCCCGTGCTCGCTTTACTGGCCGTTGGTTGTAGCAGCCCTGTTGCGATGCAGTCGTCGGAGTACGACGACATGTATTACAGCTCAACGGACGAGACAGTGTACGTGGAGCCGGAGGCGCAGCCCTCTGGCCAGGCTTACCAGACCTACGAGAACACTACCAGCGACGAGGCCCTTGCCGAAGGCGAGGTGCTGAACCCTGAATACTCCGATAACGCTATTACGCAAAACTACGCCGGCGACGAGTACTACGACGGGCGCGAGTACAGCCCGCGCGACAACTGGTACCGCCCCGATTACTCTTTTGTGGACCCTTATTGGGGATCGGCCTATATCCCGCGCCGCGCCAGCTACGCTTTCTACGATCCTTTTTACGACCCGTTTTATAATGATCCGTTCTACTATGACCCGTTCTGGGGGCCTGGCCGCTACGGCAACAGCCTGAGCGTAAGCATCAGCTATGGCATGGGCTGGGGCGGAGGCTTTTACGGAGCACCGTTCTACGGCCGCAGCAACTGGTGGCCTAACAGCTACGGCTATGGCTACTACAACGGTTATTACAACGGCTTGCACCACGGCTACTATGCCAACAATCCCTACAACTGGTACCACGACAGGCCAGTGGTTATAGGCAGGCCAACCAAGGTACAGTATGGCCCGCGCGACAGCCGCAACTCAGTGGTTAATGGCAACAACGGAACCGGCCGCCCGGACAGAGGCAGCGTGTATGAAGGCGAAAGCACAGGGCAGCAAACCCAGGGAGTGATCGGCCGCCAGTCGCGCAGCAGCCGCAGTACGGTAGCACCGGCCAATGGCACCGAGGGCACCAAGCAATCGCTGCCTGCAAGGCCGAGCCGTACCAGCCGCAGCACCACCGTGCAGCCGCAGAACCAAAACCAGAACGTACAGCCAAGCCGCCGCAGAACCCGCGAGTACACGCCAAGCCGCTCCTCGGAGCAGCCGCAGCGGGTAATCCGACGTAGCCGCTCTTCTGAGAGCGTTAGCCCGAGCCGCACCATCGAAAGCCGACCAACCCGCACGTATGAGAGCCGACCGAGCAGCACTCCTACACCGTCGCGTTCTATTGAGCGCAGCAGCAGCAGTTCTTCGTCTTCGGAGAGCAGCGGGCGCCCATCAAGAAGAGGAAACAATTAGACTAGTAAAAACTCCATATAACACATGAAGAAGACACTTTTGGCCAGCCTGGCGCTTGCACTGGGCTGGGGTGGTACTGCTTTTGCCCAAACCGAGGTTGACGCCCTGCGCTACTCTCAGATCGGGGTAACCGGTACTGCGCGTATTCAGGCAATGGGAGGTGCGCAGACAGCGCTGGGCGCCGATATTTCGAGCCTCTCCGGTAACCCAGCCGGCTTGGGCATGTTCCGCCGCTCCGAGTTTACCGTTACACCGGGCGTGCAGTCTGTAAACACGGATGCCTCAATTATGGGGAGTAGAACAAGCGGCAGCAACAGCAAGTTTGTGTTCCCGCAGCTGGGCGTGGTGCTGTCGAACAGAAAAGGAGACAGCGATGCCAGCGACTGGCGCGGAACGACCTTCGGCATTGGCTTTACGAGGCTAAACAACTTCAACGAAAAGTATACTTCCTATCGCACTCAGTCAGGGGAGCTAGACCCAACGTTAGTAGAGTATTTTACTGATTTAGCCATCCAGAATGGCCGTGATTCCTTAAGTTTGAATAGAGAGTACCGCGACGGCTTTACAACTTTAGAAGGGCTGGCTTACGGGGCTTTTCTCTTTGATGTGGAAGGAGGAGAGTATTATCCCTTAGAGCGGTTTGGGCAGATTTCACACCGGGAGGAAATTCGGCGCACAGGTTCGCAGAACCAGCTGGACATCGGCGTGGGCACCAGTTATAAAGACAAGCTGTACATAGGTGCCTCTTTGGGCATTGTAACAGTCGATTTCTCACAGGAGGTTATTTATACCGAAGCTGAGGGCGACCCGACCACACCGTTTACAAGCCTGGAGTACCGCGATGAGTTTAACACGACCGGAGCTGGCGTTAACCTGAAGGTCGGGCTTATCGCCCGCCCGATTGATGCCCTGCGTTTAGGGGTGAGCGTGCAGACGCCAACTGCCTATACCTTTGACGATGAGTACCAGCGCATCATCAACACTTCTTTTAACGATGGGGTGGAAAGTGCGGCAGAGGTGCCGGGGCAGTTTTCTTACCGCCTGGTTACCCCTTTCAAAGCAACGGGTGGCATTGCTTACTTCATCGGGAAGTACGGCTTTATCACCGCCGACGTGGAGTATGTGGATTACGGCGATGCGAAGTTCAAAGAAGATGACGATTTCTCATCCGGTGGCTTCTTTGATGATGTGAACGATGGCATTGCGACGAACAACAAATCGGCTGTGAACTATAAAATAGGCGCAGAAGGCCGCTTTGAGGTGTTCAGGCTGCGTGCCGGCTATGCCTACAATGGAGAGTTGGATAATGGCTCCAGCTACAACGCCGGGTTTATCAACTATAAGTATGGCGCAACCAAACACTACACCCTGGGTGCCGGCATCAGGTTACAGCAGTTCTTTGTGGATGCCGCCTATGTGCACTCGCAGCAGGATATAACCTATGCCCCTTTTGTGAGCGGCACCAGCTACACACCCTATTCGCCTCAGGGATCGGGAGAGCCAGCCGTGAACATCGACAGAAAGCAGAATTCAGTGCTTGTGACGTTAGGCTTCAACTTCTAACGGCGCAGGTGTAAAAGGATAATGAAAGCGGCGGCTCCGGTAGGGGCCACCGCTTTTTTGTGTCCTGCAACAAGTATAGGTACGGTTTTGGCTGTTGCTCTATGGCTAAACCACAATATTCTTCTAACTTAGAGGAGCTAAACTAAACTTTAACCGAAAAGCATGCATATCAGATTAAAAACAAATCTTTTGGCTGCCGTGCTTCTGTGCTTTGCCTTTGTGGCGCAGGCGCAGCAGAAAAAAGACATTACGCTGGAGGACCTTTACAAGAAGGGTACCTTCCGTAGCCAGTCGGTGTACGGCGTGAACTGGATGAACGATGGCCGCTACTACAGCTCTATGGTGCCAGACGAGCAGCATAAGGTGTACGACATCGTGAAGTATGATGTGACTACAGGCAAACCTGTTTCCACCATCATCGAGGGAGAAAACCTGGTGCCAGCCGGCAGCAATCAGCCAATTCAGTACGACGATTATACGTTCTCTTCAGACGAGCAGAAAGTACTTTTCTCTACCGATACAGAGCAGATTTACCGCCGCTCTTCCAAAGCGAATTTCTACATCTACGACATCGCCTCTAAGAAGCTGACGAAGCTGAGTGATGGCGGCAAACAGATGTATGCGTCTTTCTCACCGGATGCCAAGCGTGTTGCCTTCGCCCGCGAAAACAACATGTTCGTGACCGACCTGAGCAACATGCAGGAAACACAGATCACCACCGATGGCAAGTTCAACTCCATCATTAACGGTTATTCTGACTGGGTGTATGAAGAAGAATTCTCTTTCGCGAAAGGCTTCCACTGGTCACCAGACGGTAAGAAAATCGCCTTCTATACTTTTGACGAGGCAAACGTGCCGGAGTTCAACATGCAAATGTGGGGCGAGCTGTATCCGCAGGATTACAAGTTCAAATACCCGAAAGCCGGTGAGGCAAACTCAACCGTAAAGGTTTCGGTGTATGACGTTAACAGCGGCAAAACCGTGAAGATGGATACAGGCAACGAGGATGATATTTACATCCCGCGCATCAAGTGGACAAATGACCCGAACCTGCTGTCTATCCAAAAAATGAACCGCCTGCAGAACACCCTGGAGATTCTGCACGCCAATGCTTCTACCGGTAAAACCAATGTGGTATTGAAAGAGACAGACAAAGCTTACATTGACATTACCGACGACCTTACTTACCTGGAGGACGGCAAGAATTTTATCCACTCTTCTGAGAAGGATGGTTACAACCACCTATACCTGTACAACATGAACGGTAAACTGGTGCGCCAGATCACCGACGGAAACTGGGAAGTGAGCGAGTACGTTGGCTACGACGAGAAAAACGACCGCCTGTACTACATGTCTACAGAGGTGTCCCCACTGGACCGCCACCTGTACAGCATCAGCAGCAAAGGCAAAAAGAAGCAGCGCCTGACAGAGAAATCAGGTACGCACAACATCAACATGAGTAATGATTTTAAATACTACCTGGATTATTACTCTGCTGCCAACACACCACCAACCGTAAGCCTGCACACAGCTAAAGATGGCAAACTGATTAAGGTGTTGGAGGATAACGAAAAGCTGAAGAACACGCTGGCGCAGTATGATATTGCCAAGCAGGAGTTCTTCACTATGAACACAGCTGACGGCACGAAGCTGAACGGCTGGATGATCAAGCCAACGGACTTTGACCCGAACAAAAAGTACCCTGTGCTGATGTTCGTGTACGGTGGCCCGGGCTCACAGACAGTAACCAACAGCTGGGGCGGCAGCAACTACCTTTGGCACCAGGTGCTGGCCGACAAAGGCTTGATAGTGGTAAGCGTAGATAACAGAGGTACAGGTGCCCGTGGCGCTGACTTCAAAAAGATTACCTACGCTAACCTGGGTAAGTATGAAATCGAAGACCAGATCGAGGCCGCTAAATGGCTGGGCAAGCAAAGCTATGTAGACAAAGACCGCATCGGTATTTGGGGCCACAGCTTTGGTGGCTACATGACGCTGCTTGGCTTAACGAAAGGTGATGGTGTGTTCCGTGCAGGTATCTCCGTGGCTCCGGTTACAAACTGGAGATTCTATGACTCTATCTACACAGAGCGTTACCTGAAAACACCACAGGAAAATGCGGCAGGCTATGATGAGAACTCACCGTTGTTCTTCGCTGATAAGCTGCAGGGTAAGCTGTTGCTGATCCACGGTACAGGCGATGACAACGTGCACTTCCAAAATGCTGTAGCCATGCAGGATGCCTTAATTGATGCCAACAAGCAGTTCGAGAGTTTCTACTACCCGAACCGCAACCACGGCATCTATGGCGGCAACACCTACATGCACCGCTTCACCATGATGACTGACTTCCTGGAGCGCAACCTGATTAACCCTACTACTGAGAAGAACCAGTAAGTATAAGTATAGCTGTTATAAAAAAGGCTCACCGTAAATGGTGAGCCTTTTTTATTTTATGGATAAGTATAGCTTAGAGCTTGTTTAAATTTTGTTTTTGCAAGCGAAAGCTGAATGGAAGGGGTTCTGGCAAAGCGGTTTTAGAGCTTCATAGCAGCGCTATGGGGCGAGAAGAGCGTGAAGCCAGGTTCCTTTACAGGCAGTTTGCAGCGCAAAGGATAAATTTTAAACATGCTCTTATTCCTTTACGCCCAGCTGCGCGTTTATCAGCGGTGTTTTAGGTGCCAGGAAGAAACCGGTCAGGCTGGCAAACAGGATCGGGATGAAATGATGAAAGCCTGTAAGCGTGGCCAGCAAAATGGTCGTGCTGATTGGGGTGCGGGTAACGCAGGCGTTGATCGCCGCCATGCAACTTACCATAATCAGAGGCAGGTTCTGGCCCGGAAAGGCAGTGTTCACAATCATGCCCACCGTAGCACCCACAAAGAAAAGCGGAATGATAAAACCGCCGCGCCAGCCGGAGGTAACGGTAAAGGCGATAGCCAGTATCTTGGCTCCCAAAAGTATAAGCAGGAACTCCAGCGTAAACTGCTCCTCCAGCAACACATTCAGCTCATCGTGGCTAAAGTAGCGGGAGAGGGGCACAAAGTAAGCAATAGTACCGATGATGAGCCCTCCGATCATCATCTTTATATAAATCGGCACATGCAGTTTTTGAAAAATACGGCGGCATTGGCGCACTGTAAAAATAAACAACCAACCAGCTGCCGTGCCTGCCAACGCATACAGCATGGCATAGAAAAAGTCGTTTAGCTCGGGTGTGGCATAGATCGGGAAAACCCAGGTAGGGCCAATGCCGATATGTGTAACCAGAAGAAAAATAACATAGCTGGAGCAGCTGGCAACAAGGGCAGGCATCAGAGCTTGGTAGTACTCGCTGATGTGTTTATGGTGTTGTATCTCCAATGCAAAGAGGCTGCCACCTAGCGGAGCGCCAAACAGGGCTGTAAAGGCAGAAGCCATACCTGCTATACTTAAAGAGCGTAGGTCTTCGCCTTTTATCCTGAGCTTCCGGGCTATCCACGTGCCGGTGGAGCCTACCACCTGCACAAGCGGAGCCTCCGGGCCTGCACTGCCGCCGCTCGCAATGCACAGCCACGACGACAGGATCATGGACGGGTTATTCTTGGGCTCCAGTCTGCCGCCCTTAAAACGGATGTTATTTACAATCAGGTCCATCTCGCCGGGGTCGCCGAGAAAGTGAATAACCAAGCCTGCTAACAGACCTGCTACTGCCATGATTGGAATGACATAAAGCCCCTGGAACTGCGCCAGAAAATGCAGCAGTCCCTCTAGTACCGTCCAGTAAAAGCCGGCAATCACACCGCCCACAATACCCACGGCTATCCATAGCAAAAACAGCTTGCTGAACACAAAAGGATTAAACTGCAACGGGTAGTTCAGCTGGTTCCGAAGCGTTACGGCTAGTCTTCTTCTCTTAAAGTCCATCGGGCAAAGGTACGGAGAAATAGAAGAGTAGGTAAACCGAAGGAGAAGGTGAAAGTATAGTCAGGATTTTGTACCCTTTGAAAGAAGGTACAGGCAAGGAAATCTACGCCTGTATATCCACGGGATCAACAGAAATGGCGATGCTTGGTTGGATGAGCTGCTGAAGCAGTACACCTGCTTTGCCTGCCGTTACATCTTGCAGTGAGAAGTGGTCCAGGTGCTCAATAAATGCTTGGTAAGCACTATCCAAGGCGAGTTTCAGGAGGCAGCTGCCATCCAGTACACAGCTTATACTTTGGCAGTTGATGAGGTTGCTACTTTGCTCCAGGAGCTGCACCAGCTGTCCTATTCTGATGCTGCCTGCTTTGTCGCCCAGGCGCAGCCCGCCGCCTCTGCCGCGCGTGGCAGCCAGAATTTTATTATTGGAAAGAAATTGAACCACTTTCACCAGGTGATTACGGGAAATGCAAAGCCGCTCTGAGAGTTCAGAAATGGTTGTGGCAGCGTTATGTTGTTGCTTTTGTGCCATATACATGCATATCCGCAGGCCAATATCAGTGAAGTGGTTCAATTTCATACTTCCAAAAATAAATGCGCTAGGACAGAACCAGGTTAGCCGGGCCAAACTCCTCGTAATGTATCGCCTCCGGGCTAACTCCCATCGCTGCCAAATCTGTAAACTGCTTCTGTATGAAAGGGGCAGGCCCGCAGATGTAGTAATCCGCATTCTGTAGAAGCGCTTGCTCCTTCAGCTTATCCAACTCTACCACCCCCTCATAGTAGCCGCTTACCTGCATTTCCTCATCCAGGGTATCGTAGAAGATGTGCTTGTTTAGCTTCCCGATCTTTGCCTCGAGCATGGTCAACGGCTCACGGAAAGCATGTACTTTTCTGTTTCGGCTGCCGTGTACCCACACAATGTCGCGGCTGCTTTGCGTGCTGGCCAGGTACTCGAGCATGCTCATCAGGGGCGTTTGCCCCACGCCACCGCTGACGAATACCACCGGTGTCTGTTTGGTCGTGTCAAGTACAAAGTCTCCGGCTGGTGGCGCCACTTCTACGACATCGCCTTCCTGTACTGCATTATGCAGCCTGTTGCTGATCATGCCATTGGGGTGCTCGGCCTTTCCAGCCTCTTTTTTTACAGAGATGCGGTAATAGTCGCCGTTTGGGGCGTTAGAAAGGCTGTACTGGCGTGGCTGGAGCAGGTTTAGCTCCGGCAGAAACAGCCTGAGGCTTATGTACTGGCCCGGCGTAAAGTCAGCCACTTTCCCGCCATCGGCAGGGTAAAGGTAAAATGAAGTAATCTCCTCCGACTCCTGTACTTTTTGCTTTACCAGGAAAGGTCGCCATCCGGTCCAGCCGCCTTCTTTGGCTACTGCATCGCTGTACAGGTTCTGCTCCAGGCCAATCATCAAATCAGCTAACTGCTGGTAAGCCACTGCCCATGCCTCTATCAGTGTAGGAGTAGCGCCCTCGCCCAGTACCTCGCCAATGGAAGCCAGCAAGTGTTTGCCTACAATAGCATAATGCTCTGGTCTGATATCCAGGCTCATGTGCTTATGCCCGATCTTGGTAACAGCAGACACCAGCACTGATGGGTCCTCTATATTCTCGGCATAGGCAAGCACAGCCATCGCCAGCGACAACTGTTGCTTTCCGTTCCCCTGGTTGCCCATGTTAAACAGGTTCTTCAGCTCAGGGTTATGCGTAAACATGCGGCTGTAAAAATGAGTAGTTAAGGCAACCCCATGCTCTCGCAGGATTGGTACTGTTGCTTTAATTAATTCTTTTTGCTCCGTTGTAATCATAGTAGGATATTTTAAAGTTGCATCAAAGTTACAACTTTAAAAAAGCGCCAAAAATGACATATGTCACCTTAGAAGAAGGGTGGGGAGGAGGGGCAAATATGGAAAGCGAATAAAAGAGAAGAAGGCGCAGGCTTACAGCTTCACACAAACATTTTGCGGCTCAGTAAAGAAGTTCAGCGCCTCAAAGCCTCCTTCGCGGCCTACGCCGGAGTTTTTCATGCCGCCGAAAGGTGTGCGGAGGTCGCGGAGGAGCCAAGTGTTGACCCAGATGATGCCGCTGTGTACCTGGTGTGCCACACGATGGGCGCGTTGTAGGTTCTGCGTCCAGATAGTGGCGGAGAGGCCGTAGTCGGTGCAGTTGGCGTACTGAATTACTTCTTCTTCGGTGTCAAAAGGCGTAAGCGTCACGACAGGGCCAAAGATCTCCTCGGTGTTGGTGCGGCAGTTGTAAGGAAGACCTTCGATAACGGTAGGAGAAATAAACCAACCCTTGGCGCAGCGACCTTCTACCTGCACCTGGTGTCCGCCTGTCAGGATGGTGCCACCTTCCTGCTTTGCCAGCTCAATGTAAGAAAGCACCTTCTGCATGTGCTGCTCCGAAACCACGGCACCTTGCTTGCTGCCATCCTCCAGCGGATCGCCTACGGTCAGGGTTTTTACTTTCTCCACAAATGCATCCCGGAATTTCTCATACAGCGGGCGCTCTATAAAGATGCGGGAGCCGCAGAGGCAGATTTGCCCTTGATTAGCAAAGGAGGAGTGAATGGAAGTATGGAGTGCTTTGTTAAAATCGCAGTCTGCAAAAATGATGTTCGGGTTTTTGCCGCCCAACTCCAGCGATAGCTTTTTGAACATAGGCGCAGCTGTCGCGGCAATGCTTCTCCCGGTAGCGGTGCCGCCGGTAAAGGAGATAACAGGTACTTTAGGATGCGCTACCATGGCCGCTCCTACTTTGTGGCCATAGCCGTGCACAATGTTCAGTACACCGGCAGGTAAGCCTGCTTCCATGCAAATCTCTGACAGCAGGTAAGCTGTCATGGGCGTTACTTCGGATGGTTTGGCTACCACACAGTTGCCAGCAGCCAGGGCAGGCGCAATTTTCCAGGTAAACAAGTATAGCGGCAGGTTCCAAGGCGAGATACAGCCTGCCACACCATGTGGGTGGCGCACTGTATAGTTGATGGCCTCTGTCCCGTCCATGTAATGTGCCTCCGATGCAAAATGTTGTATGGCCGTTCCGTAGAAACGCATGTTACTGCTAGCCCGCGGAATGTCTACTGTCCTTGCAAGCTTTAGCGGTTTACCGTTGTCTACTGATTCTGCTTCTGCCAGCCGCTCCAGGTTCTCATCAATCAGATCAGCTATCTTCATCAAAATGCGGCCACGCTTTTCGGCAGACGTCTTCGCCCACGCCGGAAAAGCCGCTTGGGCAGCCTGCACCGCCTGCTCCACATCCTGCTCATCAGAATCAGGAATAAGGGAGTATACTTCTCCGGTTGCAGGGTTATAGTTGTCGATGTACTGCCCTGCTGCGGGAGCAACTAGCTGACCGTTGATGTAGTTCTGAAGCTGGTTCACTGCGTTCGCAATTATGAATGATGAATTAGGAATTATGAATGGGTGGTACTTATACTTGCCTTACCGTGTCCAAGGAGGGGAGTTTTCCGTAGCCGCTGTTCGTCAAGTATAAATTCCATAGCCGGAGGTACAGCGCGGACAGGTCACGACCTGTCCCTACAGAAGAACCCACCCCTGCCCCTCTAGGGAGGGGAATTTCAGCACGAGTATAAATGCTTGTACCTTGGCTCTGACTAATAGCCACTATTCACCCCCTTCAACCCAAAAAGTCTAGCGTCTAAAATCTAGCGTCTAAAATCTTACAAGCAGCCCGTTCTTCCACCATCTACCGGCACGTTGATGCCGTTGATGTAGGCTGCGGCAGGAGAGGCTAAGAAGGCAGCTGCGGCAGCTACTTCTGCTGGCTCTGCAAATCGCCTGGCCGGAATTTCTGCTTCCATTTCCTGCTTTACTTCCTCCTGGCTACGGCCTGATTTCTGGGCTCTGCTTTCGATGATAGAGGTAATGCGACCTGTGTTGGTAGAGCCAGGCAGCACGTTGTTTACGGTTATACCAAACTGCCCCAGCTCGTTCGCCATCGTCTTAGCCCAACTAGCCACAGCCCCACGAATGGTGTTCGATACGCCTAAACCGTTAAGTGGCTGCTTTACTGAGGTGCTGATGATGTTGATGATGCGGCCGTACTTTGCTTCCTTCATATATGGCACCACCGCCTGCGTGAGCTGATGGTTGTTTACCAGGTGCATGTTAAAAGCCGTCAGGAATTCGTCTGTATCGGCGTCTATGATCGGGCCACCGGGAGGGCCTCCGGTATTGTTCACCAGAATATGCATGTGCTGTAGCTCCTGCAGGCGTGCGCGCACACTCAGGTCCACCTCGTAGGGGTTGTTGAAGTCCGCCACAATGTAATCGTGGAGTTGCCCCTGTGCGCTGTCCAGCTCCTGAAGCACGTGCTGCAGCTTTTCTTCGTCGCGGGCGAGCAGCGTAACACTGGCCCCTAGCTGTGCCAGTTCCTGCGCCACTGCCCTGCCTATGCCCTGCGTGCTGCCACACACGAGGGCGCGTTTGTTCTTGAGGTTTAAGTCCATAGGCTAAATGTACGGAAAACAGCGGAAAGATGTGCGGGGCATCGTGCATTGCCGATTACCATATTTGCTGGCTTTTTCGTACTTTCAGTCTATAAAACATGTAACAGAAGAAGTATGGCTATACAGAGACCTTTCAACTTTAAGCAGTGGATAGAGGAGCACCGCCACCTGCTGAAGCCGCCGGTAGGCAACCAGCAGGTGTTTAAGGGCAACGACGACTTTATCGTAATGGTAGTGGGCGGACCTAATGCGCGCAAAGATTACCACTACGACGAAGGAGAGGAGTTTTTCTATCAACTGGAAGGGAATATCGTGCTGAAGATAATCGAGGACGGGAAGCCGGTGGATATTCCGATCAAGGAAGGAGAGATTTTCCTGCTGCCACCACGCGTGCCGCACTCACCGCAGCGCCCTGCCGGCTCAGTAGGCCTGGTGATGGAGCGCTACCGCAAAGCCGGCGAGAAGGATGGCTTCCTGTGGTTCTGCGAGAACTGCGGCAACAAGCTATATGAGGAGTACGCCGATGTAACAGACATTGTAGGCCAGCTGCCGGTTATCATGAGCCACTTCTGGGACAGCATGGAGCACCGCACCTGCAACAACTGCGGCACTGTAATGGACCCTCCGGCAAAACTTTAAGTTGGACACAAGACGCGAGTATCAAGACACAAGACTTTTGTGGTTGAATAAAGTAAGAAGCCGCTTCTGCTGCCTTGGTAGCCGGAGCGGCTTGTTTTTTTAAAGGTGAAGTGTAAATCAGCCCAAAGCAGTTTATACTTCATCAGCCTTTGTCACACCCCTGTAAAAAGTCTTGTGTCGTGATACTTGATACTTGTGTCCCCAAAGTCTTGTGTCTTACGTCTTGATACTTGTGTCCAAAAAAGCGTATATTGTTGGATTGCCCTATACAGCCCATGTGCGTATAGACGTATAATTCGCCCCTTAAGCCATGCAAGAGAAGAAGCCTATACTTACTGCCGACGACCTGCTGAAGATAGACATACACACGCACATCCTGCCTGCTAACTGGCCCAACCTGCGCGACCGTTACGGCTATGGCGGCTTTATCCGGCTGGAGCACCACAAGCCCTGCTGCGCCCGCATGATGATGGACGATAAGTTCTTCCGCGAAATTCAGGATAACTGCTGGGACCCAAGGGTGCGCATGCACGAGTGCAGCCAGCACAAGGTAGGGGTACAGGTGCTGAGCACCGTGCCGGTGATGTTTAACTATTGGGCAAAGCCGGAGCACACGTATGACCTGTCGCGGATGCTGAATGACCACATTGCCGGCATCGTAGCCGATTACCCGGATCGCTTCGTGGGACTGGGCACCTTGCCCATGCAAGAGCCTGAGCTGGCGGTGAAAGAGCTGGAGCGCTGCATGAAAGAGCTGGGAATGGCAGGCATACAGATCGGCACCCACATTAACGACTGGAACCTGGAGGAGCCGGAGCTGTTCCCTGTTTTTGAAGCGGCGGAGGCACTGGGCGCAGCCATTTTCGTGCATCCCTGGGATATGTTCGGCAAAGAGAAGATGAGCAAGTACTGGTTGCCCTGGCTGGTGGGCATGCCTGCCGAAACAAGTATGGCCATCTGCTCGATGATCTTTGGAGGAGTGTTGGAGCGCCTGCCAAAGCTGCGGGTGGCCTTTGCACACGGCGGCGGTTCCTTCCCGGCGACCATTGGCCGTATTGCACACGGCTTTGAGGTGCGCCCGGACCTGTGCGCAGTGGATAACAACGTAAACCCGCGCAACTACCTCGGCAAGTTCTACCTCGACTCCCTGGTGCATGACCCTGCTGCCCTCGACTACCTGGTAAACCTGGTGGGGGCCAACAGCATCGCGCTCGGCACTGATTACCCTTTCCCGCTCGGTGAGCTGGAACCGGGCAAAATCATCGAGTCCATGCCTTACGACCTGGCTACCAAAGAGCGCATGCTCAGCGGTACGGCCCTGGAGTGGCTCAACTTAAAAAAGGAGCAGTTTGTGAAAGGGCAGGGGCGGGTAAAGGAAAAGGCTTAGCAGTAACAAAATATACTAGCTGCCTCTCTGACCCCCTCTGGCGCAAGTCTTCAGACTTGTGACTTACTATGATGTTGAGTCTGTGACTCAACTGGCTTGCAAAGCCACACTTTCCGTTATTGCCTTCTACAACTTTCCTGGCGCAAGCGTCCGCTTGTGCCTTAGGCTACTCCTGCTGGCGCAAGTTTGTAACTCGTGTCTTACTATGATGTTGAGTTTGCAACTCAACTGGCTCACAGAGCCAAAGCTGTACAGCTTTGACCGTACTTCCATAGCTACTGCTTTTGCATCTTCAAACAAGCTGTCCTTTCTAGCCTCCGTTCATCCTCCAGCTCCCACTCGCCTATCGTTTCACCTCTGGCTTTGGAGCGCTCATGCCCGCGAGGCCCCGTCTTCCCGCATCGCGCTGGGAGCTTTTCCTGCCGGGGGTAGGGGCCCTCTTACTCGTGCCTCGGGCTGCCTCGCTCCCGCTCGTCACCGGAAAAACTCGCATATGCGCTCAACGGAAAGACTGGGATAAGTTTTTAATAGCCAAAGCTGAGGCGGTTCCTGAAACTGCTTTGTAGGGACAGGTCGCGGCCTGTCCGTGCGATACCGCTCGCTATGGAACTTATACTTTGGCAATAGCTACTACAGTCTCCCCTCCCAAAACAAGTGAAGGCGTGAGTTCAAAGCTTGCGGGCGTAGTTCTGAGGGGCAGGGGTGGTTGGACCACTGCAAATTCTTATCTTAGCAGGATAATGAAAACAATAACGGCCACGGCTGTTCAAGTATAAACACATTCCGCACAACATGAACTACCAGAACACACTTGCCTTTGCGCAGGAGCAAGACAAACAAGACCCGCTACACCACTTCAAAAATCAGTTTTACTTCCCGCAGGTAAACGGCCAGGATGCCATTTATTTCTGTGGCAACTCGTTGGGCCTGCAGCCGAAGTCGGCGCAGCGGTTCATCGACCATGAGATGTATAAGTGGGCGAACCTTGCCGTGGAGGGCCATTTTAAAGGAGAGGAGCCGTGGTTTAACTACCATGAGCTATTGGCTGGCGGTGCCGCCCGTGTGGTAGGCGCCAAAGAGAGCGAGGTCGTGATTATGAACCAGCTGACGGTGAACCTGCACCTGATGCTGGTGTCGTTCTACAGGCCGGAAGGCAAACGGTTCAAGATCATCACCGAGGGCGGCGCTTTTCCATCCGACCAGTATGCGCTGGAGACGCAGGCGAAGTTCCACGGCTACAACCCGGATGAGGCCATTATCGAGCTGTTCCCTCGCGAGGGGGAGCGCACGCTGCGCATCGAAGACATCCTGCAAAGTATAAAAGAGCACGGCGAGGAGCTGTCCCTGATTATGATGGGCGGCATAAACTACTATACCGGGCAGGTGTTCGACATGGAAGCCATCACCAAGGCAGGGCACGAGGTGGGAGCTTTGGTCGGCTTTGACCTGGCGCACGCCGCAGGCAACATCCCGCTGCAGCTACACGCCTGGGACGTAGATTTCGCCGTGTGGTGCACGTACAAATACCTTAACTCCGGACCGGGAGGCACGTCGGGGGTATATGTGCATGAGCGTTTCGGAAACGACCCGGGCCTCCCGCGCTTTGCCGGCTGGTGGGGCCATGATGCCCAGGAGCGCTTTAAAATGCAGAAAGGCTTTAAGCCCATGGCAGGAGCGGCCGGGTGGCAGCTGAGTAACGGGCAAATCCTGACGATGTCGGTGCACCGTGCCGCCCTGGAGCTGGTAGAGGAAGCCGGTGGCATGGAAGCCCTGCGTGCCAAGAGCGAAAAGCTGACGGGTTACCTGGAGTACCTGATAAACGATGTGCATGTGGGCGAAGATGTGCTGGAGATGATCACGCCGCGCAACCCGCAGGCGCGTGGCTGTCAAATCTCGCTGCTCGTGAAGCAGAACTCGCGCGTGCTGTTTGATAAGCTGATGGAGGCAGGCATTATTGTGGATTACCGTGAGCCAAACGTGATCCGCGTGGCTCCTACGCCGCTCTACAACAGCTTTGAGGAAGTATACCGCTTCTCCGAAATCCTGCACGAGTGCCTGGAGGGCGTAAAGTAGCATTGGCAAAAGAAAGAAAGCTTTCGCTTTCCGATGATACAGCAGCAGCGGCTGGCACCCTTTTAGTGCCAGCCGCTGTTTTCGTTTGGGGGCAATGGTTTGTAGATAGGGGCTGCCTTTTCTAGCCAATCAAATCGTCACAAGTATACTTCGTGCTACTCCTCTTTCAGGCATTGGGTAGGGCTTACGCTGGCCGCTTTTACGGCTTGCATGCCCACGGTGCCCCAGGCGATCACCAGTGCCAGGAGCCCGGCTCCGGGAAAGTACCACAGCTTCAGCTCAATCCTGTAGGCAAGGTTATCCAGCCAGTGCGTGATGACCAGGTAACTGACAGGCAGCGCGATCAGGATGACAACCACGACCAGCTTTGAAAAATCGGCCGACAGCAGGTATGCGATACTAAATTCGCTGGCGCCCAGCATCTTCCGGATGCCGATCTCTTTCATCCTTCTTTCGGCGGTAAAGGTGGCAAGCCCGAGCAAGCCGAGGCAGGAGATCAGCATGGCTAACCCAGCGAAGTACTTAGACAGCACCGCCACACGCTGCTCGGCGGCATGCAGCTGCTCATAGTCTTCGTTTAGGAACCTGTTGTCGAGCACGAAGCCGGCGTTATAGCGCTGGCTAAGCTCCCGAAGCAGCGCGATCACCACAGTTTGCTTTCCGGCGCAGGCCGCAGCACAAGGCCTGTACAGCCTATACGTTTAGCTCCTCCCGCTCTTCCCGGAACTCCCGCATCCGCTTAAAGTAGTCCCTGGCGGCACGCATGACCTTGGGCGAAAGTATAAGCGCCGACACCATGGTCGGGATGGCCATCATGGCGTACATGCCATCAATAAGAGCAAGTACGGCTGTGATAGAGGCCACGGCGCCGAAGACGATGGTGAACACGTAGAAGTAGTTGTAGTAGTGCTTGTACCTGGCCCCAAACAGGAAGCCGAAGCACTTGGTACCGTAATAAGAATAGGAGAAGAGCGAGGTGAAAGCGAAGATCAGCACACAAAGCACGAGTACATAGCTGCCAATGCCGCCCGGCAGGGCAGAGCCAAAGGCAGTGGCCGTCATGGTTACGCCATTGTCGTCGGAGGTGTGCCAGGTGCCGGTTACGATAATCGCCAACCCGGTAAGTGTGCAGACCACGAGGGTATCAATAAAAGGGCCGAGCATGGCTACCAGTCCCTCCCGAATAGGCTCGTCGGTTTTGGCGGCACCGTGCATCATGGCGGCCGTGCCGATGCCCGCCTCGTTTGAGAACGCTGCCCTGCGCGCGCCGGCGATGATAATGGCCCCTACCGCGCCGCCTAGCACGGCCCTTGCCGAGAAGGCATCCTCAAAGATCAGGGCAAAGGCGCCAGGTATGCTTTCGCGGTTGACAAACATGATGTAAAGCACGGCCACCATGTAGAGGAGCACCATGCTGGGCACCATTTTGCCTGCCACATGGCCAATGCGTTTAATGCCACCGAAAATTACCAGCGAGGTAATCGCGACGAGCGTCAGGCCGATGCCCAGGTTCCAGTAAAACGGGTTTTCGGTGGCAACGCCGTTGGGCACAAGCACCACCTCGCGCAGCACCTGCGTCAGCTGGTTGGCCTGGAAGATGGGCAGTGTCCCGAACAGGCCAGCCACGGCAAAGAACGCAGCCAGCGGTTTCCACTTACTGCCCAGGCCTTCGGTGATCACGTACATGGGGCCGCCTTCTACGTGCCCGTTGGTATCGCGGCCACGGTACATAATGGCCAGTGAGCAGGTAAAGAACTTCGTGGCCATCCCTACAAAGGCACTCACCCACATCCAGAACAGCACGCCGGGGCCCCCGGTGGCAATAGCCACAGCCACACCGCTAATGTTGCCCATGCCTACTGTTGCCGCCAGGGCACTGGAGAGCGCTTCGAAGTGGTTTATATCGCCCGGGTCGTCGGGGTCGTCGTACTTGCCGCGGAGCACGTTAATGGCGTGGCCCAGGTAGCGGAAGGGAAGGAAGCCGGAATAGACCATAAAAAAGAAGCCCCCACCCATGAGCAGGAGCAGCAGCGGCATGCCCCAGGCGGCGTTGCTGAAATCGACCAAGAAGCGTTCTAATTCTTTCAAAATCTATACGTTAATGTTTAGCAATGTATAAATATAGGCACAAAACCTGAAATATCGTATGTAACCACACGGTGTACGGATACAGTAAGTATAGCTTGTGTTCTGGCTGGTTTGCCGTAAAGCCAGTGGGGCCGTACCGGTGCTAAAAGAAGCCTATGTCTACCTATATACTCGTGATAACGCTTGTGGGGCTGGCCGCCCTCTCCATGGCCTGGGTGCCCGCTCTGCTTAAGCGTACTTTTATTTCCTACCCGATCATATTTCTGCTGCTAGGCATCGGCATCTACATGCTGCCAGTAGAGTTGCCCATCCCGGACCCCATCTGGCAGGAGAACTATGTGGTGCACATTACGGAGCTGAGCGTGATTATCTCGCTGATGGGCACCGGCCTGAAGATCAGGCGCAAGGTAAGCTGGCGCAGGTGGCGGGTGCCGCTTCGGCTGGTGAGCATTACCATGCTGCTGTGCATTGGGGGGCTGGCGCTACTGGGGTGGAGCGTGCTGGGCATGGCTGTTTCCGCGGCAATCTTACTGGGGGCCGTGCTAGCCCCCACAGACCCAGTGCTGGCGGAGCAGGTGCAGGTGGGGCCTCCCAACGAGAAGGAGGAGGACGAGGTGCGCTTCTCCCTGACTGCCGAGGCCGGGCTGAACGACGGAATGGCCTTCCCGTTTACCTGGCTGGCCGTAGTTATCGCCATTGCTGCTGAGGCCACCGACGGCGAGTGGCTGAGTGGCTGGCTGCTGCGCGACCTGCTCTACCGCATTGTATCAGGCGTGGTCATCGGGTTCCTGATCGGGCGCGGCCTGGCTTACCTGATCTTCCAGCTCCCGCGCACCTCCGGCTTCCCGAAGGCGCAGGAGGGTTTTCTGGCGCTGTCGGCCACGCTGGTGGTGTACGGCGTGACGGAGATGGCGCACGGCTATGGCTTTATTGCCGTGTTTGTGGCGGCTATTACCCTGAGCAGTTGTGAGCCCGAGCACGATTACCACACGGAAATGCACGACTTTGTGAACCAGATAGAGCACATTCTGATGGTGGTGCTGCTGATGCTGTTCGGCGGTAGCCTGGTGTTTGGCCTGCTGGACTACCTGACCTGGCAGGGCATTGTGGTAGGCCTGGTGTTTCTGTTTGTGATCCGGCCGCTGGCGGGGCTGCTGGGGATGTGGGGGATAAAGATGCCGATGCGTGAGAAACTCGCCATCAGCTTCTTCGGCATCCGGGGCATCGGCTCTTTCTTCTACCTCTCTTTTGCGCTGGATAAAGTTACCTTTGTGGATGCAGACCAGCTGTGGGCGGTTGTAGGCTTTATCGTGCTGGTGTCTGTTGTGCTACACGGGGTAACAGCCACCAAATCCATGAGCTACCTGGACTATCGCCGGAGCCGTAGCGGCAAGGTGCGGGTGCCGGGGGTGGTGAAGAAGGAGTAACAGGTGCCGCCTCCCCCATAACCAAGCCGCCGCCTCCGGAGAAGCTGAAAGCAACCGGGCTCTGCGCGAGCCCGGGCAGAATTCAAAAACCAACGCCTACCTTTGCCCTATGCACCCACATTTACAGCCCCTCTCCCTGCCTGACGCCGAGGTGTACTTTGCCCCGGCGTTTGTGCCTGCGCCGCAGCGCGACGTGTACTTGGAGCGGCTGCTGCAGGAGGTAAACTGGCAGCAGGAAAGTATAAAGCTGTTCGGTAAACTACAGCCCATGCCGCGCCTCACAGCCTGGTACGGTGACAAAGGCTATACTTACTCGGGGCTGGAAAACAAGCCGCAGCCGTGGCTCCCGCTGCTACAGGAGCTCCGGGAGCGCGTGCAGGAGGCCAGCGGGCGGGCGTACAACAGCGTTCTCCTGAACCTGTACCGGAGCGGGCAGGACAGCATGGGCTGGCATTCGGACAACGAGCCGGAGTTAGGGCAGGAGCCAAGTATAGCCAGTCTGAGCCTGGGGGGCGAGCGCCGCTTCGCGCTCAAACACCGCAGCCGAAAAGACATCGCGCCTGTTCGCATCATCCTCAGCCACGGCAGTTTACTGCTAATGCAGGGGCCAACGCAGCACCACTGGCTGCACCACATCCCTAAAACAGCCAAAGCCGTACAACCACGCATCAACCTCACGTTCCGGTACGTGAAAGGCTGACAGGTTTGCCAAAACGCTCCGGAAACCGTTACTTTACGCCAACAAGAGGCTCTGCCTGATAAACTATGACCGAGAGAAAGAACATCGCCATCATGGGAGCTGGTTTGGTTGGCTCGCTGCTGTCTTTGTACCTGGCCAAGCGCGGCCACAAGGTAGACCTGTACGAGCGGCGCCCCGACCTGCGTAAAACGTCTGTGGATGGCGGCCGTTCGATAAACCTGGCCCTCAGCGACCGTGGCTGGCGCGCGCTCAAAGGCATCGGTATAGAAGAGGATGTGCGCAAGGTGGCAATACCCATGTACGGCCGCATGATGCACGACGAGCAGGGCAACCTGACCTACCAGCCGTATGGCAAGGAGGGGCAGGCGATATACTCCGTATCCCGGGGAGGGCTGAACATGGCCCTGATGAACCTCTCGGAGCCAAACCCCGACATTACGTACCACTTCGGCCGGCAGGCCATGGACGTGAACCTGCACAGCAACGAGGTGCAGTTGCGCAACATAGAAACTGGCAGCGTGGAAACGGTGCAGCCCGACTTGCTTTTTGGGGCAGACGGGGCTTTCTCGGTCGTGCGCGGGGCGATGCAGAAAACGGAGCGGTACGACTACCAGCAGAGCTACCTGGAGTACGGCTACAAAGAACTGACCATACCTGCCACGGCCGACGGCGGTTGGGTGATCGAAAAGAACGCGTTGCACATCTGGCCGCGCGGCAACTACATGATGATCGCCCTGCCGAACTTCGACGGGAGCTTTACCTGTACGTTGTTTTTTCCTTACGAAGGCGAGCGTTCATTTGCCTCCATCAAAAGTGAGGAAGATTTACTGGCCTTTTTCCGGGAGGTGTTCCCGGATGCGGTGCCGCTGATGCCGGATCTGGCCCAGGAGTACTTCTCACACCCTGTCGGCTCACTGGTGACGATTAAGTGCTTCCCATGGAGCCATAAGGGGAAATCTTTGCTGATTGGCGACGCCTGCCATGCCGTGGTGCCGTTTTATGGACAGGGCATGAACGCTGGTTTCGAAGATATAACCGTGCTGGACCAGATGCTGGACACATTTGACGGGGAGGACTGGGAGGAGCTGTTCCATCGCTTTGAGCGCACCCGCAAGCCCAACGCCGACGCCATTGCCGACCTGGCCGTGATGAACTTCATCGAGATGCGCGACAAAGTAGCCGACCCGCGCTTCCTGCTCCGCAAAAAGATCGAGGCCAGGATTTCAGAGCAGTACCCGGGCAAGTGGCTAACGCTTTATACCATGGTTACCTTCTCGGAGCTACCGTACTCCTACGCCCTGGAAACCGGCAAGGTGCAGGACAGGATCATGAAGCAGGTAATGAAGCACATCAAGAGCGTAGACGACTACAACAAACCGGAGGTACAGCAACTGATAGAGCGGGAGCTGCTCAAGAAGGAAAAGCTGAGCTAGTATCAGGCCTGGCCAGCAACCGAGCCAAGCGCTAAGTGCCAGCCCTTCTCTGTGGCTTACCACCACACCTTCCTTTGCCGCTTACCGTAGCTCCAGCTTTAGCCACTGTTCAACCAGGCGGTGTATTTGTTGCTTTCAGCCTATCGAGGTATCCCCGGCTCACGCGGAAGAATGGCAAGGCCTTTATCAGTGCTGCACTTAAGGAAAGCACCCTTTTCAAAGCTAAAGAGGAGCCTACGCCTTCGACTGGAGTCTCTTTATTCTTACCACAAAAAGGCTTCTGCAGCTTTTCCTCCCTTCAGTAGTGGCATGGCCCAAGGGCGGTATATGCCTGTGTACACCTGTGCCTCATAGGCTTCGCTTAAAGTTGCACAGCTTATTAAGCTTAAGAACCTGATGCATTCCAAAGCGGCATCTCCTGGCGAAGAGGATAGCTCCCCCACCTCGCCAGGAGATGCCGCTACACAACTATTTTAAACTAAATCTGGTATATCCAAGAGTGTAAGAGCGAGACAGAGAGCTTTTATAAGTCAGTTTATCCACCTCGTAATTTTTAAATCCTGAACTTTATGAATCTTAAGAATAAATTGAAAGCTACTGCTGTAGCCGTACTACTACTGGGTACTTCTGCGTTTGGAGGCGCAGCAATGGCACAGCAAACCACTCCGCCCGCCCAGCAAGGGCAAACGCAGCAGAACTTCACAGATGCGGAGCTGCAGCAGTTTGCAGATGCCAGTGCACGCCTGATGGCTGTTCAGCAGGAGGGCGAAAAGAAGATGATGGGCATCCTGCAGGAAGAAAACCTGAGCATCGACAAGTTCAACGAAATGGCACAGGCACACCAGCAGCAGCAGCTGGACCAGGTAGAGGCCACCACCGAGGAAAAAGCGGCTTTTAACAAAGCGGCCCAGCGCATGATAGAAATGCAGCCGGAGATGCAGAAAAATGTGGAGGCGGCTATTCAGAAAGACGGCATGTCGCTCGATAAGTATGAGCAGATTATGATTGCTTACCGCCAGAACGAGGCGCTGCAACAACGGGTGAACGAGATGATGATGCAGGACCAGAAATAGCACGGCCCTCTTGATAACAGAAAGCCCCGCCAAACATAGCTTTGGCGGGGCTTTTATACTTTGCAGGCGCGGTGTTTACTGCTGCTGCTCTTGCTGGGCGGGTTCCTGGCCGTGGGCAAACTCCACAATGCGGAAGGTCCTGGCCTTACGGTCGTAGTAACCGTAGTGCAGCTTATCGCCGTAGCGGTACACCGTCTGGAACTCAGGCTCCTGCTTCAGGTTGCGCTCATACTGCTCCACCCGCTCCTGTAGCACGTCTACTTCGCCTTCTTGCTCTACCTTGTTCAGGCTATTGGCGTCCAGCATGCTGTGGAAGTAGGTGCTGATGCCTGGGCCTGTCGGCAAGCCGTCGCTCTGGCCATACGGGTCGTAGAAATAACGGCTGTAGTAAGGCGAGTTAAGGTAATAGCTTGGGATGTTGTAAGCCGGTGTCCAGCGGCCGGGGATCAGGGCAAGCCCACGCGGTGTGCGCACATAGCGGTCTGGCGTGCGCACCATGCGGCTGCGGTCCTGGTTGCCGTTTCGCTCACGCGGCGCTTTATAGGAGCCGATGGTCAGCTGCAGTGTGCTGTCGCTGTAAGTGTCCACTGTAATGGCGGGCACCCCGCTGGCCAGGCTCTTCATCACCTTGTCCTGCTTTTCGATGATCTCGTCTCCGGACGAGAACAGGCCGCCGGAGCCGCGCTGGTGTACAGGCGTGGACTTGATGGCGATCTCCTCGTTGTCCGTATAGTTATACTCCTTTAGTGGCTGCAGCGTGTTAAAGTCGTAGGCTGTCAGTTTAAACTTATCCTTCTCCAGGTTCACCCTAAAGAGCTTGTCCTGGTAGAGAAAGGAGTTAAAGCTTGGCGAGTTGCGCTGCTCCACTGCCGGCAGGGTGCGGTAGTTCGTCTGGCCGGTGTTCCAGTCCAGCGTCAGGATTTCGGTGGTGGCAGCATCGCCGCCTTTGCCGCGCAGTTCATAGGCATCGAAGATCATGTGCAGCTTATCGCCGCGGGAGTAAATCTTGCTGCGGTGATGGCCGGTAAACACGTTGCGCTCCAGGTCGGGGTGCACGTAGATCATGCCAGACTCTCGGGCGTAGCGGTCTCGGGTGCGGGGCAGCTGGTCTGTTTTAAACAGTTTATGCTCCATGGTCGCCACCTGCTGGTCCGAGTCGCGGTAAAGGTGGAAGTTGCTGTCTTTATCGGTGTAGAGCATGTAGAAGTGCTCGTCATCCCCGAAGCCGCCTACGAAGTTCACGTTGCGGTCCAGCTGCAGCTGCACGTCCTGCAGGCTGCGGAAAGCCCCAGTCCGGCGGTTTACGGCAAAAGGGCGCACATACTCGCGGCGGCCGTTGGTGTAACGGCTGTAGAAGATGAATTCATCATGTGTTACACGCGTGCCCAGAATCTGCGGGTCTTTTGAGTAGCGGTACGGAATCTGGTGCTGCGCCAGCTTCTCCCCGTTCGGAGAGAGCAGCACAAAGTTCAGGTCGCCGCCCTGGTAATAGTACATGGCCACGTTACCGTTATCGTCTGCCACAGATACAAGGTCCTCTGCACGGTTCATTGGCAGTTCTATATTGGCGAACTCTTTCTGGGCATTGGCCGCCGTGGCAAAGGCCCCCACAAAGAGTAGGCTGAAGAGTAGTTTACGCATAATATAAAAGGTTGAGATATATGATTTTACAACGTGCAAATACTTGGCCAAAGTATAAAAATATACAGGCAAAGCGCCAGAAAAATTAGTAGCTCCTGCTGCTTTGCCTGTCAGGCTTTATATTGTAAAAATACGTTATTATGGCATAGCATAAGTTAACGCCAAGTACAGGCTGTGAACAAGATGTAGCCTGTGCCGTGTTAATTGAAGTAGTTTTACATGGTAACAGGTAGAGTCAAGCCCCAAACAACAACTTCTTTCCCTTCATGTTTGCCAGGTACAATCTGGACTGCCCTATTGAACGCTTCTGTAATCTCTTGTTGAGCAGCTGCATTCCTTTTAGGGCCCACTATTTCTGCATCAAGCTTTCCGTCCTTGCCAAAGTATAAGGACAGGGGGAGGAGGGTGGTGCCCGCCCTAAACTGCTTGCGCAGCACCTTGGACTTCTTAAGCTCGCTGAGTATTGACTTTTCAAGTGTCTTGTTCAAGCCTTTGCCGTTTAATATATCTTCAGGAACAGAGCTTAGCACTACTTTGGGCACTACATCCATATCTTCAAAGTGCATGGTGTCAGCAAAGGCGATCTTCTCTTGTAACTGCTCCTTCAGCAGATTGGCAGCGTCTCTGTCACGCATTCTTACGCAGGCTTGTAGAAGTTCAATTGCTTTGTCTTTATTGCCGAGGTCAAAGTTAATTACCGCCAGGTTATACATGGCGTCCTTATGTCTCGGATTCAGTGCTATTACCTTCTCAAATTCAGAGGCTGTTGCTTTTGTTTGCTGCTGTTCATACAGCTGGAGTGCATAAGCGTAGGTTGCTTCAACTTGGTTTTTCTCCTGGGCAAATAGCTGTGAGGAAATAGCAACTACAGCTATGGCTGTGAGCAAGGCTCTTATCATTTTGTCGTTCTTATTACAATTAACTAACAGCTACTGCGAAGCGCCCTCCGCGCTCCTGTAATTTAACCAGGCGGCCTTGCCCTTATTTGCGGCTGATGCAAAGGCCTAAGGAAACCTGAAACACCTGGTTCTTGATTTTTCCTTCCTCGTCGTTCAGGTTAAACAACCCGATCTGGTGGCGGGCACTGACGGTGAACTTGCTCTCGTTGCCAAAGGACAGCCCGTAGGCCAGCCCAAAGTCTTGCCCATTGCCATTGTACTGCGCCGGGTAACTATCTGTCTCTACCTTGCTGGAAAGCAAAAGCGCGGCATACGGCCCTGCCTGCACACTGAAAGCCGGTGCGGGGAAAACCTTCAACATAATGGGTACTGTTACATAGTGCAGGCGCAGGTGCCCGTTTTCAATCGCTGCGCCCTGGGCAGAATAGTAGACTTCAGGCTGGATACCGAAATGCTGCGACTCCATGTAAAGGGCGTAGAGGCCCCCGTGGAAGCCGGCCTGTGTAGAGGTGCCTTCTGCGTCGCCGGTGAAGTTGCTGAGGTTGGCCCCTGCTTTCACCCCGAAGTACTTGGCTTGAGCCGGGGCCGCACCGGAGCTCTGAGAAAAACCTTTGCCCGCCAGGAACAGAAGCAGGAGAAAAGCAGTGTAAAATTTCTTCATATTTTATCTGTATTAGAGGCTAAAAGAAAAGGTACGGAATTTCTGCCAACTGTTCTCCACAAAAAAAGCCCGGCTAACGTATAGCCGGGCTCTCCTGTAAGTATGATCTTGCTTAAAACTCTGCGTTCTGCGGTGTTCTCGGGAAAGGGATCACGTCGCGGATGTTGCCCATACCTGTTACGAACTGCACCACGCGCTCAAAGCCAAGCCCGAAGCCTGCGTGCGGGCAGCCACCGAAGCGGCGGGTATCCAGGAACCACCACATGTCATCCGGGTTAATGCCCACAGATTTCATGCGCTCCACCAGCACGTCCATGCGCTCCTCGCGCTGCGAACCGCCTACGATCTCCCCGATGCCCGGGGCAAGTATGTCCATGGCTGCCACGGTTTTGCCATCGTCGTTCAGGCGCATGTAGAAAGCCTTGATATCCTTAGGATAATCCGTTACGATGACCGGCTTTTTAAAGTGCTTCTCTACCAGGTAGCGCTCGTGTTCGCTTTGCAGGTCAATGCCCCAGCTAACGTCGTACTGGAATTTCTTTTTCTTGTAATGGTTCGAGTTCAGGAGAATGTCAATCGCCTCGGTATAAGTAATGCGCTCAAAGTCGTTGTTCACCACCATTTCCAGCTTCTCGATCAGCGTCATTTCCTGGCGCTCGTTCTGCGGCTTGCTCTTATCCTCTTCCGCCTGGCGCTGCGCCAGGAACTCAATGTCCTCGCGGTTGTTCTCCAGGGCGTAGCGGATAACGTACTTGATAAACTCCTCCGCCAAGTCAGCGTTCATTTTCAGGTCGTAGAAAGCCATCTCCGGCTCAATCATCCAGAACTCTGCCAGGTGGCGCGTCGTGTTGGAGTTTTCGGCACGGAACGTCGGGCCGAACGTATAGATATCGCTGAAGGCCATGGCAGCCACTTCGCCCTCCATCTGCCCGGAAACCGTCAGGTTGGTGGCGCGGCCGAAGAAATCCTCCTCAAAGTTAATGTTGCCGTCTTCGGTGCGTGGCGGGTTGTTCAGGTCCAGGGTGGTTACCTGGAACATCTCCCCGGCACCCTCTGCGTCGGAAGCCGTGATGATCGGGGTGTGCATGTATACAAAGCCCTTCTCGTTGAAGAATTTATGCACCGCAAAAGCCATGGCGTTACGCACACGGAACACAGCGCCAAACGTGTTGGTACGGAAGCGCAGGTGCGCAATTTCGCGCAGGAACTCGAGCGAGTGCGCCTTTTTCTGCAGCGGGTATGCCTCCGGGTCGGCTTTGCCCAGCACCTCTATGCTTGTCGCCTGGATTTCGTAGGCCTGGCCCTTGCCCTGCGAGGCTACCAGCTCGCCGGTTACGGCAATGGCGGCACCGGTGGTCACGTCTTTCAGTGCCTCCTCGGGAAACTTCTCCGCCTCGGCTACTACCTGCAGGTTATTTATGGTGGAGCCGTCGTTTACGGCAATGAAGTTCACATACTTGTTGCCGCGCTTCGTGCGCACCCAGCCTTTCAGCAGGACCTCTTTGCCCACCTCGGCACCCTGTAGCAAATCTTTAACTTTTGTGCGTTGCATGTATATGGTTGTTTTGGAGTATCAGGCCGTAAGTAGCAAGATACAAGACTACGGGTACATTCTTAATGCTTTGCTAGCCATTTAATTGCTGCAAAAGCGTTGCCCGGCTTGTAAAGGAAAACCGCTGCAGCCGCAACTCCTGCTGTTGGTTGCAGTGCCAGTTTGCCCTCTAAGTCTTGTGCCTTAGGCCCTGATACTGACGTTTTCTGGAAAATCCCTCAAAGTAACGATAATTTAACCTTTTTTGTAAATGCGAGTAAAATTATCCTAAATTTGGAAGTGCGCACAAGGGCGCGGATTTTTGGTTAAAAACTATGCAGCGACTCGATTTAAGACAACTTTTATCCCAGAAGCTATCGCCGCAGCAGATACAATTTATCAAGCTGCTGCAGATACCTACTGCCGAGTTGGAGATGCGCATTAAAGAGGAGCTGGAGATAAACCCTGCCCTGGAGGAAGGCCGCGAGGAACCTGCCGAAGAGTACAGCGAGTCGGATGAGTACGACAGTGACGAGGACTACAGCAAAGACGAGGACCTTGACCTAAACGACTACCTGAACGACGACGAGATCAGCGGCTACAAAATGCAGGGCGACCGTGGCGGCGACGATGAGGACAAGGAGATGCCGATTGCCATGACCTCGACCCTCACCGACGCCCTGATGGACCAGCTCGGCTTCCTGAACCTGGACGACAAGCAGTACAACATAGGCATGCAGCTTATCGGCAGCATCGACCACGACGGGTATATCCGCCGCGACCTGAGCTCCATTGCCAACGACCTCGCCTTTTCGCAGAACATCGAAACATCCGAGGAGGAGATAGAGCAGGTGCTGCACCTGATTCAGAGCTTTGACCCTGCCGGTATCGCGGCCCGTGATCTGCCGGAGTGCCTGTTGCTCCAGCTGGAGCGCCGGGAGCAGGACCAGACCACCGTGCTTGCCGAGCGCATCATTCGGGAGTCCTTCGATGAATTCACCAAAAAGCACTACTCCAGAATCCAGAGCAAGTTTGGCATCAGCGAGGAGGAGTTAAAGAAGGCCGTTGACCTGATTGTGCGCCTGAACCCGAAACCGGGCGGAGCTGGCGCCAGCATGACACGCGTACAGTACATCATTCCGGATTTTATACTTACCAACAACAACGGGCAGCTGGAGCTGTCGCTGAACTCGCGCAACGCGCCGGACCTGCGCATCAGCCGTTCCTATTCTGATATGTTCGATGCCTATGACAAGTCGGACAAGAAGGACAAGAAGCTGAAGGAAACAGTGACTTTTGTGAAGCAGAAGCTGGATGCGGCCAAGTGGTTTATCGATGCCATCCGCCAGCGCCAGAACACGCTGCTGCGCACCATGGAGGCCATCATCAAGTACCAGCACGACTTCTTTCTGGAGGGGGATGAAAGCGAATTGCGCCCGATGATCCTGAAGGACATTGCCGAGGAGATTGGCATGGACATTTCTACCGTTAGCCGTGTGGCCAACAGCAAAGCCGTGCAGACGGAGTTCGGGATTTACCCGCTGAAGTACTTCTTCTCGGAAGGCATTGCCACCGACTCCGGCGAAGATGCCAGCAGCCGCGAAGTAAAGCACATCCTCAAGGAGATCATCGACAACGAGAGCAAGCGCAAACCACTCTCCGATGAAAAGATAGAGAAGCTCCTGAACGAGAAAGGCTATAACATTGCCCGCCGCACCGTTGCCAAGTATAGAGAGCAGCTGAACATCCCGGTAGCCCGCCTGCGCAAAGAGCTGTAGCTTTCAGTTAATGATGAATGCTGAATTATAAATGATGGATTCGGCAGGAGAGAGGAATGACTACATTCCCTCCGCTGGCCCCGCACCTGGCGCAAGCGTCCGCCTGTGCCCCAGCTAATTACTGTTACTGTTACTGTTACTGTTACTGGCGCAAGTCTTCAGACTTGTGACTTACTATAGTATCGAGTTTGCAACTCGACTGGCTTGCAAAGCCACACTTACACCTGCTATTTACCAAAAGTTGAGTCTTTTACTTCCCTGGCGCAAGCGTCCGCTTGTGCCTTAGGCTACCCCTGCTTATACTTCCATAGCCTCTGCTTTCTATAACCTCAACCAAGCTATTCTTTTCCAGCTCCCGTTCATCCTCCAGCTCCCACTCACCTATTGTTTCACCTTTGGCTCTGGAGCGCTCACGGCTGGGGTAGGGGCCCTATGTGAGCGGGGCCTCGTCTTCCCGCATCGCGCTGTGCAATTGAAGCTGCCCTCGCTCCGCTGCGGGCTACCCTTACGGGCACCGCATCACTCTCGAGGCACTCAACCCAAGGACTGGGAACAGTTCAGATAGCTTCTGCAGACAGATCTCCAACCAGTTTCCCACTCCTGTTTTAGGGACTAGAGCCGACTTCTTTTACCAGCCAAGGTCCTTCTTTCTAACCTGAGCCATAGCTGCCTACGTACACCGGCCTGTATGGAACAGGAAAAACAAGCAAGGGTATCTTTTGAAGAACTAAGGGCACAGTTTAAAAAGGTGCTGCTGAAAAACGGCTTTAGCGAGGAAAAAGCTGCGCTTTGTGCCCAGGTGTTTGCGGAAAACAGCCGGGACGGAGTGTACTCCCATGGCCTGAACCGTTTTCCGGTGTTTGTGCAGATGGTGAAGGACGGTATTATAAGTACAGACGCCGAACCTGAGCAAATAAACCAGCATGGGGTAGTGGAGCAGTGGGATGGAAATATGGCTCCCGGCGTGTACGTTGCCATAAAAGCAACTGCGCGAGCGATAGAGCTGGCAAAGAAAAACGGCATGGGCTGCGTAGCGGTGCGTAACACGAACCACTGGATGCGTGGGGGCACGTATGGCTGGCAAGCTGCTGATGCCGGCTGTATCTGTATCTGCGCCACAAACTCCATTGCCAACATGCCTCCCTTTGGCGGCAAAGATCCGCGGCTGGGCAACAACCCGCTGGTAATAGCTGTACCCCGAAAAGAAGGCCACCTGGTGCTGGACATGGCTATCTCGCAGTTCTCGTACGGCAAAATGCAGGAGTATGAACTCAAAGGAGAGCAGCTGCCGGTAGACGGGGGCTTTGATAAAGAGGGCAACAGCACCAAAGACCCCGGCAAGATAAGAGAGTCAGAAAGGCCGCTGCCCATTGGTTTCTGGAAAGGCTCAGGCTTATCTTTTATGCTGGATGTGCTGGTGGCGTCCCTTAGCGGTGGGCGTAACGTGGCAGAGGTTACCAAGAGTGGCAACGAAGCAGGCGTATCGCAGTTTTTCCTGTGCCTGGATGCTGAGAACGTAGAGGAAGCCATACTTAACAGCATCGTGGACTATACCAAAAGCAGCCGGCCAGCCGAAGGAAAGGGCGACATCCGTTACCCCGGGGAGGGCACGCTTAACACCCGCCGGGAAAACGAGAAAGAAGGCATTCCGGTAAGCCAGGAAATGTGGCAGAAGGTACAGGACCTGTTGTAGCGCAGTCCGCAGCAAAACATAAAGCAGTAGCAGCGGGTATAGCGTTATGTTAATGCTTTACTTTACCTTAGTGCCCATTCATAATTTCTAATCTATAACTCAGAACTCAAATAGTGAACCGTTCGCTTGCGCAGGTGCTGTCAGTACTGTTTCACCCGCTGTTGCTACCCACGTACCTCTTCGCAGTTATACTTTATTACATGCCGTCGTCCATGCTCACGCTGCCCCTGCAGGTGCGCTGGGTCGTGCTGGCCATGATCTTCTTCACCACGTGCCTTATACCTGGGGCCGCAGCCGTGGTAATGGTGCGCTTCGGGCAGCTCGACTCCGTTGAGATGAGGCGGCGCGAGCAGCGGGCCCTGCCGTTGCTGTTCACCGCTATTTGCTACGCCGCCACCACCTTTCTGCTCTACCGCGAGTCCGCTTACGATGCCATTTTCTACTTTGTGATGGGCATTATTGCCGCCTCTGTTTTTCTGACCTTCGCCATTTCGCAGTTCTGGAAGATAAGTGCGCACAGTGTGGGCATGGGCGGCGGCCTTGGCCTGCTGCTGGTGCTAAACAACCTGGCGCCGGAGGCAATGCTCGTCTTCCCGATTGCCATTGCCATTTTCCTGACAGGGGCGGTGCTGTCGGCGAGGCTGGCGCTTCAGGCGCACACGCCGGCGCAGGTGTATGCCGGCTTCGGCAGCGGGTTTCTGCTGGCGCTCTCCGCGGCAACGGTGGCGCTGTACTAAAGAGGCATCCGGGCAAGTACAAACCGCTTGTCTGTGATAGCCTGCGTTGCTGAAGGAAGGCTCCGAGGTGCTGCGGCAGGAGGGTTGGCTTACCTTGCAGATCAGGCCGTATTTCTTATCTTTGATAAAACAACGAAATCATTATACACATGAACTACGAGTGTCTTTTATATGATGTGCAGGAAGGGGTAGCCACCATCACCCTGAACCGCCCCGATGTTTTCAACGCCTTCAACGACCAGCAAAGCTATGACCTGCAGGATGCCCTGAAACAGGTAAGCCGCGACGAGAAGGTGCGTGTGGTCGTGCTGACGGGGGCCGGCAAGGCCTTTTGCTCAGGGCAGGACTTGAAGGCAATCGCCGGTGCCAGCAAGCGAGACCTGTCTGAGTCGCTGGAGAAGCGCTACAACCCCATCATTAGAGCGATGCGCAACCTGCCAAAGCCTATTATTGGCAAGCTAAATGGCGTGGCGGCCGGTGCCGGCTGCTCCCTTGCCCTGGCCTGTGACCTGGTGGTGGCCTCCACGGCGGCAAGTATGATTGAGGTGTTTGTAAACGTAGGCCTGGTGCTGGACTCGGGCTCCTCGTTCTTCCTGCCGCGTGCCGTGGGCTCGCTAAAGGCGTTTGAGCTGAGCACCCTGGGCTCCAAAGTATCGGCAGAGGAAGCGCTGCAGCTGGGCATGGTAAACAAGGTGGTGGCGCCGGAAGAGTTGGATGCTGCCGTGGCCGAACTTGCCGCCCGCTATGCCTCTGGCCCAACCAAAGCCATTGGCCTGATGAAGAAGATGCTGAACAAATCCTTCAGCTCCACCCTGGATGAAATGCTGGACTATGAGGCGCACTGCCAGAAGATAGCCGGTAACTCCGAAGACTACAAAGAGGGCGTAACCGCCTTTAATGAAAAGCGCCGGCCACAGTTTAAAGGTGCCTGAGTAAGGTGCGGGGATAGCGCGAAACGTATAAAACGTATAACAGGAGAGCCAGGCAGTATTGCCTGGCTTCTTTACTTCGTGTACTTTGCTGGGCTACGCCCGTACTTCATAAGTAAAGGTGTGTTGTGCCATGCCGCTCAAAGCACTCATGCCTACACAGCACAAGGGTGGAGAAATGAGTGCACCTGGCGTAGGTTTGGTCCATCGTTCACTAAATGCGCCAGCTTCTAAGCAGAGGCTGGCGCATTTTTTTTGCTGCTTCTGCTTAAAGGCGGAGAGAAAAGCAGTGTCAGGCAGAGCCTGCCGGCAATTGTAGAACTCTGTGGCAACGAAGGCGTATACCCACTCTGTTAAAAATGAAACAAGAATCAGATAGTATAAAATTATGAAAAAGATCGCATCAACAGGTTTGATACTGAGTGCTTTCCTATTTGGTATGGCATCTTGTAACCAGGAGCAAGGCGCTGTAGAAGAAGCACAGCAGACAAACGAGCAGCAGGTTGAAGACACAGCTATGGAAGACCAGATGACTAACATCTCTGACTTCATGACGAAGGCTGCCAGCAGCAACATGCTGGAAATCCAGTCGGGGCAGCTGGCTCAGGAAAAGGGGCAGATGCAGGAGGTAAAAGACTTCGGCCAGATGATGGTGACGGAGCACCAGAAAGCCTCAGAGCAAATGAAGCAACTGGCGCAACAGAAAAACATCGTGCTGCCGGATAGCATGAGCCAGGAGCACATGGACAAGCTGCAGAACCTGCGCGACAAAACAGGCAACGAGTTCGACCAGGCGTATATGGACCTGATGGTGAGTTCCCACGAGAACACGGTCAGCCTGTTTGAGGATGCCGCGAACAACATAGAAGACCAGGAGGTGAAGAGCTTCGCAGATGCTACGCTGCCAACGCTGCGCCAGCACCTGGACCGCGCAAAGCAGATCCAAAACAACGTGAATAACAACAAATAGTAACCAAAGTCGGTTTAATTAACTATAATAAAGCATCTGTAAGTCTTATCTTGCAGATGCTTTATGTTTTAAGCCAAGACCATTACCCATGAAAAGAACGATACTGAATTGCCTTGCCGCCCTCGTATGGCTATGCACCGTTACCGCCTGCAGCTCCGACGACAGCATTGAGCAGGCCGCCGAGCAAAGCGTACAGCAGTTTGAGGCGGCTGGTGTGCAGGAGGATATGAGAAACGACGCCCTTTATGCCGCTGAGGCGGCCAGTGCCAGCCTGCTAGAGGTGCAGCTGGGAGAGGCGGCCACCGGCATGGCTGTCAGCCCGGAGGTGAAAGAGCTGGCGCAGGAGATGGTGCAGGCGCACCAAAACATGCTAAACGACCTGCGCGAGGTAGCGACGCAAAGCAACTTTGTTCTGCCTACCACCCTGGGGAACGCCCACCACGAAATGTATGAGCAGGTAACAGAGAAGTCCGGTATAACGTTTGACCTGGCTTACCTCAACCAGATTGTGGCGCTAAACAAGCAACTGGTAGACCGTTACGAGGATATGGCCGAGCACGGGCAGGTGATGGGCCTGAAGCAGTATGCAAGCAAGCAGTTGCCGCTGCTAAGGCGGCATCAGGAGATTTTAGATGAACTGCAGGACTCCATCGACAATATTTAAAAAAAGCCCCCGCTACGAAGGTAGCGGGGGCTTTTTTATGGTTCAGCTTTTTAGAGGGCGCTAGTCTTGCGGGGCTGATGGGCCTTCGGTATAGTGGCTGGTCTTCAGCTCCTCCTCCAGGAAGCGGGAAGTATAGCCTTTTCCCGCCGCCACGACCTCTTCTGGAGTGCCTGCCGCCACAATCGTGCCGCCGCCCTCGCCGCCCTCAGGGCCAATATCAATGACATAGTCCGCCACCTTAATCAGGTCGAGGTTGTGCTCGATGATAAGTACGGTATTGCCCTTGTTGGTAAGTTTGTGTAAAACCTCCGTCAGGTGCTCAATGTCCTGAAAGTGCAGGCCCGTGGTTGGCTCATCCAGGATGTAGAGCGTTTGCCCGGTGTCTTTCTTCGATAGCTCCGTTGCCAGCTTCACACGCTGTGCCTCGCCACCGGAGAGGGTGGTAGCTTGCTGGCCCAGGGTGATGTAGCCTAAACCCACCTCGTTCAGCGTTTGGATCTTGCGCAGGATGCGTGGCTGGCTCTCGAAAAACTCCACCGCCTGCTCCACAGTCATCTCCAGCACATCGGTTATGCTCTTGCCTTTGAAGCGCACCTCCAGCGTTTCGCGGTTGTAGCGCTTGCCTTTGCATACCTCGCACGGCACATACACATCCGGCAGAAAGTTCATCTCTATCGTGCGCATACCCGCGCCTTCGCAGGCTTCGCAGCGCCCGCCCTTCACGTTAAACGAGAAGCGGCCCGGGGTGTAGCCCCTGATCTTGGCCTCCGGCAGCTGCGCAAAAAGGCTGCGGATGTCGGTGAAGACGCCCGTATAGGTGGCCGGGTTGGAGCGCGGCGTGCGGCCAATCGGCGACTGGTCTACCTCTATTACCTTGTCGATATGCTCCAGCCCTTCTATGCTTTTGTAAGGCAGCGGCTCCCGCTTGGCCCGGAAGAAGTGCGTGTTCAGGATTGGGTACAACGTGTCGTGTATCAGCGAGGACTTACCGCTGCCCGATACGCCCGTTACGCAGATCATCTTGCCCAGCGGCAGCTCCAGCGTTACATTTTTCAGGTTATGGCCTGTGGCACCGATCAGCCGGAGCGTCTGGCCTGTTCCCGGGCGTTTTTCGCGCGGCACGGCAATGCCACGGCGGTTGCTCAGGAAGTCGGCAGTGGTGGTGCCGGCGTTCATCATGGTTTCCGGGGTGCCGGCCGTCACGACCTGGCCTCCATGGATGCCTGCGCCCGGTCCGATATCCACCACGTAGTCAGACTGCAGAATCATGTCCTTGTCGTGCTCCACCACAATGATGGAGTTGCCCAGGTCGCGGAGGTCCTTCAGGGCGTTAATCAGGCGCTCGTTGTCGCGCTGGTGCAGGCCTATACTTGGCTCATCCATAATATAGAGCACGCCCACCAGCTGCGTGCCGATCTGCGTGGCCAGGCGAATGCGCTGGCTCTCGCCGCCGGAAAGGGTGCGCACAGGGCGGTGCAGGCTCAGGTAGTCCAGGCCCACATCCAGCAAAAAGCCAATGCGCTTGCGGATTTCCTTCAGCAGCTCTTTGGCGATTACATTCTGGCGCTCGCTCATCCTGTCTTCCAGCGCCTCAAACCAGGCGGCCAGCTTGGTAATGTCCAGCACAGACAGCTCCCCGATGTTCTTATCCGCGATCTTGAAGTGCAGCGACTCCTTTTTCAGGCGATAGCCGTTACACTCGGGGCAGGTGGTGGTTTGGGTAAAGTCCTCTACCCAGGAGCGGATGCTGTCGGAGTCGGACTCCATCTGGTTTTTCAGGAAGTTGATAATGCCCTCAAACTCCACCACATAGTTGCCCTTTTTGGTTTTTACCTCCAGGTCTTCCTCCAGGCCATAGAGCAGTACCTGCAGCAGGTCCTCCGGCAGGTCTTTTATCGGGGTGGCCACCGAGGCCTTAAAGTGCTTAAACAGCGCCTCGATCTGCTTAAATATCCAGATGTCGCGGTACTCGCCCAGCGGGGCAATACCCCCGCGGCGTATGCTTAGCTCTTTGTCCGGAATAACGGTTTCCTCCGTGATCTCCTGTATCTCTCCCAGGCCGTTACACACCGGGCAGGCGCCGTAAGGGGAGTTAAAGGAGAAGGAGTTCGGGGCCGGATCGTCGTAGGCGATACCGGTGGCGGGGTCCATGAGGTGGCGCGAAAAGAAGTGTGTCTTGTCGGCGTCCGCATCCAGGATCAGCGCCGTGCCCTTGCCGTGCGTGAGCGCATTCTGGATAGAGCCGGAGAGGCGGAAGCGGTCCTCCTCCTTCACCACGATCTTGTCGATCACGATCTCTATGTCGTGGATCTTGTAGCGGTCCACCTGCATCTTCGGGGCGATCTCCACCAGTTCGCCGTCCACGCGGGCCCGGATAAAGCCCATCTTGCGGATCTGCTGGAACAGCTCACGGTAGTGGCCCTTACGGCCCTTTACCACCGGGGCCAGCACCACAATGCGCTTGCCGTCGAAGTTCTCGAGGATGTGGTTAACGATCTGGTCATCGCTCTGGCGCACCATCTTCTCACCGGTTACATAGCTATAGGCCTCGGCGGTGCGGGCCCACAGCAGGCGCATAAAGTCGTAGATTTCGGTGATGGTGCCTACGGTAGAGCGGGGGTTGCGGCTGGTGGTTTTCTGCTCAATGGAGATGACCGGCGACAGCCCCTCGATCTTGTCGACGTTGGGGCGCTCCAGGCCACCCATAAAGGAGCGGGCGTAGGCCGAGAAAGTCTCCATGTAGCGGCGCTGCCCCTCGGCGTAGATCGTATCGAAAGCCAGCGAGGACTTGCCGGAGCCACTGATGCCGGTAAAAACGACCAGCTTGTAGCGCGGCAGCTTGATAGAGATGTTCTTAAGGTTATGTTCGCGGGCGCCGTATACTTCAATCTGCTGTGCATCGCCGTTTGAGCCGGGCATAACGGCAGAAGTATCGGTGCCGGTGGTAGTGGTTGGTTGCTCCTGGTTTAAAGCCATTCGAAATGGGTTGTTCTTAAATAGCAAAGTTACACAATCTTAGGCTTCTGCTGCTGCAAAACCCTAACCATTCTTAACAGAAATCAGGGGGAATAGGTTTAGCCTGTGCGGAATGCCTATCGGTTAATCCTGCAGGTCGGAGCCCCTGTACCTGTTTTGGTGGAGGCTGGCGTGGTGGTGGCTGGTAGGGGCGTAGTGCTGGCGCTGCCCTTCGATGGCCTTCTGCTTTTGCCTGTACCTGTAAAAAGCGTACAGTGCCAGCACAAGCCCGGTTAGCAGCAACACAACACCCGCTATCTCCAGGTATAGGTCGTTAGAGAACTTGATGGCCGCAAAACCTCCGGCTACTATCGCCATGGCAGTACGCAAGTATGCCATCAGGGTGCGCTCGTTGGCGAAGATGGTGCGCTGGGTGGCCATTTCATCCCTTATCTCCCTGTTCTTTTGCTCCTGTAGCTTAAGCTTCTTCTTAAGCTTTTTGATCTTTTCTTTGTCAGCGTTTGGCATAGGCGTGTCATCAGGTCATTCTGTCGGGCAGAAGCAGTGCTTGGCGGCACTTCCTGCGCCTAACGGTTTTCGCCGCTGCAGGGGGGCGGCTAGGTCGCCTCTGCTTTTTCCTGTGCGGTTACCTCCGCGTGCACCGGGCTGGTAGGCGTGTAGGCGTGGGCGTAGCGGGTGATGCTCTCCTTCTTTTTGCAGAACCTGCGGTAGCCGAACACCGCCATCACAAGCCCGGCAAGTATAAAAACGAAGCCGATGCTTTGGTAGAGCATGTCCTCGAACAGTTTCATAAAGGTGAGACCGGCCAGCACCAGGGCCATCGCCGTGCGGCTGTAGGCAAGCAGGGTGCGTTCGTTAGCCAGCTTCGTGCGCTCCATCGCCAGGCTGTCTTTAACCTCAACATTCAGCTTTTCCTGTACCTTCAGGTCCTTCTTTATCTCTGCTTTCGCTTTTCTGTTAAGCATTTTTCGGATACTCATAAAGGCGTATACGATAAGGGTACGGGAAGGTAGGTGCGGCTTCATCCCCTTAAAAGCAAAAAGCCCGCTACCTGGGCAGCGGGCTTCTGTGTAAGTACAACAAGCGCTTCTCGCTTCTCTTAGAAGTTTGGAGACAGCAGGTATTTGCTGTAGAAGTCGTCGATGATCTTCACGGCCTCGGTAGCGTCGTCCACAATGTGCACCAGGTCCAGGTCCTCGGCGCTGATGTTGTTCTCTGTGTGCAGCATCACGTCCTCGATCCACTTAAACAGGCCCTCCCAGTAGGAGCGGCCCACCAGTACGATCGGGAAAGCGCCGATTTTTTTCGTTTGGATCAGCGTGATCGCCTCAAACAGCTCGTCGAGTGTGCCGAAGCCGCCCGGCATGCCGATAAAGCCCTGGGCATACTTCACGAACATCACCTTGCGCACAAAGAAGTAGTCGAAGTTGATGAGCTTGTCGGAGTCGATGTAGATGTTGTTGAACTGCTCGAACGGCAGCTGGATGTTCAGGCCTACCGAGCGCCCTCCTTCGGAGTGAGCGCCTTTGTTGCCAGCCTCCATAATGCCCGGGCCGCCGCCCGTGATCACACCGTAGCCGTGGCGCACCAGTTTAGCGGCGATCTCCTCGGCCATGATGTAGTACTTGTTGTCGGATTTGGTGCGGGCCGAGCCGAACACCGACACGCAAGGGCCGATTTTAGCCAGTTTCTCAAAACCGTCCACAAACTCAGCCATCACTTTGAAAATCTGCCAGGAGTCGGCGATTTTAATCTCGTTCCAGTCTTTGTCTACAAAGGCCTGGCGTATCTTTCTGTCTTCCTCAGAGGCCGGTGCAGCCGTGGACTGTCCGCTCTCGCGCAGGTCGGTTACCGATCTGGCCTTATTCTCGTTTACATCCGGTTTCAGAATGGTTTGCCCGCTGCCGGTATTGATTGATTCTTCGTGCAGCTTGGTCTTGCTTGTTTTTCTAAGCTTTGTCATAAATTTTTTCTCGTCATCTTCTACGGAGGGGTTACCCTCCTGCGCCTGCTTTCCCGCAGGCGCGCGTCATCACCTATTTAAAATCAGCCCATGGCCCGGCGGTGCAGTGAGGGAGCACGGCAGAGCCAGGGACGTAAATATATCTATTTGGATCGGATTGCAATAACCGGGTCTAGGTTTGAGGCCAGTACGGCAGGTATGATGCCCGAAAGCATGCCTATCACCGCCGATACGCCAAGGCCAAGTATAATGTTGCCTGCCGACAGGGTAACCTTCATGATATCCTGCGGGATAAGCGTGAGCAACAACACCAGCAGGATACCGATGCCACCGCCTAACAAACTCAAAAACACCGACTCAAACAGAAACTGGAACAGGATAAAATAATTTTTAGCCCCCAGCGATTTTTGTATGCCAATGATGTTGGTCCGCTCCTTTACCGACACAAACATGATGTTGGCGATGCCGAAGCCACCCACCAGTATGGCAAAGCCGCCGATCACCCAGCCTGCCAGCCCCACCACGTCAAAGAAGCCGCCAATGGCATCCTGTAGCATTTCGGGGCGGTTCATGGCAAAGTTGTCCTCGTCGCGCGGGCGCAGGCCCCGTATGTTGCGCATCACTCCCTTGGTTTCATACTCCAGCTCGAGCAGGCCCGGGTCATCCTCGCGGCCCTTTAAGGCAATAGTGGAGCCCATGCCGCTTGGCCCTACATCGTACATTTTGGAGAAGGTGCTGTACGGGATCATGCCCATCTGGTCCATGTTTGGCATCCCGAACATGTTCTCTCCCTGTTTCTCTATTACGCCTACCACGGTGAATTTCTGGCCCCCCACCTTCAGGTCCTGGCCAATGGGGCTGCCGTACGGGAACAGGGAGTTGGCCACCTCATCGCCGATCACGATCACGTTGCGGGCGGCGTCGGCCTCCTGCGGGGTGAAGTAGCGGCCGTCAACCACGGGCACCTCGCTTACCTTCGGGTAGTCATAGGAAACGCCCATCAGGGTGCCGTCGGAGTAGCTGTTGTTGCCTTGCTTAAAGGTGTTGCCCCCTTTGTTGGCGAAGATAGCCACGCCGTTGCTGGTGGTAATGCGCTCCTGCAGCAGCCTGAACTCCCGCGCCGTGGCCTCCGGCCTCTGAAAGTACTTCCACCAGGGGTAGTTGCCCCCCGTGGACCAGGGCCACTTCTCCACATAAATAACCTTGTCGCCGACAAAGCTCATGCTGTCGCGCACGTTCCGCTCCAGCGAGTCTACCAGCGTGAACACCGAAATGATCGCGAAGATACCGATGGTAACCCCCAGCAGCGACAGGATGGTGCGCAGCAGGTTGGCGCGCAAAGCCTGCCAGGCAAACCGGAAGCTCTCCGCTATCAAACGCAGGTATATCATAGTGCTTTTCTTGTGTCAGGGTATAACGTATCGAAGTAATTTTCTTAAAAGTAAGAATAATTCGGCCAAACTGAGTAAATTTGCGCCTTGATTTTTTGTTTTTTAGTGACGGTTGCTTATGAACCCCGGCGGGCGGTTCAACTGTTGTGTAACCGGATGGTACCCTATAGATTGGAAACCAAATACCGTAATATTTGATATATGAAGTTATCTGAATTTAAGTTTGATCTCCCCGAAAGTTACCTGGCCACGCACCCTAGCGAAAACCGCGATGAATCGCGCATGATGGTGGTGCACCGCGACTCTGGTAAAATCGAGCACCGCGTGTTTAAAGACATCCTGGAGTACTTCGACGAAGGGGATGTGATGGTGGTGAACGATACCAAAGTGTTTCCGGCCCGCCTGTACGGTAACAAAGAGAAAACAGGGGCTAAGATTGAAGTTTTTCTGCTGCGCGAGCTGAACAAGGAAATCCACCTGTGGGATGTGCTGGTAGACCCGGCCCGCAAGATCCGCGTAGGCAACAAACTATACTTCGGCGACAGCGACCTGGTAGCCGAGGTGATCGATAATACTACTTCCCGCGGCCGTACGATCAAGTTCCTTTTTGACGGTCCGGATGAAGAATTCTACAAAACCATTAACGATTTGGGCGAAACGCCACTGCCAAAGTACATTAAGCGTGAGGCAGAGCCGGAAGACCGTGAGCGTTACCAGACGGTGTATGCCAAGAACGTAGGTGCCGTGGCTGCCCCAACGGCAGGGCTGCACTTTACAAAAGAGGTGATGAAGCGCCTGGAGATTAAAGGGGTGGATGTGGAGCCGGTTACGCTGCACGTAGGCCTGGGCACTTTCCGCCCGGTAGACGTGGAGGACCTGACCAAGCACAAGATGGACTCCGAAAACTTTATGGTGCCTGCCGCTACTGCTGAGCGTGTAAACAAGGCGCTGGACAGCAAGAAGCGTGTGTGTGCCATCGGTACCACCACCATGCGCGCCCTGGAGTCGTCGGTTTCGGCTAACAGCCGCCTTAAGGCTAACGAAGGCTGGACAGACCGTTTCATCTTCCCTCCGTACGACTTTAAGATCGCCAACTGCCTGCTAACCAACTTCCACATGCCGGAAAGCACACTGCTGATGATGGCTGCCGCTTTCGGAGGCTACGAACTGGTGATGAAAGCCTATGAGGAGGCCGTGAAAGAGAACTACCGCTTCTTCAGCTACGGCGACGTAATGCTGATTCTGTAAGTATAAACTGTTTCTGAAGCGCAAAAGCCCCGGCCTTACAGCCGGGGCTTTTGTTTTGTATGGCCCCCGGGTGCGGCCGCTACACATGCCTCGGAACTCAGCACCCAAAAACCTATCTTTGCAGCTATGGCACAATTACCCCAATATGCAATCATCGTGGCGGGAGGCTCCGGCAGCCGGATGCAGCGCGATACCCCGAAGCAGTTTCTGGAAGTGGCGGGCAAACCGGTCCTGATGCACACCATAGAGCGGTTCTACAAGTATAACCCGGCTATCAGGTTGATCGTGGTGTTGCCCCAGGAGCAGCTAAACACGTGGCGTGAGCTGTGCCGCAAACATACTTTTAAGCTCTTCCACATGACGGTGCCGGGTGGTGCCACACGCTTTGGCTCTGTAAAAAACGGCCTGGATGCGGTGATGGGGGAGGGCCTGGTCGCGGTGCACGACGGGGTGCGCCCGTTTGTGGAAACAGAGACAATCAAGGCTGCCTTTGAGGCGGCGGAGCAGCAGGGGAGCGCGGTGGTGGCCGTATCACCGAAAGACTCTATACGGGAGCTGACGGAGAGCGGAAGCCGTGCCGTGCCGCGTGCAAAGTACAAGTTGGTGCAAACGCCGCAGTGTTTCCGGGCAAGCATCCTTCGCAAAGCCTATGAGCAGCCCGAGCAGGAGCACTTTACCGATGATGCCTCGGTGGTGGAAAGCACAGGGGAGAAAATCACGCTGGTGGAAGGCAGTTACCGCAACATCAAAATCACCACGCCCGAGGACCTTATACTTGCAGAGGCCTTTGCCAGCCAGGACCTACAGGGGTAGGGGGCGGGGTTGCGTGCTGAGCCTGTTCTGCTACAGAGCAGGCTGCCGGCCAGCCTCCAGGAAAGCCTGGTTCTCCTGCACCGCTTCCGGGGAGATGGCCTCCAGCACAGGCGTTGGCTTGGACAGGTTGAGCAGGTAGCCCCGCAGGCTTTGCAGGTTTTGCAGGTCATGCGTAATGCAAAGGATCGTTTTGCCGCTTTGCACAACCCACTCCTGCAGCAGGCTGAACACTTTGCTCTTGTAGTACACGTCCAGTTGCTGTGTCGGCTCATCCAGCAGGTTAATGCCTGCATCCTGCAGCATGAGTTGGGCCAGCCACACCAGTTGCTGCTCGCCGCCGGAAAGTGTGGTAAAATCGTGGTCGATGAGGTGGGAGAGCTGCAGCTGCTCTAGCGTACGTGCCGCTAGCGCGTAGTCATCCGGGCCGTAGTGCTCAAAGAAGCGCTTCTTGCGGAACAGGCCCATCACGACCAGGTCGTGCACCTTGATAGGAAAGTTGATGGTGTTCTTCTGCGGGAGGTAGGCCAGCAGGCCTTTGGCGGACGGGTTGGAAAGGTGCCGCAGGTTATGCCCCTGCACCAGTAGCTGCCCCTCATAGTCTATTTTCCCCTGAAAGGCCCGGAAAAGCGTTGTTTTACCCGCCCCATTGTGCCCGATGATGGCTACAAAGGCAGGCGAGGGAATAGAAAAAGAAAGGTTGCGGATCAGGACCCTCTGGCCATAACCCGCAACCAAGTTTTGTGCGTCAACGATCAAGCTTTGCTCAATTATGAATTTTAAATTATGAGTTATGAATTACAGGCGTACGAACCATTCATAATTCGTAATTCATCATTCTTAATTAGACTAGTACTCGTCCTCGTTGAACATGAAGTCCTCTTTGGTCGGGTAGTCAGGCCAGATCTCTTCGATGTTCTCGTAAGGCTGTCCGTCATCCTCCAGCGCTTGCAGGTTCTCTACAACCTCCATCGGTGCGCCTGAGCGGATAGAGAAGTCGATCAGCTCGTCTTTAGTTGCTGGCCAGGGTGCGTCCTCCAGGTATGAAGCTAATTCAAGTGTCCAGTACATAGTATTTTCTCCTTTAACTTATTGGCTAATTAAAATAGTTTGCAAAAGTATGAATAAAAACAAGAACAAAAATTTTTGCGAAATATTAATTGCTTTTTTGTCTGTTTTTAACAACACAACGCAAATAAAACACAAATGTTCAAAATGCGCACAATAATTTTCAGGGGTTCAGCAGTGGTTGTAACACGAGCTGTAAGCGGCGGTGGGCCCCGGCGGTAAAAACGCAAAAAGCGCCTGCTGCAGGGGCAGCAGGCGCTTTTTGTAGTGTATAGCGTGGGCTAGCGTGAGATGGCGCTCAGCTGGCTCTGGAACATTTCAATAAGGGCGGTCTTGGTGCCGATCTTTCTGTTGAAGTTGCGGATCTTCCCTTTCAGCATGTTGCGGAACGTGTCATTGCTAGGGGAGTCGTTCAGCTTGCCCAGGTTTGTCTCCAGCACCTCCAGCTCGTTCCTGTCTGACTTGATAAAGTCTTTCAGGGCGTTGATGCGGGCCTGCAGGCCATCGGTTTCTGAGAAGGTCTCGTTGCTGGCCTGCTGGCGCTTGCGGATGTAGTGCTCCAGGCTGCTCATCTCAAACACACGGTCGCACGCTTTGATGAAGCGCTCCCACACGGCGTCCGACACCTCCGGGCTTACCGGGCCTACTTTCTTCCACTCCGCCTGCAGCTCCTTGGCGCGCTTTACGGCCTCGCCCAGGCTGTACTCCTGCAGCAGCTGCTCCGCCTGAGAGGCCAGCGCCTGCTTGCTTTCGTAGTTCTGCTCGTAGAACTGCTCTCTCGAGGCGTTCTTCTCTTTCTGTATCTTGCGTTTCAGGCGCTCAAAGAAGTGGTTGTGCGCCTTGCGGAAGCTGTTCCAGAGGTTGGTCATGGTTTTGCGCGGCAGGGTGCCGTCCACTTCTTTCCACTGGTTCTGCAGTTGCTTCAGCTTGGCCGTTGTCTCCTCCCACTCTTCGGAGTTCATAATGGCGTAAGACTGGTTGATGAGCTCTCTGTAGCGTTCGTAAGCGCGGTTCTGCATGCGCTTCTTATCCTCAAAGAAGTTCTTCTTGCGCTCGAAGAAGTTCTCCACGGCGTTGCGGAAGCGCTCCTCGATCTCATCTGTCAGCTCCTTCTCCACCGGGCCTGTCTTGATCCAGGTGGTGCGCAGGTCTTTCAGCTTCTCGGTCGCCTCTTTCCAGTCAATGCTCTCGCTGTGTGCCTCCGCCTCCTGTATAAGGCCGATTTTGATAGAGAGGTTCTTCTCGCGGTTCTGCTTAATGGTTTCGTTTATCTCCTCCTCAGACTTGCTCAGGGTGTGATAGATCTCCTCAAAGTCGCCCAGGGCATCGTAGCTGCCTACCTGCTCCTTCATGTGCAGGACCTTCATCAGGAAAGAGCCTTTGTTCTCAGAGGTTGCAATACGGTCCAGCAGGCTGTTTACCTTGTCGCGGAACATCTCGAAGCGCTTGGCAAAGTACACCAGCGAGTCATCTTCCGTTTCTTTCACCTCACCCACCTGTCTGGCCGGGTAATTCATAAAGGGCTTTAGCCACACTTGCTGGTCCTGAATGAAACCATACTTCTTGGCTTCTTCCAATAGGTTGTTGTTTTCCATTTTACTGGATTGGGTTATGTGCGTCGTACGTAATTGTTGGGGAAGGCATCAGAAAATAAACTAACCTTAGCATACGCAGGCTGGCCTGCAGCGTTTGCCGGTGCCGCAGCCCGTTAACAGTGGCGGCACATACCGGCCGTCTGGTGCTAAAATCAGTAAGTGCATACCTTACCCATACAGTTTTTTACAAGTTTAATGATTTCGGCGCACTTTTGTGAAGTGCAAAGACATGAATTTTTCCGATATTTGTAATTCTTTATGGAATAATAATCAGGCGGATAGGTATTCTACCGGGTGCGCCTGCAGGTGGCACGCAAAAGCGCGGCCCTTTGTTAAGGTTATATTAGCAGAACACTATAATTTATAGCATGAGCAACGAAACCATTATTTTTTCAATGGCCGGGGTAAGCAAGATCTACCCGCCAAAGAAACAGGTACTTAAGAACATATACCTCTCGTTTTTCTACGGAGCCAAGATCGGCGTGCTGGGCCTCAACGGCTCGGGTAAGTCCAGCTTGCTCAAGGTCATCGCGGGGGTAGACAAGGAGTTCCAGGGCGAGGTGGTGTGGTCTCCGGGCTACACCGTGGGTTACCTGGAGCAGGAGCCGCAGCTGGACCCGACCAAAACCGTTCGCCAGGTGGTAGAGGAAGGCGTAAGCGAGGTGGTGAACCTGCTGAAGGAGTTCGACGAAATCAACATGAAGTTCGGCGAGGAAATGACCGACGATGAGATGAACAAGCTCATCGAGCGCCAGGGCGAGGTGCAGGAGCGCCTGGACCAGCTGAACGCCTGGGAACTGGACAACCGCCTGGAGCGCGCCATGGATGCGCTGCGCACGCCGCCGGAGGATGCCATCATCGGTAACCTGTCGGGTGGTGAGAAGCGCCGCGTGGCCCTGTGCCGCCTGCTGCTGCAGGAGCCGGACGTGCTGTTGCTGGACGAGCCGACCAACCACCTGGACGCCGAGTCGGTGGACTGGCTGGAGCAGCACCTGCAGCAGTACAAAGGCACTGTGATCGCCGTAACCCACGACCGTTACTTCCTGGACAACGTGGCCGGCTGGATTCTGGAACTGGACCGCGGCGAGGGTATTCCGTGGAAAGGCAACTACAGCAGCTGGCTGGAGCAGAAGTCTAACCGCCTGGCACAGGAGGAGAAGACAGAGAGCAAGCGCCAGAAAACACTGCAGCGCGAGCTGGAGTGGGTGAAGATGGCCCCAAAGGCACGCCATGCCAAATCCAAGGCCCGCATCAGCCAGTATGATAAACTGGCCGGAGAAGAGGCCTCTCAGAAAGAAGAGAAGCTGGAGCTGTTCATCCCGGACGGCCCGCGCCTGGGCTCCCAGGTGATAGAGGTGAACCATGTGAGCAAGGCCTACGGCGACAAGCTGCTGTTTGAGGACCTGAACTTTGCGCTGCCGCAGGGTGGTATCGTGGGGATCATCGGCCCGAACGGCGCTGGTAAAACAACGCTGTTTAAACTGATCACAGGCCAGGAGAAGCCGGATGCCGGTGACTTTACCGTGGGCTCTACCGTGCAGATTTCCTATGTAGACCAGGAGCATGCCCAGCTAGACCCGAACAAATCGGTGTTTGAGGTGATCTCAGGCGGTACAGAGCATATGATCATGGCGGGTCGCCAGGTGGTGTCTCGCGCCTATGTGAGCAAGTTTAACTTCTCGGGCGGTGATCAGGAGAAGAAGGTAGAGAAACTGTCGGGTGGTGAGCGTAACCGCGTGCACCTGGCCATGACGCTGAAAGAAGGCGGTAACCTGCTGCTGCTCGATGAACCTACCAACGACCTGGACGTGAACGCGATTCGTGCCCTGGAAGACGCGCTGGAGAACTTTGCCGGCTGTGCCGTGATCATCTCCCACGACCGCTGGTTCCTGGACCGCATCTGTACGCACATCCTGGCCTTTGAGGGCGACTCCCAGGTGTACTGGTTCGAGGGGAACTACACAGAGTACGAAGAGAACAAGAAGAAGCGCATGGGCGATATAGAGCCGAAGCGCATTCGCTATAAAAAGCTGGTATAGCCTCTGCTGCACTAGTAGCCCTAACCTCGTTAGGGTGCTGAGTAAAGTACAGAGAGTGGCCGCTGCGGTTTTGCAGCGGCCATTTTTTATGCCCGATCCGGACCTAAACGGCTGGGGTGGGAATGGTGTTTATGGCGTGCCTTCAGCATGCCTGCAGGAGCGGGGGAGGCTCTTAAAACAAAGCCCTCTGCAGGTGTTGCAGAGGGCTTTGTTTTAGGCTTTTTACCTTGGGTTTGCCTGCCTGAATTCCTTAAATCATCATGATCAACATAAGCTTAATTATAATCGTATACTATTAGTAGTAAGGGTTTTATGTGCTCTTGCTTTAATCGTATCTCTCACAGTTAAGGTTGTCGATCATGAAAAAAGTCTATCCCAACAGTGATGCCATTGCTTATTGGATCATAGCAGCCTATTTCGCGGTAGTGAGCGCAGTAGCCATTCTCGCTTCCTAAGTTCCACTTGCTTCCCTACAAAGCCCTGAGCAGGCTTTGTAGGGAAGACAAAAGGACCCTACTTTACCTTCTCAAACTTCAGCTCATCGAAATGAAAGTCCGGGTTGTCTGAATCCAGGCGCAGCTGGGCAATGCCTCCGTCCTCGCCGGTTAAAAAGCGCACATTGGTGGGGTGCAGCAAGGCGAAGTCGTTTTTCCAGTCGAGGTTAAAGATGTCGTGCTCCAGGAAGCTCAGCGTGCCGTTGAGGGCAGGGGCCGGCTCCAGTTGCAGGTGTAGCTTGCCGTTCTGCAGCGTTACTGTGGCGTTGCCGTACAGCTGGCTGTGGTAGGTGCCGGTGTAGGCCGAGAGCTCGCGTGCCGGCTTGCTCTTGCGCTTCTTTTCCTTCGGCTTTTTAGCGGCTTCCTCAGCCGCTGCCTTCTTGGCCTCTGCGGCTTTATCCAGGTACTCCTGGCTCCAGTCGCGGCTTTGCTCCACCTCCAGAAACTGATCGATCGTGTAGTTGGCCAGTGGCGTCATGATGCTGCTCATGCTGTTGGTCAGTATCACAATGCCCAGGTTCTCCTCCGGCACCAGCACGGTGCGGCTGTTCATGCCTTCGTGGCCGCCGCCGTGGTACACCAGCTTGTGCCCTTCATAGTCGCTCACAAACCAGCCTAAGCCCGTGGCGGCAAAGTGGGTGGACGGAATGTTTTCCTCCGCCTGCTTGGACACCGGGATCGGGTTGTGTGCCTGCCACATGTTGCGGCTGGACTCCTCGCTAAAGATTTCCTTGCCTTTGTAAGTGCCGCGGTTCAGCTGCAGGCGCAGCCACTGTGCATCCTGGTTAACGCTGGTAAAGATACCGGCGGCCGGGTTCCAGTTGTCCCAGGCGGTGAGGGTTGTGGCGTAAGGCTTGCCCTGCGCATCAAAGCCGTGCGGGGAGGCCACGTTCTGCACCCCCTTCAGGTCGTTTACCGAAGTATAGGTGCGGCTCATGCCCAGCGGCTGCAGGAAAGTCTCTTTGATGTAGTTCTCCCAGGTCTTGCCTGTCACGCGCTCAATTACCTCACCGGCCGTAATAAACATCAGGTTAGAGTACCCGTAGCCATCACGGAACCCATACACCGGCTCCAGGTAACGCATGCGTTTGATAATCTCGGGGCGGCTGTAGGTCGTGTTGTACCACAGCAAATCGCCGCTGAAGGTCTTAAAGCCTACCCGGTGGCTCAGCAGGTCTTCAATGGTCAGGTTCTCGGTTACATAAGGGCTGTAGAGCTGCAGGTAAGGCACGTAGTCTTTTACCTTGTCCTTCCACTTCAGTTTGCCCTGGTCTACCAGGGTGGCCAGGGCGGCGGCGGTGTAGGCCTTTGTGTTAGAGGCGATGCCGAAAAGCGTGTTGGCATCTACCTGCCCGCCGGTCTTGTTGTTGAGCACGCCGTAGCCTTTCGAGAAGATCACAGAGTCGTCTTTCACGATGGCGATGGCCATGCCCGGCACATCCCATGCCTTCAGGGCCTTTTGGTAGTAGGCGTCCAGCTTTTGAAGGGTGGCGGAGGTGCGCTGCTGTGCCCACGCCTGCGGCTGCACCAGCAGGGCCACCAGGAGCAGCAGTAGCAGCCGGAACTGCTTGGGTGTAGTTTGGTTAGTCATTTAAAGTGTGTAGGTAGTTTGTGATGCAGCAATATACTTATATTTGGACGGATAGGGAAACGCAGGCGCGGGGCAAGCACCCCACGCGGCCTTTGCGTGACAAGCATTTTAAACAAACACTACGGGAAGACTATGTTTGGGCGAACCATTGACCTCGGCCTGGGAAGAAAATACGCCGGCAGAACAAAGCGGCTCATGAACAAGGACGGCTCCTTCAACATTGTGAAGCGGGGGAGCCAGCCACGCCTTTACGATACCTACCAGTACCTCAACAGCCTTTCGGTAGAGCGCCTGTCGGTGCTGATTCTGGTAATATACCTCTTCATCAATATCCTGTTTGCGCTGCTGTACCTGTGGTGCGGGGTGGAGAACCTGCATGGGATAGACCCTGACCTGCCGCCTTTCCTGAACGCGTTCTTCTTCAGTGTGCAGACCTTTACCACCGTGGGCTACGGTGTGCTGTCGCCGTACGGCGTGGCCGTCAACCTGGTGGTCACCATAGAGGCCTTTCTGGGCTGGGTAGGGTTCGCCATTATCACCGGGGTGGTGTTTAGCCGGTTCTCGAAGCCCAACGTGCGTATCCTCTACAGCGACAACGCTGTTATCACTCCTCACGGGGAGGGAAAGACGCTGGAGTTCCGGCTTGCCAACAAGCGCAACAACATGCTCATGGAGATGGAGGCAAGGGTGTTGCTGATGGTGCAGGACGAGAAGTTTGAGCGCCACTACTATAACCTGAAGCTTGAGCAGGCCTCGCTGCACTTCTTTCCGCTCAACTGGACCATTGTGCACCACATCGACGAAGACAGCCCGCTCTACAACAGGACCCCGGCGGAGCTGGAGGAGCTAAGGGCGGAGGTGCTGATCATGATCAAAGGCTATGACGAATCGTTTGGCCAGTACATCCACTCCCGCTTCTCCTACCTGTACGACGAGATCCTGTGGAATGCCCGCTTCAAAAAAGTATATGAGGCAGACGCCGAAGGGGAGACGGTCTTTAACCTGCTCCGGCTGCACGAAACAGAGCCTGTAGGCTAGAGGTCGCCTTCTTCGCGGGGCTTGTGCGCCCCTTGCTCATAGGCCTTTTTCTCCATCTCCAGGCGCTGCTGTTCCTGGGGCGAGAGTTTGCCCAGCGTGCGGAGGTCGGGCTGTCCGGCGTCTACCCAGGCGGTGTACCAGTAACTGGCGACGGTGTGCACTGCCAGCCGCATCTGCCGCTCTACCTGGCCGTTTAGCTTATCGCTGTAGGCCTCTGAAAAGCCACGGGAGTACACGCGGGTGGTCAGGTTGTTGCGAACCTCAAAGCTATACTTCTTTTCCTGGTCAAACTCCTGCGTCAGCTGCTTCTCAAAGTATAAAACGGAGTCCAGGGCTGTGTGGGCGCTCGCTACCAGGTCCCAGGCACGTAGCTGCGGCTGCTCAATGTAGCTGGCTTGGCCAACAAAGAAGTCATAGTTGTCGGAGAAGAGCTCGGGCAGCCGCGTTTCCCAGAAGGCGTGTATGCCGCGCTGGCCGGTAAACTGGCCGTTGTAGTTCTGGGTGGTGTGCAGCGGTACGCAGGCGTCGGCCACGTAATGGCCTATCTCCGTGCTGAGGCGCAGGATGCGGTCGAGGTTCCGTTCTTTAAACGCCTGCGTCAGCTGGTATTTCATCAGGCTGATGTGCCAGGGCACAATGCCGTAGGCCTGCAAGGTGTCTTCGGTGTACTTCTCCACAGCCTGCTGCCAGAACCGCGGCACTTTTTGCAGGGCGCTGTCGCCGTACACGTCCAGGTCGATGTAGTGGCGTGCGGCCTCCCCCTCCACGGCATAGCGGCGGCGGTCGGGGTTTACGGCGTTCTCTGTAATGTAGCGAATGTGCTTTTTGTAGAAGCCCACCATTTCGGGCGGAAGGGCAAACACCGCCAGCCGGTTAATGCGCTGGTGCGCAAAAAAGCCCCAGGTATAGCCGTTGAGCGGCAGCAACACGGTGAGCAGCAGAAGTATAGCTTTTGATCTGGAGGCCATACTTGCGGTGTACGCATGCTGGTGGGAGATAGGTTGTTGAACGCCTGTTGCTTAAGGTTCAGAAGTGGGGTTAGGGTAGCACATGCGCATCCTGAGCATGCGTTATGGCGAGGCTGGAGGGCAATAACTGCTGCTGCTGCGTATAAAAAGCAGAACCGCCTGCTACAGGAGCTGCAGCAGGCGGTTTTTGTATCTTCTAAAGTATAGCTTTAGCTTAGCGCTTCTTGGATAAGCCCACGAAGTTCATCTTATAGTCTGCGTCTACCTCGCCCCTTGAGATTTTGGAGAGCTTGTTCTTGATCAGGCGCTTTTTCAGGCCAGACACCAGGTCCGTGAAAAGGACACCCTCGATGTGGTCGTACTCGTGCTGGATCACGCGGGCCGTCATGCCGTCGTACGTATCCTCGTGCTCGTTCCAGTCCTCATCAAAGTAGCGGATCACGATGCGCTCCGGGCGGTACACCACCTCACGCACACCCGGTATGCTCAGGCAGCCTTCCTCAAAGCCCCATTCTTCTCCGTCTTCCTCTACAATCTCTGCGTTGATAAAGGCCTTCTTCACACCCTTGCCTTCGTCGCCCTCGTCCATCATCGGTTCGGAGTCGATCACGAAGAGGCGAATGCTTTTGCCGATCTGCGGGGCTGCCAGGCCCACGCCGTGCGCATGGTACATGGTGGCATACATGTCCTCCACCAGCTCTTTCAGGTTCGGGTAGTCCTGCGGAATATCTTCGGCTACCTCTTTCAGTACGGGGTCGCCGTAGGCAACAATTGGGTAAATCATATACTTCTGCTTTCTAAATACGACTGTAAAATAATGGCGGCGCTCAGGCGGTCTACGGTGCCTTTGTCCTGCCGGTCTTTCTTTTTAAGGCCCCCTGCCAGCATGGCCTGCTGCGCCATTTTGGAGGTAAAGCGCTCATCGATGATGTGCACCGGGATGCCTGGGAACTCCTTGAGCAGCTTGCGCTGGAAACCCACCACATGCTGCGTGGCATCCGTGGCCTCGCCGGAAAGGCGCTTGGGCATGCCCAGCACAAAAGCCTCTACCGGCTCGCGCTGCACATAGGCCTTTAGGTATGTTAACACATCTTTGGCGTGAACGGTTTCTAGCGGGCTCGCGATAATCTGGAGCGTATCCGTAGCGGCCAGCCCCACGCGCTTTGTCCCGTAATCAATCCCTAAAATCCTCGCCATAAGTATAAAGTGCCGTAGCAGCGGTTAAGGCTGCAAAGTTAACGGATTAATTCTTAATCTGATAGTTGCGGCTGCTTTTTGCGCGGCTAACACAGGCAGGGAGCGAAAGCGTGGCGCAACTTTAACAATTTTGTATTTGTATAGATATAGAGCCCTTCAGTATATTTAAGGTAATTTGTTGCACTACTTGCCGTGCGCGTGCTGTGGCGGCCTACCGAACATTTATTTAAGAACTATGGATAAGATGGAGCAAGGGGATGGAAGACAGGAGATTCGGAACTCGCCTTTTCAGATAAAGCTGCCGCTGTTTATCGGCATGGCACTGGTAGTGGGCGTGCTCCTGGGGGCCACAACCTTCGCGCCGTCCTCAAACAACCCGCAGGGCACCGCCAAAAGTTACCTGAAGTTCCGCGACATCCTCAGCTACATAGACCGCGATTACGTGGACACTGTGGATATTGAGAAGCTCACTGACTTCGCCATCACCGAAATGCTGCACAAGCTGGACCCGCACACCGCATACATTCCAGCCGATGAACTGGCCATGGCCCGCTCGTACCTGGAGGGCGACTTTGAGGGTATCGGAGTAGAGTTCAACATCTTTAAGGATACGATCTATGTCATCACGCCCCTGAGCGGCGGCCCATCGGAGGCGGCTGGTATACAGGCCGGCGATAAAATCATTAAGGTAAACGGCGAGAATGTGGCCGGCACGGGAATCAACAACGAGGGCGTTTTTAAGCGCCTGCGGGGGAAGCAGGGTACCAAGGTAAGCCTGACCATTCAGCGCGAGGCGGTGAAGAAGCCGCTCACCTTCACCATCGAGCGCAGCAAAATACCGACCTACTCCGTGGATGTGAGCTATATGGTGGATAAGAAGACCGGCTACATCAAAGTGAGCCGCTTCTCGGCCACCACTTACGAAGAGTTTCAGGAGGCGCTGCTGGACCTGAAAAGCAAAGGGCTGGAGCAGCTGATACTGGACCTGCGCGGCAACCCCGGCGGTTACATGGACCATGCCATCCGCATGGCCGACGAGTTTGTGTCTGGCAACAAGATGATCGTGTACACCGATGGCAAAGGCGACAAGTACGATTCCAAGACCTTTGCGGAGGAGCAGGGCGCTTTTGAGGATGGCCCGCTGATCGTGCTGCTGGATGAGGGCAGCGCCTCGGCCTCTGAGATTGTGGCCGGAGCCCTGCAGGACAATGACCGGGCGCTGATTGTAGGCCGTCGCTCCTTTGGCAAAGGCCTGGTGCAGATGCCGATCCCGCTGAACGACGGCTCCGAACTGCGCCTGACCATTTCGCGCTACTATACGCCAAGCGGGCGCTCCATCCAGAAACCGTACGGCGAGGGGATGGAGGATTACCAGATGGACATCCTGAACCGCTTCGAGAACGGCGAGTACTTCCACCCGGACAGCAGCCTGTTTGTGGATTCGCTGAAGTATAAAACACTGAAGGGCCGCCCTGTGTACGGCGGCGGCGGCATTATGCCGGATGTGTTCGTGCCCCGCGATACCACCGAGCTGTCGGAGTACCTGAGCCAGCTGTATAACAAGAACATCATCCGGGAGTATACCCTGGAGTACTACCAGAAGCACCGCAAGGAGCTGGAGAAAATGCCTTTCGAGAAGTTTAACAAGAGCTTTGAAGTAACCGATAAAATGCTGCAGGATGTGGTGCAGATGGCGCGCGCCTCCGGTGTGGCCTATAACGATGCAGAGTTCAGGCGGTCGAAGAACCTGCTTCGCAACAACCTGAAGGCGTTTATCTCGCGCAGCGTGTACGGCAATAGCGGCTTCTTCCCGGTGCTGCACCAGTCAGACGAGGAGTTTCAGCAGGCGCTCAAGCACTTTAGCCGGGCCCAGGGCCTGGCCGCAGGAAGTATGTAGCGTTAGCGTACCTCGTGGCAAGCATCAGGATTCTTTGATAAAGGATGCGGTGACATAAGGACAAAAGTTTCTAATAATAGTTGCCCTTCTTATACCCGCATCCGAGGATGTCCAGTTGGGGAAGGGGGTAGGGAGATGATCACATGCCCTGATAAGACTTTTACCAAAAGTTTATAAAACAGAGCCGTGCTACGAGATATGAATAATACAACGACACCTTAAAACTAATCATACATGGCCTTTTACTATAAATTAGGAGAGATCCCGCACAAGCGGCATACACAGTTCCGGCAACCCGACGGCAGCCTCTATGCAGAGCAGCTGGTGGGCACGCTGGGCTTCAGTGGTGTTTCGTCGCTGCTGTACCACATTAACCCGCCCACCCAGATCAGCCGCATCGGGGAGCCAAGGCCTTTCGCGCCGAAAAGAGCCGAGGGCGTAAAGCTGGCGCCGCAGCACCTGCGCACCGTGGAGGTAAACGCCACTGGCCCTGACTACCTCAGCGCCCGCAAAACCATGCTGTTCAACAACGATGTAGCCATCAGCCTCTGCAACCCATCGGAGCACGAGATGGACTACTACTACAAGAACGGCCAGGCCGATGAGGTGGTGTTCGTGCACGACGGCACCGGCGATCTGCTCACCCAGATGGGGCGCATCCCGTTTGGCCCCGGCGATTACCTCGTTATCCCGCGCACGGTCATCCACAAGTTCCGCTTCGACAAGAGCGACAGCCAGGTAAGGCTGCTGGTGATCGAGTCGTTTAGCCCGATTGAGACGCCGCGCCGCTACCGCAACCACTTTGGGCAGCTGCTGGAGCATGCACCGTTCTGTGAGCGCGACATGCGCCCGCCGGTGGAGCTCATCACCGAGACCGATAAGGGTGAGCACCTGGTACAGGTGAAGAAGGAGGGGGAGCTGCATCAGTTCTACTATGACTTCAGCCCGTTCGATGCCGTGGGCTGGGACGGCTACTTTTACCCGTATGCCTTCAACATAAAGGATTTTGAGCCGATCACGGGCCGCATCCACCAGCCGCCTCCGGTGCACCAGACCTTTGAGGCGCACAACTTCGTGATCTGCTCCTTTGTGCCGCGCCTTTTCGACTACCACCCGCTGTCTATCCCGGCGCCGTACAACCACTCCAACGTAGACTCCGACGAGGTGCTGTACTATGTGGAGGGCAACTTTATGAGCCGCAAAGGCGTGGACCGAGGCTCCTTTACCATCCACCCGGGCGGTATTCCGCACGGGCCGCACCCGGGCACCGTGGAGGCAAGCATCGGCAAAAAGGAGACAGAGGAGTATGCCGTGATGATCGATACCTTTAAGCCGCTGCATTTAACAGTGGATGCCCTGCCGTACCTGGACGAGAACTACCCGATGAGCTGGAACGAGCATGGCGACGGCAACGTGCGCAAAGGAGATATGTTTGACTAAACTGCTGCTAGTTTTGTAACTTACGGCGGGAAAGGCGGGCTCTGGCTCCGGCCTCTCCCGCCGTAAGTGTTTTATACCCTTTATACTTGCCATTGATGAAGAGAGTGCTGCTGATGCTCGTGCTGCTGTTTGTCGTAGTAGCCACTGCCTGTGAAAAGATCGATGACCTGCTAACCTTTTACATTGAGGAAGAGGAAACCTTTGCCATCGAGTCTGGTTTTCCTTTAGGTGCCCTTATCCCGGCCACACCATTTACCGTCACCACAAACTCAGAGGAGACGTTCAAAAACAATAAGACACGTGCCGGGCTGGTGAAGGACGTGAGCCTGAACAGGCTGGAGCTGACGATAACAGCGCCTGAAACACAGAACTTCGATTTCCTGAAGCGTATTGAGCTATACATTTCCAGTGAGAAGCAGCCGGAGGTAAAGATCGCCTACCTGGACGAGGTGCCCGCCGGTACTACTGTGCTGAAGCTGAAATCGACCAATGCCAAACTGGATGAGTACATCAAGGGCAACAGCTACACGATCCGCACGCAGGCCGAGATCTCGAAGCCGATAGCAGAAGATATTACCATCAAAGCCGATATGCGATTTAAAGTAACCGCAGATCCTTTATAAGATGCATACAATACAGATGAGGATTTCAGAAGAGAATAAATTGGAGAAGATCATCATAGTGGGCGACCGCGTGCTGATAAAGCCGAAGACCGCCCGCGACCAGACTAAAAGCGGCCTGTACCTGCCGCCAGGCGTGCAGGCAAAGGAGAAGGTGCAGGAGGGCTACATCATGAAGGTAGGCCCCGGCTACCCGATTCCTGCCGACTTCGGCTACGACGAGGAGTCGTGGGGGCAGGAGGAGGAAGAGGTGCGCTACATCCCGCTGCAAGCTAAAGAGGGCGACCTGGCCATTTACCTGCAACGCGACGCCATCGAGATTAACTACCTTGGTGAGAAGTACTTTATCGTGCCCCAGTCGGCGGTGCTGATGCTGGTGCGGGAGGAGGACCTGTAAAGCGCCCTTTTACTTTACCAACGCAAACGGCCATACCTGCATGCAGGTATGGCCGTTTGCGTTGGTAGCCTCTCTGTTCGGTTACACAAGCCTTGCGCCGAAGCGGTGAGGCTGTTAGTGCAGACCTGAGCAGTACAGGCTACAAAAAAGGCCGGCTCTGTAAGGTGCCGGCCTTTCAAACTAAAGGTTATCTGCTGATCATCACCTTGCGGGTGTAGGTGCGGTCGCCGTATTGCAGGCGCACGATGTAAAGGCCATTGGCGCAGGCCGAGATGTCGAACTCGCCTTTGTGCTGCCCGTTTACATTTTTCACGGCAGTTGTGTAAAGCTGTTTGCCCAGCAGGTCCACTACCGTCAGGGTAAGGTCTTCGGGCGCGTTGGTTTCCACGGTATAGCTGAACTTACCGTCGGCACTTGGGTTAGGGAACACCATCAGCTCTGGCCCTGCATTGCGCTCGGCACTCTCCAGTTCATAGCTAAATGCCAGCGACATATCCGAGATACAGCCATCCTTAAAGACTATCACGCTATACTTGCCGCTTTTGGCAGGTGTAAAGCTCTGGCCGGTGGCGCCTTTTACCGCCTCCCCGTCCAGGTACCACTGGTTGCCGTCCGGGGCAGTGGATACAAGCGCTTGCCCGTTGCGTGTCACGGCAGGCTGCTCAATCGGGGTGCCACTCTTGATAGTTACAGCCACACGTGGGCCAGGGCATCCCAGGGAGCGTACTTTTAAGTCGTAGAAGTAGTAATAGTAGCCTTGCGAAGCTGTGGTGGCAGTGTTGCCGATAATCGAGAAGACGTTAGAGGCTTTGAAAGGATAGCCCTGCACGCCTTTATCGTTTCGGAAAATAGTGGCGCCGCCCTCATAGGAGATCGCAATGTTATAGGTGCCGGCTTTCGGAAGCTGCAGGCCCAGGTAGTACAGCTGGCCCTGGTCGTTGGGGTCGTTTGGCTGTGGGCCTTCGGCAGGTACTGTGCGTGTAGCCGTTACATGCAGCGTGCGGGAAGACACCGGTGCCCCGTTACTATCGTATGCGGTGAACGTGATTTTGCCGCTGTGCCCAATATAGAGCCGCGTCTGCTCCAGCACCACAGGGGCCTGTGTCGATACGATCACATCGGGGCTGAACTGGTTGTAGCCTCCGTTAGCAAATACATTCTTATTCGCGACGCCTACGGTGCCTGCAAAATCATCGAAGGCAGCATAAAGTGCCGTGCCCAGCTGCGCAACCGGCACCTGTATCTGGTTGCCTGCCGCCACCGGTGTTGTGCTGGTGGCGGAGCTGTACCAGTACGGTGTGCCGCCGCCCTGTGCCGACAGCGTATACATCGGGTCAGAGCCGCAGCGGAAAGCCGAGGCTTCTGCGGGGGCAGCTGCATCAGGCGAAACAGTAAAAGTGTAGCCGCGTTGGTTATTGCCCGCTACAGCGTCGGAGGCTAACGCTGCCTGTGCCACGAGTTCGTAGGTAGCGCCCGCCTCTGTGGCAAAAGCACCGTTGAGCAGCAGCTCCGCTTGGGCAAAGGGAGCCAGCTTGCCGGCAAACACGCCTGTCAGCGTCGTCAGCTCCTGCCCGTTTTTGAGCACGCGTACTTGTACCGGTATGTTTTGCTGCTCCGCCAGGCCGCTGTTGCGAAGCGTAACCATAACCTCCTGCTCTGCGGTGGCGCACAGCAAGGTGCCTACAGGCTCTACCCGTGTGAGGGCTACGTCACGCTGCGGCTTTACAAATCGGATGAGGTAGTCCTGTGTTTCGCCCCGGTTGTAGCTGCTACAGGCCGTGACAGCGCCGGCATTGCTGGTTTCCTGCACTACTATGCGCATGCGCACCGTGTTGCCTTCCTGTACAAAGCCCGGCGCGGTGATGGGTGCTGTAAATGCAGTCTCTCCGGCCAGCACACCAGATGCGGCCGCTTCCTCTCCGGCATCTGCAAAGCTGCCGTTGCCGTTCCAGTCTATGAACACTTTGGCTACTTTGTTTGCAGCGGCACCGCAGGAGCCCAGCTGCAGCTGCAGCTGTTTTGTCTGGCTTGGCTCAAAGCCGAACACAGTGCCTGTTACGTCGCGGTAAGTGGCGCACTCATCCGCAATGCTCTTGGACTGCGCCCCCAGAGTTACCTTCGTGATGTTGGGCCCTTCGCTTTCAGTTGGCGTACTGGCGCATACAGCAGCGCCACCCACGCCACTTACCAGCAGGGTATACGCCTGAGGCCCTTTGCTGAGAGTGCCTTTGTGCTTAACAGTAATGGTGTACTTCTCCCCGGGCACGGCATCCGTTAGCAGTACCTGCTCCACATTGTCTACTGTGTTGTCTCCGGTTTTGGCTGCTAAGGACGGCTTGGCAGGGTCCAGGATCCAGGGCTGGTACGTTTTGCCTTTGCCCGTTACGCGCACATCCAGGTCGTTTACCAGCCTTGGGGCGCGGTTGTTAAGCGCCGTGGAGCCAAGCGAAACGATACCTCCTTTGGGGTCTGTCCAGGAGATGGTAACTTTCAGAGGGCCGGCACCCGAGGCAACTACCTCCAGCGTTTGTGTGGTGCCCTGCGCCAGTTCTTTTTCCTGCAGCACGTGGGCTGCCTTTCCGTTGGTGATGAGGCTGGCGGCACGCTCCGCATTTAACAGCCCCCATCCGTAAACGTAGTCCGGGCCGTTCTCAGCCCCGGCCTCGTCGGCGGTATGTATGGCCAGGCCTTTCAGGGTGGCGGCGCGCATAAAACGGCCGCTGTTCAGGGCGGCGTAGTGCTCCTGCAGCAGCAGCAGGGTACCTGCCACATTGGGAGCGGCCATAGAAGTGCCGCTCAGCACCTCATAGCTTCTATCGCTGCTTGCCACCGCCGAAAGCACTTTGTCTCCGTCACCCACTATGTCTGGCTTTATACGGCCGTCATCTGTGGGGCCCCAGGAGCTGAAGTCTGTAACTCTCACATCCGCAGGCTGATTATAACCCTCTGTGATAGCGGCCACGGCACCTACCGTCAGTATGTTTTTAGCCGTACCCGTCGTGGAGACCACATCATAGCTGTCGTTGCTGCTAAGGTTCTCCGGGCGTGCCCCCACCAGCTTAAAGGAGCCGTTGCTGTTGCGCTGGTAGTAGGGCTTGCCCACTTCGGGGCCACGCTCGCCGCGGTTGTTGCCCGCCGACTTCACGATGAGGTAATAGGGCGCGTTGTAAGCGATTTCGTCCCAGGTGGCAGCATCCTCGTTATAATAGCCGAAGTTTACGTCCTCCTCCTTACTTATCTCAGGGTTGCCCCACCACTCCCAGTAAGGGTCCTTGTCGGTCCCGTCCCGGTCGGAGTTATAGCGCCAGCCGGCTATGCTGCCGTAGGAATGGTTTGAAATGAGCAGGTCTTTGGCGGCAGCGGCCATTTCGGCGTCATCGCTGTTAAAGTCGTAGGCCTGCAGCGTTTTATAGCCGAAGGCCATACCTTTGGCCAGGGCGTTGATGCCACCGGAAATCAAGGTGCCGGCCACGTGGGTGGCATGGTCATCCTGCTCCGAAGGTTTATCTTTCTGGATAACCCGGCCGGCCAGCTCTTGGTGCGTGGTGCGCACACCGCCCCCATCCCAGATAGCAAGTTTATTGGCAATGCTGTTGCCGCTGCCGCTCAGGCTCAGGCCCAGCGAGCCGCCTGCCCAAAGCTGGTCTGTTCTGGTGGTTGCCGCCGCGCTGGTGTTGTTGTAGGTAATGTAGTAAATGGGCATGCCTTTGGCATCCAGCCCCTGCAGCGAGATAAACGAACCGTCTTTGTACTTCTTCTCTATCACCCAGCCCCGCGCACGCGCCAGCTCCAGTGCCCTGGCCCGGTTCGCTTTATAATCTTTCTCAGCAGAGGTGGCAATACGTTGCAGCGCTTTTGTGTTGGCCTTGGGAGTAAGGCTGTTATGCTGTGCAAATGCCGTAGTGCCTGTCGCCAAACCAAGGGCGATAAACCAAAGGCGCAATCTTCTCATAAAGGTAAACCGGTAGAGGTGTTGTATCTTTCAATATAGGTATTAAAGTCGATTAAAGCCAAAGACGTTCCTGCTGCCGCAGATAAATACAGCTCTTTGTGTGCCATCGGGTTAGGGAGAGGCAGGCGGGGCAACAGCGGGAAAAACAAAAGCGCGCCGGTAACAAACCGGCGCGCTTTCGAAAAATGGCAGCTGCTGTAGTGCGTTTACTTCTTCAGAGACTGTGCAAACTCTTTGGCAAAGTAAGTGAGGATGATGTCGGCGCCGGCGCGCTTTATACTTAGCAGGCTTTCCAGCATGGCCTTTTCCCCGTCAATCCAGCCTCTTTCGGCAGCGGCCTTTACCATGGCGTACTCACCGCTCACGTTGTAGGCGGCAATGGGCAGGTTGGAGCGCTCGCGCAGGGCCTTGATAATGTCTAGGTAAGCCAAGGCAGGCTTCACCATCAGCGAGTCTGCTCCTTCAGCTATGTCCAGTTCTGCCTCTACCAATGCCTCGCGGCTGTTGGCAGGGTCCATCTGGTAGGTTTTCTTGTCGCCTTTCTTAGGGGCGGAGGACAGGGCATCGCGGAACGGGCCGTAAAAGGCGCTCGCATACTTTGCTGCATAGCTCATGATGCCAACTTTTTGGTACCCATGCTCATCCAGCACGCGGCGAATATGGCCTATGCGGCCGTCCATCATATCAGACGGGGCAACAACATCGGCACCTGCCTGCGCCTGCGCCAGGGCCATTTTACCCAGCACTTCCAGCGATTCATCGTTCAGGATCTCATCGTTCTCCACAATGCCGTCATGGCCGTCGGAGCTATAGGGGTCCATTGCCACATCAGTAAACAGGACCACCTCCGGGAAGTTGCGCTTGATCTCACGGATCGCGTTGGCGTAGAGGCCGTCTGGGTTGTGGCTCTCTGTGGCATACTTATCTTTCAGGCGCTCCGGGATGCTCGGGAAAGGGGCAAACGCCTTAATACCCAGGTCAACGCAGGAAGCGATCTCCTCCTGCAGCGTATCGATGGAGAAACGGCTGATACCGGGCATAGAAGCAACCTCCACACGCTGGTTTTGCCCCTCGATTACGAAGAGCGGGAATATGAAATCGTTTACGCTAAGCGTAGTTTCCTGCACCAGGTTGCGTAATACCTCCGTTTGGCGGTTTCGTCTTGGTCTTCTGATCATATCTTTATCGTTTTACAGAAAAGCATTCTGATTTAAGTCGCTGCAAAGGTACGGCTTAAATGGCAGAATTGCTGTGTGTTTATAGCGGCGGCCGCGGTGTCTGTCGAAGGTGGTGTTGTGCCCCGGAAGAGCAAAAGGCGGCTTTCGTGGCGTTCCTTCGTGCTTCCGGGCTTGGCTTCTAACTGTCTGCCTCGTCCTCGTCCGGCAGGATCTCCACATCCTGTACCAGCACAAAGTTCTCTATTTCGCGGGCCCTCGGGGTGTTGGCCAAACCACCTTCAGCGGTTTCTTTATACTTGCGCTCCATGCTTTCGCCTACCTCGCCAAGGGCTGCCACGCATTGGTCTACCGGTATTACGGGGTCTACGCCCGCAATGCCTAGCTGTGCCGAAGAGAAAGCGATGGCGGCCGCACTGGCGTTGCGTACGATGCAAGGCACCTCTACCAGCCCCGCCACCGGGTCGCACACCAGGCCCAGCATGCACTGGATGGTAATGGCCACGGCATTAAACACCTGCTTTACGTCACCGCCCAGGCAGTACACAATGGCACCTGCGGCCATGGCGGCGGCACTGCCTGTTTCGGCCTGGCAGCCGCCCACGGCACCGGCCAAAGAGGCGTTCTGCTCAATAATCAGGGCAATGCCGGCTGCTACGAGCAGGCCTTCGTGTATCAGCCGGTCCTCCAGCCCGTGCAGCTCCTGCAGGGTGGTCAGTGTGCCCGGTAAAATACCCGAGGCCCCCGCCGTAGGGGCAGCCACCACGCGGCCCATGCAGGAGTTTACCTCCTTGGCGCCCAGGGCACGCGCTACCAGCAGCTGAAACTCCGGCGAGAGCACCGTAACCGGCGACTTAGCCACTTTTTTGGCGCTGTTGTTCACCATGCCTGAGCGCGACTTCATGTCCTCCGTCAGCCCGGTTTGCACGGCATCTTTCATCACCTCAAAGGCGTTGGCAATATTTTCCCATATAAATGCTTCGCTGCGGCCCTTCTGCTCGACCTCGTACTCCAGCACAGGTTGGTAAAGCGGTTCGCCTGTCTCGGCACAATGCTTTTCCCAGCTCTTAAAATCAGTGAATAGTAATGACATAGTATTTTTTCTAATTCCGTTCGTAACCCCAGCGACGTGGGGCGCTAAAGTTAGCTATTTTTTAGATCAGGCTTTCAGATGACCCAAACCATAACAAAGCCAGGCATAGGAAATGTTCGGTGCCAGGTACCTGCTTTTGGCGTTTTCTCTGCTTTACAGCAACAGCATGCTTGCCCTGTAATTTATACGTTTGCCTCGCCGGGCCGGTGCGCTTACAATAATTCTTTTAATACTGCTGATTTACAGGGGTTTGTATTATACTTTTGCTCACTGTTATGCTTTGGTTATCAGCATACTACGAACCTGTACGCCTATAAAACTATGAGAAAAATTAACCTGCTGCTGTGGGCACTGTGCCTGGCCCTGGGGTATAGGGCGTGCTACGCCCAGGAACCGGTGCCTCCGTTCAGCGACGACCGCCTGAAGGTGATGGCCGTGGTGCACCTGCTCAGCGAAAACAAGTGTAGCCACAGCGACTTCCCTTTTCTGCCCGCCGATGCCCCGCTGGGCAAGTACAGAACGCACCTGGCGGTAAAGTACTGGAAAGCCCTCCGCAACCGCTACAAGCTTTACCCCTACGAAGTGAGCGTGAACCTGACTGTGCAGGACGGGCTGTTCCGGGTGCAGCGGCAAACTGATAACGCTTTCTTTACAGCCCTGAGCGAGCAGGAGCGGACGGAGTTTGTACGCCTGCTCAACGACTTCAGCTACCGCCACGGGCTGGCTGAACTGCGTTCGTACGCTACCCGGCCGTAGTACTCCATTCTGAACCAGCACCTGCGGCAGCCGCCCTGGCCGGGGTGGTTGCCGTACTTTATGGCAGCTGCAATGCGCTGTAGCCTACCGGCAGTATTACGGAGCCTGTTAACAGAAATAGTTAAAAGGCGTACGTTAGGCATGAGGCGCAGAGCTGGCAAGACAGAAAACTGGTATTATGGGAAAAGAAAAAAAGCGAGTAGCCATGCGGGTGCATGGAAAGGTGCACGGCGTGTTTTTCAGAGTCAGCACGGTAGAAAAAGCCGAAGAACTAGGGCTGACTGGTTTCGTGCAGAACGAGCGCGATGGCACGGTTTATATGGAAGCCGAAGGAGCCCCTGAAGCCCTTCAGAAGCTGGAGCAGTGGGCGCACGAAGGCCCGAAACGCGCAAGGGTGGAGAAGGTAGAGGTGGAGGAGAAGGAAGAGCTCAACGGGTTTGGCAAGTTTGAGCAGCGGAGGTAGGGGCAAAGTGGCGCTACCTGCATTCGGTATTGGAGAAGGGGGCAGGAAAGTATAATGTAACATAGTGGCCCTCCCCTGTGCCGGTCAGCAACTCTTTCCGTAAATTTAGGAGTACAAGCACTTGTCTCTGCCGTTCTGTAGCGTTTTTACATAAGGAAGGCAGAACAGGCGACAGGTGCTGTGCAGGAAGAAATGCCATGCTTCTTACTTAACGATTTAGCCTTCCCCTATGCTTCATGCCCTTCTCCAGCAGGTCCCATACTTCACGGTGGAAGACGTTGCCGCCTTTGAGCCGCTCTGGAAGAAGCGGGTGCTGCTGAACCGGCACGCCTTCCTGATCCGGCAGGGGCAGGTGGAGCAAGGTTTATACTTTGTCAACAGCGGTGCGCTGCGCATCTACTACCCACTCCCCGACGAGGATATCTGCGTAGGTTTTGCCTATCCTAACACACTGGTTGTTTCTTTTCCTTCCTTCGTGGATGCCAAACCCTCTGCGTACTATATACAGGCCCTGAAAAAGAGTGAATTGCTCGGCATCAGCAAGATTGATTTTATGCAGCTGATGGAAGAGCGGCCAAACATCAGGCTGTTTTGGTACGAACAACTGGAGAAGGCCCTGCTGGGCAAGATTGAGCGGGAGGTAGACCTGCTGCTGCCTGAACCAGAGCAGCGCCTGCAGCGGGTGATGCAACGTAGCCCGCACCTGTTTCAGCACATCCCCAGGAAGTACATCGCCTCCTACCTGCGCATGTCGCCGGAAACGTTGAGCCGGCTGAAGGTATAAATCTTGATTAGTTTTAGAGGCAGCCGAGGAAATTAAAGGGTATTGTAATATGCCAGAACCTTTATTAAGTGCCCTTCCTCTTTGAGGCTCAAGCGGTTTGTCTTGATATACGTTTCAACCTGAGGTAGTTTTGGGGCCTCAAAAGCAGCAAGTATTGACTTTTTGCTTTTATTTATTTTTACCATTTTATCAGGCGAAGCAATATAGTACTTAACACTCTCTTTGATTAGCTTCTCTTTTACAATGGAGCCATCGGGGCGCTCTTCTACGATAGCCTTAGAGGCCCTTTTTAATAATATTGTTTCACCATCATTCAACACTTCGTAAAAAGCTCCTGCACTAGCACCATCAACAGGAGGAAAGCCACTTCTGAACTTTCGTTCATCAGTAACTGTGCTGGTTATTTCCTTTTGTAAGGTAAATTCATAAACAGGGTACATAAAAGAAAAGCTTTTCCCATCCTCTGTGCTAAAGATCAATTGATCCTTTACCTGATCATACATAAGACTTACGTTTTCGTACACAATTCCGTTTGTGAGCTTAACAGTGCCTTTAACCCAGTCTTCGAACAAAAAAGGCGATCCCTTCATATGATTGTAGTCTCTGCCGAACGCCTGCATAGACTCACCATCAATAGTGATGTTGACACCTTGTGCTGCTGTACAAAGAGCAAAGGAGCAGACGGCTGCCAAGGTTAGGACTAACTTTGATAAGTTCTTTTTCATTTATGCTTTGAGTAAAATGGTGTGAATGGTTATGACATGAAATATATATTTTTTTGTATCATTTTCAAATAAAAAGAGCTTTTATGTAGATAGTGTGCGAGGAAAGAGAGAGTCCCTGCACTAACTCCAAATTTTGCTGTATAGAATTGAGAAGGTATAAATCTTGATTTCGATCAAGGATTGGGAGCTATAACCTGCTGTATCTTTGTGGTGTACAATATAAACTATGAAATACGATGAGCACACTGGAGCAACTTTTCCGGACCACTGAGAGCCTGCGAGAAACTGTGTCTGCCGAATTCGCTTCGCTGGACCTGAGCAGCCTCAACTTTAAGCCCTCTCCCGCTAGTTGGAGCATATTGGAGTGCCTGGAGCACCTGAACCGCTACAGCCGTTACTACAACCCTGCCCTTGCCAAAGCCGTCGCAGGTCACCCTGCCGCAAGCTGTGTGGAAAGTATAGGCTACAGTTGGCTGGGCAAAAAGTCGTTAGAGATGGTGCGGCCGCAGAATAAGAAGAAGTACAAAACGGCAAAGCACATGAACCCCGGCAACAGCGCATTGGGCCGTGCCACGGTAGAGGAGTTTTTGCAGCACCAGAGGGAACTGCTCGACCTGTTGCAGAGTGCCGGGCAAGCCAACCTCAACAAAAGTGCGGTACCGGTAGAGTTCTTTAAGCTCCTGCACCTGCGGATAGGGGAGGCGCTGGAGTTCGTGGTTGTGCACCAGGAGCGGCACGTGCAGCAGGCCGTGCGGGTAAAACAGCTGCTTCTGGAGCAGGCAGTGGCATAGGGTCTTAGCCAGGATGCTCTGGCAAAAGCTGGCGTAACTGCAGTTTACAGAAGGCTTCGCTACCAGTTTATGGTGTAGCTGCAGAGTAGCAGCCAGCGCCGCTTCGGAAAGGTTTGGCCCACGTTCCCTTAGCAGGGCTTGGAGAGTAGAGAGGGGTAAAGCTACCTGCTACAGCCTCACCACAACCTCCTGCTTTTCTCCAGTAGTGATGTCAACTGTGAACAATTGATGGCTGTTGGTGCTGGTTACCCAAAGCTGGCCGTTTAGGAACATGAGGTCGTTGGGTTCGTGCAAGCCGTCGGTGAGGGTGCGTACCCGGCGGCGCTGCAGGTCCAGTACTTTAATTTTGCCGTTGTATGTGTCTGCTATATAAACATCGCTGTCGATGTTCTCCACCCCTACGCAATGCTGCAGCAGTGCATCATCTGTGTCGCCGTCTATGTCGCCAAAGTCAAACAGGCCCCTGCCCAAGGGAGTAAGCACCATGCCTGTCTCGGTGTTTACGGTGCGGATGGCGCTGGCTTCGGCATCGGCTACATAGAGCACCGGCCCGTTGTTGGCCAGGCCGCTGGGTTGGTTAAACGCGGCTTCGCGGAGGGGGCCGTCGGTGAGGGCCTCGCGGCCACTGCCGGCAAAGCGGTACACACTTTCCGTTTCCAGGTCCATGCGCAGAATCTGGTGGTTGCCAGCGTTGGCGATAAACATGCTGTTTCCGTAGATGAGCAGGTCCCAGGGGCTGTTGGGGTTTACAGGCTCGTCCAGCTTGTCATCCAGGAAATAGTAGCCCAGTTCACCAGTGCCAGCGGCCGTTTCCACCGTTTTATGTTCAAGGTTAACTTTGCGGATGGCGTTATTTTTGGCGTCGGCTATGTATAGTATACTTCCGTGCAGGGCCAAGCCGTGAGGCTCGTAAAAAGTAGCTGCTGTATAGCTGCCGTTCCCAAAGCCTTGCTCGCCGCTGCCGATCACTTCCAGCACCTGGCCTTGCTGGTCTAGCTTTAAAATGCGGTTGTGGCCGCTGTCGGAGAGGTAAATGTTGCCTTCTGCGTCGCAGATCAGCTTGGACGGGAAGTGTAGTGTCGTCTGTGCCGGTTGCTCCACGTGGAAATGAACCGGCTCGTGGTGGAGTACCTCCTTAAACTCTTCCTGTAGCTTCCGGATATATGGCTGCACGGTGTCGTACACGCCTTCGCCGGCATGCTGCCCAATCACTTTTCCGTTAGGGTCTATGAGTACAATGGTGGGCCAGGCGCGCACGCCATACTGGTCCCAAATTTTGTAGTCGGCATCGTTGACCACCGGGTGCTCAATGCCAAATTTCCGGATAGCTTGCCTGATGGTCTCGTTTTGCTTCTCGGCGTCGAACTTGGCCGAGTGTACCCCCACCACCACCAGCATATCGGAGAACTCCTCCTCCAGCCGCTTCAGGTCCGGGACAATGTGCTGGCAGTTGATGCAGCCAAAGGTCCAGAAGTCCAGCAGCACAATCTTACCTTCAAAATCCTTGATCGACCAACTCCTGTCGGTGTTGAGCCAGCCATACTCTGTGTTGATCTCTGGTGCGTTTACGCGTCCGGTTAGCATAGTGTCAGTCTGTTTTCGATTTGTGGGTGTAGCTTTATCTGTTACAGGTTTGCAGCGGGTTTTGTTTAGTAGCCGCTAGCGCCTTGTCAAAGGAGGGGCTGAAGTAAGAACAACAAAAGGTTCTATAGCAAAAACAGTGGCTACTGGAATTGATCCCAGTCCTTGGGTTGAGCGCTCCAAAGTATAAATTGAAACGATAGGTGAGTGGGAGCTGGAGGATAAGTGGCAGCTAGAAAGAATAGCCTGGTTGAAGATGCGGAAAGCAGTGGCAGCAAGTATAGCCAAGGCAGTTGGAGGCACAAGCGGACGCTTGCGCCAGGAAAGTTGTAGAAAGCAATAACGGGAAGTATGGCTTTGCAAGCCAGTTGGGTCACAGACTCAACATCATAGTAAGGCACGAGTTGAAAACTCGCGCCAGCAGGGGGGAGCGTGTAAGCCGCGCCATTCTGTATTTACAACTCTTGTGCGCGTCCGGGCATGCGGCCATATCTCATATTTTATCGTAATTTTGCATAAACAGCTGCAGTACAATGGCAGAAAACTATACATCAGACTTCGGTACGATTTTACTCTTCCTGGTAGGCGGGGCCATTTTTGTGGTGATCGGTTTGCTCACCAGCAGGCTGCTTCGCCCCAGCAACCCGAATGCGGAGAAACTGGCGACTTATGAGTCGGGGGAGGAGCCGATAGGCAATGCATGGGTGCAGTTTAACCCGCGCTTCTACGTGGTGGCGCTTATCTTTATCATTTTTGATGTAGAGCTGGCCTTCCTGTTTCCGTGGGCAACGGTGTTTGGCCGCAGGGAACTGATAGAGGCTACCGACGGGTTGTGGGGATGGTTCTCCCTGGTGGAGATGTTTATCTTTATCGGGGTGCTGGTGCTGGGGCTGGCGTATGCCTGGGCCAAAGGCCACCTCGACTGGATCAAGCCCAAGCCTGTGCTTCCGCAGAGCCGCTCTAAAATACCGATGGATGTGTACCAGCAGGTAAACGCCCGCCACGAGGCCAAAGGCAAAGCAGGTGGCAACTCAGAAGTATAAAGTACGGCCATTCATAATTTTTAATTCATCATTCTTAATTCTACAAAGTGGACAAGACAGGAGAGGGCGGTGTTGTAATAACCAAGCTGGACGACTTGCTTAACTGGGCGCGGCTGACTTCGCTGTTCCCGATGGGCTTCGGCCTGGCTTGCTGCGCTATTGAGATGATGGGGGCCTACGCGTCGGGCTATGACCTGGACCGGTTCGGCATTATTCCCAGGGCTTCTCCAAGGCAGTCGGATGTGATGATCGTGGCGGGTACGGTTACCTTTAAGATGGCCGACCGCGTGCGCCGCCTGTACGAGCAGATGCCGGAGCCGCGCTATGTCATCTCGATGGGCAGCTGCTCTAACTGCGGCGGACCGTACTGGGAGCACGGCTACCATGTGGTGAAAGGGGTGGACAGGATTATACCGGTGGATGTGTATGTGCCGGGTTGCCCGCCAAGGCCGGAGGCGCTGATCGGTGGCTTTTTGCAGCTGCAGGAGATCATCCGGAAGGAGACGGTGCGTGCACCGAGGGCTGTACAGCAGATCATGGCCAAACGCGCGCAACAGGGGCAACCTGTGGCAGATGCTGACAAAGCTTAATCGCAACTCATACTTGTAAAAAGGCCTGTGGTTTATCTAACCACAGGCCTTTTTGCTTAAAGTGCCAGATCCTCGGGGGCTGACGTAGGCTGCACAGCTGTTCTGGCGTATTCCTTCAGGTATATCTTAAGAGTGGTGCCTTGTGCCAGCCGACTCTCCACCTCCAGGCTGCCACCGTTTCGCTCCACCATGTTTTTTACCAGGTACAGCCCCAGGCCGTTGCCCTCTGCAGCTTTTGTAAAGCGTTTAAACGGCTTAAACAGGTGGTGCCCGTAGCGCTCCAGATCAATGCCGATGCCGTTGTCCGATACCCGTAGCAGTACCGTGTCGTGGTCGCGCTCGGTGTGCAGGTGGATAATAGGCGGCCTGGTGGGCGATTTATACTTGAGCGCGTTCTGCACCACGTTCCGGATGATGCTGACCAGGTAAGCCTCTATGTAAACAATAGACTCCGCTTCGTAGAAATCGGCGGCCAATTGCCCGTTCTGTGCCTGTAGCTCTTCTGCAAACTCTTCCTGTAACTCCCGAAACAGCTCCTCAAACTTAATCTCGTGGGTGCCGCGGTCGCCTTTTGCCTGAAACTGCACAATGCTCAGCAAACCGGTAACTGTCAGGTCCAGCTTCTTCACAGAAGTCTCAATCCTGGAGATGCTTGCCCGCTGCATTGCCGGGTCCGACTCCCGCTGGTGGAGCTCCAGTAAACTTTTTAGGTTGTTGATGGGAGACTTTAGGTCGTGTGCTGCAATGTTCACGAAGTTATCCAGCGTTTCGTTAACCTTCATCAGCGCCGTGTTGCGGCTTGCTGTCTCCTCCAGCGTATGCTCCAGGCTGCTTTTGGCTTTCTTACGGAAGGTGATGTCGGTGAGAAGAAAGGCGGTTCCTTCGGCAAGCGGGTGGATGCGTACCTCCAGCCAGCGGTTCCTTCCTTTCTCCAGAAACTCAAATGTACGCGTCAGCTCATCCTTCTGCGAAAGGGCGATTCGTGCCTTAAGGGCTTTAAACACGCTCGTTGGCACCACATTCTCCAGCAGTTGGCCGTTTACGTGCGCCCCCTCTTTGCCCAGAAGGCGTAGCACCCGGGCATTTGTGAAGGTAAAGCGCAAGTGGTGGTCGAGCACCGCAAAGCCTTCGGCCATACTTGTAACTACCGCCGTCAGTTTGCTCCGCAGCTGGGCAAGCTCTAGGTTCGCCTTTACGCGCGCCTTTAGCTCGCGTGTCTTAAACGGTTTCACCAGGTAGTCGTCAGCCCCGTGCTCCATTCCCTCGGCACGTGCCTCCTCGCCAGCCCTGGCAGACAGCAGCATTACAGGCTGTAGCCTTGTGCGCTCATCAGACCTGATCTGTTCCAGCAGTTCAAAGCCGTCCACCTCCGGCATCATGACGTCCGAAATAACAAGCGCCGGATGGCTCTGCAGAATAAGCTTCCAGGCAGCGGCACCGTTAGCGGCTGTTTGCACCCGGTAGTCCTGCCCAAGCACCCGCTTCAGGTAATGCAGCATGTCCTCGTTATCGTCCACCACCAGTATCAGCGGGTGCTCCGGAGCGTCTTCTGCCTCCGGTGCATACCGGACGTTGGCCGTGTCAGATGCTGCGCTGTATTGGTACGTAAGGCCAGCGCCTGCCCCAAAGCTACTCCCATAGTTACCGGGGGCTTGTGGTTGAGGCTGGCTGTCAGCGGCTGCAGCTGTGGAAGGGGCCAGCAAAGCAGCGGGCAAGTGGCTTTTGCCTGTTGGGATCGTAACTGTAAAGGTTGTGCCTTCGCCTAGGGCACTGGCTACACGTACGGTGCCTCCGTGCAGTTTTACCAGCTCCTGCACCAGTGCCAGGCCAATGCCGGAGCCCTCGTGCGAGCGCCCATGGGTACCCGCTATGCGGTGGAAACGTGAGAAAAGCCTGGGTACTTCTTCGGCAGGAACACCTACGCCGGTATCAGCCACCGTTAAAATCACCTGCTCGTTCTGCTGCTGCAGGGTTAGGCTTATCTGGCCCTTGAAGGTAAACTTAAGTGCGTTGGAGAGTAGGTTAAAGATGATGCCCTCCCACATATCCGCATCCAGGTACACGGGCGCTGTAACAGGTGTGAGGTTCACGTGAAAGACCAGGCCCGCCGACTCAATAGCCGAACGGAAGTAGGAGCTCAGGTCGCGTGTTACCTGTGCAATCTCCACCGGCTGAAACTGTGCCTTAAGGCGACCGGCCTCTGCCTGTGCATAGCTGAGCAGGTTGTTTACCAGCTTTAGCAGGCGCTTGCCGTTGCGCTCTACCATCACCAGCTGCTCCTGCGCCTCCTGAGGCAAACCCGACTCGATTAAATCGCCTAGCGGGCCCAGCATCAGGGTAAGCGGCGTGCGGAACTCGTGGCTGATATTCTGGAAGAAGTCGGTTTTGGCTTTGTCCAGGGCGGCTAAGGCCTCGGTCCGTCTTCGTTCTTCCTCGTAAGCCTTGGCGTTGGCAATGGTCCGCCCGATGTGGTTAGCCACCAGAGTATAGAAGGAACTGTACGCTTCGTCTACCTGCCTGCGCGGGCTAATGCCTGCCACCAGTATGGCATAGGGTAAGCTGGTGGCGTTTTGCCCTACTTTGGTAATAGGTAGCACCATGGCCTGCTTTAGCGGCTCAGGCCAGGCACCGGCAGTTAGTGTGCCCAGCCGCTCCTGTAGGTCTGTCACCAGCACTGGCGCACCTGCTTTTGTAGCCTGCGCCAAAGGCCAGGGGCAGGCGGCGTCATCCTCTTGCAGGTCTACAACTTCCGGGCTTTCTTTCTTTCCGGCTGTTATTCCTGTGATGCCTGCCAGGGTCGCTTTTTCACCGGTTTCGTCCAGCAGGTAAACCAGCGCAAACGGAACATCCTCGGGGTTGGTGGCCAGCGAATCGCTCACGGCCTGGCAGGCAGCGGCTGGCTCCCGCATCTGGGTGCTGTAGGAGGATAAGTGGCTCAGCATGGCCAGTCGCCGCCGGCTCACCACATCGCTGGTGGTTTCGATGGCAGTGGCGTAAATGCCCGCTACATCGCCTTCTTCGTTATAAATAGGGCTGTGGGAGAAGGTAAAGTACGCCTCTTCTATAAACCCGCTCCTGTTTGGCAGCACCAGCTGGTCTTTGAAGTAAGTTGTTTCACCGGCCTTTACCTGGTCAAAGATTGGCGTCAGAAAATCCCACATCTCGCTCCACCACGGGTACGCCGGCTCGCCAAGGGCGCCCGGGTGTTTCGTTTGCATAATGGTGGCGTACCCATCGTTATAGAAGTGGATCAACTCCGGCCCCCAATGGATCATCATCGGGATTTTAGAGGACAGCATAATGTTGACAGCCGTGCGCAGGCTTTGTGGCCACTCCGCTACAGGCCCAAGCGGCGTCTTCTCCCAAGCCAGCTGCCTGATTAGGTCGCCCATCTCGCCACCACCTCTGAAATATGTTTTTGTGCTTTTACTTTCTGATTCCATTGTTTATTGAGGTAAGGAGACAGGCTTGGTTCTGCGAAACCGGGCTCTTCCGCCGCTACTGCTACTGGGGTTTAGGGCTTATTGTTCTCTTCTGATTGATAATCTTGAAATTAGTGTTTTCCTAAAAGAAAGAAAAGCTTTGCTAAGGGAGAACCGGTAAAGTGCCGGGCAGGCCTCGGTGCAGTGCCTGTACTTTAGAATTTCTGCGTATTTTTGGGTGATAGTTAAAAGGGGCTGCAGGCCAGGGCGAATGCCCTTCGGCTGGCGGCCTGATAAAAAGGATAGCGCGTGGTTTTCGAAGAAGTAAGAGATTTGCTGGTACAGCTGTTTGGGGCAGAGCTGATACAGGCAGAAAAGGCCGATAGTTTGCAACCGTACCTGGTGATAGCGCCGGAGCGCCTGGCAGAGGTGTGCCTGGAACTGCACGACAACGAACAGACCTACTTTGACTTCCTCTCCTGCGTTACAGGCTTGGATAACGGGCCGGAAGCTGGCACGATGGAGGTTGCCTATAACCTGTACTCCATTCCTTACGACCACCACCTGACGCTGAAAGTACAGGTGCCGCGCAACAGTACGGCAGACCAACCCATGCCGCAAGTACCTACCGTCAGCCACATCTGGCGCACCGCCGACTGGCATGAGCGCGAGGTGTTCGACATGTTAGGGATCTACTTTACAAACCACCCCGATATGCGCCGCATCCTCTGCGCCGCCGACTGGGAGGGCCACCCGCTTCGCAAAGACTACGAGCTGCAGGAGTACTACCACGGCATTAAAGTACCCTTCGATCAGCATAACGAACTGAATGGTTTTAAAGGAGAGCCGCAGTGGATAGTAGGGCAGCCAACGCCTTTCTCGGACAAGCGCGAGAAGCCGGAGTAAGGTAGTGGTTGTTCTGGCAGAGCTGCCCTATTATGATACATTCTTGGCGCAAGGACCCACTTGTGTCTCAGGCTGCCTCTGTTTATACTTGAATACCTCTGCTGGCGCACGTCTTCAGGCTTGTGTCTTATCATAGTGTCAAGTCAGTAACTCGACTGGCTAGCAAAGCCATATTTATCTATCTGCTGCTATACTTTTTGCAGTCATGCTTTTGTCACTCTCTTCTGGCGCAAGCGTCCGCTTGTGCCTTCGACTGCCTCTGCTAGCTGTGTTTTTACTTTCATAGTCATTGCTTTTGCCCCTGCTGGCGCGAGTTTTTAACTCGTGTCTTACCATGATGTTGAGTTTGTAACTCAACTGGCTCACAGAGCCAAACCTGCTATAGTGTTGGCTACACTTGTTTGGCTGCTGTTTTCTGCATCTTCAACCAAGCTACCTTTTCTACCCAGGAAGGGCAGGGATAGCTGGACCTGGTGCTGCGACAAAACAAGAGAAGCCGCCGGTTGTACTTCCGGCGGCTTCTCTTTATATGTGGCTATGCTTACTGCACGTTTTTGAAGAACGTGGGGGAGTTGCCGTAGAGCGGGGTTTTGCCGTCCCACTTTTCAATAAACTGTTGCTGGATGAGCAGAGGCGTGAGGGTGCGCTGGCGCAGTTCGTTGGCACGGGCTTCGGCCTCGGCTTCCACTATTTTTTTGCGGGCCTGTGCCTCGGCCACTTTCAGCTCATTTTCTACCTGCAGGGCCTGCTGTACGGCACGGTTCTTCAGGTTTACGGCACGCACGATCTCATCCGGGTACTGCAGTCCGCTGGTCATTTGCTCCAGCTCGAAGCCCTCTTTGCGCAGGGCTTTGTCTAAAGCGATCTGTACCTTATCCTCAAAAGTCTGGCGGTTCGAGATGATGCTGTCGGTGGTGTAGAGGTTAAACTGGATACGGAAAGCATCGCGGGTGTAGTTAAACAGCGTGGTTTTGGTGATCAACTCAATGTCCTTGCGGTACTTGCTGAAGATGCGCGGGCTCTCGCCGGGGCTCACCCGGAAGGAGATGGTTGGGTCTACCGTGAAAACGGAGCCGTCTTTGGCGTTTACCGTAAAGGCAGGGTAATCCACTGTCTGCACAAAGGTCGGAAACTGGAAGACCTCCTCGGTAAAAGGGTTGTACCACACGCGGCCGGTTACCAGGTTCACGTCCTGCACGCCTTTGTCGGTGCCGTAGAGCTTTACCAATATCCCCTCATGGCCTGCATCAATGCGGGTGCAGGATTTCATGGCGGTGATGGAGAAAACAAGTATAAGGATGAAACTGAGGCTCCAGGTGAGGAGCTGGCGGGCGTTGTTCATGGTTAGGCTCTAAGTTTGTTAAGGGAAAATCGGATGACGAAGAAGTTGGCTACCACCAGCACTAGCAGCAGCCCTAGGCCAATGCCTACCTGGAGGTCGGACGGCTGCCGCACCAACGAGGCTATCTCGGTAAAAGTCAGGACGTCGACCAGTAGCAGCAGGCCAAGCAGGAGGATATAAGCGAATTTCATGGAAGTATTTTATAAAGACAATATAGTAAAAACCTTTTGTGTTTATACTTCCTTAGAGGCAATTGCTTTGTAAAAGTATGTGTGTCGGCTCTTTAGGTTTTACAGCGCACCCTTACCTGGCTAACTCCCTTTTGCCAGGCCCACTCCCGCACCCGACTCCAGCCGCAAAGTATAAAACCCGTGTATACAGCCGATTAACTGATCACCCAGCACCGCCCCGAAGGCGCAGTGGTCTTTGCTCTCCAAGATTTCCTGCAGCCATACTCTTGTTTCTGCTGATGCTTGGTAGCCCAGTTGGGAAGAGAGGTTGGCGATGGCCTCGGCATCGTGAAGGGTGAGTGTTCTGAGGTGCAGGTTCATGATTTCGAGAGAAGCTTTCTTTCGCTGGCTTTTCGCTAGCGCGAGCTTGCAGCTAGTGCTGTTGTTTCTGGTAGGAAGTACGAGCTGCAAGCTCGCACTAGCGGGGGCTATAATGCCACCGCTAACTGTACTTACTTTTCAAATCAGGTGTAGTAAAGAAGACATAGGCAAAAAGTACGGCAAAAACTGAATAGACCAGTGCTGCCACCCATAGGTAGCTCAGGCTTGGGTCCTTAAATGTTAGTTTAGCCAACGCGAGGGCACCGATAACAAAGTGGGCTAGGTTGCCAAGTGCAACAGGTTTGCTGTAAATCCCGCCTATTAGGTTTGCTTTAGCTGTCCAGTTGATCATGGCAAAGCCAAAGTATAATGCGCCCAACACCTGCAAGATGACGGCAGCAGTTTCAGGCATCCCTAAACTGCTGGAAACTTCCTGAGGCAAAAAAGATAACACCACGCCTGCCATACCCATGGTAACAGCACTTATGGTCATTAATAGTTTTGTGTTCATGGTTTTTTGCGTTAGATGGGTTGTTGCCGGCCCTTTGTGAGGAAGTACAAGCTATAAGCTTGCATAAGCCCCACTGCCGCTAAACTTGCGGCAGTGAGGTGTTTAGAGATGCAGGTGCATGGCTTAGTGGGATCCTTTTCTTTCGGCTAGCGCGAGCTTGCAGCTCGTGCTGTTGTTTCTGGGAAGTACGAGCTACAAGCTACAAGCTCGCACTAGCGGGGGACTTTTACTGCTTTATAATTTCTAGTGCATTTTGAAGTGCGTACACCACTTTTTGGTCTTTTATTCTATAATATGCTACTCCTCCTTGTTGATTATCATTGCTAATGAGGCCTATCTTTTCCATCCCCACGACATAATTGTTCGTAGAGCTGCCAGTTTGAGCCTTCTCGTTTAACTGATTCTTTGTGAATATTTCAGAATCTAGCTTTAATAAATGCTTAGAGTAGGAATAAATATCCATTGAATTAGCTCTAGCATTTGATTTCTTAGGGTAATATTCGTAGTAGTTAAAAGTGGTTACGAACTGATTTAGTGCTATAGGGATTGTGCTACTTTCTATCTTATTAGATTGAGAATCTAAATTAAATTGAGCTTTAAATAAAGCACTAAATATATGCCATAAGTCTCTAGGATTGCTGTTGGCAATCTTGAATACTTGGTTAAGTTCATCCTGTGTGACAGTGTCGGCAAAAAGTTGCCTATAGTCATGCACTCTATTATCTGAATATGCACGTAATCTTTGGTTAAGTGCTTTAACTAAGTCTTCAGTTGTCCATGTTAATGTTGGGCAGTAGTGCTTTTGTGTTCGTACCTGATCTTTGATAAAGTTAAATGGTGTTGCCCAAGTAGAGAAAATTACCTGAAAGTTTTCTTCAAGTAAGAATTTATTATCGGTAAGTATTTTAACAATAAAATCTGATATAGATTCTGCGTCATTCATAAATCTAGAATCTTCATCTACCCTATCAAATACTACCAATACTCTTTCAAAGTCAAGCTTAGAAGCAAGTTTACATACACGAACTAACAACTGATAAGAGACCTCCTGATCGATAAATTCTTCCTCGATATTGATAGGAAGCTCTGGGAAGTAATCTTTAATTTTTACACTCTCAGTTAAAGGTGGCAATCCTGTAAAGTGCTTTGCAATATAGTCATCTATCAAAGCTCCTCCAGCTGTTGCACTGTAGTTAAACACTCCTCTTACAAAGTTTTCAAATTTCTTGTAGGTTCTTGTAAGCCATTGTATCTGGACTTCTTCAATTTGTTCTCTTAACAGACGTTTTGAAATTTGTGGAACAAAGTTCTTAAGGAGGTAACATAGCAGGATTTTATCTTCTTTTCCTAGCCTTGATATTCTTCTTCTCTTATCTGCAAGTGCAGAAAAAATGGCAACAGATAAATTTGATATTACAAATTTGTAAAAGTCATTTAGTTCATATCTTTGACTAAGGTGAGAAAAATCAACGATATGTGTTACTACAGAAGTGTCTTTGTTCAGCTTACTAACAAAATCTTTTATTAAAGCAGTCTTACCAGTTCCTCTATCGCCGGTTAAAAGGATTGAGTTTTTCTGAGAAAAATTCTCAAGTATTGTTTCATAATCATTAGGTTTTACAAACGTTCTTGAGAAACGTTGGCCTTCATTTTCTGTGGTAAATGATGCAAAAGGATTTTCCTTCAATCCTAATCTTGTATAGAACTCTCTGAATGCACTCATTTTAAAATACTAAAGAATTTCTCTTCTTTAAATTGTAGATTATTAGAATCTCAAACTTACATAAATAAGTAACATTTAATAAAAATTATTTTTTAGAACATATAGTGAACATGCCTGTGCTAACTTTTCACCAGAGTTAATGAAAGTGTACAAAACCTGCTTTATCCTTTGCTGCACAAATCCCCCTTTTTTCCGACCTTGCATCTGATTTCTAACTCATCATTTTTAATTCAGAATTGAGCCAGTCCACCATCTATAAAAACTACCTGCTGCAGTCGGAGCCGAACAAGTTCAGCCAGGATGCGCTGAAGGCCGGTGAGATGATTGTGAACATGGGGCCGCAGCACCCGAGCACGCACGGTGTACTGCGCCTGGAGGTGGTAACCGATGGCGAAATCATACAGGAGGTGGTGCCGCACATTGGCTACCTGCACCGCTGCTTCGAGAAGCATGCCGAAAGTATGGCCTATAACCAAACAATCCCCTACGTAGACCGCATGGATTACCTGGCCGCCATGAACTCGGAGCATGTGTGGTGTATGGGCGTGGAAAAGCTGATGGGTATTACCGACCAGATTCCGAAGCGGGTGGAGTACATACGTGTGTTGGTAACAGAGCTAAACCGTATTGCCTCGCACTTTGTAGCCATTGGTACCTATGCGATAGATATCGGCGCTTTCACGCCTTTCCTTTGGCTGCTGCGCGACAGGGAGCATATACAGCGGCTGCTGGAGTGGGTGTGCGGTGCCCGGATGCTGTACAACTACATCTGGGTGGGCGGATTATACTATGATCTACCGATTGGCTTTGAGGAGCGTTGCCGCGAGTTTATAGAATACCTGCAGCCGAAGCTTGATGAGCTGGATACGATACTTTTAAGCAACAAGATATTTATTGACCGCACAGCTAACGTAGGCGTGCTGCCGCTGGATGTGGCGATAAACTATGCCTGCTCCGGCCCTATGCTGCGTGGCTCAGGCCTAAAGCACGACCTGCGCCGCGTGGATGGCTACAGCGTTTACCCAGAACTGGACTTTGATGTGCCCATAGGGCAGGGGCTGGCCGGCACTACCGGCGATTGCTGGGACCGTAACTATGTGCGCGCCCTGGAGTGCCGCGAGTCTGTTAAGATCATCCGCCAGTGCCTCGATCGACTTACCGGCGACTATAAACGCACGCCTGACTTTGACCCGCAGGCCGCCTGCCCGAAAAAGATACGCATGACTGGCAGCAAAGAGCTGTACTTCCGGGGAGAAACCCCACGAGGCGAGCTAGGCTACTACTTCCGCACGACTGATAAGAGCGATGTGCCTTTCCGGGCCAAAGGCCGCGCCCCAAGTTTTGTAAACCTGTCGGTGCTGCACGAAATCAGCCGGGGCTGTATGGTGGCGGATTTAATTGCCATCGTCGGTTCTGTGGATATCGTGCTGGGCGAGGTGGATAGGTAACGTGCCGTTTTGGCTTCTGGCACAGGCGTCTGCTTGTGCCTTTTTGCATGATTACTCTAAGGCACAAGCGGACGCTTGCGCCATACCTTATCTTCTCCCATCCTATAATCCTGCAAATCCTGATTCAGACAAAAAAAGCCTGCTTTATCAGCAGGCTTTTCTGTTTTATCCGCGTTGCTCTTTCCAGAGCTGATTGAATGACTTTTTAGGTGCTTGCAGCGGCTCCCGGCGTTTGCTCCAGGTGTCTTTCTGCACATACCGCAGCACAAAGTTTTTGACGCTGGCAGGTGCTATATTCATCAGCTTTCGGCTCTTCATGGCCTTTAGCCAGAACTTAAAGGCGGTGGTTTCCTGGCTGTCGGCCATGCCCTGGTCCACGCTCTGCTTGCGGTTTAGCAGCAGCAGGTTGTGGATGTTGATCTTAACCGGGCAAACGGAGGTACAGGCGCCGCAAAGGGAGCTGGCAAAGCTCAGGTGCTTGTGCTCGGCCATGCCGTTGTAGTGCGGCGATATTACCGATCCGATCGGGCCACTGTAGGTGGTCTCATACGTATGGCCGCCAATGTTCTTGTACACCGGGCACACGTTAAGGCAGGCACCGCAGCGAATGCAGTTCAGGGCTTCGCGCTTCTCCGGCAGGGCCAGCAGGTCGGTACGGCCGTTGTCGAGCAATACCACGTACATCTCCTCCGGGCCATCTGCCTCCTTCGGCTGGCGCGGGCCTGTAAAAATGGAGTTGTAAACCGTTACATTTTGCCCGGTGCCGCTGGTGCTCAGCAGTGGCCAGAACAGGTCGAGGTCCATGATCGAGGGGATCATTTTCTCAATGCCCACAATGGCGATGTGCGTTTTCGGGAACGTAGTGGAGAGGCGGGCATTGCCCTCATTCTCCGTTACGGCCACGCCGCCCACATCCGCGATGAGGAAGTTGCCGCCGGTAATCCCCACCTCTGCCGAGGTGTACTTCTCGCGCAGCAGCTTACGGGCCACGCCTACCAGCTCTTCGGCATTCTCGGTAGGAGGGATGCCCAGCTTTCGCACAAACAGGTCGGCAATGTCCTTTTTAGACATGTGCATGGCCGGTGTTACAATATGGTAAGGCCGCTGTTCCGCCAGCTGCACAATGTACTCGCCCAGGTCGGTTTCTACGGTTTCGATGCCGTTCTTCTCCAGGTACTCGTTCAGGTGAATCTCCTCCGTGATCATGGATTTGGACTTCACTACCGAGCGGGCGCGCTTGCGCTTCATAATCTCACCAATCTCCTTTAAAGCCTCCTGCGCATCGCGGGCCCAGATTACCTTGCCACCGCGGGCGGTAAAGTTGGCCTCGAACTCCATCAGGTACTTATCGAGGTTGTTGATGGTATTGGTTTTTATAAAAGAGCCGCGTTCCCGGGCCAGTTCATGGTCGGAGTATTGGGTGAGGCCACGCTGCACAGCGGCATTGTACTTGCCGATGTTAAACTTGATGGTGGCGCGGTGCCCCTGGTCGAATGCTTTTGTCTCCGCGTCCTGCAGAAACTGTCTTAGTTTACTCATGCTGTTCTCCCCTACGTGTTTCCGGAGCAAAGGCTGCATCTGCAGGTGCCCCATAAAAGAAAAACACCCTTAAAGTTAGGGTGTTTTTCGCAAAACCTTAAATAAGTTAAGCGTTAATAGTTAAAAGTGGCTAAGGAGCGGCGTATTGTACTACTCCTCAACTTATGCATTACCCTTGCAGCAGCATCCTGCGAGCATTGCCCCACTCATACCTACAAACGCTTAACTTAGAAGCTTATTTTTTATTGCTGTCTACCACGATGCGGTTCTCGCGGTTGGCGAGCTCCCATGCCACGTGGAACGCCAGGCGCGCCACCTTCTCGGCACTCTCAAAGTCAATCTTCTCCACCTCGTCGCTTGGCTGGTGGTAGTCGTCGTGCACCCCGTTGAAGTAGAACACAATCGGAATACCGTGCTTGGCGAAGTTGTAGTGGTCGGAGCGGTAGTAGAAGCGGTTCGGGTCGTTCTCGTCGTTGTAAGTATAGTCGAGCTTCAGGTTCACATACTTCTCGTTCATCTCCTCGTTGATCTGGTGCAGCTCAGAAGAGAGCTTGTCTGCGCCGATCACGTAGATGTAGTTGCTGTCGTTGGTCTTCTCATGGTCATAGTCCATGCGGCCGATCATGTCGATGTTTACGTCAGCCACCGTGTTCTCGAGCGGGAAGATCGGGTTCTCAGAGTAGTACTCGGAGCCCAGGAGGCCTTTCTCCTCGCCGGTTACCGTCATGAAGAGTATGCTGCGGCGCGGGCCGTACCCGGCTTTCTTGGCCTGGGCAAACGCCTCTGCCACCTCCAGCACGGCCACCGTGCCGGAGCCGTCGTCGTTCGCACCGTTGAATATCTTGTCTCCCTCCAGCGACTCGTCTACGCCTACGTGGTCGTAATGCGCGGTTACCACAACGATCTCCTCTTTCTTGTCGGTTCCCTCCACGTAGCCCAGCACGTTTTCGGTTGGCAGTGGCTCAGAGATGCGGGACGTCAGCACCTTTACGTCAGAGGCAGGCTTGAAAGAGGCAGCCGCCGTAGCCGTTGGTACGCCCGAGGTCATCAGCTTGTCAGGAGTGGTGCCTAGCAGCGAAGCGCCTACAGAAGGTGTGGCGATCAGGTTTACAGGACGGGTGCTGCCGCCTTTGCGCGCCACAGAGGGCTGCTGCAGGCGGTGCGAAAAGCGCTCCGACATCAAGCGGAAAGGCTCCGCGGCCATAACGTACACCACGCCTTTGGCGCCCGCTTTTTCGGCGGCGGCAGAGAAGCCGCGCATCTTGGTTTGCATTTCTTCAGGGGTAGACAGCAGCGTTACCAGCAGTTTGCCCTGTACGTCCTTGGTGGCTACCTCGTCGGCGCTGGCGGCATATACAGCCGCTACAGACTGCTCCGTGGCAAAGGAAGAGGAGCCATACGGGAAGAAGTCCTGCATCATCAGGTATTTTTCCTCGCCGATGGTGATGTGGCCCTCGCCCCAGGTGCTTTTCTCCAGGTCAAAGGTCTGGTAGTATGGGTTGGTGCTGTTGCTCTTCACCGGGCCCATCAGGCCATCCTCGCGAAACTCGCGGGCAATGTACTCGGCGGCCATTTTCTGGCCTTTTTCGCCTGTATTACGTCCTTCGTAGGCATCGGAGGCAATAATGTGCAGGTGCTTGGAAAGGTCAGCGGCCGTGATGGTCTGTGCGTAGGTTGGGGCTGCTTCTCGCAGCTTAGCCGTGTCGGTTGTCGGTTTGCTGGCGCTGGGGCCCTGGGCACAGCCGTAGCCAACAGCAGCTAGCAGTACGCAGGCGTAGAGATTATGTCTCATAGGTTAGTTTAAAGGTGTATTTTAGGTTTAGTTGAGTTTACTGGTGCCTGTTAGACGGGCACAGGCAGCATAGGTTTAATGCGGCCCAGAAACAGCAGTTCCGCTATATTACTGTTTCTGGATAAGTACGGTTGCGAAAGCGGCCACGCCCTCTTTCTTGCCCACAAAGCCCAGGTATTCGGTGGTGGTGGCTTTGATGGAGATATCCTCCTCCGGGATGCCCATTACCTCTGCCAGGCAGGTTTTCATGGCCGGGATGTGCGGGTTAACCTTCGGCTCCTGCAGGCATATGGTAGAGTCGATGTTGCCGATCTCGTAGCCTTCGCGGGCCAGCAGGGCGACTACCTCCTTTAACAGTATTTTAGAGTCGATGCCCTTATACTTGGGGTCTTTGTCGGAGAAATGATAGCCGATGTCGCGCATGTTGGCCGCGCCCAGCAAGGCATCGCAAATCACATGGATCAGCACATCTGCGTCGGAGTGACCGAGTGCGCCGTGGGTGTGGGGTATTTTAATGCCGCCGAGCCAGAAGTCGAGTCCCTCCTGCAGTTGGTGCACATCGTAGCCGAAGCCGGTTCTTATTTTCAGTTTCATTTTGCTATTGGTATGTATGGTGTACTACTGCTGCTAAAGCAGAAGCTTAAAAGTAAAAGTAGCTATTTGCGTTTTAAGTTGATAGCTAAGGCAATGGATTTTGATGTTGGTACGCGTACTGGCCGCTGTAGCTTAGGAGGCGGTTGTTTTGCCTGGTGATCATTTCAAAAGAATAACCGCAACCTGCATTTTTGACAACCTGCAGGTGAAAAGAAGCTATTGCTGAGTTATTTATACTTTTATAGAGCCCGCTATGGACACAGCCAAACAGCATCAACGCGACTGGAGCCGCTCCAGATGAGTAGGTGTGCTGCCAGGTGTCGGAATAACGGCTGCCGGAGACGAGATTGTTTTCCACCAGCTGTTGTCCTGGCACCACTTCTGGGCTAAATCTACTCCTGAAACAGGTTTGCTTGAAACGATAGGCGTGTGGGAGCTGTAGGATGAACAGTAACTAGAAAGTACAGCTTGGCTGAAGATACAAAAGCAGCAGCTACATAAGTATAAGCAGCGGTAGTCAAGGCTGTAGCAGCTGTGGCTTTGCAAGCCAGTCGAGTTTCAAACTCGACACTATAACAAGTCACAAGTCTGAAGACTTGCGCTAGCAGGGGGGAGTACAAGCAAAGGCAGTCAAAGACACAAGCGGACGCTTGCGCCAGTAGGGTTGTTAGCAGAGGCCAAAAAGTGTGGCTTTGCAAGCCAGTTGAGTGACAGGCTCAATACCATAGTTAAGGCACGAGTGGAAAACTCGCGCCAGCAGCGGAGTGAAAGTATAAGCGTCAGAGGAAGTAACTGTTGATGTAAAAGCAAAAGCCAGTTACCGTAAGGCAACTGGCTTGAAGGTTGGAATATATAGAAAAGCGCCTCGGGCTTAGGCCTCTGCTTCCGCCAGGGAAGGGTAATCGATATAGCCCTCGGCACCAGGAGTGTAAAACGTATCTTTCTGAGGCTCCTGCAGCTTTGCATTCTGAGCAAAACGCTCCGCCAGGTCCGGGTTCGCGATAAACGGCACACCAAAGGCCACCATATCGGCATCGCCATCCTCAATCACCTTGTTACCGCTCTCTTGCGTAAAGCCGGCGTTGATGATCAGGTTGCCTTTGTACATCGGGCGGTAGCGCTTGGCAATGTGAGGCTCTGCGTGCGGCACACTGCTTACGTCGTTAAACGGCTCCGACAGGTGCAGGTAAGCCAGGTTGTACTCGTTCAGCTTTTCAACGATGTAGTCAAACGTCGGGATCGTGTCCTCGTTCAGCGTCATGCCGAAGATGCCGTTCAGGCTTGGGTTCAGGCGTGCGCCCACCTTTTCGATCGGCATTACTTCTTTAATGGCATCCAGCACCTCAAACAGGATACGTGCACGGTTCTCGATGGAGCCGCCGTAGGCATCGGTGCGGGTGTTAGAAGTGCTGTTGAAGAACTGGTGCAGCAGGTAACCGTTGGAAGAGTGTACTTCCACACCGTCAAAGCCTGCCTCCATGGCATTTTTTGCGGCGTTTTTAAAGTCCTGCACAATCTGCTTAATCTCTGGGATAGTCAGCTCATGAGGCGTTACGGTGTCTTTAAAGCCCTCAGGCGTATAGGACTTGTCGTTCGGGTTGATAGCAGACGGCGCAACAGGCAACTCTCCGTTATGGAAGTCCGGGTGCGACATGCGGCCTACGTGCCACAACTGGATAAATATTTTTCCGCCTTCGTCGTGCACGGCTTCTGTTACTTTCTTCCAGCCCTCTACCTGCTCAGCAGAGTAAATGCCGGGCGTGCTAATATAGCCTACTGCCTGCTTCGAAATCTGGGAGCCTTCTGAGATAATCAGGCCGGCACCAGCGCGTTGTGCGTAGTAGGTCACCATGAGGTCGTTAGGCACGTTGCCTTCGTTGTTAGCGCGGCTGCGCGTCATCGGTGCCATGATAACCCGGTTCTTCAGCTCCAGGTCGTGTAGTTTTATCGGTTGTAATAATGCTTGCTTTTCCATTTATCAGATGTCGTTTATGGATGGTCAAAGTATAAAACCATCGCTGCCGATGGCATTCACTTATTCAAAAATCAGGTATTCAAAATTTTAATTAGTCCCAGTCCGGTGCCCATGGCGGGCTAATGAGGCGGCGGTTCTCCTGTTTTAGGGCATCTACCTGCTTCATCTCATCCTGTGTCAGTTCAAAGTCGAAGATGTCGAAGTTCGACTTCATGTGAGACTCCTTTGAGCTTCTCGGGATAGCCAGTACACCGTCCTGCTGCATCATCCAGCGCAGCGTTACCTGCACCTCGTTCTTGCCGTACTTCTCGCCGATGCCTTTGAGCGTGTCGTTGCCCATCACGTTGCCTTGTGCAATCGGGCTGTAGGCGGTCAGGGTCAGGCTGTGCTGGCGCAGGTAGTTGTAAAGCTTGTCCTGGTTGATGAAGGGGTGGTACTCGACCTGGTTGGTGATGATGTCGGCTCCCGTTGCCAGCACCCTGTCGAGGAGGGCGGTGGTGTGGTTGCTCACGCCGATGTATTTGGCGTACCCCTTCTCCTGGGCCTTCATCAGTTCGCCAATGTACTCCTCCACGGGCACGTCTGCATTGGGCCAGTGAATCAGCAGCAGGTCCACCTGGTCGGTCTTCAGCTTTCTCAGGCTTTCCTCCACCGACGGCAGGAAGTGCTCTTTGCTGAGCTTCTCATGCCATACTTTGGTGGTAAGGAAAATCTCTTCACGTGGAACATCGGCCTCTGCAATGGCACGGCCTACGCCCTCCTCGTTTTTATACATCTGTGCCGTATCGATATGGCGGTAGCCGGCGTCCAGCGCGGCTTTTACCATGGTGTAGGCAGTGTCGTTGTCCAGCTGGAAGGTGCCGAAGCCCAGCGCCGGTATGGTTGCTCCTTTAACAGTGATCTCTTTCATTTTCATAGTCTATACATTAGTTGTGTATACAAATATAACGGTAAAAAAAATGCTAGCCGCGCAGCTTGTCGAGCAGGCTGCTGGCCAGAATGGCTTCCTCCTGCGTGAGGTTATGGAAGCACTCGAACAGGCTAGGGGACTTGGCGTCCACCTCCTGCAGCTTTTCTATCCCTTTTTCGGTAATGCGCACTTCGATCATGCGGCGGTTGCTCTGGCAGATGTCGCGGGTAACGAAGCCTTTCTCAATCAGTTTGTCGATCAGGCGGGTGACGTTAGAGTTGCGGTCCACCATGCGGTTCTGGATATCGCCAAAGCACACCGGGGCCGGGTGCTGGCCGCGCAGGATAGCCAGCACGTTGTGCTGCTGCAGCGTCAGGCCAAGCCCTTTAAAGAACGGCGTCAGTTGCTGGTTCACCCAGTTGTTGGTAAACAACAGGTTAACCATCAAACGGCGGTAGTCGTCCTTGAACTCTTTCTGGTGTATTTCGTCTTCTATTCGCATTGCATCGCAAAGTTATGAACAATATTTGTATATACAAAATTTGTCGGTGTAAGGTTTCGGGCGATAGGGCTGAGGCTGTAAGTATAAAGCTGGCGGTGGCGTAAAAAACACAAGGCGCAATGCTCTGTGCACTGCGCCTTGCGTTGGTAGGCCTCCCTCCGGTGAGCTGTTACTCCCAGTAGGGGATTTCTGTCTGCGCTTGCCCGTCGGCAGAGAGCACCAGCTTTTCTTCGCTGTTGTCCTTCTCCAGGTCTACCTGGTAGTAGAGGGCGCCGGCTCTGTCTACCACCTCGGCATCGTCTACGCGGTAGCCGGCGTAGTTTTGTGTGATGGATGCCTTTACCTCCTCTGGAAGCGCCGCCTCCGCAATGTCATACTTGTGCATCAGCAGCGCACCGGACGCGTTTAGCAGGGCATCGTACTCCACCGTGTCCTGGTCAAAGTCCGCCTCATAGTCTTCTCCCTTTTTATCCCACTCAATGTTCTGAGCGTTCGGGAAGGTGTTGACGAGGGTGTCTTTCACGGCTACAGGTACGTCATCGGGTTTCACATCATCGTCGTTGTCGCAGGCAAACAGGAAGCTGCCTAAAAACAGAAGTGCAATTGCGGTTGGTTTCATGGTCTGTGCTGTTTAGGTTATTGAAAATATACCCTAAAGCTAGACGCTAAATCTGAAGCAAACTTGGAGCAAATCTGGAGCAAATCTGTAGATAGAAGCCTGAATGCAGAAAAGCCCGGCGTAACCGGCCTTTTCTGCATGTATGGGGAAAACTACAAAGTTATACTTCTGCCGGCTGTTCCTTCTTTTCCGCCTTGTAAAGCAGGGTGGAGCAGTTGGTAGGGCGCAGCACTTCCCCGGCGCAGCGCTGGATGTCGGCCGGGGTAACGGCCTGTACCTTTTCGCCTTCCTGGTTGATGAGGTTCGTGTCGCCGAGGAGCTTGCTGTAGGCCAGGTTCATGGCACGGTTCAGGAGCTCAATCTCGGAGAACACAATGCTGGTTTCCGCCTGGTTTTTCACCTTGTTCAGCTCCTCCTCGTCCACGCGCTGGTCTATCAGCTCCTGCACAACGGCTTCGACGGCGGCGTTTGCCTCCTGCAGGTCCACGCCCTCGTTTAGCTTGCCCTGGATAATGAGCAGGCCCGGCTCTATGTTGCCCGACACGGATGCCGAGATAGAGTTAAACAGCTTCTGCTCCTTTACCAGGCGCTCGTACAGGCGGCTCGACTTGCCGCGGCCCAGTATGTCGCTGATCAGGTCTACGGCGTGGTAGTCCGGGTGCTGGCGGCCCGGCATGTGGTAAGCCTTGTAGAGTGCGCTGAGCGGTACGTCCGAGGTTACTTCCAGCGTGCGCGCCTCCGTCTGCTTTGGCTCTGCTTTCAGCTGGCGCTCATACTTGTTGCCGGCCGGTATCGGGCCGAACCACTTTTCTGTCAGCTCTTTTGCGCGCTCAAAGGTCACGTTGCCGGCCACAACCAATATGGCGTTGCTTGGGGAGTAGTGCTTTTTAAAGAAGGCTTTCACAATGTCCATGGTGGCCTCCTCAATATGGGAGATCTCCTTGCCGATGGTGGCCCACTTGTACGCATGCTCTTTGTAAGCCAGCGGGCGCAGCTTCAGCCACACATCGCCGTAAGGCTGGTTCAGGTAGTTCTGCTTAAACTCCTCCACCACTACTTTGCGCTGCACCTCCAGGCCATTCTCGCTGAAGGCCAGCTCCAGCATACGGTCCGACTCCAGCCAGAAACCCGTTTCGATGTTCTGCGCCGGCAGCGACAGGTAATAGTTGGTGATGTCCGGGCTGGTGAACGCATTGTTCTCGCCGCCCACGCGCTGCAGGGGCTCGTCGTAGCTGTGGATGTTGACGGAGCCGCTGAACATCAGGTGCTCAAACAGGTGCGCGAACCCCGTGTGCGCCTCCTCCTCGTCGCGGGAGCCCACATCGTACAGTACATTCAGCACGGCCATAGGGGAGGTGTGGTCCTCGTGCACAATCACGCGCAGACCGTTATCTAGTGTAAATTCTTTGAAATCTATCATATCTCTTATTAGCGACACATGACATAAGTATCAAGACACAAGACTTTTCTTAAATGATGTTGACAGTAACAGCCATGTATGCAAAGCACACGGAGCTTGTATAAGAACAGTTAATATTTTGAATACTGAATCAAAAATCTTGTGTCTTGGTACTTGATACCTGTGTCTTTTCAAGCAAATGTATAAATTAGTGGTATAAGTTTCAGTTAGAACACCATTAGTTTAACTTGCCAATCTATAACAAGGTTTCTCAAAACAGATGAACTACAATCGCAAAGAATACTCCGAGGACGAACTGATACAGCTATACCGTGCTATTCTGAAGCCGCGGATGATTGAAGAGCGCATGCTGGTGCTGCTGCGCCAGGGCAAAGTAACCAAATGGTTCTCAGGTATCGGCCAGGAGGCGATCTCCGTGGGCGCTGCCATGGCGCTGGAGCAGGACGAGTACATTCTGCCGCTGCACCGCAACCTGGGCGTGTTTACGAGCCGGGGCGTGGAGCTGGACCGCCTGTTTGCGCAGTTCCAGGGGAAAACCCTCGGCTTTACCAAGGGCCGCGACCGCTCCTTCCACTTCGGCACCAACGAGCACCACATCGTCGGGATGATCTCGCACCTGGGCCCGCAGCTGGCCGTGGCCGACGGCATTGCCCTGGCCGACCTGCTGGAGAACAAGGAGAAGGTGACGCTGGTGTTCAGCGGCGACGGCGGCGCAAGCGAGGGCGACTTCCACGAGGCGCTCAACGTGGCGGCGGTGTGGGGGCTGCCGGTTATCTTCATGATCGAGAACAACGGATACGGCCTTTCCACCCCGAGCAACGAGCAGTTCAAGTTCAAGCACTTCATCGATAAAGGCCCGGCCTACGGCATCGACTCCCTGCAGATAGACGGCAACAACATTCTGGAGGTGTATGACACCGTGCGTCAGGCAGCGGCCAGTATCCGCAAGAACCCACGGCCGATGCTGATCGAGGCCATCACATTCCGGATGCGTGGCCACGAGGAGGCCAGCGGCACGAAGTATGTGCCGAAAGAGCTGTTTGAGAAATGGGCCAAGAAAGACCCCGTGGAGAACTTTGAGCGTTACCTGCTGGATGAGCTGGTGCTGACGCAGAAAGCCATGGAAAGTATAAAGGAGGAGCTGAAGGCGGAGATAGAGGAGGGGCTGCAAACAGCCTTTGCCGAGCCGATGCCGGAGGCCGACCGTGAGCAGGAGCTGGCGGACATGTACAAGCCCTTTCACCAGGAGGTGGTATCTCCGGCCGCAGAGGGCAAAACGGAGCGCCGCTTTGTGGATGCCATTTCCGATGCCTTGAGCCAAAGTATGGAACGCTACCCGGAGCTGGTGCTGATGGGGCAGGATATAGCCGAGTACGGCGGCGTGTTTAAGGTAACCGAGGGCTTTGTGGATAAATTCGGCAAAGACCGCGTGCGAAACACCCCGCTGTGCGAGTCGGCTATACTGGGCATTGGCCTGGGCCTATCGGTGCGCGGGCAAAAAAGCATGGTAGAAATGCAGTTTGCCGACTTTGTGAGCGCCGGCTTCAGCCAAATTGTGAACAACCTGGCCAAGAGCCACTACCGCTGGGGCCAGAATGCCGATGTGGTCGTGCGCATGCCAACCGGTGCCGGTACAGCGGCAGGTCCGTTCCACTCGCAGAGCAACGAGGCCTGGTTCTTTCACACGCCGGGCCTTAAGGTGGTGTACCCATCCTCGCCCTACGATGCCAAAGGCCTGCTGAACGCCGCCATCGAAGACCCGAACCCGGTGATGTACTTTGAGCACAAGCTGCTGTACCGCTCCATTTCACAGGAGATCCCGGACGATTACTACACCGTCGAGATCGGCAAAGCCAAGACTGTGGCCGAGGGCACGGACCTAACCATTATTACCTACGGCATGGGCGTGCACTGGGCCAAGCAGCTGCAGCAGGAGCTAAGCGATGCAAGCATAGAGATACTGGACCTGCGCACGCTGCTGCCGTGGGACAAGGAAGCCGTGCGTGCCGCTGTGGAGAAAACCGGCCGTGTCATCATCCTGCACGAAGACACCATGACTGGGGGTATAGGCGGAGAGATCGCGGCCTGGATAAGCGAGCATTGCTTTGAGCTGCTGGATGCTCCGGTTGCGCGTGTCGCCAGTTTGGACACCGCTGTGCCGTTTGCCCCGCCACTGGAGCAGGAGTTCCTGCCAAGGCAACGCCTGCGCCAGAAAGCAGAGGCGATGCTCAACTACTAACAAGCAGCAGAAACACAAGGGTAGCACCTCCGTGGCTGCCCTTGTGTTTAAGTTATTTTAAATAAAATAAAAATTATATATTTGTGCATGCGTATACTTCGCCCTTACCTCTTTATGCTGCTGTGCCTGCTGCTGCTCGCCGGCTGCCAGCGCAAGGGAATCATTCCTTGCCCTAAGCCTTCCAGCAAGCGCTCGATAAAAATTGGTGGCCCGAATGCCCAGGGGCTGGAGGCCATAAAGGTGCAGCAGGATAAAAACGGGCGGGTGAAGAAGAAGCGCGGCTTCGGCCTGTTTTAGTAACCACTTTACTAAGAATCAGTATAAAACCATGATGAAGGTGCGTGCTGCGGAATCTTGCTCCCGAACAGTTTGGATGTGTGGCTTTGGCCTGCTGCTGTTTTTCCTGCTGGGTACTTTGCCCGGCTATGCTCAGGTAAGCCATGAAACATCGGCAAAGCACGAGCAGGAACTGCGCCAGTCGCTGAAGGAGGCCTCTCAGCTAAAGACAACCTACAAAGACACGCACCTCAACACCGATGCTTATACGTTCAAGAAAGGGGCGGCTGGCCGCAGGCGCGTCCACAAAGACAATCGCGACGAGTACCAGTTTAACATGAGTGGCGAGCCGGTAAAGAAGCGACGGCTTTTTAAAAAGAAGCGCCAGCATAAGCAGCGGGACCGGAGAAAAAGAGATAACTAACAAAGAAAAAGAAAGACCCTATGAATTGGCACCCGCTAACCAGCGTTGAGCAGTTGGATGAAATTTTGGAAGAATCGAAAAACACGCCGGTGGTGATCTTTAAGCACAGCACGTCCTGTTCTATCAGCTCCACCGCCAAAAGCCGTTTGGAGCGCCAGTGGGATGGTGCCGGCCTTGACCACGTGAAACCGTACTACCTGGACCTGCTGAGCTACCGCCCGGTGTCGAACGAGGTGGCGGAGGCGCTGCAGGTAACCCACCAGTCGCCGCAGCTGCTGCTGGTGCAGGACGGCATGTGCACCTACGATGCCTCGCACCTCGGCATTAGCGTTGATGCGCTTAAGAAGAAAGTAACGGCGTAGCAGTAACCTGCCACGCCGCTCTCGTTTTAGTACGTAAAAGAAACTGTCTGCTTAATATCCGGGTGCAGGCTAAGGGCAACCGGGCAGGTATGGGCCGCGTTTTCCAGCATGGCCTTCTCTTTAGCCGTGTATGCCTTACCGGCAGGCATGGTAAAGTTCAGCAGCACTTCCGAAATACGGCGTGGCTCGGCAGCCATCACCTTGGTGATCTCGATCTCCATGCCCTCAATATCGATGTTGCTGCGGTTGGCCACAATGCCCATAATGGTCATCATGCAGGAGCCGAGCGCGGCGCATACCAGGTCAGTGGGAGAGAAAGCCTCCCCTTTGCCGTTGTTGTCTACCGGGGCGTCGGTAATGATGCTGTTGCCAGAGGCAAGGTGCTGAGCGCTAGTGCGCAAGTTTCCTTTGTAAACACTTTGTATCGTTGCCATACGTATAAATCCTGAATTTGAAATACGCGTAAAGTTAAGTACTTTTATACAATCTGAAACGCACTGCCCCGTGATTAGATTTCTAGCATTTATACTTGCAGCAGCTCTCTTGGGAGCTACCCCAGCCCTGGCCCAGCAGCAGGAGGACGAAAGCTTCCAGAACGAGCTGAGCTATGGCGTTAACTTCAACTCCAACGGGGGGCTGATCGGGGGCGCGTTCATCCGCTCCTCCTTTTACATGAACGAGCGCATGTACCAGTTCGGCGGCATTGAGGTGGTGGAGGTGAAGCACCCAAAAGAGAACCGCTATTACAGCCTCGTGTCCGGCGACTCGTTTATCTACGGCAAGAAGAACTACTTCTTTGTGGTGCGGCCGCACTATGGCCGTGAGCTGGTGCTGTTCCGGAAGGCGGCGGATTCGGGGGTGCAGGTAAATGCCATCGGTGCCATAGGGCCGTCTCTGGGCCTGCTCGTGCCTTACTACATTGACTATAACTACAACGGCAACGGCACCGATATCCGCACGGTGCCCTACGATGAGCGGGAGCACGCCAACCTCGACTACATACTGGGCAGCGACACCGTGTTCCGCGGCTTTGGGGAGACCAAGATTAAGCCGGGCGTGCACGCCAAGGCAGGCCTCAGCTTTGAGTACGGCCGGTACCGCGAGAGTATCGCAGGTATTGAGGTCGGGGTGTCGGTGGAGTATTTCCCGAGCAAGCCCGTTATTATCCCCCTGGCGGATAACAACAACACCTTTACCGCTGTGTACCTGAACCTGTACTACGGCAGCCGCAAGTAAGCCTTTCCGAACATTTAGGAGTGCCGCTTTGTTAAAGGGGATACACGGCCGCGGGCACATTTTTGGCCTGTGGCTAAACTCTTAACCCATAACTTCCTATCTTTGCACTATGGATGAAATGATGACACTTCCGGTTATTCAGCCTAACGCCAAGCCCGAGGGGCTTAACGCACTGGGCCAGCCGCGCAAGCCGAACTGGCTACGCGTAAAACTACCGGTTGGGAAGGAGTACGCCAAAGTAAGAAGCATTGTAGACGAATATAAGCTGCACACCATTTGCGAAAGCGGCAACTGCCCGAACATGGGCGAGTGCTGGGGCGCAGGTACAGCTACGTTCATGATCTTAGGTAATGTGTGTACCCGCAGCTGCTCTTTCTGCGCTGTGGCCACAGGCCGCCCGAACGAGTATGACGAGGATGAGCCGCGCCGCGTGGCAGAGGCCATCAAACTAATGGGCGTGAAGCATGCCGTGCTTACCTCGGTAAACCGCGACGAACTGAAAGACCGTGGCGCCGCCATCTGGCACGAAACGGTGAAGCAGGTGAAGCTCATGTCCCCAACCACGACAATCGAAACCCTGATCCCCGATGTAAAAGGCACCTGGGACGCCCTGATCACGATGATTTCGCCGGGCCAGGAAGTCGTGTCGCACAACATGGAGACGGTGAAGGAGCTGTACCGCCGCGTTCGCCCGCAGGCTAAGTATGACCGTTCGCTGGAGCAGATCCGCCGCACGAAGGAGTATGGCCAGCGCACCAAGACCGGCATCATGCTGGGCCTGGGAGAAACACGCGAGCAAGTATACCAGGCGATGGATGATTTGGCCGCCAACGGTTGTGATATCCTGACCTTGGGCCAGTACCTGCAGCCTACCAAAATGCACCTGGAGGTAGCCGAGTTTATCCACCCGGACCTGTTCGACCACTATCGCGAAGAAGGCCTGAAGCGCGGCCTTAAGTATGTGGAGTCAGGCCCGTTGGTAAGATCCTCCTACCATGCGGAGCGCCACGTAAACGTATAGCGTCAAAAAACTTTAGAAAAAGCCTCTGCTGCGTTAAGTGCGGCAGAGGCTTTTTTTGTGTATTTCGCAAGGTTTGTGGAAGTTGGATGTAAGCAATATGTTAAATAATTTATCTATAACTATTTGAAAATAAATAGCTAGAATGTAATTTTATTGCCAAATACCTCGAGCTAGCGCCTATGTAAACAAATTTACTTTCCCCCCTATCTTATTTCCTGTCGCACAAATCACGCTCTACTCCCTCCCTGGCCAGAATGGAAGGGAACATGCTGATGGCTTGCCTTGTAGTATATACTATATTTTATATTAAATAAATATATATTCCAGTTTTCAATATAACCATTTCAAAATATTCAAGTACAATGTATTAACATAGGTACAGCTATATCTATGTATATGCGACTAATATTATCTACAGTTATTATTCTTACTATATGATTAAATCTTTACTGCTGACCTTTCTATTGCTGATAGGCAGTATCACCTTTAGCTTCGCACAAACAGAGGGGGAAATTATGGGGCAGGCAACCAACTTTGCCGTGCTCGCCTCAGAAAAGATCATTGTAAATGATCTCTCTGGTGTAACAGGTAGCGTTGGCATCAGCAGTGCTGACGACATAGAAAACAGATCGCTCCTGAGCATACAGGAGGGAAGCGTTCAGACAGGCGTATATGCGGCAAATGCCCTGAACGATGCCACGGCAGCGTATGACCGGTTCTATGGCAAGTCTACAGCAACGCTGCCGACCACGTTCAAAGGCGACAAGGACGGGATCAGGCCCGGGCACTACAAAATAACAGGCCTGGCTGGTTTTGAGAGTGTGCTCACGCTTAACGCAGAGGGCGACCCTAACGGCATGTACGTGTTTGAAATAGATGGCGACCTCATCTCAAAAGCTCCGAACGCCGCTATTCGCCTGGTGTATGCACAGAGCAAGAACGTCTATTGGCTGGTGACCGGGCGTGTGGAGCTTGGGGGCATCACCAACTTTGTAGGCACCATACTGGCTAAGGGAGATGTGTACCTGGAGGACGGCGTTGGCGTTAACGGCCGCGCCATATCACTGGGCGGTACAGTTACCCTCGATCGCAACAACTTGTACCTGCCGGGCATCGTGCGCACAGATGTGAAAGTGGTAAAAACGGCCCCGGACCAACTCTACAGGCTGGGCGATGAAATAACCTATACTATTGCCGTGACCAACAGCGGCCCCGGCACGGCCTTCGACGTGTCAGTGCTGGACGAGCTGCCTTTAACAGGCCTGCAGTATGTGGCGGGCTCTGCCGCTTTCGACGGAAGCTCGTCCTCCTTTGACCCTGCAGCCCTGAGGTGGAGCATCCCGGAGCTTGGCTTCGCGGAAAAAAAAGAAATAACCCTGACATTCAGAATAACTGCTACAGGTGCTATCACTAACGTGGCAACGGCAGCTTCCAGGGACCCGGACCCACGGGAAGAAGATAACCGCAGCATCTGGACAATTCAGGTGCCGGAGTTAAATGCGGACCTGAGCATCACCAAAACTGCCGCTACAGCTCCTTACACAGTAGGCGGGGAGGTAACCTATACAGTCACAGTTAAGAACAACGGCCTGTACGAGGCCAAGGGCGTTGTGATGACAGACGCTCTTCCTGACGGGCTGACCTTTGTTTCGTCTAGTGAGGGAAGCTACAACGCTGCTACTGGAAAGCTCGTGATAGGCACGATGGCTGCAGGCGCGGAGAAGACCATAACCCTGAAAGCCAGCATCAACAAGGCCGGTACGCTGGTTAACACAGCCTCTGTGGTAAGCAGCCCGGAGGTGCCGGATACGAACCTGGACAACAACAACGCTACCGCAGTGATTGATGTGGGATGTGTGGAGCTAACAGGCCTTGCACTGACAGGCAACCTTAACCTTTGCGAGGCCACGGCCGGGGCAGAGTATATCGCTACAGAAATTCCCGGCGCTGTCTACAAGTTCACCACAACAGGTGGCGTGCAGGTTGTTTCGTCTGTCGGTAACAAAGCTGTTGTGGCGATTGGCGCGACAAGCGGAACCCTGGCGGTAATCGTTACAGACCCTTGCGGTGGCAGAAACACCAGCGCTTTAAACATTGGCGTTATCCCGAACATATCCGGTGTAACAGTGGCCGGCCCTGGTGAGGTTTGTGCAAACAGCACCGACATCAAGTTTACAGCACCAGCCTATGAAGGCAACATAACCTACAGATGGATAGCAAGCGGTGGCCTGACCATTACTTCGGCAACCAACGAGGCAGAGGTAAAAGTAAAGGCAGGCGCAGTAGGCGGTGTACTTACACTGGAAGTGAACAATGGCTGCTCTGTCGTTACCGGTACAAAAAATGTTAAAGTCAGGCCAACGCTTGTGGGGCCTACTGCCATCACCGGTGAGGCTGTAGTTTGTGCCGGGACCAGGCAGACCTATACCGCCGCCGGAGATGTGGGCGCCTCTTCTTATACCTGGCGTTTGCCAGACGGCTGGGAGTTAGCGCCAGGCACTGCCGCAGACCAGCAGGAAATAAACGTGATAGTGGGTACAGCCGGCGGTGAGATACAGGTTATCGCGAATAACGAGTGCGGCACCAGCGACACAGGAGCTGCTATAACGGTAGCGGTTAACAACAAGCCTGATCTGCCAACCATAACCGGACAGCGAGGTGCCTGTGTAGGAGAAATCCTTACATACAGCGTGCTGGATGTAGCGGATGCCACTGACTACAGCTGGAACGTACCTGAGACCTGGGGGCTGATCAGCGGAGCCAACACCCGCAGCATCAATGTTCGGGTTGGCCCTGGTACCGGCGAGGTAACGGTGGCTGTGACTAACGGCTGCGGCACAGGACAGACTGCGGAAATGGAAGTTGCCCCTACGCTGGCCCCTGCCGCACCGGTTATCTCCGGAACGACGGATGTTTGCGAAGGCTCACAAGGACTGGTTTATACAATTACGAACCCTGAAGCAGGGGTGACTTACAGCTGGGCATTGCCACAGGGCTGGAGCTTCGCCAACAACAACAGCACAGGTACAAGCGTGACCGTAACTGCCGGCTCGGCAGGCGGAAGCATAACAGTAGAAGGCACCAACAGCTGCGACACAGCAGAAGGCCAGCCGCTGCAGGTAAACGTATCGGCTCCGCCAGTAGCGCCGGGCCAGATCACGGACAAGAGCAACGTATGCGAGGGGCTGGTGTTCGCCATCGACCCGGTACAGGGAGCTGAAAGCTATACATGGGCGGTGCCAAGCGGCTTCACCATCACTTCCGGCCAAGGCACGACAACCATCACGGTAAAAGCCGACAAAGCAGACGCTACAGGCCGTGTGACGGTAGTGGCCACAAACGGACCGTGTAGCAGCATAGAGGCCTCTGCCACGATAGATGCCTCGAAAGCCGACGGTAACCTGGAGTTCCCGAAAGCCTTTAGCCCGAACGGCGACGGCATCCGCGATACTTGGGAGATCAAGAACCTGGAGAAGTTCCCGGTAAACGAAGTGGTGATCTTTAACCGCTGGGGATCCGAAGTGTTCAGAACAAAGGGCTACCAGAACAACTGGTCAGGTAATAAACTGGAGCAAGGTACTTACTTCTATAAAGTAAGGGTAACAGTGTGCGATGGCGTAGTGAAAGAGTTTACCGGATACACCACCCTATTCCGCTAAACACAGAGGCTTACAAACTTGAAATTCAGATGAAAATGAGAATATATTACCTGTTACTGGCACTGCTGATCACAACGGCTGCCAGCGCTCAGCAAAACCCGCAGTACTCACAGTACATATTTAACAGCATGTCTATCAACCCGGCTTACACGGGAAGCAAAAACGTGCTGAACCTGAACCTGTTTCACCGCTCCCAGTGGACGGGTGTGGACGGCGCACCTACCACACAGTCGCTGGCGGTGGACGGCGTGGTGGCCAACGATAGGCTGGGGCTGGGGCTTAACCTGATGCACGATGAGATTGGGGCGCACAGCACGTTCAGTGCCTATGCCAACTTCGCCGTGAAGCTTCAGGTGAACGAGAACGCCATATTCAGCCTAGGTGTGGCGCCGGGGCTTGTGCAGACTACCGTCGATGGCAGCAAGTTCGGGATCAGCGACGACCCCACCATCCCATCCGGGAAAGAAACAGACATCAAACCAGACGTGAAGATCGGAGCCTACTTCCACACGAGCCGCTTTTACGCGGGCTTGTCTGCTACTGACCTGCTGAAGTATGACGACCTGGATCAGGTGGAGCCGGAGCGCCACTATTTCTTTACCACGGGCTATGTGTTTGACCTGAGCCCCTTTGTGAAGCTGAAGCCTAGCGTGCTGGTGAAGGAGGACTTCCATGCGCCAACCAACATGGACGTGAATGCTTTCGTCCTGCTGGGCGATCGCCTGTGGCTGGGCAGCTCCTACCGCACCAGCATGAACGTTTTCAACGATGCAGAGGCGGGAGATGTGGAAAAGCGCACAGCCGTGGCCTTTATCGGAGAGCTGCAGGTGCTGAAACAGCTGCGCATCGGCTACTCCTTTGATAAGATGCTGAACGGCTACAGCGATCAGAGCACCCACGAGGTGTCGGTTGGCTACTACTTCTTCCGTAAGAAAGAGACCAAAATGCTTACACCGCAGTACTTTTAATACCTAAGCGCTTACATTATGAAGTTTATATATACACCCTTTTGCATTATAACTGCCGCCATACTTGGTGCTGCGCCCATGGCACAGGCCCAGTCATCGCTGCGCAAGGCAGATAAACTATACGAGAATTACGAGTACGCCAAGGCGCTGGAGGCGTACCAGGAGGCGATTCAGAAGCGCACCCCTGGGCTGGAGACTGCCGAGCGAATTGCCACAGCTTACCGCATGACGCGCCAAAGCCAGGCAGAAGAGAACTGGTACGGGAAAGTGGTGCGCATGGAAGGCCGCCCACCCATGAACCTCTACTACTATGCAGAGGCGCTGCGCAGCAACGGCAAGTATAAAGAGGCCAAAGAGCAGTACATGAAGTGGGGCGAGGAAATGCCGGAGCACGCCGAGCGGGCGCAGGAGCTGATGGAGGCAACGGACCAGGCCCTCCGCTGGATGAACCAGCCCGCCGTGGCCGAGGTGAAGCCCCTGACCAGCCTGAACAACGCCGGTTTCTCTGATTTCAGCCCGGTGCAGTACGGAAACAATGGCGTCATCTTCACTTCAGACAGAGGCGTTAACAAGGGCGATAAGGAGGCGAAGATCTTCGGATGGACCGGCCGCCCGTACCTGCAGCTGTTTATGGCGCAGCAGAATGCACAGGGCGAGTGGGGCAGGCCAGAGGCGCTGCAGGAGGTGGTTAACACCGACTTTCACAACGCCACGGCCTCTACAGCCCAAGACGGGCAGAAGCTGTACTTTACCCGCACCCAAATGGTGCCTGCACTAGGCAACACCAACATCGACCCCACCAGCTGGGTGGAGAAGCAGGAGAAGCCAAACTACGTAAACCGCCTGGAGATTTACACTGCCGAGAAACAGGGGGGGAGCTGGAGCAATGTGCAGCCGTTCTCCTACAACAAGGTAGAGGAGTACTCCGTAGGGCATCCGGCCGTTTCCCCGGACGGGCAGGTGCTGTACTTTGCCTCCGATATGCCGGGGAGCCTGGGCGATACCGATATTTTCTACAGCACCCGCCAGGCAGACGGCACATGGGGAGAGCCTGTAAACGCCGGACCTGTGGTGAACACCAGCGGCCGCGAAAGCTTCCCATACGTGGATGCAGCAGGTAAGCTGTACTTTGCATCGGATAGCCACACAGGCATGGGTGGTATGGATATTTTCTCTGCCGAAGGCGAGCAGGGCAACTGGCGCGCCGTGCGCAACCTGGGCTACCCGATCAACTCTCCGCAGAACGACTACGGCATCATGTTTACGGAGCCCGGGGAGCGGGGACTGCTGTCTTCTAACCGCGATTCTCAGAATGGCACAGAGGATATATATGCCTTTACCGTGCTGCAGAAGCCGGTAGTGCTGGCTATTACAACACTGGGCCGTTTCCAGAACGACAAGAAGCGCACTGTGCAGGAGCCGCTGCCGGAGACAAGAATTCTGGTGGCCAGGAAGAACTCAAAAGATTCTACCGTGGTTATTACAGATAAGGAGGCGAAACATTACATGGAGGCCCGCACCGGCAATACGTATGCGTTCTCAGGCTCTAAGATAGGGTACCTGAAAATGGGAACCGATGTAGCCGTGCCAGCCTCTGCCCCGGATACGATGCAGGTAGCTCTTATTTTCGATAAGAACGAGGTAGAGAAGGCCATTGTGCTGGATAACATCTACTATGACCTGGATAAGTGGGAGATTCGGCCGGACGCAGCCAAGGAGCTGGACAAGATGGTGACACTGCTGAAAAACAACCCGCGGGTGGAGATTGAGCTAAGCGCCCATACCGATAGCCGCGAAAGTGCACAGTACAACCAGCTGCTCTCGGAGAGAAGAGCGCAGGCTGCGGTAGACTACCTGGTGTCTAAAGGCATCGACAGTAGCCGCCTGACAGCAAAAGGCTATGGCAAGACACGCCTGGTTAACCGCTGCGCCACCGGAGTGGAGTGCTCTGAGGCGGAGCACCAGATGAACCGCCGCACCGAGTTCACCATCAAGAAAAACTGATTTTAAAATATCATTAGCTTTCATAGTTTGGAAAGGCTCTGCAGTTTCTGCTGAGCCTTTTTGCTTAGCAGGAGAAGAGCCAAGTATAAAACAGCGGCGCCGGCAGTGTATTCTGCCGGCGCCGCTGTTTTATACTTGTACCGGGTGCTACTTTTTGTTGCCGGTGTAGGCCAGGCGGTAGATCACGCCGTTGTCATCATCGGTAAAGAGCAAAGAGCCGTCTGTATGCGTTGCCAGGCCTACTACACGCCCAAACTGCTCCCTGTTGTTGTTCACCAGGAAACCGGTAACCAGGTCCTCGAACTGTTTGGGCTTGCCGTTTTCGAAGTGCAGGCGCACGACTTTATATCCCACGGGCTCGCTGCGGTTCCAAGAGCCGTGCAGCGTAACAATCGCATCCCCTTGGTACTCCTGCGGAAACTGCGAGCCGTTGTAGAAGATCATGTCCAGTGGGGCGCTGTGGGCGGTGTAGGTCATCTCCGGGAACATTGTTTTCCTGGCATACGCTTCCCAACTCATGCCTTTCGGCGGTTCATCGGCCAGGTTAGGGCGGCCGTTCTCGAACACGTAAGGCCAGCCATAGTTGCCGCCCTCTACCAGTTTGTTCAGCTCTTCCTGCTGGGTGGTGTCGCCGAGCCAGTCTATGCCGTGGTCGAAGCCGTAGAGCTCTTTCGTCTGTGGGTGCCAGTCAAACCCGATGGTGTTGCGCAGGCCGGTGGCGTAAACGCGGCGTCCGGAGCCGTCCGGCTTCATCTGCAGCAGCGTGGCGCTTTCTTTGCTGGTCTCCTCGCAGGCGTTGCAGGTACTCCCCACCGATACGTACAGCATCCCGTCCGGGCCGAAAGCCAAGGTGCGGTTAGCGTGCTGGCCGCCATCCGGAAGCTTGTCCGCGATGACCTTTAGCTGCCCCAGGGTGCCGTCTTTGTTGATATCTGCGGTATACACCTCGTTCACCGTCACCAGGTAGGCCTTGTTATCGCGCAGGGCGATGCCGTGCATACCCTCTTTGGTGGCTACTACCTGCTGCTGGTCGGCCTTGCCGTCGTTGTTGGTGTCGCGGAGCAGGGTCACGGTGCCTTTGTCGCGGTCTGTTACGTACACGTTGCCGTTGGTGTGCACCGCCAGCATGCGGGGCTTGTTCAGGTTGTCAGCAAACTTGGTCACGGTAAAGCCGGCGGGTACTTTTAACCGGCGTATGCGCTCATCGGTGGCAGGCACTTTGGCTGGTTTAAAGATGTGCCCCTCCATGGAGGCGCTGATCGGCGGCTTGGTGTCCTGCCCCAGAGCGGCCGAGGCAGTCATGGCCAGGCCAATGGCGAATGCGGAAAATTTCGTTTTCATAGCGTATCTTGTGTGATAGGTGCAGGCGGGGCTGCAAAGTATAAGTCCCTTGTTTTTACCGGCGACAGGTGCTATTTGTTGCGAGGCGATACTTATCCACACGTTCTGGTGCAAACCCTGCACGCGTTTCCCCGTTTTGTGTTGTTGATACTCCACTACTATGAGCTTACCATTACGCTACTACACCCCCGTACTTTTACTGTTTCTGTTTTTGATGCCGCAGGTGCTGCAGGCCCAGGAGCTGTTTACCGGCTATGTGCTGGATGCCGCCTCTGAGCAGCCGCTGGAGGGAGTTACCGTTACCGCCAGCACGGGGGAGCAAGGCATCAGTAACGGGAGCGGCTACTTCAGCCTTGCTACCGCAGCAGCTCCCAAGCGCATCGTCTTTAGCTACCTGGGTTACAAAACGGAGGCGGTGGCGAACCCGCCGGCAGGCCGGGAACTGCGGGTGCTGCTGGCGCCGGATGCTGCCAGCCTGCAGGAGGTGGTAATTACCGGCTACGAAACAAACCGCCCGCTGCTGCAAACAGCCGGGGCCGTGAGCCTGATTGAGCGGGAGGTGATCGAGCGGTTTGATGAAAGCTCCATCGTGCGGGCCGTGAACACGGTGCCCGGCGTGCGGATGGAGGAGCGCGCCCCCGCCAGCTACCGGCTCTCCATCCGCGGAAGCACCCTGCGCTCCCCCTACGGTGTCCGAAACGTGAAAGTATACTACAACGGCATTCCCTTTACGGAGGCCAACGGCACGACAGCGCTGAACCTGCTCGACGCGGCCAACATCGGCAGGGTCGAAGTTCTCAAAGGGCCAACGGCCAGTATCTATGGTGCAGGCACAGGAGGTACCGTGTTGCTGGAGCCGCGCCGCCCCCTGCCCGGAGAGAAAGCCTTGGAAGTGGGCACGACAGTGGGCTCGTATGGCTTTAGGCGCTACACCGCCACTGCAGGAGTGGGGGCGGAAAAAAGCAGCCTGCTGGTGCAGTACACGCGGCAGCGGTACGACGGCTACCGGGCCCAGTCGGCCATAGACCGCGATGTGCTGTTGCTTTCCTCTGAGTTCAGGCCGTCTGAGAAGCGCACCGTCTCTGCCAACCTCCTTTACTCAAATCTATACTATGAGCTGCCGGGCGGTTTAACGTTGGAGCAGTACGAACAGGACCCGCGGCAGGCGCGCGGGGGGCAGTTCGGGAGCGAGGCACAAAACGCTTCGCTTGACCTGGAAGGGGTAAACGTGGGGCTGAAGCAGGAATACCGCTTTAATGAGCGTTTCAGAAACACTACCGCCCTCTACGGGCTGCACAAGTTTAAGGACAACCCCTTCAACACAGACTATGAGCGCAACACCAGTCAGGAGTTTGGCGGGCGCACCAGCTTTGCCTACGATGCGCAACTGGGAAGTGTAGGCGCCACTTTTACAGCAGGCGGCGAGTTTCAGCGCGGCTTTGAGGCGGCGCGCACCTATGATAACAACGCTGGCACCCCCGGTGGCCTCCGCACCGATGATGAGGTGATAGCCAAGGCGGGCTTTGTGTTTGCCCAGGCCGAGTTTGAGCTGCCTGCCGGTTTTATTGCCACTGCTGCCCTGAGCCTGAATGACACCCGGTATGATATTACGCGCCTGCAGCAGGCAAGCAGCGGAGACTACAAGTATAAAAAGGACTTTGAGGCCGTACTTTCGCCGCGCGTGGCCCTGCTGAAGCAGCTGAGCGACCAGGTGACCGTGCATGCCAGCGTCAGTTCCGGCTTCTCACCGCCCACCGAAGAAGAGATTCTTACTTCTGACGGGCAGCTGAACGAGGGCCTGGAGGCGGAGAAGGGCACGAACTATGAAGCAGGCGTGCGCGGTTTTATGCTGGCGGATAAGTTGAGCTTTGATGTGGTCGGCTTCTACTTTAGGCTGAAGGAAACAATTGTGAGTCGGCAGGATGTGTCGAGTGTGGCGGTGTTCCGCAACGTGGGCAGCACAGATCAGAAGGGCGTTGAGACAAGTATAGGCTATACTTTGCTGGATGAGCCGGCACAGCCCCTGAGCCTGCTGAAAGTATGGGGCAGCTACACCTACAGCCATTTCCGTTTTGATGAGTACCAGCAAGGCGAAACAGACCTGTCCGGAAACGAACTGACCGGTGTAGCCCCGCACGCCGCTACGGCAGGCCTCGACCTGAGCACCCGTTTCGGCGCGTACCTCAACCTGACGGCAAACTACGTGGACGACATCCCGCTAAACGATGCGAACACGGTGTACGCTGACAGCCATGTAGTAGCCGGAGCAAGGCTGGGGCTAAAGCGGCAGTTGGGGAACAGCCTTGGGCTGGAGGTGTTCGGCGGCGTAGACAACCTGACGGATGAGAAGTACAGCCTCGGCAATGATCTGAACGCTTTTGGAGGCCGCTACTTTCAGCCTGCCCCGGCCCGCAATTACTACGGGGGCATTCGCCTGAAGTATGCCTTGTAGCGTGTTGCTTAGCGCGTAATATCCGGCGTAGGAGGGAACTGCGACATAATCTCCGCCACAACAAGGCTTATCCGCTCCTCGTCCAGCTCCAGAGACGTGGGGTCGAAGTTTGCAAAAGCGGCGCCGCGCCAAAGCAGCTGATTGGTGCGGGGGTTAATGATATCCACGACCACTGTGCCCGGCGGGTAGGCCTGTATCGGCCGGAAGTTGGGCATGCCTTCCGGAGAGTAGCGGTGGCGGTAGCCGTACCAATAGCTGTAGCCGTAGCCCATGCTGCTCGGGAAAGAGTAGCCGGCGTTTTCTACCAGGCTGGTATCAACAGCTATGTCGTAGGCCACTACAATGTCAGGGTCGTCTAGCTCTGGCCTGACGCCCTCCTTCACCAACTCACTGGCGATGGCCTCCTTTATGTTCTGGTCCAGCAGCAGGTTGAACTGTGTGCCTGCCCCGCCGGCTATAGGCTTGGGCACCTCTGCCTTGTACCAGTCAAAAGAGGAGTATTCCCGGAAGTTAACGTTGGGGATGTAGGAGTACGATGTCTCTGGCGCGATTCGGGCACAGCCGGCTAGCGTGAATAACAGGAGCAGAATCGTATACAGGTGGCTTACTTTCATTCTACTGTTCATTTTATTGCTGTAACGAGGTATACGGATGAAGTATTGCAAAGGCTCGGCGCCGGCTTTCTTAAGCTTCCGGGGCCTGCCGGTAATTCTGCTTTGGCTTAGCTGATTGATGTAGCTGCGCTGGAGAGGGAGCACCACCGGCAGGTGCCGCTCATAAAAAAGGAGCCACTGTGACAGTGGCTCCTGTAATACTAGCGTCTTTACTGTTGCCTGTTGGGCGGGTATTTCTGCAGAATGTTTGAGACGATGGTGTTGATCTTCTCCTGCTCAATGCCGCCCGACATGTCCACGGCCGCTTCGCCGACGCCGCGCCACACAAGCTCGTTGGTGTCCGGGTTGATCAGGTCCACCACCACGGTTCCCTCTTTGTATTGGTTTACGGTGCGGTAAGTGGTAGGGAAGCGGTTAAAGCCATAGTTGTAGCGGTAGCCGTACCAGTAGCTGTAGCCGTAGCCAAAGCCCGGAGCGTAGGCATAGTTGGTGTTCACCTCCGTTTCGGTGTTCACGGTTACGTCGTAGGCCACTTTCAAATCCGGGTTGGTAGTGTCGAAGCGCAGGCCCTGGTTGCCCAGCGACTGGCGAATGGCGTTGCGCAGGTACAGGTCCAGCGAAGTATCAAAGTTAACGGCGGCATCGCGCGGTTCCGACGGTCGGTCCTGAAAGAAGCTGAAGGTCTGGAACTGGCCGAAGTTAGCCGATCGGTCATAGTCTGTGGCTACCTGTACAGAGGGGGCACAGCCTGCCAGCAGCAGAAAGCACAGCCCCAGCAGCAGGTGTATAGATGCGGTTGTTCGTTTCATAGTCTTTTCTCGTCTGGTTGTAAATATTTTCATCTATACATGTATACGGGGCAATCGCACTACTTGGATTCAAAATCAGTTTTGCCGTGCCATAGCGCCAGCGAACAGGGATAAAAAGCAAAAAGCCTGACCGAGGGGCCAGGCTTTTTGGTATGAACGTAAGCAGCAGCTTATCCTACTGCTACCATTTCGTTGTTATTCTCGTTGTATGCCTCAATCGGTGCGCAAGAGCAAACCAGGTTGCGGTCGCCGTAGGCGCTGTCGATGCGGCTCACGGTAGGCCATACTTTGCTGTCGCGCAGGTAAGGCATCGGGAACACGGCTTTCTCGCGCGAGTAAGGGCGATCCCAGTTCTCTACCATCACCACTCTGGCAGTGTGCGGCGCATTCTTCAGCACGTTGTTCTTCTGGTCGGCTTTGCCTTCTTCCACCTCGCGAATCTCTTCACGGATGGAGATCATCACATCGCAGAATCTATCCAACTCTTCCTGTGCCTCCGATTCTGTCGGCTCTACCATCAGCGTGCCGGCCACCGGGAACGATACCGTCGGTGCGTGGAAGCCGTAGTCCATCAAACGCTTGGCGATATCCTCTACCTCAACGCCTGCTTTTTTGAACTCACGGCAGTCGAGAATCATCTCGTGTGCGCAACGGCCGTTCTTGCCCACGTACAGCACCGGGTAGTGTTTCTCCAGGCGCGCCTTAATATAGTTGGCGTTCAGGATGGCTACTTTTGTGGCCTCTGTCAAACCTTCGCCGCCCATCATGGCGATGTACGCGTACGAGATCGGCAGGATAGAGGCAGAACCCCAAGGGGCCGCAGAAACTGCGTGAATCGCCGTGTCGCCACCGGTTTTTACAACGGCATGGCCTGGCAGGAACGGCACCAGGTCCGCTACCACACCGATAGGGCCAACGCCAGGTCCGCCGCCGCCGTGAGGGATGCAGAAGGTCTTGTGTAAGTTCAGGTGGCAAACATCGGCACCGATGGTAGCCGGAGAAGTCAGGCCAACCTGTGCGTTCATGTTTGCGCCGTCCATGTACACGCGCCCGCCGTTATCGTGTATGATCTGGCAGATCTCGATGATGCTTTCCTCATACACCCCGTGGGTAGACGGGTAGGTCACCATCAGGCAGGACAGCTCATTTTTATACTGCTCTGCTTTCGCGCGCAGGTCTGCCACGTCGATGTTGCCTTTCTCATCGCACTTCACGATAACCACTTTCATGCCGGCCATAACCGCAGAAGCCGGGTTTGTGCCGTGTGCAGAAGACGGGATCAGGGAAATGTTTCTGTGTCCTTCGCCGCGAGACTCGTGGTACGCGCGGATCACCATCAGGCCAGCGTACTCGCCTTGTGCGCCAGAGTTTGGCTGCAGCGATACACCGTCAAAACCAGTTATCTCGCACAGCCAGGCCTCCAGGTCAGTGAAGATCTGCTTGTAGCCCTGCGTCTGGTCGGCTGGGGCAAACGGGTGCAGCTGCCCAATCTCAGGCCAGGTCACCGGGATCATCTCGGCCGTCGCGTTCAGTTTCATGGTGCAGGAGCCCAGGGAGATCATAGAGTGAACCAAAGAGATATCCTTGTTCTCCAGGTGCTTCATGTAGCGCAGGATCTCGTGCTCCGAGTGGTGTCTGTTAAACACTTCCTGCTCCATGTACGCGCTCTTGCGAATCAGGCTATCGGCCCAGGTTACGTCTGTGTCTTCCGGAAGGGTGTCGATGTTCAGCACATCCGCAGATTTACCGGCCACTTTCGCGAAAACGGCAAGTATAGCTTTCACGTCCTGCAGGTCGGTATTTTGGTTGATGGAGATACCGATGTTGGTGCTGTCGAAGTAGCGGAAGTTAATGCCGGCTGCCTCAGCCTCCTTGCGGATCGCCTGCTGCATGTCGGCGCTCTCTACTACTACTTTCAGCGTATCGAAGTACTGCTCGTTTTGCTGCGCAAAGCCCAGCGCTTTCAGGCCGTTCTCCAGCTGCTGCGCCAGTGCATGCGTGTTCAGGCCGATGTACTTCAGGCGGCGAGGGCCGTGGTAAACGGCGTACATACCAGCGATAACGGCCAGCAGTACCTGGGCAGTACAGATGTTAGACGTTGCTTTCTCGCGGCGGATGTGCTGCTCGCGCGTCTGCAGGGCCATGCGGTACGCCTTGTTGCCTGCCGCATCCACCGATACACCGATAATACGGCCCGGGATCACACGCTTAAAGGCATCGCGCGTAGCAAAATAACCCGCGTGCGGACCGCCAAAGCCCATCGGTACGCCAAAACGCTGCGTAGTTCCTACCACGGCATCCGCACCCATCTCACCCGGAGGTGTCAGCAGCGTCAGAGAAAGAATGTCGGCAGCAACGGCTACCATCATTCCCTGCTCATGCGCTTTAGAGATGAAGTCTGTATAATCAAAAATGGCACCGTCGGCAGCCGGATACTGCACAATAGCGCCAAAAAGTGTTTCGTCTTGCAGGTTCGCCTCCCGGTGGTCTCCTATCACCAGCTCTATATCCAGCGGTGTGGCTCGGGTCAGCAGGATATCAATGGTCTGTGGCAGCACCTGGTTGGATACAAAGAAGCGCGTGGCGTTTTTGCGGGTGCCTTTGCGCTGCGAGAAGAACATGGCCATGGCCTCCGCTGCGGCAGTTCCCTCGTCCAGCAGCGACGCGTTGGCGATCTCCATGCCGGTCAGGTCCATCACCATGGTCTGGTAGTTGATCAGCGCCTCCAGTCGGCCCTGGGCAATCTCCGCCTGGTAAGGGGTGTAGGCAGTATACCAGCCCGGGTTCTCCATAATGTTACGAAGTATAACCGGTGGCATAATGGTGTCGTTGTAGCCAAGGCCGATGTACGACTTATATACTTTGTTCTGCTTGGCGATCTGAGAGAACTTGTTCAGGAAGTCTTTCTCAGAGAGAGCTGCAGGCAGGTTAAGCGGCTTCTTGAGGCGGATAGCGGCCGGTACAGTTTCCTCGATCAGTTGGTCCAGCGTTTCTACGCCAATCGTGCGTAGCATGTCCTGCATCTGCTCTTTGTCGGGGCCGTTGTGGCGCTCCTTAAATACATCCGCAGGTTTGGTTTTAAAAATCATAACGGTGGTATATTAGTCTGGGATTTTGGGTATTCAACTCCTTCGGGAACGGGCTTTTGACCTATTCCCGACTCTTTTTACAAAAGTAGTAATAGTTTATTATATTGAAGCATGAAAGCTAAATAGTTCCGGGGCGCTCGGCTATAAGGGGTGTAAACCTAACCGCTTGAAGTTTAAGCGCCATTGGCTGGTTTCGTTTATCAGCTTAACACTCAAATCACGCTAACAATTCAAGGAGATAAACCTATGCGCAAACTAAAGATCGGCATCATAAAAGAGGGTAAAGTTCCTGTGGATAAACGGGTGCCCTTGACGCCTAAAAAGTGCCAGGAGGCGCTGCAGGAGTTTCCGGAAATGGAGATTGCGGTGCAGCCGAGCGATATCCGCTGTTTTACAGACGAAGAGTACTGCGAGCTGCAGATTCCGCTGCAGGAGGACCTGCGCGATTGCGATGTGCTGATGGGGGTGAAGGAAGTGCCGACGGAGCAGCTCATCCCGGACAAGACCTACCTGTTCTTTTCCCACACAATAAAGGAGCAGCCGCAGAACGCCAAGCTGCTGCGGGCCGTCCTGGACAAAAACATCACACTGATAGACTATGAGCTGCTGAAGACCACTGACGGACAGCGCGTGGTGGCCTTTGGCCGTTACGCAGGTATTGTTGGCGCTTACAACGGCATCCTGACCTATGGCAAGAAGCACGAGCTGTTTAACCTCAAGCCGGCCTACCTGTGCCATGAGATGGAGGACATGCAGGAGGAGTACTTTAAAGTGAAGCTGCCGCCAATAAAGATCGCTGTAACCGGTGGCGGCAGAGTGGCGGGCGGAGCCATGGAAGTGCTGGACAAGATGGAGATACGGAAAGTGAGTGTGTTCGATTTCCTCTACAAGCAGTTCACGGAGCCTGTGTATGCCCAGCTGCACTCCGGCGACTACAACGCCCGCCCCGATGTGGAGGTATGGGACTCGCCGGATTTCTATGCCAACCCACACTTATATAAGAGTACCTTCCGCAAGTTTACCCGGGTTACTGATTTGCTGATGGCCTGCGCTTACTGGGACCCGCGCGCCCCGAAGTTGTTTACAGAGGAAGATGCGCGTCAGCCCGACTTCAAAATAGATACCATTGCCGATATCACCTGCGATGTGAACGGTTCTATTCCTGCAACCAAACGCTCTACTACGATTACCAGCCCCGCTTACGACTACAACCCAACCACCGGAGAACTGGAAGAGGCTTATGCTCGCCCGGACAACATCACCATCATGGCCGTAGACAACCTGCCTTGTGAGTTGCCGCGCAATGCTTCCCGTGATTTTGGCCGGCACCTTATAGATAATGTGTTCCCGCACTTCTTTAACGGAGATGAGGAAGGTATTCTGAAGCGTGCCACCATTGCAAAGGGAGGAAAGCTGACAGAGCGGTATAGTTACCTGCAGGGCTATGCTGACAGTGCAGCCACTAATAAGGAGAAGCAGGCGGCAGTATAGTATAGTATAGTATAGTATAGTATAGTATAGTATAGTATAGTATAGTATAGTATAGTATAGTATAGTATAGTATAGTATAGGGGCCCGTGGCATAAGCTGCGGGCCCCTCTTTTTTTGCTTCGGGGGGAGAGGGGGGAGGCCGTGCCGGGATCTTTCCGAGCGCCGGGCGGCCCTTTCGGGGAACGGGCGAAAATAATCCCCTTCAGCTCCAGGCTGTTGCGGGTTTTCCGGGTTTATTTGGCGGCGTGCGCTTGCGGGCCGGGGAAAGTTTGCTACTTTTGCATCCCGGTTCAGCAGGGACGGGAGAGAAGGGGGAGCGCTAACACAGGCTGCGGCCGCGGTTTCGGGGCCCCGTCGGAGAAAGAGAGACTGAAAAAAAACTTGGCCCGGGGCCTTGCGGAACGGAAAGCTTTGCTTACCTTTGCAGCCCGCCTCGGAAGGAGACGGCCGCCGGCACTTGCCCCTTTGGAGGGACGGGCCGGGGAGAGAAAAAAGAAAGAAAGTTTTTCTTGTTTTCCGGAAGTTTCCCCTTACCTTTGCAGCCGCTTCCAACGCGAGCCGCGCCACGGAGGCCGGGAAAATAAAGTTCAAAAAAAGTTTTGCGGTTCGAAATAAAGCCGCTACCTTTGCACCCCGCCACGGAGCGAACGGCTCTGAAGGGGAAAGGGAAAAAGAAAGAAGATAACGTCGCAGGACGGCAAGCGAGGACGGAAGGTTCTCGGAAAGTTCTTTGAGAGATTGCTTGAGACAGAAATTAAGGTAAGACCTTGCGGCCCCCTCGGGGGCCAGACACAAGGGGAGCCGGGGTCGGACAGACACATTTTGCGGTTTTATGCCGCAGGAAGCATATTCTTACAATGGAGAGTTTGATCCTGGCTCAGGATGAACGCTAGCGGCAGGCCTAATACATGCAAGTCGAACGGATCAGGTTCCTTCGGGGACCTGGTTAGTGGCGCACGGGTGCGTAACGCGTATGCAACCTACCTTCCACAGGGGGATAGCCCGGAGAAATCCGGATTAATACCGCATGTGACCACGAGAGGGCATCCGACCGTGGTAAAAGCTTCGGCGGTGGAAGATGGGCATGCGTGCCATTAGCTAGATGGCGGGGTAACGGCCCACCATGGCTACGATGGCTAGGGGTTCTGAGAGGATGGTCCCCCACACTGGTACTGAGACACGGACCAGACTCCTACGGGAGGCAGCAGTAGGGAATATTGGGCAATGGCCGAGAGGCTGACCCAGCCATGCCGCGTGCAGGAAGAAGGCCTTCTGGGTTGTAAACTGCTTTTGTATGGGAAGAAAACGCCCCTGCGGGGGTAACTGACGGTACCATGCGAATAAGCACCGGCTAACTCCGTGCCAGCAGCCGCGGTAATACGGAGGGTGCAAGCGTTGTCCGGATTTATTGGGTTTAAAGGGTGCGTAGGCGGCCCGTTAAGTCAGCGGTGAAATCCCACGGCTCAACCGTGGAACTGCCGTTGATACTGGCGGGCTTGAGTTCGGTCGAGGCGGGCGGAACTGGCGGTGTAGCGGTGAAATGCTTAGATACCGCCAAGAACCCCGATTGCGTAGGCAGCTCGCTGGGCCGAAACTGACGCTGAGGCACGAAAGCGTGGGGAGCGAACAGGATTAGATACCCTGGTAGTCCACGCCGTAAACGATGATGACTCGATGTTGGCGATACACTGTCAGCGTCCAAGCGAAAGCGTTAAGTCATCCACCTGGGGAGTACGCCCGCAAGGGTGAAACTCAAAGGAATTGACGGGGGCCCGCACAAGCGGTGGAGCATGTGGTTTAATTCGATGATACGCGAGGAACCTTACCTAGGCTAGAATGCGCGTGACCGCTCCAGAGATGGAGCCTCCCTTCGGGGCACAAAGCAAGGTGCTGCATGGCCGTCGTCAGCTCGTGCCGTGAGGTGTTGGGTTAAGTCCCGCAACGAGCGCAACCCCTATCTTCAGTTGCCAGCACATCATGGTGGGGACTCTGGAGAGACTGCCTCCGCAAGGAGCGAGGAAGGCGGGGACGACGTCAGGTCATCATGGCCCTTACGCCTAGGGCTACACACGTGCTACAATGGCCGGTACAGAGGGTTGCCACCCAGCGATGGGGCGCCAATCTCAAAAAGCCGGTCTCAGTTCGGATCGGAGTCTGCAACTCGACTCCGTGAAGCCGGAATCGCTAGTAATCGCGTATCAGCAACGACGCGGTGAATACGTTCCCGGGCCTTGTACACACCGCCCGTCAAGCCATGGAAGTCAGGGAGACCTGAAGCCGGTGACCTCAAAGGAGCCGTCTAGGGTAAAACTGGTAACTGGGGCTAAGTCGTAACAAGGTAGCCGTACCGGAAGGTGCGGCTGGATCACCTCCTTTCTAGGGACGGCCCTCGGCTCCCCTAAGGCTTACGTTAACGTCTGTCTCGGCAATTGCTCAAAACTCACTTACTCGGGCGGCCAGGCCCGGCCAGAGAAGCGGGCTTGTAGCTCAGGTGGTTAGAGCGCTACACTGATAATGTAGAGGTCCGTGGTTCGAGTCCACGCAGGCCCACCGCGAATTACCTGGGGGATTAGCTCAGCTGGCTAGAGCGCCTGCTTTGCACGCAGGAGGTCAACGGTTCGACTCCGTTATTCTCCACACCGAGAGTAAACACAAGGCAGGAACGACAGGTTCTTGCTTCAGATTCAGGGAAAGTAGGGCTGCGGCCGCTACCTAGAACTGGAACACGTTCTTTGACATGATGGGAGAGAGACAAAAGAAATAGACTAGGCCCTAGCGATAGGGCCCTAGTGCGAGAGAGGCGGGCCGGCCCACGCTTGTGGGGCCGGCCGAAGACGCAGAGAAGGGCGCACGGGGGATGCCTAGGCTCTCAGAGGCGATGAAGGACGCGACAAGCTGCGATAAGCTTCGGGGATCGGCACATACGAGTTGATCCGAAGATTTCCGAATGGGGCAACCCAGTGTATTGAAGATACACTACCCTACGGGGGGCGAACCCGGGGAACTGAAACATCTAAGTACCCGGAGGAAGAGAAAACAACAGTGATTCCGCAAGTAGTGGCGAGCGAACGCGGATTAGCCCAAACCAGTGCTGTTACGGCAGCCCTGGGGTTGTAGGACCACGTCGTGGGACCAAGTATTGAAGCATAACAGGCTGGGAAGCCTGACCATAGGGGGTGATAGTCCCGTGTGCGTAAGCTGCTTGGCCCTAGTGGTATCCTGAGTAGGGCGGGACCGGAGAAATCCCGCCTGAATCCACCGGCACCATCCGGTAAGGCTAAATACTCCTGAGAGACCGATAGTGAACCAGTACCGTGAGGGAAAGGTGAAAAGCACCGTGAATAACGGGGTGAAACAGATCCTGAAACCGTGCGCTTACAAGCGGTCGGAGCCACTTCGTGTGGTGACGGCGTGCCTTTTGCATAATGAGCCTACGAGTTACTCCTCCCTGGCGAGGTTAAGTGTTTGAAAGCACGGAGCCGCAGCGAAAGCGAGTCTGAACAGGGCGCGCAGTCAGGGGGGGTAGACGCGAAACTTTGTGATCTACCCATGGGCAGGATGAAGGCTGGGTAAAACCAGTTGGAGGTCCGAACCAGTTTACGTTGAAAAGTATTTGGATGACCTGTGGGTAGGGGTGAAAGGCCAATCAAACTGAGAAATAGCTCGTACTCCCCGAAATGCCTTTAGGGGCAGCGTCGTGGTGGAGTCATATGGAGGTAGAGCTACCGATAGGACTAGGGGGAGTCACATCCTACCGAATCCTGACGAACTCCGAATGCCATTTGATATACACGGCAGTGAGGCCTGGGGTGCTAAGGTCCCAGGCCGAGAGGGAAAGAACCCAGACCGCCAGCTAAGGTCCCAAAGTCTGCGCTAAGTTGAACAAAGGGGGTCCAGTTGCCTAGACAGCCAGGAGGTTGGCTTGGAAGCAGCCATTCCTTTAAAGAGTGCGTAACAGCTCACTGGTCGAGCGACAGGGCATCGATAATAATCGGGCATCAAGCACAGCACCGAAGCTGCGGATTGTATTTATACACTGGTAGGGGAGCATTCCAAGGGCGACGAAGGCGTCCCGGCAAGGGGCGTTGGAGCGCTTGGAAAAGCAAATGTAGGCATAAGTAACGATAATGCGGGCGAGAAACCCGCACACCGAAAGACCAAGGTTTCCTGATCAACGCTAATCGGATCAGGGTTAGTCGGGTCCTAAGGCCGAGGCGAAAGCGCAGGTCGATGGACAACTGGTTAATATTCCAGTACCGGCACGTCATAGCGATGCGGTGACGGAGAAGTGAAAGGACGGCGCGCTGACGGAATAGCGCGTTTAAGGGCGTAGGTAGTAGGACGGTTGTGAAGTACGCCGACCTAGCTGAAACCCGAAAGTACTCCGCGGCCCCGGCCAAGGAGATCGTCCCTAATCAGGCTCCCTAGAAAACCCGCTAAGCGTTTAAATGGCTTGCCGCCCGTACCGCAAACCGACACAGGTGGTCGAGGAGAGAATCCTAAGGTGCTCGAGTGAATCACGGCCAAGGAACTCGGCAAAATGGCCCTGTAACTTCGGGAGAAGGGGCGCTTCCTGCTAGCAATAGCAGAAGCCGCAGTGAAAAGGCCCAGGCGACTGTTTAACAAAAACACATGGCTTTGCGAAATCGAGAGATGAAGTATAAGGCCTGACACCTGCCCGGTGCCGGAAGGTTAAGAGGGGGGGTTAGCCGTAAGGCGAAGCTCTGAATCGAAGCCCCGGTAAACGGCGGCCGTAACTATAACGGTCCTAAGGTAGCGAAATTCCTTGTCGGGTAAGTTCCGACCTGCACGAATGGTGTAACGATCTGGGCGCTGTCTCAGCCGTGAGCTCGGTGAAATTGTAGTCTCGGTGAAGATGCCGAGTACCCGCAACGGGACGGAAAGACCCCATGAACCTTTACTATAGCTTAGCATTGACGCTGGGTAACTCATGTGTAGGATAGGTTGGAGGCTTTGAAGCGGCGTCGCCAGGCGTCGTGGAGCCGTCCTTGAAATACAACCCTTGAGTTGCTTGGCGCCTAACCTTGTAAGACAGGGGACAGTGCTTGGTGGGTAGTTTGACTGGGGTGGTCGCCTCCAAAACAGTAACGGAGGCTTTCAAAGGTGCCCTCAGCACGCTTGGTAACCGTGCGCAGAGCGCAATAGCATAAGGGCGCTTGACTGTGAGGCCCACAAGCCGAGCAGGGCCGAAAGGCGGATATAGTGATCCGGTGGTTCCGCATGGAAGGGCCATCGCTCAAAGGATAAAAGGTACTCTGGGGATAACAGGCTGATCTCCCCCAAGAGCTCATATCGACGGGGAGGTTTGGCACCTCGATGTCGGCTCGTCACGTCCTGGGGCTGGAGAAGGTCCCAAGGGTTCGGCTGTTCGCCGATTAAAGTGGCACGCGAGCTGGGTTCAGAACGTCGTGAGACAGTTCGGTCCCTATCTGTTGTGGGCGTAGGAGATTTGAGGGGTCCTGACCTTAGTACGAGAGGACCGGGTTGGACGAGCCTCTGGTGGACCTGTTGTGGCGCCAGCCGCAGCGCAGGGTAGCTACGCTCGGACGGGATAAGCGCTGAAAGCATCTAAGCGCGAAACCCGCCCCAAGATGAGATCTCCCTTAAGGGCCGTCAAAGACGATGACGTCGATAGGCCGCAGGTGTAAAGCCAGGAATGGCAAAGCCGAGCGGTACTAATTGCCCGAGCGCGTCCGGTCAGCAGCACCGGCCCGCCGCTCTCGATTTTGTTTCTCCCCCACAAGTCATGTCATAAAGCATCCGGCACGCATAACAGCCGTGCGCAAGATAATGGTGGCTATGGCCCCGGTGAGCACCTCTTCCCATCCCGAACAGAGAAGTTAAGCCCGGGCGCGCCGATGGTACTGGGGTCACACCCGGGAGAGTAGGTGGCCGCCAACCCCAACAAAGAGCGCCCCCTCCGCAGCCGCGGAGCGGGGCGCTCCCTTTTTACACCCATCCCGAAACCAAACCACCCGCACCAGGCAGGGCCTGAAGGAGGAGCGGTGGCGCGTGCAGCAGCACAGCAAGCAGCCGCCAGAGCAACAAGCCCGTGGCAGAGAGCAAACGGAAACAAACACAAAGGCCCCGGCGCGAAAGAGCGCCGGGGCCTTTGCCTTTTTCAGGGCCGGGTGGGCTAGCTGTTGATGAAGCGCGGGTGGATTAGGTTCTCCACCGAGAACACCTCGTCCCACTTCGCCTGCGTAATCCTGCCGCGCTCCAGCACGGTAATATCATGAATTGACTTACCTGTTGCTAACGCTTCTTTGGCAATGGAGGCTGACTCTTCGTAGCCTAAGATAGGGTTTAGCGCAGTAATGATGCCCACGCTGTTCATCACCATGTTCGCACAGATCTCTTCGTTTGCTGTAATGCCAACCACACACTTGTTTGTTAAGGTATAGCAGGCATTCTCCATAAAGCTCAGTGAGCTGAAGAGGCTGTATGCAATAACAGGCTCCATCACGTTCAGCTGGAGCTGACCGGCTTCAGCGGCCATGGTAACGGTCATGTCAGTGCCTATCACATAAAAAGCAGTTTGGTTCACTACCTCCGGTATAACAGGGTTAACTTTACCTGGCATAATGGAAGAGCCCGGCTGCATGCGTGGCAGGTTAATTTCGTTAATACCTGTGCGCGGCCCTGACGAAAGCAGGCGCAGGTCGTTGCATATCTTCGATATTTTAACGGCGGAGCGTTTCATCACGCCTGACACCTGTACATAGGCACCCGTGTCGCAGGTTGCCTCAATCAGGTCCTCCGCAAGTACAACAGGGATGCCTGTTAAGTCGCGCAGGTGCTTGGTGACGATCGCTGGGTATCCCTCCGGGGCGTTAATGGAAGTGCCAATGGCCGTAGCGCCCATGTTAATCTCACAGATCAGCATTTTGGCCTCATTCAGGCGCTGGATGTCTTCTTTTATCGTTGTCGAGAATCCGTGGAACTCAGCCCCCAGCGTCATCGGAACAGCATCTTGAAGCTGCGTGCGACCCATCTTCAACACCGTCTGAAACTCTTCCCCTTTACGTGCGAAAGCCTGTTGTAGGGCCTCCAGACTCTCTATAAAGCTTTCAATCTTACGGTAGAGGGCCAGGCGGAAGGCCGTAGGGTAGGCATCGTTGGTCGACTGCGAGAAGTTGACATGGTTGTTAGGGTGCACGTACTGGTACTCGCCCTTCTGATGGCCGAGAATTTCCAGTGCTAAGTTTGCCACCACCTCGTTCACGTTCATGTTAACAGAGGTACCGGCACCGCCCTGGATCATATCGGTCACAAACTGGTCCAGGTACTCCCCGGCAATAAGTTTGTCACAGGCCTGGCAGATGGCGTCGGCTACCTCCGCTTTCAACACACCGCAGTCGCGGTTAGCCATGGCGGCGGCTTTTTTAACGTAGCCGAAGGCCTGTATAAAGAGAGGCTCCTTTGAGATAGGAATGCCGGTGATGTAGAAGTTGTCTAAGGCGCGCGCCGTCTGAATACCGTAATAGAGCTCATTGGGGATTTCCATCTCTCCCAAAAAGTCATGCTCCATTCTAAATTCGCTCATACTAGTATTTAATTGGATTGAGGTTCAGCTTTAATGTTAATTTTTGCTGCTGTTATTCTTAGAAACAGGTGTGGGCAAACTGATGCCCAGCTCCGAGGCTGTACTTAAAACAATCTGCGTTGCATATTCCTTGGTGCAGCGAAGTTCGCCAGTATAACTGTAGTCGTTGATAAGGCTTTGGTTGATAATCAGCCTGGAGGCAAACTCACCATAGTTCGCCATAATCTGTTTCTGCACCTGCACGAGCTCTTCCCGGCGCTGCTCCGTTTCCGGGGTGCGCACTGGGCGCGGCCAGCGGTTGCTCGGGAAGTCGTGGCTGATGTTGTTGTCCTTGGCGCTTTGCCTGGCCTCCGACAGCGCGTCTACCAGCAGCTTCTCGTTGCGGGAGCGCTTAAGCCCCCCGTGGATGCCCTTCGTGTGGTTTAGCCACTCGTGCACGTCCACGTTAGACGTGCTGGCCAGCTCCACAAGCGCCTCGTTAGAAATAACGTAGGAGGCGGGCTTGTTAAACTGCATGGCCATCTGGTCCCGAAAGGCGAACAGGTGCTTTAGAATGTGCTGCTGATAGAAGTTGAGCCTGAAAGCGTTTTTCAGCTTTAGGTGCGGGTTCTCCGGTTCCGAATAGGTAAGCGCCTCCAACAGCTGGTTCTCCTCCTGCAGCCAGTGCAGGCGGCCAAGGTCAGCAATCTCCTGCACCAGTTTTGCCTTGATGCGGTGCAGGTAAATAACGTCGATGGCAGCGTACTTCAGCTGCGCCTCCGTGAGCGGGCGCTTGTTCCAGTTGCTGGACTGCTGCGATTTATCGATCTCCATGTCAAACTCCTCCTTTAGCACGGTTGCCAGCGAAGAGCGCTCATAGTTCAGGATCTTGGCGGCTACATCAGTATCCATAACACCGCGAATGTTGCACCCCAGCTTATCTAGCAGCAGGATATCGTTGTTGGAGTGATGGATAATCTTGGTGATGCGACCGTCTTCAAACAGGTCGAACAGCGGCTGCAGGTCTGCAACAGCAAAAGGGTCTATAATATAGCAGGTGCCGTTTTCGTCGGCAATTTGAACCAGGCAGAGGTTAAAACCATAGGTAAAGCGATTCTGGTCGAACTCCAGGTCCAGTGCAAGCTCCTGGCTCCTGGAAAGTGTGGCCAGGGTTTCCAGCAGTTGCTCCTGCTCTTCGATCAGTTTTATCGTTACGCCATCGTGTGTCAGCGTTGTATTTTCCATTCCTAAAGTTAAAAGGTTTCCCGCACATCCGCACACCCTGATCCCCTTTTTCTGGGGCTGCAGTGCACTTTTGTACTATAAAATGAAAAAGGTCTCCGCCTTTTGGGCAGAGACCTTCCGTTTATAAATAGTTATACTTCTGTTACTCAATAGGCGGTTGTTCCTCCTGTATGTCCATGGTAGTGGTGTCCTCCATCATCGTGGCGGTATCAGCCTCCATGCCCAGGTCAGTTTCCATGTCAGATTCCAATTCCTCTGTTGTATCGATGGTCTCTGATTCAGTGGTTGTATTTTCTTCGTTGCTACAGGCTGTGAACGCGAAGAATGCGAAGGCAGCCACGGCTAATTTCCAATACTTTTTCATAATCGTATTCAAATTGATTTTGTACTTATTTATACGATTCCTCCTGAAAAGTAACCCTTACGGTGGTTGTCGTTTACATTATTTGAAGTTAATGCGCTTCTTTGACAGGTAAAAGTATTGATTATTCGTGTCGGCGGTAACACAAGAAGTACAGCAACAGGTTGTTGATTTAAAATTTAATTACGTAATTTTGGACTTTACTAATTTAAGGCGAATCCATAAGGTTGAAAGAATGAAAAATATACTAAGGGCCAACGGGCTGTTGGGCGCAGTACTGCTGGGGCTGTCGCTGCTGCTGACCGGCTGTGATAAAGACGATGACAAGGAGACAACCGTTCTGTACGGCCCTGAAACGTTTATCGGTGAGGGCGCTGTAAGGGCCTGGGTAAAGGTAACACCGGACAGAAAGCCGGTGGAGATTGGCGTGAGCATGTCTAAAGACGTTGTGCCGTCACTGCCAAACGAGATGACGGTGTACACGCTGGGCTTGCCGGAAGGGGTGGAGCTGCCGCCTTACAACCACGTGATGCTGGACTGGAACCCGCAGGGCCACCCGCCGATGGAGTATGTGCTGCCGCACTTCGATGTGCATTTCTATACGGTGCCCGTAGCCGAGCGAGAAGCTGTTGTGCCGGGGCCGCAGGGGCATACCCCGGAGTTTGAGGAAAAGTACATCCCTGCCGGTTATGTGTCCGGTATGGAGGTGGTGCCTAACATGGGAGTGCATTGGATGGACGGAAGCTCGCCGGAGCTAAACGGGGAGGTCTTCACCAAGACATTCATCTACGGCGCGAATAACAACAAAATCATTTTTTACGAGCCGATGCTAACCTTGGCTTACCTGCAGAGCCTTGATCCGAACCGAAAGGACATGCAGCCGGTAAAGCAGGCGCCGCAGGTGCAGCAGGTAGGGTATCACCCCGGGGCCTACGTTATCTACAACAACACCGAAGAGAATACCTTTGAGATCTATCTCACGGATATGAAGTACAGAGAGCCTGTAAAATAAGAAAAGGGCCTGCCGCAACTGCGGCAGGCCCTTTTTGTTAACTACTGTACTTGTTGCTTAGAAGCCTCGGAGAGCATCTTCTCTCGCTTGGCCTTGAACTCTGTGCCTTCTTTCCATTCCGGTAGCTTTTCGGTGTTAGCTACGCGGTTGCCAACACGCAGAAACAGCTGCAAATCCTCTACAGCCCCTTCCAGGTTCCAATCGTCTCGTACTTCGTCCGTCAGCTTATGGTAATCGTTGGCTGTGTACTGCTCATTCCACTTCTGTACATAGTCTGCCGGCTGGTTGCGCGCTTTTACACCGGACTCGGCATAAAGCGCCGGTACCCCCTGCTTGGCAAACTCAAAATGGTCGGAGCGGTAAAAGGAGCCGTTCTCCGGCGACTCCTCGGGCACGATGTGGCGGTTTTGCGAAACCGCCTCCTGGGCCAGTACATCTTCTAAAGTAGAGTTGCCGTACCCGATCACCACCACATCCTCGGTTGGCCCGTAGGCATTCAGCACGTCCATGTTGATGTTCGCAACCGTTTTCTCGAGCGGGTAAAGCGGGTTGTGGGCGTAGTACTTGGAGCCCAGCAGGCCTTTCTCTTCGGCTGTAACGGCCAGGAAGAGGATAGAGCGTTTCGGCTTGGTCTCCATCTTAGCGTAAGCCTCGGCAAGCTCCAGCAGCCCGGCTGTGCCGGTGGCGTTGTCCAGAGCGCCGTTATAGACCTGGTCCCCCTTCAGGCTGGTGTCCTTGCCGAGGTGGTCCCAGTGCGCGGTGTACACAACGTATTCATCCTTCAGCTCCGGGTCTGAGCCCTCCAGCTTTGCAATCACGTTTTGCGACTGCACTTCGCGCAGCTTGTTTTTAAGCGTAAAGTCAGCAGTGGCCTTTAGCGGCACCGGCTGGAAATCCTTTTTGCGAGCGGCCTCTTTCAGGTCCTCGAAATTGCGGCCCAGGGCGGTAAAGATCTCGCGCGCCTTTGGCTCCGTGATCCAAGCCTCTATCTTGGCGCGGTCCATGTTCTTGTTGGCGGCGCTGATGTCGAAGCCTTCGCGGCTGTTGCTGCCGGAGAGCACTTCGTACGGGTAGCCTGCCGGCCCCGTCTCGTGAATGATGATGGCGGCAGCGGCCCCTTTCTCAGCGGCTATTTCATACTTGTAGGTCCAGCGCCCATAGTAGGTCATGGCTTTGCCTCCGAACATGGTGCTGTCCAGCTGGCCCGGGTTGTTCGGGTCCGGTATGGGCGGGTCGTTTACGAGCATCACGATCGTTTTACCCTTTACGTCCAGGCCTTTGTAGTCGTCCCAGCCGTACTCCGGTGCCACCACGCCATAGCCTACAAACACCATATCGGAGTTGTTTATGTCGATGTTGGGCACAAAGCGGCGCGACACGGCAACATAATCATCCGGGAAGTTCAGCTGTATCTTTTTGCCGTTGGCGTTGATGGTTGCCGTCGGGTCCGGGGTATAGCCGAACATCGGCACTTTCTGTACATAGCTGCCATCGGGGTTGCCGGGCTGCAGGCCCAGTTTCTCAAACTGGCGTGTCAGGTAGGCCACAGTGGAGTCTTCGCCGGCGGTGCCGGGGCTGCGGCCCTCAAACGCGTCGGAGGCCAGAACAGTGGTGTGCGCCAGCAAATCGGCGGCAGTTATACTTTGCAGGGCTGGCTGCAGGTTGGTGCTGTCGGCAAGGGCGGTTGCCTCGTCGCCTGACTCGCTTACATGGCGGCTGTTCTCGTTGCAGCCCATCGCCAGCAAGCCGAGCAGGCCCAGCAGCGGGAGGTGATTTCTCATAGGTTAGATGCTTATGGTCTAACCTGTAAATTAGTAAAAAAAACGATACATCCGCCCTTAAGCAGCTAGTTGCCAGCTGGCAGGCACTCCCCGGTGTAGCTCCTGTACCGTGGCAACAACGCCGGCAAGGTGCTGCCGCAACTGGCACTCCCACACAACCAGGCGCTGCCAGCCCGCCTCGCGGTACTGTTGCTTGTACCGGGCATCGCGGGCGATGTTCTGGCTGAACTTGTTCTGCCAGAAAGCGAGGTTCGTCTTGGGGTGGGAGGGCTGGCAATAGGGGCAGCGGTGCCAGAAGCAGCCGTGTACAAACACGGCGAGCCGGCGCCCAGGGTAGCAGATATCAGGTTTGCCGGGCGCTTTAGGCCAGTGCACGCGGTAGCCGCGCAGGCCCGCCTGCCACAGTGCCTGCCGCAGCTTTAGCTCAGGAAGGGTGTTTTTGCTTTTGTTGCCGCGCATGTAGCGGCTGATCTTCTCCTGCGCCGTTAGCGGCTCCCGGGGCTGTTTATACTTTCTCTTTCGCGTTTTTGCCAATGCTGTGCCAATGCCTCTGTTGCATACTGGCAACACAAACGAAGGCGGCAGAGTTTACTCAGAGGGCACTATAGTTGCCGGGTGCAGGCGGTTTTCATAACTCGGAGAGGCAGTGGTAACGTGTGGCGGCGCTATCAGATACGGTAGTAAATACGCGACATGGTGCTGTTGTAGGGGTCGTAGCCGGGGCGTTTCCTGCTGAAGCGGTCATCCAGCAGCTTGGTGTGCTGCATTTGGCTGAGCTTGTAGCATTGCCACTCCTGCTCCTGCTGCCCTCCCTTGCTCAGGCGCCAGGCACAGAGGCAGTCTTCGTGCTGATGGTTGTGGCCCAGCAGGTGCGGCTCCACCACGTGCTTTTCGCCGTTGTAGTCGAAGCTGATCAGCAGCCGTGCCCCTATCGCTTTAGAAAGTTCTTCCAGCAGATAACTGTACATACTCTTCTCGCTGTTTAGATGCGACACACTAACTCGCCTTGTGGCCGCCTGTTTCTATCAAAACTGCGCGCTCATGCTACGTCCGTTTCCACTATACAAGAATAGCACAGTCGCGACTATCAAAACAGGAATTATAACGGCTAAAGGTAACATGCACTACAAGGCCAGGTTTAAGGTTTAAGAGGTGCTTTTGTTCTGTTAATTAAGTATAAGCTGTGTTAATGCCGTGCAGGCTGCTTTTAAAGTAACATATGTTGTAGCCGTCTCTCCAGGCGGGAGTAGTTGTTTTTGCCTGGGTGATAGAGCCGTACACCACGGCCCGGGCTTGCCGCCGCAGGCCATGGCCTTGGGTGGTGCCCGTGTGGCGGCACAGGCAGGGGAGAGCGGCAGGGCCAGGTGCCCATTCATTAGCCTACAGCAGCAGCGCTTGCGGCGGTGGTTTGATTAACGCACAGGGAATAAGCTTTTTAAGGCTGCGTGACAAAAAACATAACCGAAGAGGGGGATTTTAGGTACATTAGGAAATGTTATATGCTGTGATAATGAGGCATATTTGCTAATGCGAATTAATGTAATTTGTTTTTTGGATAATCCTTCTAACTTTGCCTTTTACACATGCAGTAGTTTTAACTATGGATAAATATACATACATCGCCAACGCGCACGGCGATTACATCGATGGGCTGTACAAGTCCTATCAGCAGGACCCGGAGTCAGTGGACGCGGGCTGGCGCAAGTTTTTTGAAGGCTTCGAGTTTGCCACCGCTTACGGCGAGAACGGACACGAGGCTACAGAAGGCGTTGCCGCTGCTCCTGCAAAGGGCGCCGTAGCTGCCGGTGAGTCAGAGAAAGAGGTTGCGGTTCGTAACCTGATCCATGCTTACCGCACACGTGGCCACCTGCGCTCCATCACAAACCCGGTGCGTGCCCGCAAAGACCGCAAGGCGCGCCTGGACCTGGCCGACTTCGGCCTGACGGATGCTGACCTGAACACTGTTTTCCAGGTGGGGGAGATCATCGGCCTCGGCCCGGCTACCCTGCGCGATATTGAGGCGGCCCTGAAGAAAATCTACGAAGGCGCCATCGGCTTTGAGTACATGTACATCCGCGACCCGGAAGTGCTGGAGTGGTTTAAGGAGAAGGTAGAGAAAGACTCTCTGAACTTCAACCCTTCCATCGATTTTAAAAAGCGCATCCTGTCCAAGCTGAACGAGGCGGTGGTGTTCGAGAACTTCCTGCACACGAAGTTCCTGGGCCAGAAGCGTTTCTCCCTGGAAGGTGGCGAAACAACCATACCTGCCCTGGATGCCATCATCGACAGGGGTTCTGAGCTGGGTGTTGAGGAGGTAGTGATCGGTATGGCACACCGTGGCCGGCTGAACGTGCTGGCCAACATCATGGGCAAAACCTATGAGCAGATCTTCTCTGAGTTTGAGGGTACAGCCGTTCCGGACCTGACCATGGGTGACGGTGACGTAAAGTACCACATGGGCTACTCTTCTGAGGTAGTAACGCCTTCCGGCAATAAAGTGAACCTGAAGCTGGCCCCGAACCCATCGCACCTGGAGGCGGTGAACCCGGTGGTGGAAGGCTTTGTGCGCGCAAAGATCGACACCCTGTATAACAAGGACGCCGACAAGATCCTGCCGATCCTGATCCACGGTGATGCTGCCGTAGCCGGCCAGGGCATTGTGTATGAGGTAACGCAGATGGCGAACCTGGAGGGCTACAACACAGGTGGTACCATTCACTTCGTGATCAACAACCAGGTTGGCTTCACCACTGACTTTGAGGATGCCCGCTCTTCTATCTACTGTACCGACGTGGCCAAGATTCTGGACGCACCGGTGCTGCACGTAAACGGCGACGATCCGGAGGCGGTGGTATTTGCCATGCGCTTTGCCATGGAGTACCGCCAGAAGGTGAACAACGATATCTTTATAGACATGGTGTGCTACCGCCGCCATGGCCACAACGAGTCAGACGAGCCGAAGTTCACGCAGCCGCAGCTCTACAACCTGATCTCGAAGCACGCCAACCCGCGCGAAGTATACAACAAAGACCTGATCAGCCGCGGAGAGGTAGACGCCGACCTGGCGAAGAGCATGGACAAGGAGTTCCGCAAAATGCTGCAGGACCGCCTGGACATGGTGAAGCAGAAGCCACTGCCGTACAACTACCAGCAGATGGAGAAGGAGTGGCAGGAACTGCGCCGTTCCAAGCCGGAAGACTTTAACCAGTCGCCGGAGACGGGCATCTCTGCCGAGGCAGTGGAAACCGTTGGAAAAGCGCTGACAACCCTGCCGCAAGGCTTTAAGCCCCTCAAGCAGATCGAGAAGCTGATCAAGGAGCGCAAGGAGATGTTCTTTGAGACAAAGCAGCTGAACTGGGCTGCCGGTGAGTTGCTGGCCTACGGCTCTGTGCTGCTGGATGGGCACATCGTTCGTTTCTCTGGCCAGGATGTGCAGCGTGGCACGTTCTCGCACCGCCACGCCGTGTTGCACGATGCCGTAACAAGCGCTCCGTACAACAACCTGAACCACATGGCTGAGCAGCAGGGCTCTTTCGAGATCTACAACTCGCTGCTTTCAGAGTATGGTGTGCTTGGCTTTGAGTTTGGCTATGCCATGGCTAACCCGAACGCCCTGGTTATCTGGGAGGCTCAGTTCGGTGACTTTGCCAACGGTGCACAGGTGATGATCGACCAGTTTGTAACGGCTACGGAATCTAAGTGGCAGCGCATGAACGGTTTGGTGATGCTGTTGCCGCACGGCTACGAAGGCCAGGGACCGGAGCACTCAAACGCCCGCCCGGAGCGCTTCCTGCAGCTGGCTGCCGAGAACAACATCTTCGTGACCTATATTACCACACCTGCCAACCTGTTCCACTTCATGCGTCGCCAGCTGGCATTGCCGTTCCGCAAGCCGGCTGTCAACATGTCGCCTAAGTCGCTGCTGCGCCACCCGCTGGTGGTGTCTCCGGTAGAGGATTTCACTTCAGGAGGTTTCAAGGAAGTGATCGGCGACAGCTACGTAACAGCCAAGTCGGTGAAGAAGGTGTTGCTGTGCTCTGGCAAAGTATACTTCGACCTGCTGGAAGAGCAGCAGAAGAACGAGCGCAAGGACGTCGCCATCATCCGTATGGAGCAGTTGGCGCCGTTCCCGAAAGTACAGTTGGAGGCAGAGCTGAAGAAGTACAAGAACGCGAAAATCTACTGGGTGCAGGAAGAGCCGGAGAACATGGGCGCCTGGACCTACATCCTGCGCATTATGCGCAGCCAGGTAGAAGACGTGGTGGCCCGCAAAGCCAGCGCCTCGCCTGCCACCGGTTACCTGAAGGTGCACGTAAAAGAGCAGCAGGAGCTGGTAGACCGCGCGTTTGCCATTTAATTATAATGATGAAGTATGAATGATGAATTGCTGCAAGAGCAACCGCATGTCATCATTCATACTTCATTTCTAATTCATAATTCGTAATTCATAATTGACCTAAAATATGAGCTTAGAAGTTAAAGTGCCTGCCGTAGGTGAGTCGATCACCGAGGTAACCATAGCCCAGTGGCTAAAGAAAGATGGCGACCGTGTGGAAATGGATGAGGTGATTGCTGAGCTGGAATCTGATAAAGCCACGTTCGAATTGCCAGCCGAAGCCGCAGGCATTTTACGCATTGTAGCACAGGAAGGCGACACGGTAGACGTGGGCGCTATTATCTGCAAAATAGAGGAGAACGGCGCTGCCGCCGCTGCTCCGTCTGCTCCGGCAGCCGAGGCTTCTCAGCCAGCCGCTCAGGAGGCCGCACCCGCTGCAACAGGCGGTGCCGGCGAAACGGTAGAAATGAAAGTACCTACTGTAGGCGAGTCCATCACGGAGGTGACCATCGCCAGCTGGCTGAAAAGCAGCGGCGATCATGTGGAGATGGACGAGGTAATTGCAGAGCTGGAGTCCGACAAGGCTACGTTCGAGCTGCCAGCTGAGGCTGCCGGTACACTGGAGATCGTGGCCCAGGAAGGCGACACCGTGGAGATCGGTGGGCTGCTGTGCCGCATCGTGTCTGGTGCTGGCGCCGTGAAGGCAAACGCACAGGCTACGGCCAAGCAGGCTGCCGCTGATCAGCAGGCAGCAACGGCCCGTCCGGCCGCCGCAAGCTCAGGAGCGCAGACCTACGCTTCAGGCACACCGTCGCCGGCTGCCGGTAAGATCCTTTCTGAGAAGGGCATCAACCCTGCCGATGTGCAGGGCACTGGCCGTGATGGTCGCATCACCAAAGAGGATGCGCAAAACGCGCAGAAGTCTGCTGCCAAGCCAGCCGCCGCTCCTGCTCCTAAGCAAGAGGCCACTGCCTCTAACGACGCGCCGGCTGCTGCAGGTGACCGTAACCAGCGCCGCGAGAAAATGAGCTCACTGCGTAAAACAGTGGCGCGCCGCCTGGTGCAGGTGAAAAACGAAACGGCCATGCTGACTACCTTCAACGAGGTAGACATGAAGCCGATCATGGACATCCGCGCCAAGTATAAAGACAAGTTTAAAGAGGTGCACGAAGTGGGCCTGGGCTTTATGTCGTTCTTTACGAAGGCCTGTACGGTTGCCCTGAAGGAGTGGCCGGCGGTAAATGCGCAGATCGATGGCAATGACATGGTCTTTAATGACTTTGTGGACGTGTCTATCGCTGTTTCTTCTCCGAAAGGTCTGGTGGTGCCGGTTATCCGTAACGCGGAGCAACTGACGCTGGACGGCATCGAGAAAGAAGTTATCCGCCTGGCGAAGAAAGCCCGCGACGGTAAACTCTCCATCGAGGAGATGACGGGTGGTACCTTCACGATCACGAACGGTGGTGTGTTCGGTTCCATGATGTCTACACCGATCATCAACGCGCCGCAGTCGGCTATACTTGGTATGCACAACATCGTGCAGCGCCCGGTAGCTGTTAACGGACAAGTGGAGATCCGCCCAATGATGTACCTGGCCCTGTCTTACGACCACCGCATCATCGACGGCCGTGAGTCGGTTAGCTTCCTGGTTCGCGTGAAGGAGCTGCTGGAAGACCCGATGCGCCTACTATTAGGCGTTTAAACTCAAATTATGAATTAGAAATTAGAAATTAGAAATTGTGGGGGAGGAGAAGGAGAATGTTGTTTGCGATAAGAGTTATGCCTTCGCGCTCCGGATTGTAAAGCTTTATAAGTTTCTAACAGAAGAGCAGAAGGAGTTTGTACTGGCAAAGCAATTGTTGCGAAGCGGTACTTCTATCGGTGCAAATGTAGAGGAAGCCATCGCTGCAAGTTCTAAAGCTGATTTCGTTCATAAACTAAATATTGCCGCAAAAGAGGCAAGGGAAACATCGTACTGGCTGCGCCTGCTAAAGGACAGCCAGTACCTTCCTGAAAAGGCGTTCGATTCTATACATGAGGATTGCATGCAGGTGCGAAAGATCATCAGCAAGATTCTGATCACCATGAAGGCGAACTCCTGATTTCTAATTTTTAATTTCTAATCTGAAAGATGAAATACGATGTAACCGTAATCGGTTCTGGACCTGGAGGCTACGTGGCAGCGATTCGTTGCGCGCAGCTGGGCCTGAAAACCGCGATCATAGAGAAGTATAATGTACTGGGCGGCACTTGCCTGAACGTGGGCTGTATCCCGTCTAAAGCGCTGCTCGATTCGTCAGAGCACTACCATAACGCCGCTCACTCCTTTAAAGAGCACGGCATTGAGCTGGATAACCTGCAGGTAAACCTGCAGCAGATGATTCAGCGCAAGGCAGGTGTGGTAAAAGCCAATAACGATGGCATTACCTACCTGATGAAGAAGAACAAGGTGGATACGTACTATGGCCTTGGCTCTTTCGTGAACAAGAACACGATCAAGGTGACAGACGCAGAGGGGAAGGAGCAGCAGATCGAGACGGATAAAGCCATCATCGCGACGGGCTCTAAACCTACTACGCTGCCGTTCCTGTCTATCGACAAGAAACGCATCATCACCTCTACAGAGGCGTTATCGCTGACAGAGGTGCCGAAAAACCTGATCATTATCGGTGGTGGCGTGATTGGCCTGGAGCTGGGCTCGGTGTATGCTCGCCTGGGCGCCAAAGTACAGGTGATCGAGTACATGGACTCCATCATCCCGACGATGGACCGCGCCTTGGGCAAAGAGCTTCAGCGCATCCTAAAGAAGTCGCTGAAGTTTGAGTTCTTCATGAACCACAAAGTAACAGGCGCTACCAACGAAGGCGAAACCGTGAAAGTAACGGCCGAGAACCCGAAAGGCGAGGCGGTTACCTTTGAAGGCGACTACGTGCTGGTATCTGTTGGCCGCAAGCCGTATACCGAAGGCCTTGGGCTGGAGAATGCGGGCGTGCAGATGGGCGAGCGCGGTATGATTGCCGTAAACGACCACCTGGAGACAAACGTACCGGGCATCTACGCCATTGGCGACGTGGTGCGCGGTGCCATGCTGGCGCACAAAGCCGAGGAAGAAGGCGTGCTGGTGGCAGAGCAGATCGTGGGTCAAAAGCCGCACATCAACTACAACCTGATCCCTGGTGTGGTGTATACCTGGCCGGAAGTGGCGGGCGTAGGCTTTACCGAAGAGCAGCTGAAGGAGCAGGGCCGTGCCTACAAAACAGGTTCGTTCCCGTTCAAAGCCTCTGGCCGCGCCAAGGCATCCGGCGATACAGACGGTTTTGTGAAAGTGCTGGCCGATAAGGAGACAGACGAAATCCTGGGCGTGCACATGATCGGGCCGCGCATTGCCGACCTGATTGCCGAGGCGGTAACAGCCATGGAGTTCCGCGCCTCTGCCGAGGATGTGGCCCGTATGAGCCATGCGCACCCAACGTTTGCAGAAGCCATGAAAGAAGCATGTTTAGCCGCTACAGATAACCGGGCTATCCATATCTAAGCGGGTTCCCTCTTAGTTAACAATACCGGCAGCGCCACCTCGAAAGGGTGGCGCTGTTGTTTTAAAGGCCCCGTAGCCCCTGTGGGGCTTTGAAAGTGCCTGTGAGCGTTGTTGCAGCTATATTGCAAGCGAGTCCTGTTAAACAACAAAAAAATATTCTGCGACACAGTTGGAAAGTTCTACTGCTTTTTTACTTTTGTAGTGTACTAGGTATCTAATACACTAAGCCAATAAAACTATGATAAAACTTTCACACATTAGCTTCAGGTACAAAAAGCGGCGGCAGCTCTTCGCGGACCTGAACCTTACCCTGCAGCCGGGCTTTATCTATGGCTTGCTGGGTAAAAACGGCGCTGGCAAGTCGTCGCTGCTTAAGCACATGGTAGGCCTGCTTTACCCGGACAGTGGCACATGTACCGTCTTCGGCTTCGACACCTCAGCGCGTAAGCCGGCTATGCTGCAGGACATGTACCTGGTGCCGGAGGAGTTTAACCTGCCTGCCATCAGCCTGGCGACCTTTGTGAAGGCCAACGCTGTGTTTTACTCCCGGTTTAGCTATAACCAGCTGCAGGCATACCTGGCCGAGTTTGAGCTGTCAGAGAATGATAAGCTGTCTACGTTGTCATACGGCCAGAAGAAGAAGTTCCTGATCGCCTTCGGCCTTGCCACTAACGCCCGCGTCTTAATCCTCGACGAGCCAACCAACGGCCTGGACATCCCCTCAAAAAGCCAGTTCAGGAAGATTATGGCGGCGGCACTGGACGAAGAGAAGATCATCATCATCTCCACGCACCAGGTGCGCGACCTGGAAAACCTGATCGATAGCATTGTGGTGCTGGAGCAGGGCAACATCATCTTTAACCAAAGTATAGCCGACATTTCAGAACGCCTGGCTTTTGAGCATAGTCTGGCCGGTGTGCCGGACGAGGAGGTGCTGTACGCCGAGGAGTTGCAGGGGCGCAGAGCGGGTATCGTGAAGAACATAGCCGGCATAGACAGCCGCGTAGATATGGAACTGTTGTTTAACGGTATCGTGAAGAATGCACCTGCCATTAATGGCGCTTTTGCCAACCTGAAGTATGAGTACTAACCTTAGCCCGGGAGCAATGGCCGCAAAGCAGGTGCGCCCAGGCCTGCGCTCGCTCTGGATCAGTGCGGCCGCCCTGGGCTGCGCTTTCCTGGTGCAGGCGGTGCAGCTGGATTATACTTCTACGCTGCAGTTGCTCTTGAATAACTTCGCGGCAACGCTGTAATAATTGTTTAGACCATTTGTACAAAATAGAACTATGAATACTGCATTCGATTTAACTCGGCTGGGCCACTTTATAAAGCGGCAGCTGTACATGAATAGTAGCTCGCTGTGGGTAGGCACCGTGGCGGTAACAGGTTTTTTGCTGGTGGCGTCGGTGCTCCTCCCGTACTTTAAGGGAGCGAACAGTGTGCCTGTGCTGGTAAACCTGTTTGGGACCGTCTTCTTTATCAGCGGGTTTGTTCTCACAAGTAAAGTATATGCCGAAATGCAGTCTCCGCAGCAGAGCTACCTGTTTCTGGCCTTGCCGGTATCTGCAGCCGAAAAGCTGGTAGGGGCCTGGCTAATTTCCTCGCCTATGTTTATCGCTGCTGCGGGCATTGGCTTTTCTGTGCTGATGCTCATCAGTGCCCTTATGGCAGGAGAGTCCGCATTCGCCTTTTTTCAGTCTAAGTACCTGTTCCTGAACCTTAGGGACGTAGGCGCTTACATGGTTTTCCAGACGGTGTTCTTGCTCGGAGCGTGTGCCTTTAAGGGGAACAACTTCATGAAAACACTGCTGGCGGCGTTTGTATTCGTGGTAGTGCTGGTCGGCTATACAGCCTTGTTTGGCTATCTGCTGTTTGGCAGTGCAGGGCCTGCCTTTACAGTGGAGGACTCTAAAAGGATGGAAGATTCTTTTGGCTTCGTGGTCAAAAGCGTGCTGCCACTACTGTTTTGGTTTGTGCTGCCGCTTTTTTTGCTGGTGGTATCGTTTTTTAAACTTAAAGAAAGGCAGGTGTAAGATGGAGTTCAAAGAAAATCAGGCAATATATCTACAGATCGCCAACCGCTTTTTCGAGAACATACTGAAGAAGGAGTGGCAGAGCGGCGACAAAATACCCTCTATCCGGGACATGGCCGTGGAGTTTGAGGTAAACCCCAACACCACGATGCGCACGTTCAACTACCTGCAGGAGAAGGGGATCATCTATAACAAGCGGGGCATTGGCTACTTCTTGGCCGAAGACGGCTTTGAAAAGACCATCGCCCTGAAGAAAGAGCAGTTTGTGGAGGAGGAGCTGCCCGCCTTCCTCAGAACCATGAAGCTGCTGGGCCTGTCGCTCGATGACTTGAAAGCCTATGCGGCCAGGTATGCCGGGGCAAGTGTAAACTAGGAGAGACCTTCACCATTAACGCGCATTAACATGAAACTAAGTAACAAACTTCTGCTGGGCCTGCTCTTTGCGGTGCTGCTCGGTATTACAGCGGTGCTAGGCACGGCTAAATACTATGCCCTGGACAAGTCGGCCACGTTAACGCCGGTGCAACAAAACGCACCGCAGCCGCCAGCGCCTCCAGGTACCGCCGAATAGCCGCATGCAATCCTTAGTGCCTGCAGAAGCAGCAGGCACTAAGGATTAATTTTTTTAGCGGCCCAGGCAACCCTCCCTTCTGTTGGTGCATCTGTTTAGTACAAGAGCAGAGCAATTTGTAATCTAACCATACACTATGATGAGAAAAGTACAGGTATTATTGGCAATGCTTATGCTGCCCCTGATGGCATGGGCTCAAACAAGAGTAAATGCTTCGGAGATAGTAGCGAAGATTAACCGTGGCGAGGCCGTGTCTTACAAGAACGCAGAGATCGTGGGCGACCTGAATCTGACCAAGCTGCAGAACATGGAGCTGAAGAAAAGCAACAGCAAGTACGACTCCAAGGAGTACGTCAGCACGGTAACCGTTCCGCTTACCTTTGTGAACTGCAGGTTTAAGGGCGATGTGCTGGCCTACTATAACCCCAACAACAGCATCAACCTGAAAAACTCGCACAGCGAGACCTACAACACCAACTTTGAGCGCGATGTGCTGTTTGAGAATTGCGCCTTTGAGCAAAGGACTGCCTTCAAGTACAGCAAATTTGACGGCGCTGTTTCGTTTATCAGCAGCCGCCTGGCAGAGGAAGCGCTGTTTAAGTACGCTGAGTTCGACAAAAGAGCCAACTTCAGCAATGTGCGTTTCGGCGGGGAGGCAAACTTTAAGTATGCTGAATTTCCGCAGTTGGTGAGCTTTGCCGGAGCTAACTTCACAGAGGAGGCTAACTTTAAGTATGCCGAGTTTGAGTCTGGCGTTAATTTCGAAAAGGCGCTCTTTAACGGCACAGCCAACTTCAAGTATGCAGATGTCAAGAAGTCGTTCAACATCAAAGGGGCTGATTTCCGTGGCGGCGATGACTTCAAGTATACCAAGTTTAACAACAAGCAGGTAACGCTGGCCTCGCTACTACAGATGGCCCGGTAACGAAAGACATTTTTTAATGGCAGCGCCACCCCTAAAAAAGGGTGGCGCTTGTTTTTTTTGTGCTACTGCAGCAGCGAAAGGGCCCTTCCCAGTCCTTCGGTAGGGACGTATTCCTGTACCGGGGGCAGGGCCAGCCACGCTTCCCGCACCTGGTTGAGCAGCGGCAGGCTAGGGGACGCGTTATACTTACGGGTGGCAATGGCTACTGCGATGGCGGTTTTAAGGTGGTTGGCCTTCACGCGTAAAGTATGGGGGGAATAACGGGCAGGGTGCAGGTGTATGTGCCGGCCTTCCTGCACTCCCCAGCGCAGCGCCCAGGCAGAGCCGTCGGAGAGGGTACAGAGGCGGTAGTCGCTTGGGGTAAGGTGTCGGCGGAAAGGAGCCGGGGATAGCAGGTCCTGCCCCTGCAGGTGCAGAACCACCTCTTCGGAGAGCTGCAGCGGAGAGAGCGGCCCCGTGTAGAGGTCCAGCTGAGAACCGCCAATGGTTCGGAGGAAACGCCTTAGCTCCTGCTCCGGGAGGCTCACGCTCTCCTGCGCAAATGCCCGGATATAGCCCAGGTGGTGCTTGAGCGGGTGAAACAGGATGGGCTTTGGTAGCTGCTGCATCATGCCTCCTCTTACGCAGCTGCTCCCCTGTAGGGCGTTACGGTCTGCCAAATCTGCTTTGGTAAAAAGCCGGGCGATAAAATACTTCGGCCTTCAGGCAACCTTTGCACTAGTGCCTGCATCTATACTGTACAAAAGCGATGCTTGAGTCTGCTCCACCAAAAGGCTGTTGCCTGTTTGCAGCCGGGCGGTGGCGACACCGGATGAGAAAGATTGTAGTACCCCGTTTATAGCGCCAGTACTGGCATCGTGCCGGGGTTAGCAAGAGAAGTAACGGGAGCTTGAGAAGAGCTTTGTTAAAACAGGCCTTTCGTATGGCACCAGCATACAGGTAGAGCCAGGGCTTTAGGAAGAAATGGCAACGGTGCAGAGGCTGAAGCTACCAGTTGAAAAGTGTAAGAAATTGTTGTTTGTATAAGGTGAGAGCGGGCGCATTGTGCCCGCTTTTTCTTTGTAGAGAAAACTGAAGGGGGGCTCAGGGCATGGTGCTGTTCCCACTGGCAGCAGCACCAGTGCAACACTGGGCTAGCAGAGGAGGGTATGGCCTTTTCGGAACACGGTATAGTGTCGGCTCTACCCCGAAAAAGAGCCCTTCAGGTGGGATGGTGCCTCATTCTGCAGGCTTGATCCGCCACGAGTGCTGGCATTTTCTTACCTTTGCGGTGTTTACACTTCCATAAAATGGCACAGCACTACAATACTCCCTCAGCTATACAAATCGTGGACTTCAACCTGTTCTACGCGCAGGCATTCTATGACCTGAACCACGAGTGGATCTCTAAGTACTTTGTGATGGAGGATGCCGACACTAAATCGCTCAGCGACCCGCAGGGCTACATCATTAACAAGGGCGGCTATATTCTGATGGCGCTTTTTAATGGTGAGCCTGTTGGCACCTGTGCGCTGATCAAAGATGGAGAGGGTGTGTTTGAGTTGGCGAAGATGGCGGTGGCGCCCAAAATGCAAGGCATGAAGATCGGGAAGATGCTGGGCGAAGCCGCTGTAGATAGGGCGCGCCGTGTGGGTGCCCACAAAGTATACCTGGTATCAAACCGCCGCCTGCAAACAGCCCTGAGCCTGTACGAACGCCTGGGCTTTGTGGAGGTGCCGATGCCACCGAGCATCTACGAGCGGGCAGATATTAAGATGGAGTTAGAGTTAGTGTAGTAGGAGTGGGGGATACTTCAGTTTTCCTCCTGCTGGCGCGAGTTTGTAACTCAACTGGATTGCAAAGCCATACTTCCCGTTATTGCTTTCTACAACTTCTCTGGCGCAAGCGTCCGCTTGTGCCTTAGACTACCTTTGCTTCTATTTCCATAATAGCTGCCCCTGCTGGCGCGAGTTTGTAACTCGTGTCTTATTATGATGTTGCGTTTGTAACTCAACTGGCTCGCAGAGCCACACCTGTACAGCTTTGGCCGTACTTCCATAGCCACTGCTTTCCGCATCTTCAGCCAAGCTACACTTTCTAGCCACTGCTGCTCCTCCAGTTCCCAAACATCAACTGTTTCACTTCATACTTTGGGGCGCTCATGCCCGCGAGGGCTCGTCCTGGGGGGAGGGGCCCTCGATAAGGGCATCGCGCTGGGAGCTTTTCTTTGCTCGCTGTCGCTTTGCAATCCCGCTTATGCGGGACCGAAAAATTCCAGAGGCGCTCAACCCAAGGACTGGAAACATTCAGATAGCTTCTGCATTTGCAATAGAACCTTTCTTACATAGGAGAAGTGCACTTGAACCAGCCTTACTTAAACCGGAGGCAGCGGTTAAAGTACTGTCAACATTGGGTAAAAGCTGAGGTGCAGGTGTTGCCTAAAACTCATCCTCGTCTCCACCGCCGCCCTGGCTGTCCTGGTCTCTGCGGCGGTTGCGCTTGTCGCTGTCGTCGCTGTTGAGGCGGTAGGTGAAGCCAAGGTACACGATGCGGCTCTGGCGGCGGTTGTTGCTCTCGGTCCTGAACTCGTCGCTGTAGCTTACATAGTTCCACTGGCGGGTGTTAAAGATGTCTGACACGCGCAGCATCACGGTGGCTTTCTTATCCAGCACGTCCTTCTGCACGCCGAGGTTAAGGCTGAATAGCTGCTCCATACGCCCCTGCAGGGTGGCCATGGGTGCACGGTAATAGGCGTTCAGCTGGATGTCCAGGTCCTTCCACACCGTCATGGTAGAGTTAAGGCGGCTGTTCCAGCTGAACTGCTGGTTGCTCAGCTCGGTGTCGCCCTGGGTGTCGTTTAGCGCCGTCCTGAAACCGGACACACTGCCGTTCAGCCGCCACCATTTGCCTACAGCGTGTGTGGCGCTCAGCTCCACGCCATAAGAAGAGCTGGTGGAGAGGTTGAGGAAGGTTGTTTCCAGGCGCGTGTACGTTTCATCGTCTTCGGTTACCTCAGCCGTCTGGCGCAGGCGCTGTATCTGGTCAGTTGTATGGCGGTAGAAGGTGCTGAGGTTAACCGAGGAGCTGCCCCAGTACTTCAGGTAGCCCAGCTCCAGCGAGTTGATGAATTCCGGGTTAAGCCGCGGGTTGCCAAAATCCACATCAAACTTATCGGTGCGGTCCACAAAGGGGTTCAGGTAGCGGCTTCGGGGCCTATTAATGCGGCGGCTGTAGCTAAACTGTACTTTGTTGTCGTCGTTGATGTCGTGGGTAAGGAATATGCTTGGGAACAGGCTAAAGTAGTCGTTCCTGTACTCCTGGTTGGTGGTGCGCTGGTCGGAGGTGGTAAACGTTTGCTCCGCCCGCAGCCCCAGCTGGTAGCTGAAGCTTTTATACTTGTTGCTGTAGTTGGCATACACGGCATGCACCTGCTCGTCGTACACAAAGTGGTTGCTGAGAGTGTCGTTAAACACTGGCCGGTCCGCCTCAAAGTCATAGCTGAAGAAGCGGGAGTCCTCGTCCAACCGCTGAAAGGAGCTGCGGAACCCGGCCTCTACCTGGCTATCGTCCGAAATAGGGTGCACATAATCCAGCTGCGCAGTAACGCGGGTGTTCTGATCGTCGGTCGTTGTGCTTTGCCGGGAGCGCCTGCCCAGGTACTCCTCCCTGAAATCGCTGCCCTCCTCGTCATAGTTGTTGGCGTACACAAGGTCCGCTGTCAGCTCCTGGCCTTTGCGCTCAAAGGTTTGGCGGTAGCCCAGGTTGAGGTCCATGTTAAAGCCATCCTCGGTGTCTTCGGTCAGGCGGGTGCGCTCCCCAATCACCTGGCGGCCTGCACCCAGGAAACGGTACAGCAGATCGCTGGAGCCCTCTTCGTTATCGGTGCGGTAAAACACCGAGGCCGAGAGGGCTTTTTGGGGGCTGAGGGAGTAGTCGGCCCCGAAACGGAAGTTGTGGGACACATCCAGGTTATCCCGCTCCCGCACCTGGTCCAGGAAGTTGTAGCTGATGGAATCCGCACCGGACCTAAACGTGGCGGTGTTGCCGAGGTAGTCGGTGAAGCTGCTGCTGGTGCCGGGGCGGGTTCTGTGGCGGAAATCATAGCCTGCGTTCAACGACCATTTGTCGTAGCGGTAGTTCAGGTTCAGAGAGGAGTTGTAGTTCTCGTAGGTGCCCACGTTTAGGGAGGCAGAGCCGTTAAAGCCCGCTTTCTTTTCCTTTTTCAGGATGAGGTTGATAACGCCGGAAGTGCCCTCTGGGTCGTACTTGGAAGAAGGGTTCGTTACCAGCTCCACGCGCTCTATCAGGTTCGCCGGGATCTGGTCCAGGCTCAGGTTTGCGAGGGAGCTGCGCTTGCCGTCCACCAGTATGGTTACATTGGAGCTGCCGCGCAGGCTCACGTTCCCGTCAATGTCTACGGCAACGGAAGGCACGTTCTGCAGCACATCGGCCACTGTCCCGCTTTCGGCGGCTATGTCCTGGCTCATATTCACGACCCGCTTGTCCAGGTCATACTCCACCAGTTCGCGCTCCGTCACAATCTCCACTTCGTTCAGCCTGGTGGTAGAGGCTTCCAGGGCAATGCTCCCCAGGGCTACCGATGGTTCAGCAGCCGTGACAGAGAGATTGGACACATACTTGTTCGGGTAGCCGACCAGGGAAATCCGGAGGAGGTAAGACCCCGGCGGCACGCGCTCCAGCACGAACCTGCCGCTGATGTCGGTGGTGGCGCCTGTAACCAGGCTGGAGTCGCGGGGGGTAAGCAGCACCACGTTGGCAAAGCCGAGCGGGGTTTTCTGGGGGCCTTCCACCACAGTGCCACTGATGCTGCCGTTGGTTTGCCCTTGCGCGTGCAGGAGCAGGGGCGTTGAGAGAAACAGAAGTATAAGTATAAACTGGTAGAAGTTCGTTTTCATGAGGAGTAAAGTACAGTGTTTGCTGCGTTGCTGTAGTTTAAGGGTGAGAAGACAGGTCGTACACTTGTTAACGGTAAAAAGGCTCCAGCCGTCACGATTCTTGGAAACCAAGCGGTAAATCGGGCGAGGGCAGCGCTAAAGCCAGCAGGTTATAGCTATAAGACTGTTACAGAGGCCAGAGGTTTAATATCGCGGGTGCAAAAGCCTGCCTTGCCTGTGGTGCCACAGCAGATGAGCAGGCCGGAAGTTAGGCGCTGCGCCGGGGCATCACAAAAAAAGGCAGTGCTGTGGGCACTGCCTTTCCTCTGCGGCAGAACAGAGGCTTTTACTTTGCTCCGGTGAGCGTTTTGCTCAGAAAGTCCCACACCACCACCCCGGTAGCCACGGAGATATTGAGCGAGTGCTTGGTGCCGAACTGCGGTATCTCCAGCACAAAGTCGGAATGGTTGATAACCTCCTGCTCCACGCCGAACACCTCGTTGCCCAGCACCAGCGCATACTTCTGGCCCGGTTCTGGCGCAAACGCGTTCAGCTTTATACTTCGCTCCGCCTGCTCCACCGAGCCTACCTGGTAGCCCTGCGCCTTTAGGTCCTTCACGAGCTCCAGTGTGTCCGGCACGTGCTCCCATTCTACTGACTCAGTGGCCCCGAGGGCCGTTTTCTCTATATCGCGGTGCGGTGGCTTGCCTGTAATGCCGCAGAGGTATACTTTTTCGGCCATAAAGGCATCCGCCGTGCGGAAAACAGAGCCCACGTTATTGAGGCTGCGCACATTGTCGAGCACCAAGACTAACGGTATTTTTTTCTTATTTTTGAATTCTTCAACCGATTCGCGGTTGAGGTCATCTATCGAAAGTTTACGCATTTTTTAGACGCTAGACTTTAGACATAAGACACAAGACCTTTTGTCCCCAGCGCTGCAAAGGTCCGGCGGTTTTGGGCAAAAGTCAAACGGCCGCGCACTTTATGTGCCGTAACGACAGGTATAACATCCTTCTTCGGAGGGGTAGGAGTGGGGTAGCTCCATTCCTGATTCATAATTCAGCATTCATAATTAGTAAGCATAGTATGAAAGGAGAAGGCAAAGGCACGGTAACGCCACTGATGAAGCAGTACAACGCCATTAAGGCGAAGCATCCGGGGGCGCTGCTGCTGTTCAGGGTAGGGGACTTTTACGAGACCTTCGGCGAAGACGCCATCAAGGCGAGTAAGATACTGGACATCGTACTAACCAAGCGCGGCAACGGCTCTGCCTCCGAAACGGCACTGGCAGGCTTTCCGCACCACTCTTTGGACACCTACCTGCCCAAGCTGGTGCGTGCCGGCGAGCGGGTGGCCATCTGTGATCAGCTGGAAGACCCGAAAACGGTGAAAGGCATCGTAAAGCGCGGTGTAACCGAGCTGGTAACGCCGGGCGTGTCCTTTAACGACCAGGTGCTGGAGCGCCGCAGCAACAACTACCTGGCCGCGGTGCACTTCGGCAAAACCGAGACGGGCGTGTCTTTCCTGGATGTCTCCACGGGTGAGTTCATCACCGCCCAGGGCGATAAAAGCTACATCGGCAAGCTGCTGCAGAGCCTGGCACCGGCCGAGGTGTTGTTCTGCAAGCGCGAGAAGGAGACGTTCTTTGAGCGCTACGGCCCCGATTTCCGCTACTATGCCCTGGAGGAGTGGGTGTTTAACTATGATTTCGCCTATGAATCGCTGACGCGCCAGTTTAGCACGGCTTCGCTCAAGGGCTTTGGCATTGAAGGGATGCGCGAAGGCATCGTCTCTGCCGGTGCTATTCTGCATTACCTTTCCGAAACACAGCACAACGAGATCAGTCACATCGCCACCATCTCCCGCCTGGAGGAGGATAAGTACGTGTGGCTCGACCGCTTTACCGTGCGCAACCTGGAGCTGGTGTACCCGCAGCACCCGGAGGGCGTGCCGCTAATAAACGTGCTGGACCAGACGGTGACGCCGATGGGGGCGCGCCTGCTGAAGAAATGGGTGGTGCTGCCGCTAAAGGACGTCACCCAAATCCGCCGCCGCCTGGATACGGTGGAGGCGCTCACGCAGCACCAGGAGCTGCTGGAGGAGCTGGTACTGCACCTGAAACAGATAAACGACCTGGAGCGCCTGATCTCTAAAGTGGCCGTGCGCCGCGTAAACCCACGCGAGCTGGTGCAGCTGGCCAAGGCGCTGGAGGCTATTCTGCCGATTCAGAAGGTGTTGGCATTGAGCGATATTCCGGCCCTGCAGAAGCTGGCAGCACAGCTGGCCCCTTGCGACGGCCTGCGCGAAGAGATCCGAAACGTGCTGAAGCCGGAGCCGCCGATGCTCACCAACCAGGGGAACATGATCAACGAGGGGGTGAACGAGGAACTGGATGAGCTGCGCGCGATCGCTTTCTCCGGCAAAGACTACCTGGCGCAGCTACAGCAGCGCGAGATAAAGAACACGGGCATCAGCTCCCTTAAAATCGCCTACAACAAAGTGTTTGGCTACTATCTGGAGGTAACGCACGCGCATAAAGACAAAGTGCCGAGCACCTGGATACGCAAGCAGACCCTGGTGAACGCGGAGCGTTACATCACCGAAGAGCTCAAAACCTACGAGGAGAAGATCCTGAACGCCGAGGAGCGCATCTACACCATTGAGTTTGGCCTGTTTAATGAGCTGGTGCTTTATGCCATGGATTATGTGGCGCAGGTGCAGCAGAACGCCAAAGTGATCGGCGTGATAGACTGCCTGAGCGCTTTTGCCGGTATCGCCCTCAGCAGCAGTTACGTGAAACCTGAGGTAAATGACACCCATGTTCTCGACATCCGGAAGGGCCGCCACCCGGTAATAGAGAAGCAGCTGCCGCTAGGGGAGGCGTACGTGCCCAACGATATCTTCCTGGACGACGAGCAGCAGCAGGTAATTATCATCACCGGCCCGAACATGGCCGGTAAGAGCGCGCTGCTGCGCCAGACGGCCCTGGTGGTGCTGATGGCTCAGATAGGGTCTTTCGTGCCCGCAGAGGCCGCTACAATCGGCGTGATCGATAAAATCTTTACGAGAGTAGGTGCGTCGGACAATCTGTCGAAGGGGGAGTCTACGTTTATGGTGGAGATGACGGAGACAGCCAGCATCCTGAATAACCTATCGGACCGCAGCCTGGTGCTGATGGACGAGATCGGGCGGGGCACCAGCACCTACGATGGCATCTCCATTGCCTGGGCCATTGTGGAGCACCTGCACAACCATCCGAAGTATAAAGCCAAGACGCTTTTCGCCACGCATTACCATGAACTGAACCAACTGGCTGAGGAGCTCCCGCGCGTGAAGAACTATAACGTGTCGGTGCGCGAGGCGGGCGGTAAGATCCTGTTCATGCGCAAGCTGGTGCCGGGCGGCAGCGAGCACAGCTTTGGTATACACGTGGCGCAGATGGCCGGCATGCCCAACAATGTGGTGCTGCGCGCCGATGAGATCATGCACCACCTGGAGAAGGAGAAAGTGTCGGAGCAGGCCCCGCAGCAGAAGATGAAGACAGCACCGAAGAACAACTTCCAGCTCAGCATGTTTGAGCTGCACGACCCGCAACTGGAGCGCGTTAAGGAGCTGATGGAGCAACTGGACATTAACACCATTACGCCCGTGGAGGCGCTGCTGAAGCTGAACGAGCTGAAGCTGCTGCTGCAGGACAAGCAGAAGGCTGGCGCAAAGTAGCGCGGACTTCAGAAGCAGAACAGCTGTGGGAACTGGCTGTTCTGCTTCGCCTTTATACTTGCCTTAGCTCCCACTGGGGTGTTTTTGTGCTCGTTGGCCCTTGTTTTCTGGCGGAGGAAGTATAAATTTACACCTGTAAACACGTGCAGCGGCTGGCGGCACGAAAGCATTGAAAAAAGTTTTAAATTTTTCTCCCTGATAATCAGTAGGAAAAGCTGAAGGAGACGAAAAAAAATGAAGAGGGTATTGACATCTCAGATTTTGTCTCTATCTTTGCATCACTAAATCACTACGGCGGTTTAGAAAAAAGAAAAACAAAAAGCGGGAGTAGCTCAGTTGGTAGAGCGCGACCTTGCCAAGGTCGAGGCCGCGGGTTCGAATCCCGTCTCCCGCTCGCTTAAAGAAAGACAAAAGACGTTGTGATAAGCAACGTCTTTGTTTTTTAAGGCCACCTCTTCGGGAATAGCCCGAAGCTGCCGGGATGGTGGAATTGGTAGACACGCAAGACTTAAAATCTTGTGGCCGTAAGGCCGTGCGGGTTCGATTCCCGCTCCTGGTACTCAATGTACTAATCTGCAAAAGCAGATATACTTCAAAAGCCGCTTAAACACTGTTTTAAGCGGCTTTTTGCTTTTATAGCCCTTTCCTGATATACCCTGCTTTTTCCTTTGTTTTGATGTTGTTTGTAACTGGTTTGTAACTCGCTTGTAACTCCATTCAGTATATTTTTTTATATTGGATAATAAAGGAATACAAGAGCAATGCAAGGGAAAAAACAAACTGCAAAAGAGCCAGTAAAGCTTAGAGAGAAAAAGCTTAAGAATGGTAACCTAAGCTTATACTTAGACTTCTACTATGATGGGGTAAGGGAATTTGAGTTCTTAAAACTGTACCTGATAGCCAAACCAAAGGATAAGCAGGAAAAACAATCTAACAGTACAGTTTTGGAGCTTGCACAGCGCATCAAAGCCAAAAGAACAGAGGAACTGCTAACAGGGGCTTTAAACCTTTCCTCAAAGAATCAGGGAACAGTAGATTTTGTGAAGTACTATGAGAGTTTTGTAAGCCACTACACAAAAGCAGATCACAGGGTACTTAGTGCCTGCCTAAACAAGTTTAAGGAGTTCCTAAAAGATAAGCACAGTACAGACCGCCTGCCTTGTAAAGACCTTACCCCAAACCTTGTCTTAGCTTTTAAGGATTTTTTAGAAGCTAAGCAGACAGGAGAGGGGCCACAAACATATTTTACCCGCTTTAAGAAAGTGGTAAAGCATGGTATGAGAGAAAACTTATTTCCTCAATACCCGCTGCCTGAGAAAGTAAAGTTTAAAAGCGGGGGCATGAATAAGGGGGTATTAGGCTTAGATGAAATAGGCAGGTTAGCCGCTGCACATTGTGGTAATGAAGTGGTAAAACGCGCCTTTCTGTTTGCCTGCAACACTGGTTTAAGGTTTGGAGATATTAAAGCCCTAAAATGGCAGGATATAAGCGATTCTGAGCTGTTTGTAGTGCAGAACAAGACTAAGGAAGTGCTGAGGCTTAAACTTAACCAGAACGCCCTTAAATTGATTGGAGAGCGGGGTAAGCCTGATACCTCTGTATTTACCCTGCCAACCTTTGAAGGCTCAGTAAAAACTATTAAAAATTGGGTAGCCAGAGCAGGTATAGACAAACGTATTACTTGGCATAGTGCCCGCCATTCCTTTGCTACCAACATACTTGTATTAGGGTATGACATTAAAACTCTTTCCCAGCTCTTAGGGCACACTTCCATACAGCACACACAGAAATACATAAGCATTGCAGATGAGCGCAAAGCGCAGGCTGTAAACGCCTTGCCAGACCTTAATTTTTAATCATGGATATATCAAAATATACTTTGGAAGACTGGTTGTTATGGGGAGTACTGCCAGAAGATCTGAAAATTGAAAATGAAGATTTAAGCTACACAGAGTATCCTGAAAGAGGGGTAGAAACAAAAGGCACATACTCCCTAGGTTATATGGATTGGTATAATGGGGCAATACAGTCAGATGAAGTGGATAGTTTATATGATAAAAATGAATTAGGTATTACCTCATATATAGCGATAACTTCATTGCAGTCATTGGCATATCTTAAAATGTTAACTAATGAGCTATGGCATAGGAGCAATCCAATAAAAGATATATTCAGGCACTCCTTAATGAAGAGGGATATGCTAGCTGAGGAAATTGAGAAAGTAAAATTAGAACTACAAGAGATTAAAAAAAACTACCCTGAGGTATATGCTAATGCCTTGAAAGGAGTAGATGAAAGAAACAAACTTAGTTCTAGTGAGGTTGTAGATACTCTTAGTTCAGAACGGTATTACTACATGGATACTAATACTGCCTTTGAAGTAATAGTCAAGGCTAAATATTTAAATTGGTTAACATGGTTTAATGATCCTGATTCTGACAAGTTGCCTGAGCCAACATTTATAGAAGATGCAAAGCCACATATTCATGAATTGTTACATATTAGTGGGCAGTTAAGCGAGTACAAAGAAAATGCTGAGCCCTATTGGTACACTTTGCAAAGACAGGCAGGATTTAATATACCTGTAAAGGCTAAACATAAATCAGAACCAAATCATAATACTAATGCAAGGGAGTTGTTACCTAAGAATAATAAAAGCTATACCTGGCTAAGTAATGATGAAGACTTGCCAAAGCTATGCAAAGCTCTGATAGATAAGGAGCTAATACATAAAGACACCACATTAGAACAGTTTGAAGCGGTGTTTGCGGCTAAGCCTTTACAAGAAATAGAGCCTAAGCCTATCAAATGGCATGAAGACAATGCAAGTGAGCTGTTACACTTTATCCAACAATTGCAGGGTTCAAATGAATGGCCTAATGGTTGGCTCATAGAAAAAGAAGAACGGGCAAATTATAAACGGCTAACCACTTGTTTTGTGAAACCTAATGGAGAGCAGTTCAACCCTGAAACTTTAAGGCAAACTAAGCAGAACCTTAAACAATTTGGCTTAGCCCCAGCCAAACAACAAATTATAGATAGCGTTTTAATTAAACTCAAATAGCCTTTACAACTTTACCTTTACTATTACCTAAGTCCTATGTAAATACTTTGCCTTTACTTGATTGCTTTACTTTGCTATTGTTATAACAGACAAAGGATTAGCGCTAATCCATTTCATTAACTTTCAAACAGTTTAGAAATGGACTTACAACAAGTAGAGCAAAGACTGAGCAACATTGAAATCCTGTTGCTTAGCCAAAAAACAGTATTCAATTTTGATGAAGTGGCAGCCTATACAGGGCTATCTAAGAGTTACCTGTATAAGCTAACCCACACCGCCCAGATACCCCACTTTAAGCCACAGGGTAAGCATATCTATTTCAACAAGGCAGACATAGACCAATGGCTGCAAAGAAACCCTGTAACGCCTGTAAATGCTGATGAGATAGAACAGCAGGCGGCAACCTATGTAGCACTTAAGAACATGGGGAGGGCTAAGGCATGATAGCGGCATACTTTAAGTTTGAGAGCCTGCCTGATGAGGTAAAGGCAAAGCACGGCATAAGAAGCAAAGCGCGTTTAGACTGCACAGCCCACACCAACCCCAGCGGCTATACAGGGTTAATAGATTTTATAAACACCAAAGGGCAAATGTACCTGTACAAGATACCTGCAAGGGAGTTTGTAAAGGCTAACAGCAAACGCCTGGCAGAATGGGCACTATCAAGCGGTAAGCTAAATCTATCCAGCAGCTACTTTGAAGATCCTGATTTTCCAGAGTTTGGCTATGGATACCCCAACGCTAACAGGCTCCTAAGCAACAGGCAGCCTAACCCGCTGTTTCCCTACAGAAACGATTGTTACCTGTTCATCACTAATCAGGATCTTTCCACAGTAGAGGTACTGGTAATAGCCAACGGCAGGAACTTAGCAGGGGCTTACTACCAACGCCTGATAGATGGGGAGTTAGACAGTGAGATAGAACAGCTAAGGGCACAGGCTAAGCCGTTCTTTGATTATGGTAGTTGCTTATAGTAAGCAGTATTCATTTATAGTTTTTATAAACGATATGTACTGTACTATAAGCTTATTCTTACCTATGGATATGGCAGGCGGTTCTGTTTGGGATTGCCTGCCATACCTTACCAACCTATCACAAAGCTACAGGCAGGATACAGGCAGACTTTATGTTACAGGCTATGCAGGTAACATAAGAGTAGGAGTATCAGATTATGGGGTAAGTATTACAGGCAGCTTGGCTAAGTTCTACTTAGGAACTAACCTGCACACCCTTACCCGCTCAGATACTATAAGAGCTTTAGAGCAGTTAGCAGATACCCTGCACCTGCCTATACATAAGGCAAAGGTTACAAGGATAGATGCAGGGCATAACATTATTACAGACTATAAGCCAGAGCTGTACTATCCCTCATTTGGGCCAAGTGCCTACTATACCCGCCTGACACAGCCAAAAAGCATAAGCTATCAGAACAGCCAAAGGAGCAAAAAGGCCTATAACAAGATAGCTGAAAGCAAAAAGAACAGAGTGCATATACCTGATCCTTATGCAGGTAAGAACCTGTTTAGATTTGAGATTAGCTATACAGCCCGCCTGCAAAAACAATTCAATCAGGCACTGATTACCCCTGAAACCCTGACAGATGAGCGGTTTTATATGGGTATTTATGATCGCTGGTATAAAGAGTATGATAACATAGACAAATTAGGACTTACAAACATGGATACAAGTAAAATACACACCCCAAAAGATTATAAAGACCAACTGTTACTCATGGCAGTGCAGGAAAAAGGTTTAGAAGCTCTACTGCATCATATTGAAATAATGAAAGAGCAAAAAGTATTTAAGCACAAAAAGTATTATACCGACCTTAGAAACGATCTTAAGAAGATGGTAAGCACCAAAGGCAAAGCAGAAGAGCCTGAACTTATACAGGAGCTAAATAGCAAAATTGAGCGAGCAAGGCGGTATTACAGGTAGACTAAGTAAAAAGGCCTCCATAAAAGAGGCCTTTTTACTTAGTAGTATTTATAGTTCTTTTACTTCTATGTTGCCTGAAAGTGAATACTCTTCCTCAGAGATAGAGTCTTTGAACCTGACAAAGCAACCGTCATACTCTACATTACTTGTAACATAGGATTCCCTAAGGCTTCCACTGGCATCTAAAACATTAACTTGATAAGTCTTATTTTCTTGCTGACATCCAGCTGATACAGCGATAAGTAGAAGTGCTATAATTTTTCTCATAAGTCATTTAAAGGGAATATGTTGCAGTGCAATGTTAGTTATTTTAACCTAATCAATTGAATATACACTTTAAAAGTGAGCGACATATAAACATTAACTTTCAGTATGATTATTAACTAATAATATTTTTGTTTAGCTCTTCAATCTTCATTCTGATTTGATCTAATCTACCATTTCTTACTTCTTCATCTTTATCGCTTAGATTGCTGTAATCATTCTCTAGGTGATACATAGCATCTTTGTAGTAATTAACGGCTTCTTTGAACTCGCCTTTATACTCAGCCTTTTTACCCGCTTCCACATAAGCCTTCCACTGATGAGGAGCCTTTTTAGATGATAAAGCCACAACTATAAAGCCAACTAAAGGGCTTAAGAAAAGTGCTACAATGAAAGCTGTAGTACTGCTAATGTTCCTGTCTTTTGCAAAAGAGGAAACAGCAAAGCATAACGCTATCCAGAGTATAAAGCCAAAAATTCCCATACTATATTTTGAGTTTGCTACTTATGTAAGTTATATGAATTCTAAATATAGGTAAGTATTAGTACATCTGTTAAATTAAATTTATCAGACCGATCAAATCGACTTTTAGCCTAAATAAACCTAGAAAGATAAATATTATAACTCGCCAAAAAGAGTCTTAAAAGATTTTTACACTATCACACGCACACACGCGCGTTATGGACTGTAATAATTATTGACAACTACAGATTATCGTTTACTCTTAAGGCTTATTAGTAGCTAGAACTTAGCAAAACTTAACATTTTCCCGTGTATAGCAGACATGATAACAGTTAAGTTTTCATACATATAAAATAGTGTTTACTGAGTTTCTCCTTATCACACGCGCAAATTAACAGTGAATAAACAGTGATAAACCTTAGCAGATCTTAGCAGCCTAATATGTTGGAACACGAGAAAACCTGAGATTTTAGACATAAAGATGTGTGTGTACAGGGGTAGGAGTTGAGTTTTCAGAAACCATAAAAAGAAGTTGATTTCTGCCTATCACACGCGCCTTTAATATTACTGAATTAACAGTGAAAGCCTTTAGCCATTATAAATACTGAGTTTTCTTACATATAAAAAAGGGCTGGGATTGAGTTTCAGCCTACCTATAACATAATGTATCTTTGTACCTTGTACTTATATTTTAAAAGGAACTTGTAAATGGCAAAAGTCAACAAGTATGGACTTTCTAGAACTATCCCTGAGACTGTAAAAAGAAAGATAAGAAAAAACTCAGGTTTTGGTTGTGTAATTTGTGGGGAGGCTATTTGTGAGTATGAACATGTTAATCCAGAGTGGCATGAAGCACAAAGCCATAACCCTAAGCACATGACATTGCTTTGTGGAAGCTGTCATTCTAAAAAGACTAGAGGTATACTTAGCAAAGATACTGTTAAAGAAGCAATGAAAAACCCTAGATGTAGACAAAAAGGGTTCTCCTTTGACAGCTTAGACTTTGGTAGAAAGAGTCCTGTAGTTCAGCTAGGAAATTCTACTTTTATCAATCCTATGTTTTTGATTGTGGTTGATAACGTTAGCCTTCTATCAATTCTTCCTCCTGCTCTAAAGGGTGAACCCTATAAATTACATGCTTATTTTCAAAATGATGAAGAAGAGCAAACTCTTAAAATTGTTGATAATATTTGGTACGGGAATGCTGAAAATTGGGACATAGAGAGTAAAGGTAGGGTATTAACCATAAGGAAGAAGAAAGGTGATATTGCTCTACAGATAGAAAATGTTCCAAATGAAAAGTTCATTGTGCATAAACTAAACATGAGTTATGAAGGCTATAAGATCTATGGAGATAAGAAGGGATTAAGGATAACAACTCCATCTGGGAATGAAATTTTGACCATGGATTTTGGGGGAAAAATCACAGGCAGAATTGCTCTTAATATTATTAAAGAACAACTATCATTTAATAAGCTCATTATTGAGAATGCTAACATAATTACAAAGGGTGGAGCGTTTTCAAATTCGATACTTAAAAACTGTAATTTAAATATGGGTTAAAAGACTTAAATTTATTCTTTTTAACAGTATTTATGTAACTCGTTTGTAACTCAATGCTTGCTATTTGTTTGTAAGATGTTGATGTAAAGCTTAATAGCGATAGGGTTAAATACACGCTCCTAGTACATATCTTACTGTATCTGCTTCTGCAGATACTTACAAAAAGCCACCTAAACACTGTTTTAGGTGGCTTTTTGCTTTTATAGCCCTCGACACTCCCAATTCCCATACTTCCTGAAACTACACCTCCACTAAAACGAGCGGAAAAGCAACCGTAAGCGCCATCTTCGTCCTGCGCTGTTCATTGAAGTCAACGTGCAGAAGAACAGGAAAGCCCCTCGTGCCTTCGACGTATAAGGGGCTTTCTCGTCTGCTCTTGCATGCAGCGCTAAGTTGGTGTCACTCACTACATTATATTCCCGAATTAATCCAGTCTTTTTGTAACAAGATTCGGTGTCGGGTGTATAACCGATTATCTATACTCCTATGATGAGATATAGCGGTTAGTTTGGTTTTGCTCATCTTACCGGCTGCGAGGCTCGGCCGGGGAAACATTACGCTATGAGAATAAAAGAATTGGACGCTTTGCGCGGGTTGGCTGCTTTTGGCGTATTCCTGTTTCACTTCCAGCTGTTCAATTACGGTTACCTGGGGGTGCACCTGTTTTTCATTATCTCGGGATTTGTCATTTTCCTGACGGCAAACAACGTGAAAGCCTCCTCTGACTTTGTTATTGCCCGCTTTTCACGGTTATATCCAACTTACTGGGTGTGCCTGCTGCTCACGTTTACCGTGCTGCTGCTGGATGGGCAGGAGGTGACGCTAAAGCAACTGGGCTATAACCTGACGATGTTCCAGATGTTCCTGGGGGAGCGTAACATTGACGGAGCTTACTGGAGTTTAACGGAGGAGCTGGTGCTGTATGTCATTGTGTTCGGCGCGCTTGTTACCGGAACTGTGCGGCATCCGCGTTTCTGGGGAGGCTTTATGCTTTTAGCGGCCTTTGGCGGCCTGTTCCTAGAACCGGACTCCGGTTTACAAAAGAACCTGCAGGATGTGGTGAAGTACTTTGGGCTGTTTGTGGCAGGCATTCTGTTTTACCAGGTGTACATGGCGCAAAAGCTAAAGCTGGAGCACCTGATCGGGCTGCTGCTGTGCCTGGTGGTTACCACGCAGTACACGTTTGGGGCGCACTTGAGCTATTACAACCATACCCTGGAAGTGTTGGTTATCTGCGCCTGTTTTGGCGTTTTCGCGCTGTTGGTGGCCGGTAAACTGGCTTTCCTGAGCAAGTATAAGTGGGTGCTGTTTATGGGAGAGATTTCGTATCCCTTTTACCTGCTGCACCAGGAGATCGGGCTGGCCTTCCGCAAGCTCTTTCCCACAGAAAACATCTGGGTGCACCTGGTGCTGGTAGCCGTCATTTTTGCAGGAATCGCCGTCCTGGCCTCACTTATCAACAGGTATGTGGAAAAACAAGTGTCCAGAAGCCTGAAAAACTACCTCAAAGCCTGGAGCTGGAGCATTAACTGGCCGCTGCCTTACCGCAAGAAGGGTACGGCGCCACTGCCTGCCGAGGCTGCCACCTCTCTGGCGCCTCAGGCTACAGACCCAAAAACTGCCAAAGAGGTGGTGCTAAAGCAGGCCGACAAAGCCTCGGCGCCATAGGCTGCTCTAGCGGGCCAGGTCCTTGGCCCGGTTCGCGTCTATCGCTATCAGGATAAACAGCAGTATCGTGAAAGACCACAGGGAAGACCCTCCGTAGCTGAAGAAGGGCAGGGGAATGCCTACCACAGGAGCCAGCCCGATCGTCATGCCCACGTTCACCAAAAAGTGGAAGAAGATGATCGAAGCTACGCAATAGCCGTAGGTGCGGGCAAAAACGGACTTCTGCCGTTCCGCAATAGCCACTATCCGGATCAGCAGCAAGAGAAACAGCGCAATAAGGACGGTGCTGCCAATCCAACCGTGCTCTTCGCCGATGGTGCAGAAGATAAAGTCTGTGCTTTGCTCCGGCACAAAGTCGAACTTCGTTTGGGTGCCCTCCAGAAAGCCTTTGCCCCAGAAGCCGCCAGACCCAATCGCGATCTTTGACTGCGTTACGTTCCACCCGTAGCCGAGCGGGTCAGCCTCCGGGTTGATAAGCGCTTTGATACGGTTCTGCTGGTGCGGCTGCAGCACGTCGTTCACAAAGAAGTCCACACTGAAGACCATCCCCACCACAATACCCCAGAGCAGAATCATGGTTTTGAAGCGTTGCAGCAGGCGGTAGTCCAGCCAGGTGGCCAGCGCCATTAGCACCGTGATGCCGGCGATAAGGTAGAGCTTGGGGATGAGCAGCGTAAGTATGAAGATGGCCGCAGCCGATCCGCCGACAATAAGTATGAGCGGCGACATGCCTTCCCGGAAGTACGCCAGCACAAAGGCTGCGAATACAAGCGCCGAGCCTGTTTCGTTCTGCAGGATGATAATGGCCGGCGGCAGCAGCGTAATAGCCGCTAGCTTCATCTGGTCCTTGAAGTTCTGCTGGCGCAGATTCACGCTCCCCAGGAACTTGGAGGCTGCGAGAGCCGTGGCAAACTTCGCCAGCTCGGCAGGCTGCAGGCGTATGCCGGCGCCCAGATCCAGCCAGGAGCGCGACCCGGCAATAGGCTTGGCGATCGCCAGCGTAACCAGCAGCAGCAATATCACAAAGCCGTAAATAGGGTAGGCAAGGTGCTCGTATACTTTGTAGTCTACCACGAGCAGCACCAGGATCAGCAGAAAAGAGGCGCCGATCCAGGCCAGCTGCTTTCCGGAGTTAATGTCGAAGCTCAGGATGTTCACCACGTTGTCCGGGCTGTACACGGCGGCGTAGATGTTCATCCACCCCAGGGCCACCAGCAGGAAGTACAGCAGCACTGTCACCCAGTCCATATGCGGGGTGAGCAGGCGGGAGGAGCGGCGAACGGTAGGCGCGCCGACTAATCTATTTCCAAGTACTTTCTGCTCAACACCCATTTTTCCACTGATTTTCTAGACACAGAGTCTGTTAGATACTTTTCCATCATAAGGCCGGCAATTGGCGCTGCGGACTGCGCACCGAAGCCAGCGTTTTCCACGTACACCGCGATTGCAATTTTCGGGTTGTCCTTCGGTGCAAAGGCCACAAACACCGCATGGTCCTTGCCCTGTGGGTTCTGGGCCGTGCCTGTTTTGCCGCACACGGCAATACCCAGGTTGGCCAGGCTGGCATTACGCCCCGTGCCAGACTCAACCACGGCAGCCATACCGTCTACTACCGGCTCAAAATGCTTGGCATCGATACTTGTGTAGTGGCGTTTCTGATACTCCGGAAGCGGCTTGCCGTTCTCTCCGATGGAGCGGATCACGTGCGGCGCCACATAGTAGCCCCGGTTCGCCAGAATGGCCATAAAGTTTGCCATCTGCAACGGTGTTACCCCTAGCTCGCCCTGGCCGATGCTGAGGGAGTAAATGGTGGAGAACTTCCAGCGGTTCTCGCCATACACTTTATCGTACATGGCCGGGGAGGCAATGATGCCGCTCTTCTCGTTTGGCAGGTCGATGCCCAGCTTCGTGCCGAAGCCGAAACTGGTAATCTGCTCGCGCCAGTCGGCCAGGCCAATAGAGGTGTCCTTAAAGGTGTTCCCCGACTTTCCCTGGTTCACGATCGCCCGGAACACCTGGTAGAAATAAGGGTTGCAGGAGGTCTTGATGGCGATGGAGAGGTTAGAGGGAGCCTGGTGCGCGTGCGAGCACTTTACCAGGCTCTGGTTGCAGGGGTAACCTGTATTGGGGGTAATAACGCCCTGCTGAAGTGCCACCAGTGCCTGTGCCAGCTTAAAGATGGAGCCAGGTGGGTTGCTGCTCGCCATGATGGGGCGGTTAAACATGGTTTTGTTCGGCTCGTTTAGCAGGGCCATGTAGTTCTTGCCGTACTCCTTGCCGGTAAACAGGTTCGGGTCGTAGAACGGCGACGACACGTAGGCCAGCACCTCGCCCGTGGCTGGCTCTATGGCCACCACACTGCCCTTGGCCCCGTTCATCAGGTACTCTCCGTAAGCCTGCAGGTCCAGGTCGATGGTGCTGATGAGGTTTTTGCCGGCAATGGCCAGTGTGTCAAAGGCACCGTCGCGGAAAGAGCCCTTCTCCACGCCGCGCACGTTCACCATTTTGTACTTTACCCCGCGCTTGCCCATCAGGTAAGGCTCATACTCCAGCTCAATACCGCTCTTGCCAATGTAGTCGCCGGGGCGGTAGCCGCGGTAGGTGGAGTCTTCCAACTGCTTCGGGCTGATTTCTGCGATATAGCCCAAGGCATGCGCCAGGCTCTGGTGCGGATAGCCGCGAGCCGTACGGGCATTGATAAAGAAGCCGGGGAAGTCGATAAGGTTGTCCTGGATATAGGCGAACTCCTGGGTGCTTAGCTTCTGGTAAAACGGCGAGGGCTGCACATAGGAGTAGGCGCGGGCATGCTTCAGGCGCTCGCGCACATCCTCCAGCGGAAGCTTAACCAGCTCCGCCAGGCGTAGCGTGTCCAGGTTCTTTACGTCCTTCGGGATCACCATCAGGTCGTAGACTGGGGTGTTTTGCACCAGCAGCTTTCCGTTGCGGTCATAGATGAGGCCCCGGAAAGGATACTGCACGATTGCCTTGATGGCATTGGTCTCAGCGGCCTGCTTGTAGCTGCTGTCCACTACCTGGATGTAGAAAAGGCGGAGGGCAAACACGATGCCTACCAGCAGGTAGATGCCCTGAATGATGTACTTTCTGTTTTCTAAGTATTTCATCGGTAATCTATTCGCTCTCGCTTAGGTGAGAAGAACAGAAGTTGTAGGATAACCATGACGATACCTGTAAAGAGGGTGCTGAGCAGGATTTTTACGATCGTGTACCACGCCGTCTGAAACGTAACGGTCTCCAGAAAGAAGACAGCCGTATGGTGTATCAGCACCAGGGTAAACGTATAAGCCAAAAACCAGCGCCAGCCCATCGTGTGTATGTTCACGGCATCGCCACTGTCGTAACCATCGCGCGGCGTCAGAAGGTTCAATACGTGCGGCCTTAAAAAGGCCAGCAGCACGCTTGCCGCCGCGTGTATGCCCATCGTGTCATAAAACATGTCCACGGTAAACCCAACTATAAAGCCGAGCACGAGCAGCCATACCCGGTTGATACTCAGGGGTAAGAAAAGGAGGAAGGCAATGTAGATAAAGCAAAAGCCGGTGCTGTAGAGCACCAGGCTGTCCATCAGCAGAATCTGCAGGGCCACAAACAAAAAAAACTGGGCGATATATTTTAAGCCAAAGCTACTGTTCATCGGTAATGATGCCTGCGTTTTGTTCCAGCGTGTCACGCTCCTCTTTTAGGGTGTTCTCCACCACATACACATAAGAAAGCTGCGCGAAGTCCACGGCCAGCTTTACTTTAATGGTGTAGAAGCTTTTGTCGGGCTCCTTCTCGATTGAGCTGATCGTGCCGACCATGATGCCCTCCGGAAAGACCGTGTTAAAGCCGCTCGTCACGATAGTGTCGCCCTTCACCGGCTTAATGTGCAGCGGAATGTAGTCGAGCAGTGCCGTGCGGTAGTTGCCGCCCGTCCACTTTATCGTGCCGAAGGTATCGCTCTTCTTAATCTTCGCGGAAACCAGCATTTGGGAGTGCAGCAGCGAGGTGACCGTGGCGTAGTGCTGCGACACCGTTTTCACGCGCCCCACCACCCCGTTGGGCGCCACCACGCCCATGCCGGGTTGCACACCGTCGGCTGTGCCGGCGGCAATGGTCAGGTAGTTGTTCATCCGGCGCACGGAGTTGTTGATCACCCGGCCTGCGTGCAGGATAAAAGGGTGGGCCCTGCTGGAGTCGGTGGCGGCATAGTAGGTGCTGTCCATGCTGGCGGAGCTGTCGGCCGCAGCCAACTGGCGCTGCAGCATCAGCTCCTGGCGCAGCTGCGCATTCTCGCTGGCGAGCGTTTGGTTGACGCTCGCCAGACGGAAATAGTCCGTGATACCGCTCTGGAACTCCAGTGCCTGCCCCACATAGTTGTTTGCCGAGTTAAAAAACGCTGCGCCCTGGTACGTATTGTAACGCACGATCAGGTACACGCACAGCACCTCCAGCAACAAGAACACGAGGAACGCACGGAACCGGTAAAAAAATGCAAATAGATTCCGCATGTAGCCCTGTTAGGTTAGCAGGACGTTCTTAAATCCTTCTATGTTCTTGATGGCGGCGCCTGTGCCACGCACTACCGCTCTTAATGGGTCTTCGGCGATGTGGATCGGCAGCTTGGTTTTGGCAGCCAAGCGCTTGTCCAGGCCGCGCAGCAGAGCGCCACCGCCTGTCAGATGAATACCGTTGTCGTAGATGTCGGCAGAAAGCTCCGGCGGCGCGATCTCCAGCGCCTTCAGCACAGCCTCCTCTATCTTGGAAACCGACTTGTCGAGGGCAATGGCAATTTCCTGGTAGGTTACCTTGATCACCTTCGGGATACCCGTCATCAGGTCGCGGCCGCGGATCTCGTAATCAGCAGGAGGGTTTTCTATTTCGGTCAGCGCTGCGCCAACCTCTATCTTGATTTTCTCGGCTGAGCGCTCCCCGATCAGCAGGTTGTGCTGGCGGCGCATGTAGTCCAGGATATCCTTGGTAAACACGTCACCGGCAATGCGGATAGACTGGTCGCACACGATGCCGGACAGGGCTACGACGGCAATCTCCGTTGTACCACCCCCGATGTCCACGATCATGGAGCCGATCGGCTGCTCCACGTCGATGCCAATACCGATCGCGGCGGCCATCGGCTCCTGGATCATCCATACTTCCTTGGCACCTGCGTGCTGCGCAGAGTCGCGCACGGCACGTTTCTCCACCTCCGTGATACCCGAAGGGATACAGATAACCATGCGGTGCGAAGGCTGAAACAGGCGACGGCCCGTGTCGATCATCTTGATCATGCCGCGGATCATCTCCTCAGCGGCGTGGAAGTCGGCGATCACCCCATCCTTCAGCGGGCGGATGGTTTTGATGTTCTCGTGTGTCTTCTCGTGCATCTGCATGGCGTTGCGGCCAATGGCCAGCACCCGGCCAGTGGTGCGATCCACGGCGATGATAGAAGGCTCGTCTACTACAATTTTATCGTTGTGGATGATCAGGGTATTGGCGGTACCCAAGTCAATGGCTATATCGCTGGTTAAGAAATTAAATAGTCCCATGGTGAAGTATGAACGGCGCGCGGTTGCCTGTTATATTTTCTGTATACAATATTTCTAATCAAAAACTTGCGGCAAAATTAGTGAATTTCAGTGGAATTAATAATGTAAGTACTCTTCTGTGTCCTGAATAAAAATTTTTTTTTTGTACAAAACAGGCGAATGTGCCTGTTCAGGTATCTAACGCAGGTTGAAGCGGTAAATTGAGCGTGGCGTTCGGAGTTGCCTGGCGGGCACAAAAAATCCCCGGCTTTTTAGCGAGGCCGGGGATTTAAATCAATAAGTAAAATTATATTTTGATCGCTTAGTGCTTGAAGTGGCGCACGCCGGTCATCACCATAGCCATGCCGTGGGCATCGCAGTAGTCGATGGAGTCCTGGTCTTTGATAGAGCCGCCCGGCTGCACTACCGCCTTAATTCCCGCTTTATCGGCAATCTCCACACAGTCCGGGAACGGGAAGAAAGCATCGGAAGCCATCACGGTTTTGCTCACGTCGAAGCCGAAGCTGTTGGCCTTTTCAATGGCCTGGCGCAGGGCGTCCACGCGGGAGGTTTGGCCCACGCCGCTGGAGAACATCATTTTATCCGTCGCCAGCACGATGGTGTTGGACTTGGTGTGCTTGCACACCTTGGCGGCGAACACCAATGCCTTTTTCTCCTCGGCAGTAGGCTGGCGCTTGGTGGCGGTCTTAAAGTCGGCCTCTGTCTCGGTTGCCAAATCCTTGTCCTGCTCTATCACGCCGTTCAGCAGCGTCTTAAACAGTTTGGTTGGCAGCTCCACCGGTTTTTGCTTCAGCAGAATGCGGTTTTTCTTTGTCTTTAAGAGGGCCAGCGCCTCCTCGTCGAACTCCGGCGCGATCAGCACCTCGAAGAAGAGTTTGTTCAGTTCCTCGGCCACGGCCATGTCAATGGTGCGGTTGGCGATGAGCACTCCGCCGAAAGCTGATACCGGGTCAGAGGACAGGGCATTCAGGTAGGCCTCTTTCATGGTCTCGCCAGTGGCGCAGCCGCAGGCGTTGGTGTGCTTCAGGATGGCTACCACCGGTTCCTCGAACTCCGCGGCCAGGGCCACGGCGGCGTCTACGTCCACCAGGTTGTTGTAAGACAGCTGCTTGCCGTTCAGCTGCTCAAACAGGTCCTCCAGCTTACCGTAGAAAGTACCTTTCTGATGCGGGTTTTCGCCGTAGCGCAGCGGTGTGCTGTGCTGTACGCTCTGTTTAAAGGCCTGCGTTTCCTCACCGGCATTCATGTAGTTGAAGATGTGGGTGTCGTAGTGCGAAGACACGTTGAAGGCCTTGGCGGCGAAGCGCTTGCGGTCTTCCAGGTCGGTGGCACCGTTTTTCTCCTGCAGCAGCTCTACTACCTCGCCATACTGCTCTCTGGAAGAGACGATCAGTACATCTTTGAAGTTCTTGGCAGCCGCACGGATAAGTGAAATGCCGCCGATGTCTATTTTCTCGATCACATCTGCCTCTGATGCACCTGACGCGACGGTTTCCTCGAACGGGTAGAGGTCCACCACCACCAGGTCAATCGGCGGGATTTCATACTTCTCGCGCTCCGACAGGTCGCTGTCGTTGTCGCGGCGGTGCAGAATACCGCCGAACACCTTCGGGTGCAGCGTTTTCACGCGGCCACCGAAGATAGACGGGTAGTCGGTCAGGTCTTCTACGGCCACTACGTTTGCGCCTTGCTCCTCCAGGAAGGTTTGCGTGCCGCCGGTAGAGTAAATGGTGACGCCGTGTTGCTTCAGCAGCTCCACCAGTGGCTCCAGGCGGTCTTTGTAGTACACCGAGATCAGTGCGGACTTAATTTTAACGGGTTGCATGGGAATGAAGGTATTGGTTGATTATTGGTTTTTAGTTTAAGCCTTCTCGAGCAGCAGCTTCTCTACCACCTCCGGCAGGTGCCGGTGCTCCAGCTGCAGCACGCGGGCAGCCAGTTCTTCGGGGGTGTCGGTGGCTTGCACCGGGCAGCGCTCCTGAAGTATAAACTCGCCTTTGTCGTACTCCTCGTTTATGTAGTGGATGGTGATGCCCGACTCCGGCTCCTGCGCCTGAAGAACGGCCGTGTGCACATGCATTCCGTGCATGCCTTTGCCTCCATACTTGGGCAGCAGGGCAGGGTGTATGTTGATGATGCGGTTCGGGAAGGCGCGCAGCAGGTTCAGCGGCACCAGCCACAGAAAGCCGGCCAGCACGATCAGGTCGGGGGCAAAGGACTGCACCTGCTCCAGCACCTTGCCGGTGTTGTAAAACTCATCCCTGGAAAACAAAAGAGCCGGGACGTGGAAGGTCTCGGCTCTTTTGAGGGCATACGCTTTCGGGTTGTTGGAGAACAGGGCGGCCACACGAATCTCAGGGTGGTGCTCAAAGTGCTCCAGCAGCCGCTGCGCATTGCTCCCTGACCCCGAAGCGAAAATGACTATGTTTTTCTTATCCTTAGGTTCCAAAAGTACGGTCTTGTAATGAAGCTGCAAATATAGCGGGTTATGCCATAGATGCTAAGCAAAGAAGTATAAAAGATACAGACTGCTTACTCCCCTTCGTAAAAGTCGATCAGCGCGGCAAAGTACGCCTCATCCCAGCCTTCGGTAATGTCTTCGTAGGCTTCGTCGGGGATGTTCAGGTGGCGCAGCTCGGCCGAGGTGCCGTACTTGTGCGGGTGCAGTTTGATCGTAACGATGGACCGCTCCTCCTGCTCCCCGAAGTACCACTGCTGCACCAGCATCCTGCCTTCCTCAAACTCCAAGTTCTTTCCGGTGATGCTGCCTTCCCAAAGCGAAAACTCCGAGCCCGGCTCCGTAGACATCTCGGCCGGCTCTCCGGTCCAGAGTTGCAGTGTTTGCGGGTTCGTCAGGGCGATGTACACCTCCTCCGGCTCGGCAGGGATGATGTAGTATTTCTTGTAGTCTTTCATGGTTCTTTAAAAGGATGTAAGACACAGGTATCAAGACCCAAGACTTCTTTCGGTATACTTGAAAAAAGAGCTTATAAGTGTTTAAGGCAGAAATTGCTTTATGATAAAGTCTTGTGTCCTGAGTCTTACTACTTATGTCTAAAAGTTACTTCCAATACCTCTCTATAGCTACGGCTACACCGTCGTCTATGCTGTTCAGGGTAACGTTATCGGCTACGGCTTTTACTTCTTCGCGGGCGTTGCCCACGGCTACGCCCATGCCCACAGCCTGCAGCATGTCTATGTCGTTGTAGTTGTCGCCGAAGGCCATCACCTCGTGCAGGGCTATGTTAAAGCGGTCTTGCAGCACGAGCTCCAGTGCGGTGGCTTTAGAGATGGCGCGCGGGGCGATCTCCAGGTAGGTGTCTTTGGAGCGGTAAGCGTGTACCTGGCCAACATAGTTGGTGGTTAGCTCCTGTTGCAAGGCGTCAATCTCATCGGCCGGGCCCATGCACATTACTTTATGTGCCCCGGTCTCCGCCTGGTGCCAGTTTTCGAGTATTGGGGCCAGCTCCGCTACTTTAGGCGAGACTTTGGTGTTGTTCTTCTCCCGCTCTGCCCAATAGTCGAACTGTGGCACATACCAGTTGTCCTGCTCGTAAAGGCTCACGTGCAGGTCGGTCCCTTTGGCAAAGTCGTGAATGGTTTGGCAGACCGAAGGAGTTATCTGCACGGAGTCCAGCTGCACGGGTGCTGTCTTGCCGTCCTCGAAGTAGATCACATAGCCACCGTTAAAGCAAATGAGTGGGTGGTGCAGGATGCCCAGCTCCTGCTGCAGGTGGCGCATGGCGCTCGGCATGCGCGAGGAGGCCAGGATTACGGGTACGTCTGTGTCTAAGCTTTTGATCGTGTCGATGGTGCGCTGCGAGAGTTGGCGCTCGCTGTTCAGCAGTGTGCCGTCTATGTCAGTGCAAATGGCTCGGAATTTCATGTGGGATAAAGTCACCTGTATGGTTGCGGGTGCAAGTTACAAGTATAGCGGCCCAAAAGCTAATCAACTTCAGGCCAGCTGCTTGCTCTTGGCCTTCAGCGACCAGGTGTAGCGGAAGGTGGCCACCTGCTCGCCCGCCTCGTTGCGGCCTATGCTGGTTGCTATTACCGTAACACCCTCTCCGGTGGCCTTCGTCTTGTCGATGGCTTCCTGTATTTGCTTCCCATCCTCACAGCTGAACGTTATTTTGCCCACAGCCTTTTTGGTGAAATCGGCTTCCATGTGCACCACCAGCATTGACACCGCCGGGGTCGACTTGTGCACGTGCATCATACACAGCACCCCCGTCGACAGCTCGGCAGCCATGCTCAGGCAGGCAAAGTAGATGGAGCTGAACGGGTTTTTGTTGAGGTACTTGTACGGGATGGTAACAGTGGCGCGCTCCTCGGAAATAGAGGCGACCCGCAGGTCGGCCATGTAGGCCATGGGCAGTTTGGCCAGCATAAACAGGCGGAACTTAACAGGCGAGGCCACCATCTGGCGGAACTCAGCGGCTTTATCTTTAGGTGCTTTCATGATGCTATCGTTTATACTTGCCGTGTTCCCGCCCGCCTTGGGGAAAGGGGAAGTGCAGCAAGTATAAATATAGGTAAATAAAAGTATAAAGCCTTGCTTAGCGGGTGCTGCAGTCTTTGCAGATGCCTTCGGCTGAGAAATGCATGCGCTCCACCTGGTACCCCTGCGGCAGCGAAATAGGGGGGATGTGTACTTCGTTCAGGCAGAACGTCTGGCTGCAGGCAGTGCAGCTAAAGTGGACGTGGTTGTCGTGGTGGTGCTGGCGGGAGCAGCTCTCTTCCTGGCAGAGGGCAAACTTCACAGCCCCACTGACATCGTTAATGCTGTGGATTAGCCCTTTCCCCTCGAAAGAGTACAGGGTGCGGTAAATGGTGACGCGGTCGTAGCGGTCGCCGATGAGCCGTTCCAGGTCGGCGTGAGACAGGGCGTGGCCGTTATGTAGAAACTGGCGCAGCACCTCCTGGCGGCATCCAGTTTTGCGTAAACCATAGTCCAATAACAGCTGTTGCGCTTTTTCCATTTTCTCTAACATTCACTGTCCTCAGCAGCCTTCAAATATACAGGTTTATCCTCATAAAACATAAAATGCAAAAAAGGGCAAATAGTATATAGTAAAAAAAGTATAGAAAAAGGCAAGCAAAATCGTACCGCTTACGTATGAAATTTAAAGTTACACCTAGTGCTGAATAGTTATATCCATTAGTTACATCATTATAAGTTCTTACAATGAAAGCAACTCTACATGCTTATTTAACCATTATAGCGCTTGCCCTGGCAATTGGCACCAGCCAAGCACAGTCAACCATCCAGGAGCCGACGATTGACGGCACCTTGGACACTTACGAGAACCTGGAGGTAGGCGAAGACTACCTGTGGCAGGTGTTCGTGAGGCCGTACGACTATCTGGGCGATAGCGTAAACCTGGAGATACAGCTGCTGAACCCGGAGCTTCGCGATAATTTCACACTGCTTTACAACTCCAACAGGGAGGCCCAGAATGAGGAGGAGGCCACTTACTCTCAGGTGGAGTTTAACGAAGCCGGCTTTGCCATGGTTGGCCCTCCGAAGGGCGAGAAGATGGAGGGAAACTACCGGGAGTACTTTAAAATTAACTTTGCCGAAGAAGGCGTGTACGGTTATAAACTAACCCTGCGCCGCAGGGACGGCACCGACCTGGCCAGGCTGGACGAAAGTGTGCAGGTGGGCACGGTAGCCGGCATCGACGATATGATCGGTGGCACGCGCGTAGCCGTTTACCCTACTGTTTCGGAAGGGGCTGTGCGGCTTAACCTGGGCCAGATCCGCAACGCCAGCGTGGCTGTGGTGGATATGCTGGGCCGCAAGGTGCTGGAGGTAAGCAAGGCAAACGGGATAGTGGAGATCAACACACAGGACTATGCCCGCGGTACTTACTTCGTTAAAGTGTTTGCAGAAGATGACGTGGCGTCGAGCCGCCTGATCGTAAGATAATTTCCTTTGCTTATTGGTTACGTTTAAGCCTGGGGCAGCTGCCCCAGGCTTTTGTTCTTTATAGCAGCAGCATGGAGAGAATGCCGGTGAGCATGATAAACTTGTTTAAGTTGCTCAGGTAAGAGAAATCGCGCTTCCGGTCGGCACGCACCAGTTTAGCCACCAGCCACACACTGGGCAGCAGCACCAGCACGAGCATGTAAGCGTCGAAGAGGGGCTTGGAGGCGGGGTGAAAGACCACGACGAGGACGAACACTTGGAAGAGACCAACGAGCGGGTACAGCACCAGCTTCGTCCCGCGCAAACCCGCTACAATAGGCAAGGTGCGGCAGTCGAAGGAGGCGTCGCCTTTCATGTCCTCCACGTCCTTGATGATTTCGCGGATTAGCGATATGAGCAGCGCAAATAAGGCAAAGCCGAGGGTAATGCGGTTGAGGGTGTCGTTGTAAACCGCCACAACCAGCAGCATGGAGGCAGACAGCAGCGCAATGACTACGTTGCCCACCAGCAGCATTTTCTTAAGCCGGGCCGAGTAGCCCCAGAGCAGCAGCACCGCGCCCAGGTTGATCAGCGCTACAGGGATGGACAGGAGCAGGCCGAGCAGCACGCCCACCGCCGACAGGATCAGGTGCGCGAACATCGCCCGGCGCCTGCGTATGCGGCGCCCCACCAGCAGCCTGTCCGGCTTGTTTATGGCATCGATCTTAACGTCGTAGTAGTCGTTGATAATGTAGCCCGCGGCGGCGATGCACACCGTTGACAGCACCAGCACCTGAAAGCCCGGGTCCAGCAGTTTGGCCCAGTCAACGCCGGGAGCCAGCAAACACGCCTGCACCAGCGCCTGGCTCAGCACAATCATCACAAGGTTGCGGGCACGTATGAGGGTCAGAATATACTTCACAGGTAAATCAGGCCGAGTGGCTGCTGTAAAGTTACGACACAGCGGCAAACGGGCAACAAAAAAAGCCCCGGTAGCGGGGCTTTTCCTGTATCAGTAAGTATGCGTCGTTAGAACTTCTTCACATTTACTGCATTGATTCCTTTTTTGCCTTCTACAGTGTCGAACTCAACGCGGTCGTTTTGCTGGATCTGCAGACCGTTCAGGCCAGTCACGTGAACAAAGAAATCTTCGTTCGTGTCGTCCTCGGTGATGAAGCCGAAGCCTTTAGACTCAATAAAAAACTTTACTTTTCCTGTCTTCATAAGTAATTGAACTGTTAATGGTAATTAAACTGAGTGTAAACTAAAAAAATGATTCAATATATGCAATAGCATATTAAAGAAATTCTTCAATTCCTTTGCAAAATAGTATAAACGATGTTTAACTACCAAGTGTCCTGTGCCTTCATTACCTGCTCAACAAGCTCACGCACAGCGCCTCTGCCCCCGTTTTTGGTAGAAACGAAGGTGGCGATTGCCCGGATATCGTCGGCTGCATCGGCGGGGCAGGCCCGCAGGCCGCAACGCTGCATGACCTCAAAATCAGGCATATCGTCGCCCATGTAAGCTACTGTTGCCGGGTGTATGCCCTGCGTGTAAATGTAATCCTCCAGCGCGTCCACCTTGTCCTCAATCCCCAGAAAGATGTCCTCTATGCCTAACTGGCTCAGGCGCTTACGCACCCCGGGCTCGTTTTTGCCGGAGATAATGGCCACGCGGTAGCCCTGGCTGATGGCGTGTTTAATGGCAAAGCCATCTTTAATGTTGAAGGCGCGCACCTGCTCCCCGTCGGCAAAGCAGTAGAGGAGGCCGTCGGTTAATACGCCGTCCACATCGAAAACAAAGGTGTTGATGCGGGTAAGGTCTGTTTGAGTGATTGACATCTTGGCAGAGACAACAAGTGAATAATAGGTTACTTACATGCTAACAAAAGCAAAAGGCCCTTTACGGTGAAAGAGCCTTTAAAAGTATATAAAATTCTGAATTTATACGTGCGGAGGGCAGGTATGATTTAGTCCTGGTTATCGCGCCACTCGTATACCCAGGCTGCCTGTATTTGCTCCAGGTGGCCTTCGTTAGCCTGTTCGCGGGTGCCTACAAAGTTCGGCAGCGACAGTACCCAGTCCAACAGCTCGGTAAAGCGGATGCGGTAGATCTTAGACTCTGTAAAGTCATCGCCGAACTTCTCGTAAAGTGCCATGGCGATGTCTTCGTAATCGTTCCAGTGTATTGGTGGCTCGTAGCTCATACTCTTTTTCAGTTATCGGTTATCATGTGGCGTTTACCGCACTAGTGCCGATAAACGCCTGCTGTTAAATGTAAAGGATTAATGGCCCAGGAAGTCCTGCTCCGGAATGGTTACCACTATGTCTTCGTTGCCCTGCACCACGCACTGGCAACCCAGCCTGGAGTTAATGCGCGGGTCAACGGCGCGGTCAATGTAGTCCTCTTCTTTGTCGGAAATCTCCGGCAGGTCGTCCATGCCGGCCTCTACGTACACATGGCAGGTGCTGCAGCCGCACACGCCGCCGCAGTTGTGCTGCAGCTTGATGTCATTGTTCAGGGCTACATCCAGCACCGACTCGCCTTCTACAGCTGGGTGGGTTTCGTCCGGGGAGCCATCTGCAAACTTAAACGTTATATTTACAACTTTCATGTCTGTGTCTTTATTCTAAACTGCAAAGTTACAAAGCCAAGCTACCGAATCAAAGTGCACTTGTAGGAATGGCACGGCTTTGGCCGCGCCCGGCTGCTCCGTTAGCTGCCGTTGTGGGTGGCCTGTATACTTTGTGTGAGGAGGCGGTAGAGCGCCTGTTGCCGGGGGTGCTGCTGCAGCATGTGCAGGTGCTCCTGAATAACGTTCTCATCGTGGCGGACGGCGGGACCGGTCTGCACGGTGTAAGGGTGCTGCTGCATGGCTTTGGCTATTGTTTCCTGCACCAGCGGCTGTAACAGCTCCAGAGGTAGATCCGCCTCCTGCAGCAGCTGCTGGCTGATGCCGAGCAAATGGTTTGTAAAGTTGCAGGCGAACACCGCCGCCAAGTGTAGCTGCTTGCGTGCCTCCGAGGTAACCCGCTGCACTTTGGGGGTGATGCTGTGGGCCAGCTGCTCCAGCTGCTGCAGGCTTTCCGCCTCCTGTGCCTCCACGAGCAGCGGCACCAGTGCAAAGTCGACCGGCTTGGACTTGGAAAAGGTCTGCAGGGGGTAAAAAACGCCTGGTTTTGCTCCTGCTACGCTGTTAAGTACACCCATAGGCACAGAGCCGGAGGTGTGCGCCACAATGGTACCCGCCTTTACCTGCAGCGCCGCGGCCACACCGGCAAGCGCGGCATCGGGCACCGCTACCAGCACAATGTCTGCGCTTGTTTGCTGGAGATCCAGGGAGGTGAGGGCATGCGCCTGCGGCAACAGGCGTGCGAGGGCTTCGCGGTGCGCAGGTGTGCGGCTGTAAATGGCGCTAACGGTGTTCCCGGCCGCCTGCAGCGCCTGCGCCAGGTGCCAGGCTACGTTTCCGGCGCCGATAATGGCTATGTTCATACTTTGGTTCTATGTTCCTTAACTGCGGCGTGGTAAGCTTCCATAATCTGCTGGCAAACAACACTTCTGGAGTACCTGCTGCAAAACTCGTTTCTAATTGCCTCCTGGTCGTACTGGCTGTAGCTGCTGTAGATCTCCAGCAGCGCGTGGTGCAGTTCCTGAACGTTGCCCGGCTCTACTAAAAGGCCGTTGTTGCGGTTAATGATACTGGCTGGCCCACCGCAATAGGTACCGATGACAGGCTTGCCGCATGCTGTGGCCTCCAGCAGCACCAGCGGCAGGTTCTCGTAGAGGCTTGGCAGCACAAAAACATCACACTGCCGGTATGCCTCCAGGGCGCTCTCCCGGTTCAGTACGCCAAGCCACTCTACCTTATCCGCTATCGCCAACTCCTCCACCAGAGCTTGATACTCCTCACGGCAGGAGCCGCCGCCCCCGATGCGCAGACGGCACTGCGGATGAGCCGCAAGGAAAAGCTTGAACGCCTGAATCAGATAACGTATGCCCTTGCCTTCTTCCAGCCGCGCCAAGGTGAAGAACGTTGTGGGGAGGCTGTTTTTCTGATGCCCCGGCGAAGGCTTGAAAAAGCTCTCATCGGTGAGGTTGGGGATGTACTGCACGTGGGGAATGCCCCAGTGTTGCAGCGTTTCCTTTTGCTGTGGGCTTACCGCAACGGTGGCAGCAGCGTGCTGCAGAGGCTTCTGCAAATAGGGGCTTAGCTGCCCGGGCCTTAACAGGAAATCTTTAAACGGGAAGGGCCCCATGTGCTCAGTTATAAGGTAGGGGACCTTGTACCTGGCGGAAAGGTGCATGGCCACCCAGCCCGCCGGGTAAGCCGTATGGGCATGTAGCACATCTACCGGGCCTGCTGCTGCCTCAAAAGCCTTTAAATGGCTTTCATTCGCTTTGATGATGGTATCGATATTGCCTCGCAGGATCTTCCGGCTCCATGTGAAGGCTGGGGTGTAGTATTCTGTTAAGTTAGGCCCAAGCTTTGTTTCGGATGTTTGCCCGCGCCTGTGCCTTAGCACTTTGGCCAGGTTCCTGACGTGGTCCTTTGCCCACAGCTGGAGATCAGGGTTGTGCGAGCCCCAAGTGCTGATAGCGAAGTTAGAGCCCGGGTACGCCTGTGCCAGCGCCTCTGCCTGCTCCCGCACGAATATACCCGAGTGGGGCCTGTGCTGTGTAGGGTACCAGGAGGGGATGACGAATACATTCATGCTGCGCTCAACTTAAATCAAAAAAAGGCAGGCGAACCCGCCTGCCTTTTCAAATCTAATTATTTTAGCGTTAGGCCGCCTGTACTTTTCTTTTTTCTTTCGGAGCGGCAGCTTTCGGCTTTTTCTTTCCTTCGTCGTTTCGGCGAATGATGGCCATCACAAAACCGATAGACATCACGATTGTGCCTATCCAGAGAACGTTTACAAACGGCTTCTCCATGGCTTTCAGAATGATGTAGTCCTTCTGAGAGGCGTTCACACCGAGCTTGAACTTATTGTTTTCTGTGTCGATGTTGAGGAACGTGATACGGAGGCCAAGGTCAGCCACCTCTTCCGGCACGCGGCCCAGCATCTGGTCCTTGATCATCAGCACCGGGTGCGCGTGGTAGTTCTTACGCTCCCCGAAGATCTTCATGTCGGCCTGCACTGCTACGTCGCCTGGCTCCAGTGCTACGCCTGGCACTTGCTGTATCGGCTCAATACCGTTGAACACCGCCACATAGTCGTTCAGAATGATGGTGTCGCCGGCGGTCACCTCGTACTCCTGCAGCTCACCCCACTCTTTCTCTTCATTCGGGTCCGGAATAGAGGATACGTGCGTGTACAGGTCCTTGTCAGCAAAGTGCTTGATGTCCGGAGAGGCTAACAGGCCCATGTTCGGGTTTACCTGAGCGCGTGGGTAGAGTGTAAAGGACTTGTCTCCGTCACGCTCTTTATACTGCACCTGGTAATAGATATTCTCCGGGGAAACTACCTCCAGCGTATCGCCGGTCTCAAAGTATGTTTTGTCCTTGGCTTTGATCGGGCCGCGGGCGATGGCTTTGTACTCATCCGCAGTCGGGAAGAGCAGCTCGCGGTTTACATAGCCCGGCACACCGGCTATCTCCTGAAACTGACCGTGGTAGCTTACAGAGTACTTGTCCATCTCCACCGGAGAGTTTCGCCACAGCAGCACGTTGTCACGGTTAATATCATCCGAAAACTCACGGGAGTACACCATGCCTGAAACGTTCTGCGAGATGATGTTGGAGTAGCCTGAAGAAAACAGGATACCGATCAGCATCAGGGCAATACCGATGTGCGACACAGCACCACCCGAAAGCGATACTTTCTTGTGCAGCAGGTTCAGGATGATGCTCAGGTTGGCGAACACAGAAAACAGAGCCGCCACCAGCAGCGTGATATACACCGGGTTGTCAATTGTTTCGTTGAGCACCCCAAGTTTAGACAGTACGATAATAAGGCTGGCAAACAGCAGGGTTAGCATGCCCGGCAGCGTAATGGCGTCCAGAAAGCTGCCTTGGTTGCCTTTGCGCCACCACAGCAGCTGGCCGATGCCAGAGATCACGGCCACGGCTACACCGCCCCACAGCTGGAACTTGGTATAGTGTGCAATCTGATCTGCCGGAAGGGCTGCATTAGACTCAAACCCGATAAAGCCCATAAAGGAGTTGTAAACCGGGATAGAGGTGGTGAACAGCACCTGGAAGGCCGCAAGGCACAGCACAATAGCGCCGATAAACACCCAAAACTCACCGCTGTAGGTAGCGAGCTCTTTCTGCGTTGTTGGGATGCTCTTCCAGCGATAAGCCAGCAGGGCAACAGCCAGTACGGCAAACACCGCCAGGTAGGCAAACAGCTGCCCAGACAGGCCCAGGTCTGTGAAAGAGTGTACCGATGCATTGCCCAGGATACCGCTACGGGTCAGGAACGTGGCATACAGAATCAGCAGGAAAGAGGCAATAACAAGTATGTAAGAAGCCTTCAGGCCGGACTTGCCGCGGCGGTAGGCGATCATAGTATGAATCGCGCCCACCAGCACCAGCCATGGGATATACACGGCGTTCTCTACAGGGTCCCAGTTCCAGTAGCCACCAAAGTTCAGCGTTTCATAGGCCCAGTAGGCACCCATGATAATACCTATGCCTAGCACCACTGCCGCAAAGTGCGACCATGGCAGCGCAGGCTTTACCCACTCGGTAAACTTGCCTTTCCAGAGGCCAGCCATAGCGAAGGCAAAAGGCACCAGCGTTGCGGCGAAGCCCAGAAACAGGGTAGGCGGGTGAATCACCATCCAGTAGTTCTGCAGCAGCGGGTTCAGGCCCGTGCCATCGTTGGGCACAAAGTTAGGGTCCAGGGCAAACACCGGCGCGTCTGTCATAAAGTCGCGCATCAGGATGAAAGGAGAGGAACCTATTTTCAGGTCTCCGATCACCACACCCAGGATCATGGAAGTCAGGAAGAGCTGTACAAAGGAGAACATCGCCATCACAGGCGCCTCCCATACTTTGTCTTTCCTGCCGCCTCGTATCAGTGCCAGGCCCAGCAGCACATGCCAGAAGATCCAGAGCAGGAAGGAGCCTTCCTGGCCCTCCCAGAAGCAGGAGATCATGTAGTGCACCGGCAGGTGGTTGGAGGAGTGGCTCCAGGCGTAATAGTATTCGTAGCGATGCTCGTAAATAATGTTGAACAGCGCGAAGATGATCATCATAACGGCGGCTCCGTGCACGTAGAACGCACCGCGTGCCAGGTTGCGCCAGCTGTTGTCGCCGGTTGCTTCTACCTTGGCGCGAGAGGCCATAAAATAAGCATAGGAGGATACTATGGCCGCTACAAAAGCCACAATCACACTCGCATGGCCAATATCCCCGATCAGCGTATTAATCATTTTTAACAGTTAAAAGTTTAAAGTTGAGAGGTTTGAGTTGAGTAGGGAAAAGAGTCATCACTTTAAACTCTTAACTTTCAACCCTTAACTAAACTACAGGCTTGCTGTGTTCTGCTGTACTTCCTTCTCCACGTACTTCGACGGGCACTTGAGTAGGATCTTATCGGCTACAAATACGTTTTGCTGCATGTTGCCCGTGATTACCACCTGCTCTGAGCGCTCAAAGTCCTGCGGTTTTGGGTTATAGTACACCACCTGCTGCTCTACACGGTTGGTGTCCACCAGGGTAAAGGTAAAGTAGTTGGGGTCCACGAGCGGGTCGTAGTTCATGCCTACAATGTGGCCCTGTGGGTCTTTCTTGAGGCGGCCTACCACGTGCACTTTGGTCATGTCGCCGTCCTGGGAGCGCTCAATGGCCTCGCCGAAGCTAACGTAGGTGCTGGCATCGCCTACTGACGACATAATGATGACGATTGCCGCTGCAATCACGAGAATACCGATGATGTGTGTCTTTTTCATCTGTCAAGTATAAATCTGGTACTGCTATTCTTGTTGCCTAACATGCCACTGGCTATTTTAAATCCATAGCGCCCGGCTATTTTTTAATGCTGCACGGCGGGTAAAGAAATACTCGCCGTTATCCTTGCTGCTCTTCTGCCTGCGTATAAGTATAAGAAGGCGGTGCGGGCTAGTCGCGGAGTTGCTTTTCCAGTTTGCCGACCTTCCGGTCCAGGGTGATGAGGTAAGCGATCAGGCCGATCATGACCGTCAGGAGCACCATCACCACGACGTAAATCTTCCCATCCTGGCGCAGCGCATCGGCCATTTGCACCTCTGCCTCTGCCAAAACACTAGTGGATTTCTCGGTTTGGGCGGGCTGGGCCTGCACTTGCTGGATGCCAGCGGTGGCGCACAGTACGAAGCACCACATCGCCAGTATTCTAAACAGTTTCATATAAGCGTTGTCTGAGTAATTCTAACCTTGATTTTACGTTCACAATCCAGATGCCCAGCAGCGTCCAGCCCAGCACGGCCGGGTAAAACACCAGGCGCAGGCTGCTGTCCAGGTCATACGTGTTAAAGCCGGGGTTACCGCCGTTGCCTGGGTGCAGCGAGTCGGTAAGGCGCGGCAGGATGAAGAGCAGCGGAATAAGCGCCGCGAACGCAAAGATGTTGTACACCGCACTGATGCGGGCCCGCTGCTGCTGCTCGTTAAAGGAGCTGCGGAGCACCAGGTAGGCGAAGTAGATCAGCAGGCCAATGGCCGCTGCATTCTGCTTCGGGTCGTTGCTCCAGTAGTCGCCCCAGGTAAACCTGGCCCACTCCATGCCGGTCACAATGCCCAGCACCCCGAAAAGGATGCCGACCTTGGCGGACTCATAGGCCACCACATCGTTTTTTACAGTTGGGTTGCGCAGGTACTTGATAGAGTAGATAACCGACACCAGCAGGATCAGGATCATGCCAAACCACATGGGCACGTGGAAGAACAGGTTGCGGATGGTCTCGTTGAGGATCGCCAGCCGCGGCACTTCAGAAAGTATACCGGCCACCACCGTAAACACCAGGAGTGCGATTGCCAGTATTTTCCACCAATTTTTTTTCATCTGTACTTGAATATCTAAAGCGGTTAACGCGCGTTACAGACTAAGAACACTTTTCCGCCGGATTCGTCACCAAAGCCCCGAAAAAAGCTGCTTACACCTGTGTTATGGCGCGTGCTTTACGAACGCCAAAGGTACGGGAATAAGATGTAAGAAACAGTGACAACGATCATGTTTATGGCAAGCAGGGTAAGCAGTTCGTCGAGGCTGAGGCTACGGTCGAGGCCATCCATGGCGTTTTTAGACATCTTAATGAGCATGAGCAGCATCGGAACGATGACCGGGAAGCTCAGCACGGCCATCAGCGTGCTGCTGTTGGCGGCCTTGGCAGCGATGCTCGAAATCATGGTGAGGGAGGTGGAGAAGCCAATGGCCCCAAGCAGAATGCTGAGCAGGAACATCGGCACATCGTGGACGGGGTTGCCCAGCACAAAGCCGTAAAACACGAAGCAGATAGTGGCCAGCAGCAGCATCAGCAGGGTGTTGTAAATGATCTTCGCCAGGATAATGCCCTGCGGGCTCACAATGGAGTAGAAGTACAGCAGGCGGCCCCGGTTCTCCTGCATAAAGCCTTTGGCAATGGCGTTTACGGAGGTAAACAAAAGTATAATCCAGAGCACCGCGTTCCAGACCGGTGCCACCAGTATGTTAGAGCGCATGCCAAAGCTCAGGTAGCACACAAACACCACGCTTCCCACGTAGAGCAGCATGCCGTTTAAAGCATACTTCTGGCGCCACTCCAGCACCAGGTCTTTCTGAATCAGGTATAGAATCTCTTTAAGCAGCACGTTTTCTCGTTTTGCCGCAAAGTTAAGGCACAAAAGCTTGTGAAAGTAGCTTTTAGTGATTAGTTGCTGATCTGCAAGGCGACAGAGGGCGAGGAGGTCCGCTGCTTTGCCCTCCGCTGCCTTTAACCGAAGGGGAGAAAAACAGAGCGGCACGGACCGCTGTGGCCCGTGCCGCTCCTGGCTATCGCGCTGTAGGTATACTACTGCTCGGTGTTGTCTGTGTCTGTGTCTTTGTCTTTATTCTTGCTCCCGTTTTTCTTCTTCTTTTTGTAGTCCTTGTGCTTCACAACCTTCGCCTCCCGGTAAAAGATGATTTCTTCCGCAATGTTGGTTACCTGGTCTCCTACGCGCTCCAGCTTTTTGATGATGGAAAGTATAGCCAGCGCCTCTGATATCCTGCTCGGGTTGGCGGCCATGTACTCCGTTACAATTGAGTCGGATTTACGGTAGATCTTGTTCAGCATCCTGTCGCGCTTGATCAAGGCCTTGGCCAGCACAGGGTCGTTGTCCTTGAAGGCAACCCGGCAGTCCTCAAACATGGCCAGGGCCTCATCGTACATGGGCAGCACCTTGGTCAGCTCCAGCAGTTTAGGCTCCACAGGCGCCTCCAGCTTCTTCACAAAGCGGGCAATGCCCTCCGCTGTATCACCGATGCGCTCCAGGTTGGCGTTGATCTTCAGTACCGCCAGCACCAGGCGCAGGTCCACGGCAACGGGTGTAAACAGGGCAAAGAAGTTCTCGCACATGCGGTCTATCTTCACGTCGTACTGGTTTACTTTGCGGTCGCGCTTGATAACCAGCTTGGCCAGCTCCACGTCGGCTGTGAGCATCGCTTCACGGCCGCTCTGCAGCTGGTACTCCACCAGGTCCCACATCTCCAGGAGCTTGGTCTTCAGGCGTTCTAGTTCGGTGTCTATGTGTGGCATGTAGGTCTTTTTATCTAGAAGGGTGAGAATCTAAAGTATACGAAAAGGGCCATGCAGCGGATTAACCGAAGCGGCCTGTAATGTAGTTCTGCGTGCGGTCATCCTTCGGGCTTGTGAAGATCGTTTTGGTCTTGTTAAACTCCACCAGCTCGCCCATGTAAAAGAAGGCGGTATAGTCGCTCACGCGGCCGGCCTGCTGCATGTTATGCGTCACAATAACGATGGTGTAGTCGTTCTTGAGCTCATAGATCAGCTCCTCCACCTTGGCGGTAGAGATGGGGTCCAGGGCAGAGGCCGGTTCGTCCATCAGCAGCACAGAGGGGGAGATGGCCAAGGCGCGCGCAATACACAGGCGCTGCTGCTGCCCGCCCGAAAGCGCCAGGGCCGACTTGTGCAGCTTGTCCTTTACCTCGTTCCACAGGGCCGCACGCTTCAGCGACGTTTCCACGGCCTCCTCCAGCACAGCCTTCTTCTTGATGCCCTGTATTTTCAGGCCGTACACCACGTTTTCGAAAATGCTCTTCGGGAACGGGTTAGGCTTTTGGAAGACCATGCCCACCTCTTTGCGCAGTTCGTCTACCCGCACGCTCTTCTGGTAGATGTCCTTTCCGTCGATCAGGATCTGCCCCTCTACCTTAAACCCGTCTATGTAGTCGTTCATGCGGTTGAAGGTGCGCAGGAACGTGGACTTGCCGCAGCCGGAAGGGCCGATAAAGGCTGTTACGGCCTTTTCCTCCATCCCAATGTTAATGTTCTTCAGCGCATGAAAGTCGCCGTAGTATGCGTTGAGGTCTATGGCCTCCAGTTTTGTTGCTTTTTTGCTCATGGTATGTTACCACTTAATTTTTTTCTGCTGCCTGTTGCGTAAGTATACGGCAATGCCGTTCAGCATAAAGGTGATAATCAACAGTACAATAATGGCCGCTGCTGCATTCGTCAGGAACGCCTCCTGCGGCCTGGAGGTCCAGTTAAAGATCTGGATCGGCAATACGGTGAACTCATCAAAGGGCGAGGCCGGTGTGAAAGGCACATAGGCCAGGGCTCCGATTACAATGAGCGGCGCTGCTTCGCCCACCGCTCTTGAGAGCGCCAGGATGATGCCGGTAAGAATCCCGCCGAAGGAAGCTGGCAGCACCTGGTTCCAGACGGTTTGCCACTTGGAGGCGCCCAGCGCATAGGAGCCGTCGCGGATGCTGCGCGGCACAGCCTTGATCGCCTCCCGCGTCGTTACGATGATGATCGGCAGGATGAGCAGCGACAGCGTAAGCGCGCCGGCCAGCAGGCTGCCGCCCAGGCGCATCTGGCGCACGAAGATCTCCAGGCCCAGCAGGCCGTAGATAATGGAGGGCACACCCGCCAGGTTCGAAATGTTGATCTCCAGGAAGTTGTTCAGCCTGTTTTTCTTGCTGTACTCCTCCAGGTAGACCCCTGCGGCCACGCCGAGCGGGAAGGCGATAAGCGTGGTGAGCACCAGGATCCAGAGCGTACCCACCCAGGCCGTTAAGATGCCGGCGCGGCTGGCCCTGCGCGATGGCAGGCTAACCAGGAAGTCCCAGTCGATACGGGCCACACCCTCTGCGATGATGTCAATAAGGAAGATCGCCAGCACGACCAGCCCTATAAAGGTGCAAAAGATGCCGAAGACCTGAAATGCCTTGTCCTTTAGCCTGTTGATGTCGGAGTTAGTCATATTTTTCCTGGTATTTCTTTTTAATCCAGAAGCTGAGGTTGTTCAGCGCAAACGTGAAGACAAACAGGGTAATACCTGCCGCGAAGATGGTCTTGTACTCCAGCGAGCCCTGCGGCACGTCGCCCAGGCTTACCTGCACGATGTACGTGGTGATCGTCTCGATCGGCACGAGCGGGTTCAGCGTCAGGCGCGGCTGCTGCCCGGCGGCAATCGCCACAATCATGGTTTCGCCCACGGCCCTGGAGATGGCAAGTATAACCGACACCACAATGCCCGACGAGGCGGCCGGTACCATTACCCCGAAGGACGTCTGCAGGCGGGTGGAGCCCATGCCGTAGGCAGCCTCGCGCAGGGAGCGCGGCACCGAGCTGATGGCATCCTCACTTAGCGAGGAGATCATCGGGATGATCATAATGCCCATTACGATACCGGCTGAAAGGGCGTTAAAACCAGCCAGCGACGGGATAATCTGCTGCAGGAACGGCGTGACCACCGTCAGGGCAAAGAACCCGTACACGACCGTTGGGATGGTTGCCAGCACCTCCAGCATTGGTTTTACAACCTGTTTCAGGGTAGCATGAGCGTACTCGTTCAGGTACACGGCAATGGTCAGGCCAATGGGCAGGGCCACCGCAATGGCAACGGCCGTGGTTAGCAAGGTGCCCGCCACCAGCGGCATAATGCCAAACTTCTTATCGGCAAACAGGGGCGTCCACTCCTTCTCGGTCAGGAAGTCTGAAAGCGGAACCACCCTGAAAAAGCTGATAGACTCGGACAGGAGCACCCAAATAATGCCTGCCGTGATGAGTATTGTGATTACGGCTGCTAACCACAACAAGCCCTCGATAATTTTCTCTGATACTCTCAAGGTGCTGTAAGTTTTGGAGCGCAGGCCGCGGCAACCTGTGTCGCTGCCGTGCCTGTGCCTCGTTCTGTCTGAATATTACTGTTGCGTCCCCTGCTGTTGCGTGCCTTTGGCAAACTGCGCAAACTTCTGCTTCTGCTCTTTGTACAGCTCGTCTGGCATCGGGATGTATCCCACCTCCTGGCTCAGCGCGGCGGCATTGTCCAGGTAGAAGTTTACAAAGTCCACCGTGGCCGGGCTGGCAGTGGCCTTGGAGTTAACGTAGATGAAGAGCGGGCGGGAAAGCGGCGCATAGGAACCGTCCTTTACCGTCTCAAGCGTCGGCGTGATCGCCCCTTTGCCATTGCTGTCGTTCAGGTCGTCGACCGGCACCACCTTTAGCTTGCCCTGGTTCTCCTCATAGTAGGCGTAGCCAAAAAAGCCAAGTGCGTTAGGGTCGGTAGACACCCCCTGTACCAGCACGTTGTCGTCTTCGCTGGCCGTGTAGTCGCCACGGCTGGCGCCGCTTTCGCCTACAACAGCCTCGGTAAAGTAATCGTACGTGCCAGACTCAACGCCAGGGCCGTACAGGTGAATTTCCTGGTCGGGCCACTCCGGGCGAATCTGGTTCCAGCGTTTAATGGTGCCCTGCGCTGCCGGCTCCCATATTTTCTTCAGTTCCTCGATCGTGATGTCCTTTACCCAGTCGTTCTCAGGGTGTACCACTACTGTCAGGCCGTCGTACGCTACAGGAAGCTCCACATACGAAATGCCGTTTGCCTGCGCCAGGCTGTCCTCAGACGGCTTTATCTGGCGGGAGGCGTCCACAATATCAATGTCGCCTCGGGTAAACTTCTTAAAGCCGCCGCCGGTGCCGGACACCCCCACGGTCACCCGCACGTCCCGCGCCTCGGCACGGTACTCCTCTGCCACAGCCTCTGTAATAGGGTACACGGTAGAGGAGCCGTCTATCTGGATGTTGCCGGAAAGGCCGGAGTCAGTTTCTGAGTTGCCGCCACAGGCACCGAGCATCAGTGCTGTACCCATGAGTAGGGCCGCGTTTACTTTGATGTTGTTAAGCCTAAAGTTTAACATAAGCTAGCGTTGCGTTTAATTGTAGGTTGTGTTTTGGTGGGTTTATAGGAGCACCGTGGTTTTTGGTGATATACCTTGATGCTAATCAAGTAGTTGTGAAAGTTGCCTTTTGTGCCGCTTACGCACTATTCTGGGTGCAAAGAGAGGCAGAAGTTTTGTTAATTCTTGCTTTGCAATGTTAAGTGTTTGTTAAGCTTTGGGGCTAAAGCGATACCTCCATCTGCAGCCTGAAAAGGTAGCTGTTTTCCCGGCCCGGCTGGTCCTGCAGGGTTATCTCGCTTTGCACCTTCAGGCTATGGCCCACAATGTACTTAGACATGCCCAGGGTGTACTGCTCCTGCGCACGCAGGTTTGTTACCGCCGCCGGGTTGTAGGCGGTATAGCGGCCGGCCACTTCCCAGTTGGTTTTAAAGAGATAGCCGCCCTGGATGTTAAAGGCGTTGCCTGTCACAAAGGTCTCCTCAACAACGCCTTCGTCTGTTCTGCTGACGACGGGACCGCCGGTGGCGCTGCTGTTGGCGTACTCTGCCATGGCAGAGAAGCCTCTGTACTTAAACATGGCATCGGCGAAGAAGGTGTGCAGGTCGCGCTGCTCGCTCAGGAAGTCGCCCAGCTGCCCCCTGGAGCGGGTGGCACCGTCGTTAAAGTCATAGGCGGCGGCAACGGCGAGCTTGGGTGTTTCCTCCCGGTAAATGTCGCTGCCAACGTAGGCGCCGTCTCCCTCAAAATCGCCGAGCGGAAACACCTCTACTTTCCCGGTGTAGTCGTAGCCGCCGGCGTTGTCTACCGCAATGTCGCGCCCTTCGCCCATGGAGACAGAGGCCACCTCTCGGATCAGCACACGGCCGATGCTGTGGGCGTGGTGCAGCTGCACCCCTGCGTCGCGGTCAATGTTAAAGCGCGAGTTGAGCAGGCTCCGGTCCACAAACTGCATTTTCTGCGAGGAGATGATGCGCTCCCGGTTGCCGGGCAGCTTCGTCTGCCCTACCCACAGCTCCCAGTGCGGGGCGAAGTTCCACTTGGCCACCGCGTCAAGTATAACGTTGCTGGCATTGTTGAACATGGCCGGGTCATCGTTGCCGATATCGCTGTTGCTCAGGCCGAGCTCTATTTTATACTCCAGCTTAGGCGAATAGGCAAAGCCCTCGAACTTAAGGCGCGCTCTGCGGATCAGGAAGCGGTCGTCCAGCTGGTCGGTGGTGGTGTTGATGCCGCCCTGGTACAGCATCTGGAAACGGGTGCTGAATTTAAGGCTGAAAGAAGAGTCGGCGGCGATAAACTGCAGGCCTTTGCCGAATCGGGAGTAGTTTACGCTTTGGCCCTGTGCTGTACTTAGGGCAAGGCAACCTAGCATAGCCAAAAGGAGGCTCTTTAGCTTCTTGTACACGAATTTTAGATTTGGGTGAGAAATGAGCTTTAATCGTGTTACTGTTACTTGTACTTTTTACCTGTCTTCAGCTACACGTCGGAGTAAGTATATGCTCAAACTCTAAAGGAATTCTGAAGAAGGCAACCCCGCGCCGGTAATTAGTCACGTTACCGGAGCCTGGCGTTCATGCGCTGTAGTTTCAGTCAGAAGCAGGTGCTCGGTGCTGAATCATACTGCAAAATAAGCGTATTCCTGTTACTGCTTTGTTATGGTAAAGTTATGCAAATGTTAAGCTTGCGCCCATTTTCTTCGGTTTTGTAAAATGCTGTAGTACAGCAGGATTTAGAGGAGTTAGGGCGGATAACTCGTTGTGCAAACACCGTTTTAGGCCCCTTGCCGGGCGGGCTTTAACGCAGCGGTAACCTACAGGTAAAGTGCCGGTAAAGCTGCAGTAACTATTGCTTAACAGGCCGCTGCAATGCTTAACGGTATCATAACCACGCCTTAAAACTAGCTTAAAACACCCGCGCTACCTTTGTGACAGAAATCAGAAGGAAAGGTTTACACCTGCCCCGGAGCCGTTGCTCCGCATGGTTTCCCCTAACAAGTCACTAACAACTAAACTCGAAGAAGTCATGAACGTAACGCGTAAATTTTTGCTTGCACTGTTGCTGACAGGTTCTGTGTGCACCTTTTCGTCTTGTGATGACGATGATGATGACAACGGGCCGGTAATCGACCAGCCACAAGGCCAGGAAATCGTGGTAACAGAGAGCGCTGCAGGTACAGGCACTGTCACCTGGACGGCCAACAACACCTACATCCTGGATGGCTTTGTGTTTGTGAACGATGGCCAGACGCTCACCATCGAGCCGGGCACGGTTATCAAGGCTAAGCCAGGTACGGGAGAGAACGCAAGTGCGCTGATCGTGGCGCGTGGCGGCAAGATCATGGCGCAGGGTACAGCCGAGAAGCCGATTATCTTCACGGCGCTGGAGGATGACGTAACCAGGATTGATGACATGCCCCTGGACGCTACCGGTAAGTGGGGCGGCGTTATCCTGCTTGGCAAGGCTACTATCAACAAAGCAGGCGGAGAGGGGGCTATTGAAGGCATCCCGACCGAAGAGAAAAGGGGCGTTTACGGCGGCACAAACGATGCCGATAACTCAGGCGTGTTCAAGTATGTGTCCATCCGCCACGCGGGTACCGTTATCGGGGCGAACAACGAGATCAACGGCCTGACAATGGGCGGCGTCGGCTCCGGCACCACCATCGAGTACGTAGAGGTTTACTCTAACCAGGACGACGGCTTCGAATGGTTCGGTGGCACCGTGAACACAAAGTACCTGGTGTCAGCCTTCAACGACGACGACCAGTTTGACTATGACCAGGGCTGGAGAGGCAACAACCAGTTTTGGTTTGGCATCTACCGCGAAAACGCAGGCGGTACAGGTGGCGAGTTTGACGGAGGCTCCAAGCCAGACGATGCCGTGCCGTTCTCTATCCCCACTATTTCCAACGCTACCATTATCGGCGGTAAAACACTGGCCAGCCAGAACGCTGTCATGCTGGTGGACAATGCCGGGGGCAAGATCTACAACAGCATCTTTGCAGACTTTGCGGGAGGTATTGTGGTGGAGGACCTTGCGGACGCAAGCGTAGGGGACAGCCGCCAGAGGCTGGAAGCCGGCGATCTGCTCTTCAAGAACAACATCTTCACGAACGTCAACAACAACACCTTTGAGGGCATTACCTCTGTTGAGCCTAACCAGGGGTACCTGCTGGAGCACCTGAAGGCTTCCGCGAACAACAACACCGTAACGCCTGACCCTGTTCTGGCTGGCATTAGCAGGCAGAACAACAAAGCGCTGAACCCACTGCCAGCCACTGGCAGCATTGCCCTGACGGGCGGGGCAGTGCCGAGCAACGGTGGCTTCTTTAAGAGTGTCGACTACATAGGTGCCTTCGGTACCGACAACTGGATGAAGGGCTGGACTTACATCGACCAGCTTGGTTATCTGAAATAACTGCAGGCCCGGGGCCGCTTACTCCGACTATAGGTGAGCGGCCCCGGCTTATTTCCTGGATTTTCTCACCCAATCTTAATCTGTAAGTATGTTACGTAAAATCACGAGCTTAATAAGCTTATTGGGCCTTACTGTGTCCGTTGTGTTTGCACAGAGCGGCGTTATCAGAGGGCAGCTCACAAGTAGCGAGACTGGCGAAGAGCTGATAGGGGCCACAGTCGTGATAAAAGGGACATCCAACGGTGCGGCCACCGACCTGGATGGGAAGTTTAACCTGGCAAACATCAAGCCCGGCACCTATGAGGTGCAGGCATCCTATATCTCCTATGAGCCCAAAACGGTTACGGGCGTTGTAGTGAAAGAAAACGAAGTAACCGTTCTCAACATCAGGCTCGGCGCTGCCACCACCAATCTGAAAGAGGTCGTGATAGAGGGGAGAGCCATCAGGAGCTCCGAAAACACGCTGCGCAACACGCAGAAAAAGGCGGCTGTGGTGATGGACGGTATCTCTGCGGAGCAGTTCTCCAGAAGCGGGGACAGCGATGCCGCAGCGGCCCTAACCCGCGTCACCGGCATCTCCCTGGAAGGCAGCAAGTATGTGTATGTGCGTGGCCTGGGCGACCGCTACGTGAAAACCTCCCTGAACGGTGCCGAGATCCCGGGCCTCGACCCCAACAGAAATACGGTGCAGATGGACCTCTTCCCGTCGAACCTGCTGGACAACCTGACGGTTTCCAAAACCTTCACCCCCGATATGCCGGGCAGCTTCTCGGGCGGGTTTGTGAACATCACCACAAAAGATTTCCCGGACAGGTATACTCTGCAGTTCTCTACCTCCATTGGCTACAACGACCAGGCGACCTTCAACAACAGGTTTCTGAGCTCCAACAAAGGGGGCTCCGACTGGCTGGGGTTTGATGACGGTACCAGAGCTGTGCCAGATGCGATAAACTACCAGATCCCGTTTGAAAGCTACTCTAACAAGCAGCTAGCCGAGCAAATAGACGAGGCCACAAACGCCTTCAACACGGAGATGGGGCCAAAGAGGATGACAGCCCCCGTTAACCACTCTCACTCCTTTTCGCTGGGGAACCAGACGGAGCTTTTTGGCCGCCAGTTCGGCTACGTGGTGGGGCTCTCTTACCAAAGAAACTACGCTTACTACAACAACGGCACCTTCGGGCTTTGGGAGCTGAACAGTGTGGGAGCCAATGGCCTGAACAACAACAACCTGTACGAGGATGAAAAAGGCGTTGAGGAGGTGTCGCTTGGCTTCCTGTCGAACTTCGCCCTGAAGCTCAACAGCAACAACAAAGTATCGCTGAACCTGATCCGGAACCAGAGCGGCAGCAACTCCAGCAGGTACCTGTTCGGAACATACCCGGGCACCTCCGGCGTGAGCGACGACAGAGCCATTTTTGAGTCGAGGGCACTGCACTACACGCAGCGGGCCCTGTCCAGCGCGCAGCTAAAAGGGGAGCACGTGCTTACCGGCCTGAAGGGCAGCAAGGTGGATTGGCTGGCGTCTTTTACCCTGTCGCAGCAGGATGAGCCGGACCTGCGCTTCTTTGCTAACGACTACTTTGTGAACGGCACAGATACGACGTACCGCATTCAGCCGGCTGCCTATACGCTGCCGTCGCGCTTCTTCAGGGATCTGGATGAGACAAACCTGGACGTGAAAGTAAACATCGAGACGCCGCTCACCATCTGGAACGGCCTAGAGGCAAAAACAAAGTTCGGCGCCGCCGCCATTCGCAAAGACAGAAAGTTCAGGGAGAACATCTACCGCTACAGGTTCAACGAAGGCTACGGCTACAACGGAAGCATCGCTGATTTCTTCGCCCCTGAGAACCTCGGCATTGTGGCGCGCCCTGAGGACCCGGAAAGCGGCGGCTTGTATCGCTATGGCGTTTTCCTGGAGGATGGCTCACAGCGCACCAACAACTACGATGGGCAGGAGGCCGTTTACGCAGGCTACGCTATGGTAGACCTTCCGCTGACAGCAAAGCTAAGGGTGGTAACCGGTGCCCGTGTGGAGGTGACAGACATGTTCGTCGAAAGCTTCAACAAATCGCTGATGCCAGGGGAGCTGAACCAGGTTGATGTGCTGCCTTCTGTAAACGCGACCTATAGCCTGACAGAGAAAATGAACCTGAGGGCGGGGTACTCCAGAACGCTGGCAAGGCCTAACTTCAGGGAGATTGCGCCTTATACTTCCTTCGACTTTGTTGGCGAGCCCGCCTTTACGGGTAACGCAAACCTGGAGCGGACCACCATCGACAACTTTGACACAAGGTGGGAGTGGTACCCTAACCTGGGGGAGTATGTAAGTGTGAGCGCGTTCTACAAGAACTTCCAGAACCCGATAGAGCGCACCATCAACACGCTGGCGCAGAACAACGAGATTTTTATCAAGAACGTGGACAACGCCAAAGTATACGGGCTGGAGTTTGAGGTTAACAAGCGCCTGTCGTTCATTTCCTCCGGGCTTGATAACTTCATTGTGAGCTCCAACCTTTCCCTGATCAAGTCTGAGGTTAGTATCGAGCCCCAGGAGCTGGAGATTATCCGGGCCGTGCGGCCGGGTGCAGATGCCACAAGGCCCCTGTTCGGGCAGTCGCCTTTTGTTGCCAACGCCAGCCTAACCTATCAGAACGATTCGCTGGGCCTGATTGCCACGGCAAACTACAATGTGTTCGGCGACAGAATCTCCGCGATCTCGGTTGGGGGGACGCCAAACATCTACGAGCGCTCCAGGCCACTGGCCAGCCTGGTCGTGTCAAAGCGCCTGGGCGACTCCTTCACGGCAAAAGTATCGGTGGATAACATCTTTAACCCTGCCTTTGTGAACAGCCACGAGTACAACGGGAAAGAGTACATCTACTCCTCGTACAAGCAGGGCAGAACGTTCGCAGTGGGGGTTACCTACCGCATAGACTAAGAGAGAAACTGGTTGCACATGTATGGGTGAGAAACATCGTGGCAATCATTAGCAGCGAGGCTTAGTCCCCCGCGCTGCGCAGAGCCCGCCCTCCGGTGGGCTCTTTTTAAAACACTGAGCACCTCAAAAGTGCTGCATAACAAGAGGAGCCCGGGCAGTAAGTCCGGGCTCCTCTTGTTTATACTTCTGTCAGTGGGTTTATACTTCTAACTGATCGGCACTTTCCGGAGTATGGCCTCTATGAAGTCTTTGGTTCTGATGCCATCGGCCTCAGCCTCATAGTTCAGGATGATGCGGTGGTTCATTACATCGTAGGCCACCTCCTTAATGTCCTCCGGCAGCACATAGTCGCGGTCGTCGAAGTAAGCCACGGCCTTGGCGGCACGGTTCAGGGCTATACTTGCCCGCGGCGACACCCCGAACTGGATGTAAGGGGCGAACTCCAGCAGGTCATACTCCGCCGGGCGACGGGTGGCAAACACCAGCTCTATAATATAGCGCTCCAGGGTCTCTGAAATCTGTACCTGGTTTATCTCGTTCCGGATGGCGAAGATATCCTCCTTGCTGAGCACTTTCACCACCGAGTCGGTAAAGCTCATGTTGGCCATGCGGCGCATGATCTCCAGCTCATCCTCCTTTTTGGGGTAGTCAATGTACACCTTCATCATAAAGCGGTCTACCTGCGCCTCGGGTAGCGGGTAGGTGCCCTCGTGCTCCACAGGGTTCTGCGTGGCCAGCACCAGGAAGGGGAGGTCCAGCTTGTAGGTGGTTTCCCCGATGGTGACCTGTTTCTCCTGCATTGCCTCCAGCAGCGCCGACTGCACTTTGGCAGGGGAGCGGTTCACCTCGTCGGCAAGTATGAGGTTGGCGAAAATCGGCCCTTTCTTCACCTCAAAAATAGAGGCGTTCTGGTTATAGATCATCGTGCCGATGAGGTCGGAGGGCAGCAGGTCCGGCGTGAACTGAATACGCTGGAAGTCCAGGTGCAGTGCTTTGGAGAGGGAGTTGATGGTAAGCGTCTTGGCCAGGCCGGGCACGCCCTCCAGCAGGATGTGGCCGCCGGTGAAAAGGCCAATCAGCAGGCGGTCAACCATGTACGACTGGCCCACCACCACTTTGCTTACCTCGTTAAATACTTGCTTTATTTTGAGTTGATATGTGTTCACGCTATCCAGATAAATCAGGCTGGCCAACAGACTGCCGCTATACCAGCCGTTAAACCCCTAAATATAGGCATAATACGGTAGTACTGCCAAGATATTGCGCGCCGGGGAGGTAAAACAAAAAAGCACCTGAGGCAGGTGCTTTGTACATGCTGTGGTACAGGTATGGCTTAGGCGGCCACCAGGTCGTGGTGCTGCAGGGTGCTCCTGCGGTTTTGCTGTGCCTCTTTCACCAGCGGGATCAGGCTGTGCACGTGCTTCTGGTCAACGTCGAGCGGCAGCACCATCGTGGCGCCGTCGCTGGTGCGCACATGGATGCGCTGGCGGCGCGTCATGATGAAGAGCGCGAGAAAGAAGCCGCTGAGTAAAAAGAAGGAGTCGTTGAAGTATACCAGCAGCGAGGAGGCGATGCTCAGGCCGAGGTACAAAGCGGTACCGGTGGATTTCACCTCCCAGTCTTCGATGTCTTCAAGCATTACTGCCTGGCTTTTATGCCGTGACCAGGATGCGCTGCGTTGGATCAGGCGGTGTGTTGTGAGGGCGATTCGCTTGTCCACTGTTTGGATAAGGTACTGCTCTCCAGGTAATAGCTTGTTTGTCGCCATCTTTGCCGGAGCTTTAAGTTTGTTTAATTTGGGGTAGCGTATTAATGTCAGTATCACAGCTTTCGGGGTAATGTTCTGTCTGTAAGATTCCGAAAACCACTAAAGGGTTGCATCCGTGTTGCGTGCAAATATAGATTTTTTTGCGTGCAAAGATGCTAAAACATAAAGCTAAATACGAAAATTATAAAATAAAGGCAGCCAAAGGCGCCCATACTTCCGGAGAGGGGTGAAAAAGGGCCTGCTGCAGGAGAGAACAAAAGAGCCTGCTTTTATGCAAAAGCAGGCTCTTTTGTTTCGTGCTGTGCCTCTCGCCTAGTTGGTGAGGTAGAGCTCTCCCTCATAACCGTGCGCGCGCTGGTTCTTGAACCGCGTGATGTCGGCCTGCATGTTATCGTAGATTTCCTGAATCTCTTCCGAGTCCTGGGCCAGGGGCTTAATGTGCTCACTCAGCAACTTAGCCGCCAGCGGGTAAAACTTTGAGTCGTCGGTGTTCTTGGCGTTTACCTTAAACGAGCTCACAGCGCTCTCCAGCTTCTTTAGCGCCGGATACTGCCCTTTGTACTCCTGAATGGTGTCGCGGAGTTTTTCCCGGATCATCAGGTATAAATCCTCCTCAAACGTCATTCCGAAGTCATCATCCTCATCCTCGTCGTCAAAGTCGTTGTAGGCTAAGTCGTCGTCGTAGTCAAAATCGTCTCTCATGGCTGATAATCAGGTTCTTTTAAAAGTGTTACGGGTTGAAACGCTGTTTGTGTCAGGTTGCGGCTACTTTTTAGCCTTTCGCTAAAGAGCCGAAGCAGGCGCAGAAAACTGTGGCAGCGTGTAAAGCAAAGTGCATAATTAGTATTTCGCACCTTTATTTGCAATCCCTACGGATGTACTTTTAGCCACGTTGCCTAACTTTTTTGTGAATCCCTGCCTTTTTTAGCGGGGTGGGCCCAACTAAAAAGAGCCACTGTGGAAAACAGTGGCTCCTGGTATGTGTGGCCAGCGAAAGGCTTAGGCGAACTTGCGCTCTATCAGGCGGAGCAGCTTTTGAACGTGGTCCTGCTTTTTGCCCCAGTCATACTTGGGCGCCAGCGTGTGCGACACGTACTGCTTGGCCGATTGTACGTCCGAGAAGCTGTCCAGCGTCTGGATCGTCTGGTAATAGGTCAGGTTGTCGCCGTCGAACAGCTCATTAATAAAGCTAAACCGCTGGTTGATGGAGATGGAGTTCTTCAGCGAGTCGATTTTGCGGTTGCTGTGAGCGTCTGCCACAGACGATGCGGCTGTCTTCCGGAAGTTATCGTTCAGGGTCGGGCGCATGGGGTTGCTGGCTTCCTCCGCCTCGTCGTCCTCCTCATCCTTAAACATAACCGGCCGTGCCGTAGGGGCAGAGGCCTCGCGCTGGGTGGTGTGGATAGGCGACACAATATCCTTTTCCTGCGTTGGTGCGGCAGGAGTGGCCTTCGGCAGTGGCGTGGCCACAACCGGCGCCGCCGCGGACGGGCCGCTTATCTCCTCCTCTGTTACGGGCAGCAACGCGCTGAACTGCTCCACCAGCTGGCGCAGCGGCGTGCGCTGCTGCTGGTTGGCGTTTATGTACAGCTTAAAGCGGCTAAGGATGTACTCGCGGTCACGGCTGCTCGGGGAAAGCGTCTCAACGAAGCCGGCAAAAAGCGGTTTGTCAATGTCGATGTACTTGAGGTTCTCCTGCAGCTTGGGCAGCGTAATCTCCTCCTGGATACGGAGAAACTTCTCCTCAAAGGTCGCCGCCGGGGCCAGCACCACCAAAAACGTGTCGTAGACCGCCTTCTGCAGCAGTGGCTCAAACGCATCGCGTTTCATCAGGATCTTGCGCGAAAGCACGTTCATGAAGTTCACCAGCGCCTCTTTCACCTCCTCGTGCTCATAGTCGAAATAGGGGCTGCGCAGGTTCGCCATTTCGTGGTGCCACTTCAGCAGCAGCTCCTTTATCACAAACAGGTTCACCTGCCTGATAGGGGTAAAACTGATGAGCTGGGGCCCGTTCAGAGTGTCGTGAGAGGCAAAGTGGCGGTCGCAAAGCAGATTTGCCAGCTGTTTGCTGTACCGTTCCAGGTGTAATTGATTATATTTGTCTTCCATGGGTGTCGCTTTCTCCTGTAAAGTTATAAAAATATGGCAAAGTTGACGGTGCAAAACCTGTCGAACCTTGAAGTAAGGGTAACCGAGGGGCAGACGCTGCTGAAAGCCCTCCAGGCCACCGGCACCGACTGGATGCATGCCTGCGGGGGCAAAGGCCGCTGCACCTCCTGCCGCGTCATTGTTTTGCAGGGGATGGAGCACTTTGGGCCGCTCTCGGCTGCCGAAACCCGCTACCGCGAGAAGGGCCGGCTGAAAGATAACGAAAGACTCACGTGCCAGTGTACTTTAACCGGTGGAGAAGTTACCGGGAAAGTGCCCGAGCAGACAAAGCTCCCGCACTTAAACTATAGCGGTTAGCGTGTTAGGGAGGAGTACGGCGCCTAGTGCGGCCTCCCTTGCCTGCGGGGCAGACCCTCTTCTGCAGGCCGTGTAGCGGCCGTGCCCACAGAGCCGCACGCGAAGCTGTACTTGTAGCAATGCATCAGCATATATATTTAAATACCACATTACCAGACAATGTTTATTGAACCACGCGTAGGCAACAAGAACCACGCTAACAGAAGGGGATGGATTGAGGTGATCTGCGGATCCATGTTCTCCGGCAAGACAGAAGAGCTGATCAGGAGGCTGAACCGCGCCAGAATCGCCAAGCAGAAGATCGAGATTTTCAAGCCTACCGTAGACAAGCGCTACCACGAAGAGGATGTGGTATCACATAATGCCAACTCCATACGTTCAACACCTATAGACTTTGCCCAGGACATGCTGTTGCTGGGGGGCAGCTGCGACGTAGTAGGCATAGACGAAGCCCAGTTCTTTGACGAAGGCCTGGCCGAAGTATGCGTGAAACTGGCCAACAGCGGTGTGCGCGTTATCGCCGCCGGCCTGGACATGGACTACCAGGGAAAGCCCTTCGGGCCTATGCCGGCGCTCATGTCGGTGGCGGAGTACGTGACGAAGGTGCACGCCGTTTGCGTACAGTGCGGAGACATCGCCAACTACTCGTTCCGCAACGCCGCAGATGAGAAGCAGGTGCTGTTAGGGGAGTCTGACTCGTACGAGGCCCGCTGCCGCCACTGCTTTACCGAGGGCATGAAGGGGAAGAAAAGCTGATCCTGTGTGCCTGCCGGCGCAGGCCGTGCTGCCCAGCTACAACAGGAAAGCATCAGTATGTTAACCGTTACACGAAAAAACAGTGAGAGCCATACTTGCCAAACAGTTGAAAGTGCTTGTCTGCCTGCCGCTGCTGACCTGGCTGCTGTGCGGCATGGCGGCCTACCGGGTGCAGGCGCAAAGCCAGGTGCCGATCGGGAACTGGCAGGTGCATGTGCCGTACCAGCAAGGCAAAGCTGTTGCCGTAGCAGGCGATAAGGTTTACGTGGCCGCTGAGCGGGGGCTCTTTTACTTTGACCAGGAGTTTAACACCACCGAAACCATCACAAAGGTGGATGGCCTGAGCGAGCAGCAGATCAGGGATATCGCCTTTGACGAGGCAACCGGCACGCTTGTAGTAGCTTACAACAGCACCAGGGTAGACCTGCTGCACGATCAAACGGTCTACACCCTTACCGACATCTTCCGCAAAAGCATCCCCGGCGAAAAGAAGATCAACAGCATTTACATCCACAACAAACTCGCCTACCTGGCCACCAGCTTCGGCGTGGTGGTGCTGGACCTGCAGAAGCGCGAAGTGAAAGACACCTACAGTGGCCTTGGGCCCAACGGCGAGGCAACACGCGCGACGGATGTTGCCATACTGCAGGACAGGCTTTACCTGGCCACCGACTATGGCATCCTCTCTGCGCCTGTTGCCGGGGCTAACCTGCCGGATTTCCTGAGCTGGCAGAACCAGAGCGAGGGCCTTGCAGATGCGAATAAGGTTGTAAGCCTGGCTGCGTTTCAGGGGCAGCTGTATGCCAGCACAGGCAGTGGCGTTTATGCCCTCCGCAACGGCAGCTGGCAAATCACCACCCTCAGTTCCGGAGCTCCTGTGCGAAGCCTGAACGCCACGGGGGCTGCTCTAACTGTGGCCACGGCTACAGGGGTAGTTGTGCTGGAGGCCGGCGGAAAAAAGAAAGTGCTCAGCCATGCCCTGCTGGCACAGCCACGGGAGGCAGTTGCCACTGAGGCCGGCACAGCCTGGGTGGCCGACTACACCAAAGGGCTGGTGCGCATAAACCTGAACAACAACGATGCCGCTGCCTTTGCACCCAACGGGCCCTATGCCAGCAATAGTTTCGCTGTTTATACTTCTGGCGGCAAAGTATACGTGCTGAGCGGTGGCTACAGTGAGAGCTATGCACCGCAGGGCCTGCATGAGGGGTTTTATGTTTATGAAAAAGGGGAGTGGCAAAACTTCAACCAGGTTACGGACGGCGGTTTTTCAGCGGCCCGCGATCTGGTTGCGGCAGCCTATAACCCCGTGACAGACAAAGTATACTTCGCCAGCTACGGCAATGGACTTTTGGAGTGGGGCGGGCCTGGCAACACCCAACTGTACAATCGCACCAACAGCACGCTCCTTAGCACTCTGCCTGCCGATGACCCCAACAACCAGGTGCGCGTAACCGATGTGGCCGTGGATGAAGCGGGAAACGTGTGGGCCGTGAACCGAAACCAGCAAAACGGAGGGGCGGGGCTGCACAAGCTGACACCGGATGGCGCCTGGGAGGCCTTCAGGCTGCCCGTGGCAGATGCGAGCAACCTGTCGCAGATTGTCATAGACGCATATGGGCAGAAGTGGCTATCGATTGCCAGGCGGCAAAACAGCCGGAGCGGCTTGGTGGTGTACGACGAAAAGCAGAACAAAGCACGGCTGCTCTCCACTGGCGAGGGAAACGGAAACCTGCCGAGCAGCTCCCTTTACGCACTGGCCAAAGACCTGAACGGGGACATCTGGGTGGGCACCGCCAGCGGCGTGGGGGTCTACTATAACCCAGCCTTTGTGTTTGAGTCGCAACAGTACGATGCGCGGATTCCTATTATAGACGGGCGGCCGCTGCTGGACGGGCAGGCGGTGCGCACCATCGCCGTAGACGGCGCCAACCGCAAATGGATGGGCACAGATAACGGGCTGTGGCTTTTCGGGCCGGACGGGGATGAGCTGATCTACCACTTCACCACACAAAACAGCCCTTTACCGTCCGATACGGTGCTGTCGGTGGGGGTAGAGCACCGTTTAGGGGAAGTGTTTATTGCCACGACAGCGGGTGTGGCCTCCTTCCGCTCCGACGCCACCGTAACCGAGGGCGAACCGGAGTGCGCGATGGTTTTCCCGAATCCCGTGCGCCGGGATTACACCGGGCAAATCGGCATCTCGGGCTTGCCGAACAACGCCGATGTGCGCATTACCGACGTGTCCGGAAGCCTGGTGTATAAAGGCAAAGCCACGGGCGGCACCTTCGCCTGGGATGCCCGAGACTACAACGGCAGGCGCGTGAAAGCCGGCGTCTACTTAGTTATGAGTGCCAGCGAAGAAGGTGACCAAACCTGTATCAGTAAAATAGCCGTACTGGAGTAAATGTTAGTCAAGACAAGGGGCATTGTACTCAACTACATCAAGTACAGAGAGTCGTCCATCATCACCAAAATATACACCGAAACGCTGGGTGTGCAGTCGTACATCGTCAACGGTGTGCGGAAGAAGGGCACGGGCTCACGCATTGCGCTGTTTCAGCCGTTCACCCTGCTGGACATGGTGGTGTATACCTCCCAGAGAGGCGGGCTGACGCGCATTTCCGAGTACAGGTCGGCGCACCCCTTTGCGACCATTCCCTTTGATATCCGGAAGAGCAGCGTTTTGCTGTTCCTGTCAGAAATACTGTCGCGCACCGTGAAGGAGGAGGAGGAAAACCCGCCGCTGTTTCACTTTCTGTTTAACGCCGTGGTCACTTTTGATGAGATGGACCGGGGCTTCGAGAACTTCCACCTGGTGTTTCTGCTGCAGCTGAGCTTTCACCTGGGCTTTGGCCCGAGCTCCGGGGCAGAGGTGGTAGAGCAGGTGGCCTTTTCCCCCAACACGCAGGCAGCCACCTCTGCACCACCCGTTTTGGCGCTGCAGGTGCACGAGGCCTACTTTGACCAGTTGCTGAAAGAGCCGGACTACGCTACCATCCCGAACGGCAAGGTGCGGCGCGAGCTGCTGGATATCGTGATCCGCTATTACCAGCTGCACGTGGATAGGCTGGGGGAGATTAAGTCGCTGGCCATACTTTCGGAGGTGCTGGCTGAGTAGGAACAGGAAAAAACGAAGTATAAAAAAGCCGCTGCACATAAGTCCAGCGGCTTTTTTTATACTTCGCTTATAGAGAGCGGTACTACAGTATCTCCAGCACCTCCACCTCAAAAACCAGAGGTGAGTTTGGTGGGATAGCAGGAACATCTCTCCTTGTGCCGTAGCCCAGGTGGGACGGGATAAACAGGCGCGCTTTTTCGCCTACGCGCATCAGCTGCAGCCCTTCTTGCCATCCTAGTACGACTTTAGTTACGCCGACAGTAAGCTCGATTGGCTCTTTTCCCTCGTCATAGCTGGAGTCGAACTTGGTGCCGTTTAGCAGCGTGCCCAGGTAATCTACGGATACTCTGTCGCCAGGGTAAATCCGCTCGCCGGTACCTTCCCTCAAGAGTTGATAATACAGACCTGAGTTGGTTTTTACCACAGTGGCCGTATCAATGTTGTTGGCCTTAAAATACTGCTGAATCTGTGCGTCGTCCTTCACCTTCTGGTCCACGTCATCGTCTTTGCAGGCAGAGAACGAAAGGGCGACGAACAGCAGCAGAAGCGCCTGCAGGAGGCCGCTTCTGTGCTTGTTTATGTTGTAAGAGAGCATCTGTTGCTAGCTAGTTATTGTTTTTCTACATTCATCAGCTCGATGTCGAAGCGCAGGATAGAGTTTGCCGGCATATCCGGGCCGCGCTCCTGCTCTCCGTAAGCAAGCGGCGAAGGAACCAGCAGCGTGGCTTTGCTGCCTTCTTTCAGTTGCTGAATGGCATCGTCCCAGCCTTTGATCACCTGGCCCTGGCCCAGCGTGAACTGGAACGGCTGGTTGTTGTTCATCGGGTTGTTGCGCGATGACTCCAGCTCTTTCCCGTCCAGGTGCGTGAGCGTGTAGTGTACCGTTACCTGGTCCCCGGCGCTGGCCTGTGGCCCTTTACCCGGCTCTGTTACCACGTAGTACACGCCAGACTCTGTTTTCTGAGCGTTTGGCAGGTTCTGCTCCTTCAGGTACTGCTGGATTTTCTCATCGTCCACCTTCAGCTGCTTCTCGGCGCGAACTTGTGCCTGCTGCATCTGCTCCTGCATCATCTGCTGCTGGTCTACCATGGCCTGCTCACGCGACTGCACTTTCTCCGCCTTAATGAAGAAGGTCAGGTCAGAGCCCGGCTTGATGAACGGAGGCATTGGCTGGCCGAACGTTTTGGCAAACAAAGAGTCTGCGTTTACTTTAAACACGCCGCTGTCGCCCGGGGAGAGCATCATCAGGGCCTGCTCCAAGCTTCCTTTAAACGATGGCTCCATTACCGGGATCATGATCGGCATGCCCTGCTTGCGGGAGTCGAACAGCACGGAGTCCTCTGCGTTTTTGTAGGACATGTGCATTGTTACCACCTGCCCGATTTTGGCGCCGGTAGAGTCTTCCGGGGCAACTTTGCCCTTGTTCTCGTACTCTCCGTTTTCCTTTTGCTCAAAGATTTTATAGGTCAGGCCGTCAGCCGTAGTATAAAACTCATCGTTGTTGTTGTTGCAAGCCTGCAACGCTAACACACCTGCCAGCACCGGCAGTAAAAATTTTGTCTTAGATAGCATTTAGTATAGGTTGATATAAGTTTTTATCTGACAGTGGCCTGTTGCAACTGCTCTTTGTAGAGCGGCAGCAGGCTCTCGAACTTGGCCACAGTAGCGTCCAGCGTGTCCATAGACATGCCGCCAGCCGCGTTTTTGTGGCCGCCTCCGTTAAAGTGATCGCGTGCGAACTCATTGGCGGAGAAATCCCCCACCGAGCGGAAGGACATCTTCACGGCCTGTGAGCGATCGATGATGAGGGCGGCAAAAACAATGCCTTCTATGGAGAGGGCGTAGTTTACGAGGCCTTCCGTGTCCCCTGTTTTCGAGTCGTAGGCCTTCAGCTCCTCTGCCGTGATGGCAATGTAGGCCGTATTGTACTCGCGCAGCACCACCAGCTTGTCTTTCAGGGCGTAACCCAAAAAGCGCAGGCGCAGTTCCGAAGAGCTGTCGTAAATAAGGCGGTGCACATCGGAGGTCTTTACCCCGATCTTCAGCAGGTCGGCGATAATGAGGTGCACGTTCTGGGAAGTGCTCGGGTGGCGGAAAGAGCCTGTATCGGTCATGATGCCCGCATAGAGCGCCTCGCCAATGCCGGTGTCGATCAGGTCTGCGTCGCCCATGGCCTTGATCAGGTCATACACGATCTCGGCGGTGGCGGCGGCATTGGTGTTGGCGTAGTCCAGGTCGGCAAAGTTCTCCGGCTGCAGGTGGTGGTCCACCAGTACCTTTGTGCCTTCGGCTTCGCGTATGTACCCGCCCATCTCGTTAATGCGTGAGAGGTTGTTGAAATCCAGGCAGAAAATGACCTGGGCCTCTTTGATGATCCGGCGCACCAGCGCATCGTTTTTCGCAGAGTAAACAAGCACATCGTCGTTGCCCTGCATCCAGTTCAGGAAGTCCGGGTAGTCCGACGGGGTGATAACTGTAACCCGGTGGCCTTTCTTTTTCAGGTAGCCGGCCAGGCCAAGTGAAGAGCCCAACGCATCGGCGTCCGGTTTGTGGTGTGTGGTGATCATCACCTCTTTAGGCTCATTCAGGAGCTCTTTAAGAGCGTCAATGTTATGCATGCTGTAAGTATAAATCCTCTGATTAATAGGGATATAAGGCGCGAATTTCTGAATAAAATACGTCTAAAGCAACACCGGCGGCGTTGGCAGGGGCGTGTAAGCCCACCAGGTAAATCAGGTTCTTTACTAAAGTATAGCTTAAAAGTATGCTATATTACCCGAAATGCGCTATTTTTGCGAGCTAAATTAGAAGTTATAAACGATAAAGTAAAAGAGAACATGGCCGGAAACATTACATTCACCATGATTAAGCCTGATGCGGTAGCAGAAAACCACATTGGCGGTATTACCCAGATGATTGAGGAAGTCGGCTTCCGCATTGTGGCAATGAAAAAGACAAAACTGTCTGAGGAGCGCGCAGGCAAGTTTTACGAGGTGCACAAGGAGCGTCCGTTCTACGGAGATCTGGTAAAATACATGTCTTCCGGCCCTATCGTGGCGATGATTCTGGAGAAAGACAACGCCGTAGAGGACTTCCGCAAGCTGATCGGTGCCACTAACCCGGCTGACGCTGCTGAAGGAACAATCCGTAAGAAGTACGCCAAGTCAATCGAGGCAAACGCCGTTCACGGTTCTGACTCTGACGAGAACGCAAAGATCGAAGGCGATTTCTTTTTCGCTGCTGACGAGCGTTTCTAAGCAAAAGGATACTTATTGATTAAAAGCCCGCTAAGCTGTATGCTTGGTGGGCTTTTTGTTTTTTGGGCTTAGGCTGCGCCAGGCCATAGTTCAAGCGCAGGGCGCAGGAGCACCGGCGGTGCAACGAAACAGCCAGAAAGTAAAAAGCGGCCGGCTCCAGAAAGGGTGCCGGCCGCTTACCTTCAACACAAACAGGTGCTTTTAGTCTCTTGGTATCGCCAGGCGCTGGCCTGGGCGGATGAGGTCTGGGTTATCGCCAATCTTATCCTTGTTCGCTTTGTAGATCTTTGTCCAGTCGTTGGCGTTGCCGTAGTGCTTCTGGGCAATTTTGGAAAGTGAGTCGCCGCTCTGTACCGTGTACACGTCCTGGTTTGGCCCCGGGTCGGTTACTTTGTTCATGTCGCTCTTGCTGTAGAAGCCTTGCTCCGGGTGGCCAGGCGCTTTCGACACCATATCAGTGCCTTTGCTGATCGGCTGCGTGCCCTTTGGCGTGTCGACTCGCTTAGACGACTCCACATTGCTGGCTGGTTTAGATGGTTCTTCCTTTCCCTTCTTAAAAAAATCAAACAATCCCATATAAATTTCTCTTTAAGTCAAACTTGTTTTCATAGCGGCGGCCCTGCGTTAACCAGTGCCGCCTATTGTAAGATACGCCGCTAGAGGCACTTAGTTGTGCCAGCCCTTTCGTAACGGCAAGGCTGCTCTGGTCGTAAAGCTATTTTCTAACTAATGGATTGATAAATATGAAAGCGATAAACAAAGGGTGGCAAGCCCTGGTGGCCGTGCTGCTGACGATAGCCTTTACGAGCTGTGGAAACAAGGAGGAGATAGGCTCAGAAAGTATGATTTCGGGGGCCGACAGTAAAACCTGGGTGGCCGACATAGAAGAGAACGCCGCCGGAGAAGAGCAGGCCCTGACGGATGCAGAGCAGGCGCAGACCATGCAGTTTTACGCTGACGGGCGCTTTGCCCTGGGCGGTGGCGGAACCCTGCAAACCGGCACCTGGTCGTTTGATGAGGCTGCCAAACGCCTGTCGCTACAGTTCGAGGACCAGGAGGTGACCGAGAACTTTGAGGTAGTGAAGCTGGACGACGATGAGCTGGACCTTCGTGCCGATGACGGAACTTTGATGGAACTGGAGCTGAAGGAGTAACAAACCAGCCGTTTTTAAGTATACATATACGGTTTCGATTTTTGGCGGCAACCTGCACCTAGCAGGTTGCCGCTTTTGCGTTCAGCCTGCAGCGTTTTTGCCCAGACTTACCTGGACAGGAGGGCCTCCGTTACCTACGCAGCAGCGGCCGCATGCAGAGCAGGCCCGTCAGTGGCCCCACAGCCAGGAGTACGAACACCCACTGTGCGGGCATGGTTGTAAGCAGGTAGCCGGTAAGCTGTATGCTGAGAACAGAGATGGCGAAGCCGGCGGAGGTAACCACCGTCAGGGCCGTGCCCATAAGCTGCGGCGGAGCTGTGCGGGCCGTCAGTGCCGAGAACTGCGGGGAGTCGCCGGCCACGACCACGCCCCAGAACAGCAGGAAGGGCAACAGGAGCAGGGGCGTCTGCAGCACCCACACACTCAGGATACAGCACACCCCGGAAAGCAGCAGCTGGGCGAAAGCCACCCGTGCGCTGCCCCACCGCTGCGATATGTACCCACCACCGATACAGCCTACTGCCCCGGCGGCAATCACCAAAAAGCTAAACGCAGACAGCTGGCTTTGCGGCCACTGCGGAAAAGCGGAGAGAAGTATAAACGGTACAAAAGCCCACAGCGTGTACAGCTCCCACATGTGCCCGAAGTAGCCAAAAGCCGCCGCTCGTAGCTCCCGCACCTGGAACACGCGCAGCATGTTGCGCACCTCAAACGTTGCCCCCTTGGTTAGGTAAGGCCCATCGGGCACCAGCAGGTACATCAGCAGCCCACCCGCCGCCGCCAGCGTGCTTACCGCCAGCAGCATGGTTTGCCAGGGAAGCGCCGCACCCAACCCCCGCAACAAGTGCGGAAAGGCCGTGCCCAGCACCAGCGCCCCCACCAGGTAGCCGATGGCTTTGCCTAGCCCGCCGCTGTACCAGCTTGCCGCGATCTTCATGCCCACCGGGTAAATTCCCGCCAGCAGAAAGCCCGTGAGGCCGCGCAGCAACAGCACGCCTGTAATGCTGGTGGCCGAAAAAAGTACCAGCGCATTAGCCGTGGCCCCCAGCAGCGAGCAGAGCAGGAACAGGAGGCGGGGCGACATCCGGTCGGCCAGCGCGAAGAAGGCGAAGCAGAGGGTGCCCAGTATAAAGCCGAGCTGCACAGAGGAAGTCAGCAGGCCCAGAGCCTCCTCCTGCAGCCCCAGCGACGCCTGCAGCTCCGGTAGCACGGCGTTTCCTGCAAACCACAGGGAGGTGCCCGCAAACTGTGAGAACACGATGGTAGGCAGGATGCGGGCAGGAGGCGGTGCTAGTGCGGCAGTTTGTGTCATGGGTTTGGGGCTGGTGAAGTATAAAGATACATTTCTTTTGTTTTCCTGTAGCCGCTCCCGCTTCTACTTTGGCCGCTCAGGCGCTATAATTTTGTACCTTAGTGCCACAAGCAGTGCAGCAAATGAAGCAAAAGCAGTTTCCGGTTTATTGCATCGAGGAGTATCCTGGGAAGGCGCAGGAGCGGGACAAGGTCTTTTACATGACGCGCCTGGAAGAGCTGGTGCAGCGTTTCGAAAACATTGATAAGCCCCACAGCCACACTTTCTACCTGGCCATGATGGTTACCTCCGGCAGCGGCACCCATACCATTGACTTTGTGACGCACCCGATCCAGCCGCCGCAGCTGTTCTTCCTCACGCCGGGGCAGGTGCACAGCTGGAGTCTCTCACCGGATATAGAGGGTGTATCCGTTTTCTTTGAGGCGAACTTCTTTTTGCAGCGGTACCCGCAGCGGCTCTACCAATACCCGTTCTTCCATAGCCAGCAGCACAAACCGCTGTTAGCGCTGCCCAAAGACAGCTTTTGGCAAAACCTGGTGGAGTGCATGTTCCGGGAATACGAGGCGCAGTTGCCGCACCGAAACGAGGTGCTGCTGTCGTTCCTGCACATACTGCTGGAGAACTCCGCCCGCCTGTACCGCTCAGAGGCCCTTCAGGGCAAGGCCGCCGGCGCTGTGGCCAAGGTGCGGGAATTTGAGCTGCTCCTGAACCAGCACTTTCTGGATAAGCGTGAGGTAAAGGACTATGCCCATATGCTGCACATCACGCCAAACCACCTTAACGTGCTCTGCAAAAGTACGGTGGGCAAAACCGCCAGCCAGCTTGTTCAGGAGCGGGTGATGGTGGAGGCGCAGCGCCTGCTGTTGCACTCCACCTTATCTGTGAAAGAGATTGCCTACCAGCTGCAGTTCGAGGACAACTCCTATTTCTCCCGCTTCTTTAAAAAGCACAGCGGCAAAACGCCGGAGCAGTTTAGGAAGAGCCAGTAAGCAGCCGACCCTGCTGGATCTACGGCTACCGGGGCCGGTTTAGCCAAGTATGGTTTCGGCGAATTTTTCGAGTGTTTTGCGGGTTTCGTAGGTGCGCTCAAACATGGCCATGTGACCGGTTTTCTCCAGAAAGTACACCATGCTGTTGCCCGGCAGGTGGCATTGCTCCAATGCCTTTTCCAGCGGCACGGCACCATCGTCTTTCCCGAAGATGAACAGCACCGGGCACTTTAGCTGCTGTAGCACTTCCGCACGGTCCGGGCGGTCGCGCATGGCGGCCAGGGCACCCGTAACGCTTGGTTGCGGCGTGGCACGGCCTATCTCCTTCATCATCTCTATCTCCTGAGCCAGGCGCTGGCGGTTTTCGCGGTAAAAGAGCGGTTCTACAAAAGGATTGATGAAGTTAACCACACCGTGGCGCTCCACATAGTCGATGCTCTTACTGCGCTGTTCCTTTTTCTCGTCTGTATCGGCAAAGGCAGTAGACTGGAACATGCAGAGGCCGTTGAGCATGTGGCCGTACTTTTCGGCAAAAGCCATACTTACATAGCCGCCCATCGAGTGGCCTACAAGTATAAAGCGCCGCACATTCAGCTCTTCCAACTTCTGCTTCACATAGTCAGCCATACTTTCCATCGTGTAGCTGCTCACGTTGTCAGTGTTCTCGCCAAAGCCCGGCAGGTCCAAGGCTACGGTTCTGAACTTCTGCTGCAGCGGCTGTATAAACTCCGCCCATACCTGCTTGCTCTCGCAGAAGCCGTGCAGGAAAACCAGTACATCGCCGGAGCCGGTATCGGTATAAGTCATATTTTGATTTTAGATGCTAGACTTCTCTTGTCTGAATCAGGGTTTACAGGATTGTTTAGATAAATAGGATGACGGGGAGATGGCTGTTTACGTTCTTTTATACTGCCCTGTCTTTACAAAAGTAATTCTGATGAAGTCAATTTAAAAAAATCCTGAAAATCCAGCTTCTTTCGGGAGGTTCAGAGATAGCAACTTATGTCTTGCTAACCCTCTAATCCTGAAAATCCTGATCCAGACAAAAAGGCCTCACAAGTATATTACCTGCGAGGCCTTTTATCTAAAGTCTAGTATCTAGCGTCTAATATCTATACTTTCACCGCTACACCGATTAATTCGCGTACGGTGTTTTCGATGTCAATAGGGGCAAAGCCGGCCTCGTGTTGCAGCTCCAACTGAGAGCCGTGCTCAAAGATGGCGTCCGGAATACCGAGGCGCTTCACTTGGGAAGTATAGCCGTTGTCTACCATAAACTCCAGTACTGCGCTACCGAAACCGCCTTGCAGGCAGCCATCCTCCACGGTTACTACTTTGTCGTACTTCGAGAAGATGTGGTGCAGCAGTTCCGCGTCCAGTGGCTTGGCGTAACGCATGTCGTAGTGGCCTGGGGTGATGCCGTCGTGCGCCAGCTTCTGGCAAACATCCACGGCATAGTTTCCAACATGGCCGAAGGTAAGGATGGCGACCTCTTCGCCTTCCTGTACGGTGCGCCCTTTGCCTACCTGCTGCAGCTCCAGCGGGGTGCGCCATTTCGGCATCACACCTTCGCCGCGCGGGTAACGGATCGTAAACGGACCCATGTCCTCCTGCGAGGCAGTGTACATCATGTTGCGCAGTTCCTGCTCGTTCATAGGGGCCGCCACCACCATGTTCGGGATGCAGCGCATGTAGGCAATGTCGTAAGCGCCGTGGTGCGTCGGGCCGTCGGCACCGGCAAAACCGGCTCTATCGAGGCAGAACACCACGTTCAGGTTCTGGAGGCACACATCGTGCACCACCTGGTCGTAACCGCGCTGCATAAAGGTGCTGTAGATGTTGCAGAACGGCACCAGCCCCTGCGTAGCCAGGCCAGCAGAGAACGTTACGGCATGCTGTTCGGCAATGCCTACGTCAAAGGCACGGTCAGGCATGGCCTTCATCATGATGTTGAGCGAGCAGCCGGATGGCATGGCAGGCGTTACACCCATGATTTTCGGGTTCTGCTCCGCCAGCTCCACCATCGTGTGGCCAAACACATCCTGGTACTTGGGAGGCTGCGGCGTATCGTACTCTTTTTTATAGATCTCCCCGGTGATTTTGTCGAACAGGCCTGGCGCGTGCCATTTGGTCTGGTCTTTCTCGGCCAGGGCAAAGCCTTTGCCCTTGGTGGTGAGGCAATGCAGGATTTTCGGGCCCGGAATGTGCTTCAGGTCCTCCATTACCGACACCAGGTGGTTGATGTCGTGGCCGTCTATCGGGCCGAAGTAGCGGAAGTTCAGTCCTTCGAACAGGTTGCTCTGCTTGAGGATGGCCGCTTTCACGCCGCTCTCTATCTTAGAGACAATCGCGCGGGCATCCGGGCCAAACTTGCTGATCTTGCCCAGTATCTTCCAGATCTCATCGCGCATCTTATTGTAGGTGCGCGAGGTGGTGATGTCGGTCAGGTATTCTTTGAGCGCGCCCACATTCGGGTCTATGCTCATGCAGTTGTCGTTGAGCACTACCAGCAGGTTGGCGTTGGCAACGCCGCCGTGGTTGAGCGCCTCGAAGGCCATACCGCCCGTCATGGCACCGTCGCCGATCACGGCGATGTGCTGGCGCTGGTCCTCGCCTTTATACTTGGAGGCAACCGCCATGCCCAGCGCCGCCGAAATAGAGGTGCTGGAGTGGCCCACGCCAAAGGTGTCGTACTCGCTTTCTTTTCTTTTCGGGAAGCCGGAGATGCCGCCGTGCTTGCGGTTGGTGTGGAACACGTCGCGGCGCTCGGTCAGGATCTTGTGCCCGTACGCCTGGTGCCCCACATCCCATACCAACTGGTCGTAGGGCGTGTTGAACACATAATGCAGCGCCGTGGTGATTTCCACTACGCCGAGGCTCGCACCAAAGTGCCCGCCATGGATGGAAACGACATCGATGATATACTGCCTTAGTTCCTGGCTCACTTGCAGCAACTGCTCCGGCTTTAGCTTCCGGAGATCGGCAGGTGAGTTGATGGAGGCGAGCAGCTCTCCGGGTTTGATAATCATAGAATTGTCTTTATAGACCTCTAACAAAAAAATCTGGGGAAAGTTTACTTAAAGCGCTTCTCCAGCCAAATCGTAAAGTTAGTAAATTATGCAACACAAGCAGCCAAGAAAAGCACTGCAGAACAGGTGATACTTGTACGTGCAATATATGGATAAGTATATGTTAATCGGTGTCAGGCTGCTAGGCCCCGGTTTTGGAGTGTTTCCAGCAGGTGCGTCTCCCGTTATACCTAACTTCTCCTAAATGGTTATGAACTATGCCGGCCAGGGATTGAGTTGATGCAGGAGGGCGGCCATGCTTCAATCCGCTGAAAATGTTTATTTTTGCCACCTGCGCAGCCACACGCGCCTATAAATGAGTTGATAAGGTGAGTTTCGAGATTAGATTACCGTTGTTTGAGGGTCCGTTTGACCTGTTGCTTTTCTTTATTGAGCGCGATGAGCTGGAGATACACGACATCCCGATCTTCCAGATCACGAATGAGTTTATGGGGTACCTGCAGCAGCTGGAGCAGCTGAACATAGAGGTTGCCAGCGATTTTATACTTACAGCGGCCACGCTCATGCGCATCAAGGCCAAAATGCTGCTGCCCCGCGCCGACAAAGACGAGGACGGCAACGAGATTGACCCGCGCGAGGAGCTGGTGCAGCACCTGCTGGAGTACAAGAAGTATAAAAGCGCCGTGCCCAGCCTCTCGGAGATGGAGGACCAGCGCCTGGCGCAGGAGAACCGCGGCAACATACAGCACGAGCTGCAGCAGATCGCCAACGCCAACCACTTTGAGTACGAGCTCCAGGACCTGAGCCTCTACAAGATTATGCGCGTGTTCGAGAAAGTGATGACGCGCTTTGAGGAGGAGCAGAACCGGCCGAAGCACACCGTTATTCAGTACCCGTACACCATCGAGGAGCAGCGCGACGTTATCCTGGGCATGGTGCAGGCGCGAAACCGGCTGGCCTTCTCCAAGCTGATCGAGGAGTTCCCGGACAAGATCGGCATGATCTTCAACTTCCTGGCCATTCTGGATATGCTGCAGCTGAACCTGATCGGGGTGGAGATAGGCGAGGGCTTCAACGACTTTATCATTACCGAGTCTGAGGGGCAGGCCGCCCAGGTAATGCAGCTGCTGGTAGAGTAGCGGGTGCCGAAATTGCGAAATTTGCCAACTGTTTAGGCTTGGTTCCCGAATAGTTAATAGCTTTACGCGTCTGCCGAGCGAGGCTGCGGCGCCGTTTTAGCAGGGGCAGCAGACAAACTGTGACCACCTTACATGGATCAGAACAAAAAAACGATATTAAAGAGCTTTAGCCCGGTAAAGGTGCTGATACCCGTTTTGTTGGGCTTAGGCGCCACGGCATGGCTTTTTATCAAAGACGACAGGGTAAGCGAGCTGAAAGGCATTGCCCAGGCCAACGTGTGGTGGCTGGTGGCGGCGCTGGTCGTGCTGGTGGTGCGCGATGCCGGCTATATGTACCGCATCCGCTCCCTCACCGATAAGTTCCTGACCTGGCGCAACAGCGTGGATGTGATCATGCTCTGGGAGTTTGCCTCGGCCATTACGCCCTCCGTGGTGGGCGGCACCACCATTGCCACCATCATCCTGAACAAGGAGGGCATCCCGCTGGGCAAGTCGCTGGCGTATGTGATGCTCACGGCGGTGTTGGATAACATGTTCTTTATTGTGGCCGCGCCCATTGCGCTGCTGCTCACGCAGGGGCAGGTGTTCCCGACCTTTAACCTTGAGCCGGCCGATGTGGCCAAGCTGCAGTCAGCCTTTTACATTAGCTACGGGTTGATTACGTTGTATACGTTCGTGATGATCTATGCCCTGTTCATTAAGCCCCGCGCCTTTAAATGGGTGCTGCTGAAGGTGACAGGTGTGGGCTTCCTGCGCAAGTGGCGCGTAAACGCGTTTCAGCACGGCAACGAGATTGTGTGGGCGTCGGGGCAGCTCAAAGGAAAGGGCTTTAACTATTGGGCAAGGGCTATCATCTCCACCGTTTTTGTCTGGAGCGCCCGCTATTTCCTGCTCAACTGCCTGATCGCCGCCTTCGTGGACGTGAGCCTGAGCGAGCACATGCTGATTCTGTCGCGCAACCTTATTTTCTGGATCGTGATGCTGATTGCCATCACACCCGGTGGGGCAGGCATCGTGGAGATGGCCTTCCCGAGTTTCTTTGGCTTGTTTCTGGGCAGTTTCAGTGGCATTGTGGTGGTGCTGTACCGCCTGATCACCTATTATCCGTACCTGGTGCTGGGCTCTATCTTCCTGCCGAAGTGGATTGCCAAAGTATTCGGCCGCCAGGCCCAGGAGAGCGAAGTGAATGTGTAGGCCTCCGAGGGCCATTGCAAAATAAAATCAACTGTAAACGCCGGTCCGAAGCCGGCGTTTACAGTTTCTGAGAACCAAAACCAGCAAAGACTTTATATGAACGTTGCAATAGTAGGAGGCGGTATCGGGGGGCTGTGTGCAGCCATAGCCCTGCAGCAGGTAGGCGTGGAGGTGAAAGTATACGAAGCGGCCCCCGCGCTAAAGCCAGTGGGCGCGGGTGTGGGCCTGGCAGCCAATGCTATGCAGGCGCTCCAGCGCTTGGGGGTGGCAGAGGAAACCGTGGCGCGCGGCAAGCAGCTGCAGGCGCTGGTGATATTCGATGAGAGCGGTAACGTTGTCAGCAACATGGATACCCGCCCGCTGAGCAGCAAGTACGGCATCAACAACTTTGTTATTCACCGGGCCGACCTGCACGAGGTACTGCAGCAGCGCCTGCAGCCCGGCACCCTGGAGCTAGGCAAGCGTAGCGCAGGCATGCAGCCGCAGGGCGAGAAAGTGCAGGTGGCCTTTACCGATGGCACGCAGGCAACTGCCGACCTGCTGATTGCCGCCGATGGCATTAACTCCGGCATACGGCAGCAGTTACTGCCCCAAAGCACACCCCGCTATGCCGGGTACACCTGCTGGCGCGGCGTGGTGAAGAACCCCGGTGTAAATATAAACAAGATGATTTCGGCCGAGACGTGGGCACCGCAGGGGCGGGTGGGCCTTGCGCCCTTGCTCGGCAACAAAGTCTACTGGTACGCCTGCGTTAACGCGCCGCAAAACGACGCCCGGATGCAGCGCATGGCACCAGGCGATTTAGCCCGCCACTTTGCCGGGCTGCCTGCCGCCGTGCCCGCCATACTTGGGGCCACGCCTCCTGAGCAGCTCATCTGGAACGACATTGCCGACCTAAAGCCACTGCGGCGCTTTGCCTACGGGCGGGTGCTGCTGTTGGGCGATGCGGCACACGCGACTACGCCTAACATGGGCCAGGGTGCCTGCCAGGCCATAGAAGATGCCGTTGTGCTCGGGCAGTGCCTGCAGCAGGAGAAAAACCTGGGGCTGGCGCTGGCAAGGTATGAGCAGCGCCGCCTGGCCCGGACGGCAAAGGTCATCCGCCTGTCCAGGTTGCTGGGAGCTGTGTCGCAGTGGCAGAACCCGTTGCTGCGCAGTGCCCGGAACGCGGCGTTCCGTACGATGCCCGGCGCTGTAACACAAAGCCAGATGGAGTGGCTGTACCGGGTGGGCTTCTAGCGAGGCCTTAATGCGAGCTTAATCTGCCCCTGGGTTTTATGAGGATCGGAAATTTATCCGTAGTTTGAGCCTTTATTGCATTTCCCCTTTACCTAAAGAGACCAAAATCATGCTCAAGAATATACTCGTTGTTGTGTCTGCTGTACTGCTGTTGGGCTGCTCGGGCAGCAACTCCGGCCTGAACGAAAAGCTAAAAGCCGCTGTAACCGAGGGAGAGGTGGGGCCGGAAGGCTACAAGACGATACAGATGGCCGAACTGACGGATTTCGACTGGGACACGATGTACTATTTTCAGCCAAACGAAGATGAGAAGGCCATCAGCGACGCCATCGGGTTTAAGTGGGAGGGGGCCGAAGTGCCGGAAAACCACCGCCGCCTGCTGTTTGTGAAGGGGCAGGAAGTGGTGTCTTATGTGGATTATCTCTATGACGAATTCCCGCTGTTTGTGTACGGCTGTGGCGATGATAAATGGGTCTACCCCAAAGGCCGTACTACTTTTGCCAGCTTTAAGTACTGCGACGGTGCCACCGAGGTGTACACGTTCATCCCGGTGAAGTGTGCCGAGAACATCCGGGAGCTGATGCAGTATAAGTGCCCCGAAGGCGCGGCGGTAGCGGCAGAGTAAAACAGGAAAGCCTGCTTTTATACCTCGTTCATCAAAGTGCAAAGTATAGCCGAGGCCCTGGTGGCTTTTACCAGCCAAGGCAGGAAGCCGTTAGCTTCCGTACATTTCAGCCACAAGTTATGCTGCGCTACACTTGCGGCGTGGGGGCAGTAGTTGGCATGCGCCAGTAAATCAGCTGCTCATCTCCGCCTGCTTCCTGCATCCCCAGTTTTTTTAGTATTCTAACAGACGGAGCGTTGTGGCGCAAGCACTTGGCTGTGATAGCCTTTACTCCTGGCTGTTGGCAAGCCCAGTCTGCCAAACCTTTGGCTACCTCCAGGCCATAGCCCTTTTGGTGCTCCTGCTCTATAATGGCGTAGCCAATGTCCACCTCTCCGTCGGCGTTGGGCAGGCCTTTGAAACCGGCGTCACCGATCACGGTTTTGTCGCTTCGCCGCACCACCATCCACGACTCAAAGCCGGTTGGCTCCTGCACGAGCTTCAGGTTCCGGATGATCTTCGGCAGTGTTTCAATTGCCTCCTGGTCCGGCCAGGAAGGCGTTGGCTGGAGCCCGACCTTACGGAGTATGCTTACCTCGCCCCGCAGCAGGGCATCGGCTACTGCCAGCGTGAAAGGTACAAGTATCAGTCTGTCTGTTTGGATGTTTTGAGGTTGCATTTTGGTTGATGGGTTAGCTGGATATGCCGTAACTTTTCTAGAGCCTCCGGTACTTAGGCCATTGGTTGTAGCCTTTAGCCGGGTTGTTGGAATCACACTTTCTGATGAACGCAATCTCCACTTGGTTTACCTCTTTATCAGAAGCAGTTTCAGATTCCCACAAAATCTCTTTTCTGATCGTAAAATCACGCTGTTGCTCTTTCGTAAAGTCTTGTTCTATCAGTTTGCTGTTGGCGCTGCCAAAGTAATTTAGCGTACCTGTGAGGTCTTTACCAATGTAGACTTTACCGTTAGGATAGGTGATCTTGTAGATGACTTTCACTTTATATATCTAACTAAGTATCGAAAAGTAACCTCATACATAGCCTTGGTTTAAGTGCAAGAGCCTTTTATACCTTTCATACCGCATGTTTAGCGCTAGCGTAACTTGTGGGAACCCATGACGCAAGTTTTCAAATGCTTTCTGCGGAAGCAGAAAGCAGTAAAGCAGCGGTTTTGTACTTGGCAAGCTAGCGTATAAAGTATGGCTGAGGCTTTTGCCGCTTTTGCTTTTTCAAAGCAAGGAAGTTTAAAACTTCCATTTAATATAGCCACAAGTTGCGCTGCGCTAAACTTGCGGCATAGGGGTGTAGCTAAGGCCTTTGCCGCTGTTGCTTTTTTAAAGCAAGGAAGTTGAAAACTTCCATTCATTTCAGCCACAAGTTACGCTGCGCTAAACTTGCGGCATGGGAGGTTTAAAACAAACAAAATAGGTATACCAACCAAACCCGTAACTACAAACCGTTCTGCTCATCTGCAACCACAACAACGGTTATGTAGTATGTCCGTTGTTGTGGAGTCGTTACTTTTTATTCTTATTGTATGCCTGCTTTATTAATGACATGATATATTCAATATTATTATCGTCTCGTATTTGCAACTCATAATCTCCGTTTCCCCAATGACCAATATTAGCAACATCTCGTGCTAGTTCCTTTGGGTCGTCAAGCTCCCCTTTGAATAAATTAATCCACATTTTCAGAGCCTTTTTCTGAACATGGATGTCAGCAATATTGGAACCGCTAATAAATGCAATATATTTTTTAGTTGGCTTTACTTCAACTCCATCAAGATTTGTAATTGCATTCTTTAAAATCTCATACAATTCTAAAATTTCAGGGGATGCGATTTCTAAATGTTCTCTTTCTGTGTAAACCTTAATTTCCTTATTAACAGTCTCAACAACGTTATCGTCTCGGGAAATTGTTTTAACACTTTCTTGTGCACCGCTCGTTTGAATTTGACTATAGCTAACAGTCGCATTGTCGTATCGCTTTACTTCCCATAACTCAATCGGCAAATCTTTGAAGTTGATCGCTTCTCTTTGATATGTTGTAAACGAAGGCGAAACAAAAATCACTTTTGATTGAGACCAATCAACATCATTTCTTTTTAGAATATCTTTTCCGCACTCATTATATTCCAATATGAAATCTGCTTTATTATTCAACATTAATGACAGATAAGCATAACCTTGATCAATTACACTGAAATTTTTGTCACGTTTATATTCAATTATTACAAACGCACTTGCATCGTGGTCAAATGCCAATGTGTCGATTCGAAAGTTGTTTAATGAAAACTCAGATTTTACAAAATCTAGTCCGAAAATAAGCTTCAAATTTTGCTCCGTCAGAGTCTGAATCTCTTTTTCCAGTTTGAACGGATTCTCCTTTATCAATTCTAGATTTCCATCTCTATTTCTATAATTTGCCATATGTTTTTGTCTTTTTTAGAATGCGCTACAACTACTAGCTAGATGAAACTCCGGCTCTTTATACTATATATGGAGTCATTCCTGTTAATCAATATACCATCCTCAATATATACTTTTCACAATTAAGATTTATATTCAAAGCAAAAAGGCTGTCCAAGATAAATGAACAGCCTTTTGAGATCAGGAATTTTAAGAGCTTACACCAGCTCGTGCTTCACCAAATACTCGGCAATTTGCACAGCGTTGGTAGCGGCACCTTTGCGCAGGTTATCAGCCACAATCCACATATTTACTGTGCGCGGCTGTGTCTCATCCAGGCGTACGCGGCCTACAAACACCTCGTCTTTTCCGTGCGCATCCTGCGGCATCGGGTACTTCAGGTTCTTCACATCGTCCACTACCACCACACCTTCGGTCTCGCCGAGGATGCGGTATACTTCGTCCAGGGTAAAATCCTTCTCAAACTCCACATTCACCGACTCCGAGTGGCCGCCCATCACCGGTATACGTACTGCTGTGGCTGTAACGCGAATAGAGTCATCACCCATGATCTTCTTGGTTTCAAGGATCATCTTCATCTCTTCTTTGGTATAGCCGTTGTCCTGGAACACGTCGATGTGTGGCAGCACGTTCAGGTCTATCTGGTATGGGTACGCTTTTTCGCCTTCCTTGCCCTCACGCTCGTTCATGAGCTGGTCTACAGCCTTCACGCCAGTACCCGTTACCGATTGGTAGGTGCTCACCACGATACGCTTCATCTGCAGCTCTTCGTGCAGCTTGTTCAGCGCCACCACCATCTGGATGGTAGAGCAGTTTGGGTTGGCGATAATTTTATCTTCTTTCGTCAGCTCTTTAGCGTTAATTTCGGGTACTACCAGTTTTTTGGTAGGGTCCATGCGCCAGGCCGAAGAGTTATCTACTACCACGGTGCCTACTTCTGCAAACTTTGGAGCCCACTCCGTAGAAGTGCTGCCGCCGGCGGAGAAAATTGCAATTTGCGGGGCAGCCGCAATCGCGTCCTGCATCCCGATAACCTTTACCTGTTTACCCTTAAACTCCATCTGTTTACCAACAGATCTCTCAGAAGCAACCAACAATAACTCTGTTACCGGGAAGTCGCGCTCCGCCAGTACTTTCAAAATTTCACCGCCAACCAATCCGGTGGCGCCTACAACTGCTACTTTCATTGTTTAAAAGGTATAGATAAATATTAATGTGTCTGTGACAGGGCGAAAAGATGCGCAGGGCTCAGACTGGCTACTGCACAACCCGTTACCGCCTCATACCCAAACCAATCCTGCTCCCGTAAAAGTTCTAAATTAACGAGGCGTTCTGCTAAACATCGCTGTTCGTGAAGGCCTTGCGTGTGCCTGGCGATGCTTTGTTTTGGGCGTGTCCTTTCGCTAGCGCGAGCAGGCCGGGCTTTCGCCTGTACTCCTCGCTGCGCTGCGGGGTGTCGGCTCTATCCCTCACGCGGCCGCAAACTTACAAAAGTTTTCACCACAACAGTACACATGAAACAAACTTTACTCGCTATCCTACTGCTACTTCCGTTCCTTGCCAGTGCCCAGCTACAGGAGAGCTTCACCGACGGCAACTTCACCCAAAACCCCATCTGGACGGGTGATACCGGCAGTTTCACCGTCAATGCACAGAACCAATTGCAGAGCAACGGGCCAGCCGTAACGGGTACAATTCTTCAGCTGGTAACGCCTTCTCAGGCAGCAGTAGGCACCGCCTGGGAGTTCTGGACTAACCTGCGGCTAGCAACCTCGTCCAGCAACTATGCCGATATCTACCTCATGTCAGACACAGAAAACCTGAACAGTACCGCCGCCAACGGCTACTTTGTGCGCATAGGCGGCACTGCCGACGAAGTAAGTCTCTTCCGGAAAGACGCGGGCAAAACGGCTGTGAAGATTATTGATGGGCAGGATAAGACCGTGGCCACGAGTAATAATGTCGTGCGGGTGCGGGTAACGCGAAGTACAAATTATGAGTGGGAGCTAAGTATAGATATTACAGGCGCTGGGCAAAAGTTTACCAGCCAAGGCACCGCTACCGATGCCACCTACAAGCGCTCCTCATACGTTGGTGTACTGGCTAAATACAGCTCCGCTAATAGCCAAAAGTTCTACTTTGATGATTTCCTGATTGTAGACACGCAGGCTCCTGTACTGAACGAGTTTCAGACGGTAAACCCACAGGAGTTGACGTTGCTTTTTAACGAGCCGCTGCAACCGGAGCAGGCGCAGAACATAGCTAATTATACTTTAAATGGAGGTATAAAACCTGTTATCGCAGAGCTTACAGCACCAGACCGCGTGCGCCTGGTATTTGCCCAGAACTTCAGGAGCGGCAACAACACCCTAAGTATAACTAACCTGCAGGATGTATATGGCAATAGCCTTCGCAGCCCCATTGAACAGAGCTTTAGTTTTGTGCCTCCTGCTGTGTTGCCAGGATATAACGAGCTGTTGATAACGGAAATCATGGCCGACGAAACGCCTGCTGTTGGCTTGCCTGCGCAGGAATACATTGAGTTGTACAATGCTACCGAAGAAAAGGTGCTTAACCTGCAGGGGATACGCTATTCTGATGCTACTTCTACTACCACACTGCCTGCTGTGCAGCTGTTGCCTGGAAAATATGCTGTAGTGGTGCCGAATAGCCAAGTGCAGAACTTCAGCCAGTACGGCAAGGTGATTGGCATCAGCAACTTTCCGAGTCTGAATAACAGTGGCGAGCTCCTGCAACTGCGGCAGCCTAATGGCAGGTTAATATATGCCGTTAACTACGCTGACACCTGGTACAAAGACAACAGTAAACGAGAAGGCGGATGGAGCCTGGAGATGGTAGATGTGCAAAACCCATGCGCTGGCGCAGACAACTGGTCTGCTTCCGTAGACCCACGCGGCGGCACACCTGCCCAACCCAACTCTGTTGCTGCTTCCAATCCTGATAACACGCCGCCTACACTTACAGATGTAACCGCTGTGGCACCAGATAGGCTATTGCTGCGCTTTAACGAACGGCTGGATAGTGTACAGGCAGCAAGTATAGCGAACTTCAGCCTCAGCCCAAGTATAAGTATAGCCAGTGTGCAGGTGCCGGGGCCGCTGTTTTCCGAAGTTATACTTACACTAGCTTCCCCGCTGCAGGAGAGCCAGCTTTATACTTTAACTGCGACCGGTATAATTGACTGCTCCGGCAATCTGGTGCCAGAACCTTTAAGCTATACTTTTGCTTTGCCCTCTGCTCCCGAACCTGGCGATGTCGTGATCAACGAGGTTCTATTTAACCCTCGCACTGGAGGGGCAGATTTTGTGGAGCTGGTAAACCGCAGCAGTAAATACCTGAACCTGCAAAACTGGCAACTAGCCAACACCTCCGGCGATACTATCAGCAACAAGAAAACGCTCACAACAAGTAATTATGTGTTAGCACCGGGGCAATACGTGGTACTCACCTCCAGTCCTGAAAACATCAAAACAAATTATCCGGCTGCCCGGCAGGAAACATTTCTCCGAATGAGCAGCCTGCCCAGCTATCCGGACGATGCCGGCACAGTTGTGGTGCTACAGCCGGATGGCAGTGTGGCAGACAGGTTCAGCTATTCAGAAAACATGCATTTTGAGTTGATAGATGATGTGAACGGTGTATCGCTGGAGCGGCTGCGGCTGGAGGGGCCAAGTATAGCCAGTAACTTCCACTCGGCAGCAACTACGGTTTTTGCCACGCCCGGGTATAAAAACTCACAGTCGCAGGAGGGAGTAGTGGCGCAGCAGGTATTTGACATATCGCCTGTCGTCTTTTCGCCTAACGGCGACGGCTTTGAAGATTATACCACCATTAATTATAGCACTGACAAAACAGGCTTAGTCGCCAACATCACCATCTTTGATGCGCAAGGCAGGGAGATTAAAAAGCTAGTACGTAATGAGTTATTAGCCAACAACGGCTTCTTCCAGTGGAATGGCCTGCGCGAAGACGGTACTAAAGCAAATATCGGCTACTATTTGCTTTACATTGAGTTATTCGGCTTAAACGGAGAGAAGCATACCTACAAAGAGAAAGTTGTACTGGGCGGGAAGCTTTGAGGGCAGAGGCTGAATATATGAAGTGCTAAATTATTTAGATGAACAGCTAAAAATGTTAGCAACTTTGTGGATAAGCTACTTTATCCACACTTGCCTGGTGCAAGTTTTCTAATTTTCTCTGCTACTTGTGGTTTATACTTCCATTGCCGCTGCTTACCACATCTTCAGTTAAGCTATACTTTCTAATTACTGTTCATCCTCCAGCTTTCAAGCACCTACCTGGCGCAAGTCTTCAGACTTGTGTCCTACTATAATGTCGAGTTTGCAACTCGACTGGCTTGCAAAGCCATACTTACAGCCGATACTTAAAACAGCTTCTCTGGCGCAAGCGTCCGCTTGTGCCTTAGACTACCCCTGCTTCTAATTCCATAGCCCCTACTTTCTGCATCTTCAACCAAGCCATTCTTTCTAGCTTCCGTTCATCTCCAGCTCCTACACACCTAATGTTTCACCTCTTGCTTTGGAGCGCTCGTGCCCGCGAGGGCTCGTCCTAGGGGTAGGGGCCCAAGGGTATCGCACTGGGAGCTTTTCTTTGCTCGCTGTCGCTTTGCAATCCCGCTCCCGCGGCACCGGAAAGCTACAAGGCGCTCACCCCAAGGGCTGGGATCACTTCAGGTAGCTGTACAGCAGGCTTGTAGGGGCAGGCCGCGACCTGTCCGTGCGATACCACTAGCCATGAAACTTCTAGGCGTGGGTTCACCTATGCAACCAGTTCCACAGCGTTATACCCTGGGAATGGCTACTACTGACCCTCCTCTTGAGGAAACGTTTAAGAAGGTGTGGTTGAAATACGGCAACAAAAAAGCCCCGCAGCGAACTGCGGGGCTTAGGTTAATAATGCTAAAACTGCTGAAGCCAGGGAACCAGCGACTGTAGCATCGGCTCAAAGGCTGAGCCGTGGCCTTTGCCCTCAATAGGTATGAACTCTAGCTGCTTTGCTCCGTCCCTGATGAAGCGCTCATAGGTTTTCCGGGAGTTATCGAAGGGAACGATCTTATCTGTCGTGCCGTGGTACAGGCGGGTAGGGCTTTGGGGCACCCATTCGTAAAAGCTGTTGGCCTGCAGGGCCTGCTTGAGCACCAGCTCTTTCTGGCCGTCCTGCAGGGCAGCGAAAAACGAGGGGCTAAACAGCCTGTTCGGGTCTGAGGTTAGCTCCCGATTGATGGCGCTGCCGCTCTTGCTGCCGTTAAACAGGCCGGGGAGTTTGGTGGCATAAGGCTCCTGAAAGAACTCTGCCAAAGGGCGGTTCCACCCGTTGGTTGTGTTGTAAGACTGCAGTACGTACGCCAGGTAAGCCGGGTAGGAGTAGGCTTGCCCGGTTTTAATGCCGCTCAGCATCGCTACCAGGTCATAGCCGCCGGCTCCTGCCGCCGATGCCGTTACCCGGAGGCCATGTGCCGGGTTTGTCTCTATTTCTTTTTGTGCCGCCAGCGTTACATACCCTCCCTCAGAGTAGCCCACCAGAAAGAGCTTGTCGCTAACGGGAATGTTGTGCTGCTTGTAGAGCGTTTTGGCCGCCTTGATCATATCCACTACCGCCAGGGCAGAATGCTGCTGGTCGTAGTAAGGGTGGAGGATTTCTTTAGACGCACCGAACCCAATGTAATCCGGGATCAGCATGACATAGCCCGCAGAGGCAAACAGCTCAAAGCCGGAAAGCCCCTGGAAGTTAGAGGGAGCATCCTGGTGGGTGAAGATCGTGCCGTGCTGCGCACTGATAACCGGAGCCGGTGCCGCCATGTTCTGAGGCACGCAAACCAGGCCCGAAGCATTTATCTCGCGGCCCTGGTACGTGGTGTGGTATATCAGCCTGTAAACCGACACGCCATACTGCACCTCGTTCCCGTAGGTGCCGTAGCCTTGCGAGGCAGCCATCTGCTGCAGCATATCCTTCGGCACGCTTAGCAGAAGCTCCGAAGACACATACAGGTCCTGGCCAGCCAGGTCTTCTTCAACGGGTGTCTCGGCGGCTACCGGGGCGGCGGCTGTGGCCTCTTTGTCGCAGGATGTATTGCCCAGCAGCGTGCCGAGCAGTAAAGTATACGTTAGGAGTTTCTTTAACACAGGGTTTACTCTTGTTGATGTGCAGGAACGCAACAGCTGCACCTGCCCAGAAGTGCCATCCTGCCGGGCAAAGTCACAAAATTAATTTTTGTGGAGGCTGCTTAGGCTATTGTGGCGGAGCCGTATCTTGCGCCGCTTTTCTCCTGGGGCAAGCTTAGGCATGCCAGTGGGTTAGGCGCAAACCAGCTTTATACTTTTGGGAGTGGAAAACATTCTGTACCTGTGCTTTTTCGCCTTTATGGCGGGTTTTATCGATTCTGTGGTGGGAGGCGGCGGCCTGATACAGCTGCCCGCGCTGCTCGTGTTTCTGCCGGGGGCACCGCTGCCGGCCATTTTCGGCACGGGTAAGTTTGCCGGTATAGCAGGCACCACAGCAGCGATGGTGAAGTATGTGCGTACGGTCAGGATCAATTACCTGGCTATACTGCCGGCGGCCGGGGCGGCTTTTGCTTTCTCCTTTCTGGGAGCCAGGGCACTGAGCCACCTGGACGCCAGCCTGCTGAAGCCGCTGATCCTGCTGCTGCTGATCTTGGTGGCCGTCTATACGTTCATCAAAAAGGACTTTGGGTCGCTGCATGCGCCAAAACTAACGGAGCAGAAAGAGCGCCTGTACGGGTTGCTGGTAGGGGCCTCTATCGGTTTCTACGACGGCTTTTTTGGCCCTGGCACCGGCAGCTTCCTCATATTCGTTTTTATAGGCCTGTTCGGCTTCAACTTCCTGGCAGCCTCTGCCGCGGCCAAGGTGGTAAACGTGGCGACAAACCTGTCGGCCCTGCTGTACTTTGGCTACAAAGGTTATATTATGTATGAGGTGGCGATCCCGATGGCTGTTTGCAGCGTTATTGGCTCGCAGTTGGGTACCCGCACGGCACTGAAGCGTGGCGTTGGCTTTGTGCGTGTCCTGTTCCTGGTGGTGGTGAGCGGCATTATTCTGAAGTTTGCCTACGACACCTACGGCACGGGCGGCAGCGAGTTTACCCAGCTCGCCACCTCCGTGCAGCGGTGGTTCGGGAAAAAGGGCTAAGCACCGCCAAGCTGTGGCCTTCGCTTCTGTGCCGAGGCGGCCGGCAGCGGAAAGGCAGCCAAACTTCAAATCCAGCTCCTTCTATAGTTACTCTACCGGTATCTCTCCGGCGGCCCAGTAAAGAGTAGTTTTGGCCTTGGCGTACTTGGTGCGCATTGCGTAGAGCTTGGCCTGTGCCTCCAGCAGTTTTACCTCCCGCGAGTTGATCAGGAACAGAGAGCTTTCGCCGTTCTGGAAGCGGATCAACTCTCCGTCGCGCAGTGTGAGGGCGTTGGCCACCATGCGCTCCTGTAGTTGCAACTGTTCTTCCAGGGCCTGCAGCTCGTTGTAGGCTGCCTGAACGGCATTCTCAATCTCCCGGCTTTGCTGCACCAACTCCAGGCTGTTGGCCTGCTGCTTAATCTTGGTAAGCTGCAGTTTGCCGCGCTCCTCCCGGAGGAAGAGCGGGATGCTGAAGCTAAGCCCCAGCTTGTAGTTGCCCTGCAGGTAGTCCTGCTCCACAACGTCCGGCTGAAGGTAGAAATCGCGCTGCAGCACGTTGTACTCAGCGTTTAGCTTAGGCAGTAGCTTGTTGGCGGCATAGCGCCGCTCTACCTCCAGTTGCTCCCCCTTCAGGCCCAGTTTCCGTAGTTCGGGGTGGTTGCGCCGGGCTGCCGCCAACAGTGCCTGCAGCTCCTCCGGGTTTACCGCTGCGGCTTCTGTGCCAGCCAGTGCCGGAGCAGTGCCTTCCTGCAGTTCCAGCGGCACCTGGTCCTCTGCCCACAGGTGCACAGCCACCTGCAGCCTCGCATTTTGCAGCGCCAGCTGTGTCTGCTGCAGCATCACTTCCCGGTCTTGCAAAGCCATCAGGGCTTCCACGGTATCTATGGCCGCCAGGTCGCCCTCCTGGGCCCGTATCCGCACCGCCTGTAGCCTGAAGGCTGCCAACTCCAGCGCCTCCTGGTAAAGCTGCGCTGTCCGGTGCTGCAGCAGCCATTCCCAATAGTCTTTGGTGGCCTGCAGCAGGAGCTTGTTAATGGTTTTCACGCGTTCTGCCTCGGCTATGCCCTGCATCAGCTTTGCCTGCTGAATAGTGGCGCGGCGCTCGTCTATAAAAAGCCCCTGCCCCAGCGGCACGGAGATACCGGCATAGCTCAGCCCGTCGGAAGGCATGGTGTGCTCCGGGTTCAGGTACTGGCCGGTGTTCTTGTCAAAGCCCGCCTGCAGCACCGGCCCGAACCACAGGGGCACGCGCAGGGTGTTGTTCCAGAGGTTGTAGTACTCTTTGCCGCCGTACTCTTTGCGGTAGAGCTTGCTGCTAAGCACGGGGTCCAGCACGCCGCGGGCCATGCGCAGCTCCTGCCGGGCCTGCTCCGTCAGGAGGGCCGCCTGCGAGGCCACCGGGTGGTTGGCAAGTATAACTTGCTGATACTCCTGCAGCGTCAGGGTTTGCGTTGTGTCCTGCGCCTGCGTAGCCAGCAGTGGTACAACCCAGCAAGCGAGCCAGAGTAGGTATTTATACGTAGGTGTCATTTGTTTTTGTCTGTTTTGCCGTCTACACTGCCCGTAGTTGTGCCGCTGCCGGTGAAGTCGGGAGGAAAGCCATTGAGCTGGCGCCATATCTCATACCACACAGGCACCGTGTTCAGCATGGCCCAGCCGTACACGCCGGAGCCTACGCGTAAGGCGTCCGGCCAGTGTTCCGACGCAGGGTCCGGCACCACGAGTATCCTGTACTTGCTGTTTGTGCCGGTGTAGTCAATTACGGCTACCCTTCCGCCAAACGTTCCGAAGCCCACATCGGGCCAGCCGGAAAACACCAGCGCCGGCCAGCCCTCGAACTGCAGGCGCATCTTATCGCCGACCTTCAGCAAGGGCAGGTCGAGGGGCTTAACGTAAAGCTCTGCTGCCAGCTGTGGGTTTTCGGGCATAATGGTGGCCACGGCCTCCCCCTCTTTAATGGTTTCCCCGATCCCCGCCTTCAGCGTTTTCACCACATAACCGTCCTGCGGAGCCTGGATGTTGTAGTAGCGGTTGCGCACCTGAGTGCTGGTGTACTCGTTCTGCAGCTTCGATATCTCGGCCTGCGTGCCGTAGAGGTAGGAGCGGGTGGCGTTCAGCTCAGCATCAGCCTTGGCAATTTTATCTGCATACTCGGCCTGCAGTGAGTTTAGCTCCGTGCGGGCGTTTACAAGCTCGGCACGGGTGGCTCCCAGCTTGTTCTCCAGCGAGAGCAACTTTGCCTGTGCCTCCTGCAGCTTCAGGCGGCGCTGCTCCAGCTCCGTGAGTGACTTCAGGCCCTGCTCATACAGCTTCTGCTGGCGGGCAAACTGATCCTCCGCAATCTGTAGCTCCATGCGCTGCGCTACCAGGTCCATGCTGTCGCTCTGGAGCTTGAGGCGGGTCTGCGTTATTTTGTTGCGGCCCTTCTGCAGGCTGTAGCGCAGCCCCTCGCGCAGGGCCTGTATCTGCTGGGCCATTGCCTGTGCCTTCTCCTCGGTGGCATTGGCAGCCCCCTCCTTTGCCTGCACCTGCTCGCCTAACCGGTCGAGCAGGTTGGGGTCCAGGTACTTCTCCTTTATTTCGGATATGGTGGCGATGGTGTCACCGGCTTGCACAAAGGCGCCCTCCACAATGTGCCACTGCTCTATGCGGCCGGCAATGGTGGCCTCCACGGTTTGCGGGCGGTCTTGCGGGGTAAAGGCGGTTAGTGTGCCCTGTGTGCGGATGTTCTGCGTCCAGGGCAGGAAAAGGCACAGGACAGTGATCAGCAGAATGCCGCCTATCCAGTAGGTAAGCACGCGCCCCAGCCGTGGCGACTGCACGTGCTTGAGGGCTTCCATCTGTGCCTTCTGGTTCAGGTATATTTCTTGGTCTTTCGCCATGTCTTAAACAGGTATGGTAATCAGGTCTTGTAACTCGTGGCGCTGGCGCATTTCGGCAAAAGGGCCGCTTGCCACCAGCTGCCCTTCCTGCAGCAGCAGGGTCCGGTGGCACAGCTGCATCACATCCGGGTCGTTGCTCACGATCAGCACGGTCCAGTTAAACTCGGGGGCAAACAGCAGGCCCAGCAGGCGCATTTTCTCAGGTTTTTCCATGCCTGCCCAGAAATCGTCGATAATGAGCAGCCGGGGCCGCTGCACCAGGCTGCGGGCAAGTATGATTTTGCGGGCAACGCTGGCGGGCAGGCGCATGCTGCCGCCGGTAAGGTACGTGTGCAGACCCTCCGGCAGGGCATGCACGAACTGGGTGAGGCCGGTCACCTCCAGCGCCCAGACCACGTCCTGCATCGGCAGCTCCTGGCCCAGCGTCAGGTTGTCCAGAAACGTGCCGTCAAACACCTGCTCCTTGGATATGTTGTCTCCGATAAGGCTGCGCAGGCTCGCCTTGTTGAGGTCGCGCAGCGAAAGGCCGTTGTAGGCGATGCTGCCCTCGTAGGAGGGGAACAGCCCCAGCAGCAGGTTAATCAGGGTCGATTTGCCCGAGCTGTTGTAGCCGGCCAGGCAGATGCGCTCGCCGGGGCGTATGTGGAAAGAGACGTGGTCCAGGGCCAGCTTCTTAGCGTCGGTGTACTTGTAGGCCAGGCTCTTCACCTGCACCTCAAGCCCCTGCTTTACCCCCTCGCGCAGGTCTATGCCTTGCGCCTCCTCTATGGGCAGGTCCGTCACGGTGCCGATCTTGTCCAGCGAGGTCAGCACATCGTAGACGGTGTCCAGCTTCACGATGATTTTCTCTACCGCCGTCATCAGGAGGATGATAATGATCTCAGAGGCCACAAACTGCCCGATGTTGATCTCCTGCTGCACCACCAGCACGCAGCCCAGCACCAGCAGGCCGCCGGTGATAAAGGTCTTAAAGGCCACAAAGCTGAAGTATTGCGTCATCAGCACGCGGAAGTGCTCCTTGCGCACTTTCAGGTAGCTGCTTACGTAGCCGTCGGTGCGCTGCATGGGCAGGTTGGTATGGCCCACCAGCTGAAAGGTGCTCAGCGAGCGCGCCATTTCCTCCAGCCAAGCCACCAGTTTATACTTGTACTTCGACTCCTCCAGGCTCGTTTTTACGCCCTTGTCGCCTGTCCACCAAAGTATGAGCCCCAGGGCAATTATAAGGATGACGCCAAAGAAGATGAAGTACGGGTGGTAAAGCGAGAGTAAAATAAGGCCGAAGATGATCTGGATAACCGCCGTGGAGAAGTCAATGAGTATTTTGGCAAGCCCCTTTTGCAGCAGCGGCACATCCAGGAAGCGGTTCATGAGCTCCGGCGGGTAGTAGGCCCGGAGCTCCTCCTGCTGCAGGCGCGGCACGCGGTAGGCAAAGTCGAAGGCGGTGCGGGCAAACAGGCGCTGCTGTATAAACTCGACGAGCCACAGCTGCATAACCTGCAGGCCGCCCATCAGCAGCAGGGCCAGCACGATCAGCGCGATCAGCACCACCACCGAAACCGGTATCTCGCCACTCGACACGAAGCCGATGATGCTCTGGATGCCCAGCGGCAGCGAAAGGCTGATGAGGCCGGCGGTGAGGGCGTATACGTACATGTACAGGATCTCGCGGCGCTCCAGCGTCAGGAGCTGCAGGAAACGCTGCATGGGCGTGTATTTCTTTTTAGAGGAAGTATTCATACGTGCTTCGTTACTGGCTATGGTCGATGGCGGAAAAAATCAGGTGCTTCAGAAACGCACAGGTGGCGGCCTCCGGCTGCTGGTGCCCGTGCATGTCGGTGAGGGAAGGGAGGTGCTCGGCAAAGAACACCTGCTGGTGCGCTGCCTCCAGCATCGTGCTTACGATGGCGTGCGGGTACGGGTAGTTCGGGTTCAGCTCTGCCACAATATCGGCGATGTGCCTGCACAGGCGCTTGTACTCCAGAAAGTAGCCCTCCTTGTTGTCTGCATCCACATCCTTGGTAAGGTATACCTTGGAGGCCTCTGCAATAACGATGCGGTGCAGGGCCTCCTCATCAATGTGCGCCGTGGCGGGGTCGTTCTGGCCGGTGTTGCTGATAACGTCGATCACCCGGCGCAGGCGCTCGCGCGGGTCCTGCAGGTTGTTTATTTCGTAGGACACCCGGTAATCCACCCATGCCCAATACCACGACACCAGGTACACGAGCAGCTTGTGCTTGTTCTCGAAATAGCGGTAGACAGACGCCTCCGTGGAGCCGATCTCAGCCGCCAGCTTCTTAAACGTGAACTGCTCAAAGCCCAGCTCATCTATCAGCTTGATGCTTTCGGAGATGATTTTGCGCCCCAGCTCGGTGCCCTCCGGCTCGCGTAGGTACGACTTGTGGTTGAGCGATAGTGTGATGCCTGTTGCTAACATAGTGGTTGTCTGTGTTCTTTTCTGTTGATGTGCTGCCCGGAGCTTACCGGTAGCCTGTTTTTCCGCAGCAAAGATACACTTGCTTTTAGTGATAATAGTTTTACTATCAAAAATGTTTCTGAAGCTATCATTTTTTTTGAAAAGCAGGCCGGTGCGGCACGGCGTGGGGCAAGGGAGAGGAGAGGGCTGCGGACATGGCGGGCGGGCGAAGGCCTTCCGCAACAATTAAGCCTACAGCAATTTAACAATTAAGCGTACCTTTGCAGCCTGGCTCAGCCGTAGACATAGGTAGAGCCAAGTATAAATACCATCACCATGAGATTTGAAGATTACCGTATCTCCGACGAGATAAAGAAAAGCCTGAGCAAGCTGGGCTTTAAAAAGCCGACCGATATCCAGTTCAAAGCTATCCCACCGATCATGAAGGGCGAGGATGTGCTGGCCATTGCCCAGACGGGTACAGGTAAAACAGCCGCCTTTGCTATTCCGGTGCTCGACAGGCTGCAGTTTAGCAAAAACCGCAAGCGCGGCGACGGCATTAAGTGCGTGGTGATGGTGCCGACCCGCGAACTGGCGCTGCAGATAACCGAGGTGTTTAACGAAATCGGCCGCGGCACCCGCGTTACAACCTTTTGCGTGTACGGCGGGGTGGAGCAGGGGCCGCAGATCGCGAAGCTGGAAGACGGTATTGACGTGCTGGTGGCCACGCCGGGCCGCCTGTTCGACCTGGTGAGCCAGGGGCATATACACCTGCACCGCGTGGAAGTGCTGGTGCTGGACGAGGCCGACCACATGCTGGACCTGGGCTTTATCCACGACATCCGGCAGCTGATCACAAAACTGCCGCGCCAGCGCCAGACGCTGTTCTTCTCGGCCACCATCAACGAAAAGATAAAGGAGCTGGCCTACTCGCTGGTGAACAAGCCGGTCCGCATCCAGATCTCCCCGAAAGACCCGGTGGCGAAAAGCATAGACCACTCCGTGATGTACGTGGACATGGACGACAAGCGCTTCTTTCTGGAGCGCGTGGTGCAGGAGAACTCGGACAAGAAGATACTGGCCTTTGTGCGTACCAAAGTGCGCGCTGAGCGTGTGGTGGCGGCCATGGAGCGTGTGGGCATTCAGGCCATAAGCATACATGGCGGCAAAGAGCAGAAAGACCGCCTGGATGTAATGCGCAAGTTTAAGAAGGGCGAAGTGAAGCTGCTGGTTGCCACCGACGTGAGCGCTCGCGGCATCGATATCCCGAACGTGGAGTACGTGGTGAACTACGACCTGCCGGAGCAGCCGGAGAACTACGTGCACCGGGTGGGCCGTACCGGCCGTGGCACCGAAAAGGGCATCGCCGTGAGTTTCTGCGCCCCTGAGGAAAAGCCAATCCTGGACGAGATTCAGAAGTACCTGACCAAGGACATTAAGGTGCTGGAAGTGGACAAGGAGGATTACGAAGCCACGATCGATTTCAGTGCCGAGGCCAAGTATGACTGGAAAGCGCTGATAAAAGAGGCGGAGCAGACAGATGAGAAGGTGAAGGCCGCCAAATCTAAAAAAGCGAAAGCCAAGGCAAAGAAAAAGAAGTAGCGGTTTATACTTTTACGAAGGCAAAGGCCTGTGCAGACAAGTGGTTTGTACAGGCCTTTTTTAATAGGGCTTGCCCCCGGGCGGGCAAGCCGGTAGGGCGGAGCCTCTGGCAGCAACAGGAGGCAGTTTACGCGGGAGTTAAACTGTAGCTTACCTGCACAAAGCCGTTCCTGAAGCTCCTGCTCTCCTGTGCCTGCAGCTGCTTTTCCCGTGCACCGGCAGCAAAGAGAGGGATACCGCTACCAAGTACTATGGGGATGTACGTAAGTACAACTTCATCTATCAAGCCCGCATTAAGAAGCAGCGTGTTAACCTGGCCGCCCCCGATCAGCCAGATATCCTGCCCCGGCTGTTGCTTTAGCCGCTGTACGAATTCCGGCACCCCCTGCTGCACAAACTGCACATGCTCCGTTTCCGGGTGCTGCGAGCGACTGAAGACATAGTTCGTTTTATCAGGATAGGGGAAGGGTATCTCGAAACCAAGTACAGCCTGGTAGGTGCTGTGCCCCATTAGTGTTGTGTCGATGCCTTGGAGAAAGGCGCGGTAGCCAAAGTCTTCGCCTTCGATAGCGTACCGCTCGTCGTGGAGCCAGCTTGTGTCACCGTTTTTGCGGGCAATAAAGCCGTCAAGGCTGGCGGCAATGTACAGGACAAGTTTTCGTGTTGCTTGCATAGAAACAGGTGCTTGAAAGCCGGATAGTGTGTGTACATAGTTTTACCGCTGTGAGGCCGCGCGCTGGTAATTGGCTCCGGCTGCCTCAGGTAGTCCGGAAAAACAGTTGGGTCAGCTTAAAGAAGAAGTCGCGGTGGTTGGCCACCAGGCGATACCCTGCCTCTGCCACCGTACTGACGAAGGGCAGGCGGTAGTATAGTCCGCTCCAGGTGCCGTAGCCGCTCAGCTGCAAGAGCACAGCCACCGCCTCGGCTCCGTGCAGGCGCTGCCCGTAGCGCGTAATCAGGTACACAGACTGGCGGAATTGCGTATGGCTGATACCGTAAAATCTGTCTGGCACCTCCTGAAAGGGCACATACTGCACCCTGCCCTGCGTGCGGTGCTGCCAGCGGTGCACCCAGTATTTACAAAAGCTGCAGTCTCCGTCGTACACCAGCACCGGCCGGGGCGGAGCGGCCACCCCGGCTGGGGAACTGCCTTGCTTAGCGACCATAGGCCTTCCCTTTGTCGTGGCACCCGTTGTAGCCCACTACGGCATTAAGCGGGCACCAGCGCAGCATGCCAGTCAGGATGGGGATGATACCCAAGGCAGCCACAGGTTTTGAGTTATAAAAAGCTCCCACGCCAACCAGCGCCAGCCCCGCCAGCACACGCAGCTTCTGCTCTGTCATTCCTACGTTACACTCCATGTTTCCTTCGTTTTTAGCCAATGATATGTATGTATACTTTGGAGCAGGGGATAGGTTAAACAAACGTGGCAGCTAGCTGAAGCGGCAGGGGGCAAGCAGTAACGCTGCCGCTGGCTGGCCTGTAGAGAAGTTCTACAGTTTGTGGATTTAAGAAGCAGACTGTTATATATGTTCCACAGTATATTTTTGCTTTATATAGTTCTTAAATTGTTGTAGGATAGCTGTTTACGTAGTAATAATGACTTTGGCACGGTTCTGTTACTACACTGGCTAAACAAACAGAATAAAACACGAATACATATGAAAAAAGCGACATTTTTTGCAGCAGCAATTGCCATACTAGGATTTACTTCACTTGATGCTAACGCACAGACACAAACTCAGGGTCAGGCGCAGCAGGAACAAACGCAAACACAAGGCCAGGCACAGCAAACTGCGGAAGCGGGCAACCGTGAGCAGGTAACGCAAGACCAGCTGCCGGAAGGTGTACAGAACGCGCTGAAAAGCGATGTGTACAAAGACTGGACGGTAGGAGAGATTTACAAAGTATCTCCGCAAGAAGGCGATGCCAACGGTGAAGTAGTATACGAAGTGAAAATGACCAACGCCGAAGGACAAGCCGGTGTGGTTAGAATGAACGAAAAAGGCGGTGCTGCCGCATCATCGGATCAAGAATAACTGTGAACGTCATATAGTAAGCCGAAAAAAGCCTCACCTTGTGGGGCTTTTTTTTATGCCATACTTTTTGTGCCCAAAGGAGGCAGGCAAGGGTGTGGTTAACTGAAGCACTGCTTCTAACGCAAGCTTAAGCTGGAGGAGTGCTTATCACTGCGTTATTCAAATCAGAAAGACCTGACATGTTTACGTAGCCCGCTTCGGTAACAGCAAGTACTCTTTTATACTTCATCCTTCGCCTTGCGGAGCTTTTTAAGGTAAGCCACTAAGTGGTCGAGCTCCTGGTCTGAGATTACCTCTTCTTTGAACGCAGGCATTACCCCCAGCCCGTGGCGCACCTGGTACCGGATGAGGAAACCCGGCAACGGCTTGTTGTTGATAGCCGGCCCCAGCCCGGCAGTACCTCCCGGATGGCATTTCTGGCAGTGGGCCTTAAACACTGCTTTGCCCTGGGCTACGGCGGGGCTGCTTATAGAGAGCGGCTCGAACATAGGAACACCGCGGCGGGCAGTGCCACAGAAGCTAAGCGAAAGCAGGAACAGGAGGCCGGCGGAAAGTAGCGCAGTCTTTTTCATGAGGTTTAGCTTTTTGTTTTAGTGATTTTCCAGACCACACCGGTTTTAACCTGTGGCGCTGCTCCTTTCTCTGTCATCTTCACTACCCCGAAGTCAACAATGTAAAGGCTCTCCCCGTCTGGAGAGAACTTCACGCCGAGGGGGCGCTCTAAGCCGCCTGTTTTTAACTTGGAGGCAGGTGCCACTATTTTGCCCCTGTTGGCAGCAAAGTCGGCTACTGTGCCATCCGCCACGTTTACCCTCACCACTTTAAACCCGACAGGCGCCAGCACTTTGCCTACCTCCGGGGCCATATCACCGAACTGCGCCACAAACGCCTGCCCCTGAAAGCCAAAAGAGCTGCTGCGCGAGAAGTCCAGCCCATTTGAAGATGAATGCACGCCCAGGTCGGCTACGGGCTTGGGCGGCTGGTTAGGGTGCTGCGCCAGCAAAGGCTGCGGGGCCTTTTTGCCCGGCGCCTCAAAGCGCTCCCCGTCCAGGCGCATGCCGCCGGCATAGTCGGGCCAGCCGTACCAGGTGCCCGGCTTTACATGCCACAGGTAATCGGCAGTGCCCCAAACAGGGCGGCTTCCGCGCACGTCATAGCTGTTTTCGCTGATGTAAAGCTGGCCATCAGGCGAAAAGGCCAAGCCAAAAGGGTTCCGGAACCCCCATGCCACCAGCTCCAGCCCCTCGCCCTCCGGGGAGATGCGCATGACGGCGCCGGAGCAGGGAACACGGCCTCTGATAATTTCCCCTTCCCTGGTGGGGGTGCCGTAGGGGGAGTAGGCGCCCGTTGCCTGCGGCTCGCTCTTGGGGCCAAGCGGTATTTCGGAGGTATAGTTGCGGCCCTTCAGCACAATGTCGCGGCAGGGGATGTCGTGGAATTCGGGGAAGCGCTGGAGCCAGCCATAGTCATAGTTGTCCGGGCCCACGACACCGGAGTTGGTGGCAGTGCCCAGGCCAAAGTACAGGTTCCCGTCGGGCCCTACGGCGGGGCCGTTGGTGTGATGGTCGCCCAGCGTAGGCAGGTCCTCTACTAAGGAGGTGATGTTTCCTTCCGGAGAAATTCGCAGAATCCTGCCGCCCTCCAGCTCGCCTCCCTCGCCCACGTAAAAGTTGCCGTTGTGGTAGGTAACGCCGGTCCAGGGGCCGTTCTTCTGCCCTGTGGCAATGGTGGTGTAGCTGCCATCCGGCTCTATGCGCAACAGCTTGGGCGCCAGGAACACTTCGCCGTAGGAGTAACCTGCCTCCACGACGTAAAGCCGCCCCTGTTCGTCAAAAGCCACGCTGGTCGGGAAGGTGAGCCCACTGGCGACAGCCTCGGCGGAGTACCCTTCCGGCAGTGCGATGTCGGAGGGGTCGATGGGGCGGGCGCCTGTGCGGATGCTGCCCTGGCCACCGCCATCGGAGGAGAGGATGCGGTAGCACCCGCAAAGGCAAAAGAGTAGGAGCAAGGGCAGGAGCCGGTAAATATTTCTCATAGCTTTTGATTTACAGAATTTTGTCCTACATTAAATCACTATTGTTCAGTACGGCCTACGAACACCGAAGTTGAAATGAAGCATTTGGGTAGTGTTTATAGCGGTTGGCATTGGGTGCAGGCGCGGCTGCCCCTCGAGGTGCTGCTGTGGCTGCTGGGGCTGGCTGTGCTTGCCCTAACGGACCCGCATGAGGAGCACCTGTTTAGCTTTTGCCCTTTTAGCTGGGTGCTGGAGAGCGGCTGCCCCGGCTGCGGCCTGGGGCATGGTATTGCCTATCTGGCACGGGGAGAGTGGGAGGCGTCTTGGCGTGCCCACCCGCTGGCAGCGCCTGCGGTTGTGCTGTTGCTATGGCGCTGCGGCAGGCTTTTATACTTTTATCGGAAACGGAATCATCAACTAACCAAAGTTAAGTGTTATGGCAAGTATACTCCACCTGATGCCGGACCTGGAGCCGGATGAAATGCGCTACGTGCAGAGCCTGGTACAGGACCTGAGCGAGGATGAGGCGCGCCAGTTTGCCAGCATCTATCGGTCGCGCCGCCGGGAGCCCATGCTGCTGCTGATCACAACCATCATCGGCTTTTTCGGGGTGGCGGGTATCCAGCGTTTCGTTGTGGGGCAGATCGGGCTGGGCTTGCTGTACTTCTTCACGGGTGGGCTCTGCCTGGTTGGTACCATTGTGGATTTGATCAACCACAAGCGCCTGGCTTACGAGTACAACGTGAAGGAGGCTGATAAAACGATGGGCATGCTGCGCTACAACCGCTACTAACTTTATTTGCCGGTAACCCTGATAAAGCTTTGCCTGTAGCTCTCGGTGCCGTTGGTGAGCCATAGCCTGTACCAGCCGCCGCTGAGCTGGCTCACATCCAGCTCCACCTGAAAGGCCGGGGGCAGCTTATACGCGCGGACCAGCTTGCCGGCGGCATCGTAGATACGGGCAGCGTCAGGCTGGAACGTCAGGTTGCCCACAGTGATGGTGGTCGTGTACACGGGGTTCGGGTAGAGGACCGCTGGCTCCGCCTCAGGTACGCGCAAGGCGGTGTTCTGCGTTGTTTCGGCCTGGAGGAGCAACCACTCGTCAGGGTCAGTAACGATGCGTTGCACAGGCCCCTGCACCTGTACAAGAAAAGCCTCTACGGGCTTGCGCTGCTGCACACGTATAACAGAGGTGCCGCTGGCGGTTACGATGCCAAAGGCTACATCAGAGCGGAAAAAAGGCGTAGTGCCACTGGTTGTTTGGGTGCTCTGTATCAGTACACGGCTGTCCTCCTGGTTCCACTCCACGCTATAGATGGGGTAGCCGTTGCCCTCATACCACTGCTCAAAAAAGTAATCCAGCTCCTTCCCCGAAACGTCTTCCATCACCTTCTGCAGGTCAGAGGTATTCGCTGTGCCTCCCCCGAAACGCTGCTGGTACTCCCGCAGCCCCCGGAAAAACACGTCATCGTTATTTAACTCAAAGCGTAGCATGTGCACCACGCTAGCTCCTTTCCTGTAGCTCAGGCTGCTGTCGAAGATCCGGCTTACGTTGGTGGTGTCCTCTACCTTCAGGCTGCCGAAGGGCCGCTGGCGCGCTGAGGCGTGCGCATCTTTCATCCATCTGCTTGCCGCCTCGTTACTGACGGGCTTTAAGGCTAAGTACTCCGCGTAGGAGGCAAAGCCCTCGTTCAGCCAGATGTCCTGCCAGCTGGCGCAGGTTACGTTGTCGCCAAACCACTGGTGGGCCAGCTCATGTGCTGTAAGGGTAAAGAAGAAGCCGCTTTGGGTTGTCATGGTTTGGTGCTCCATGCCGCCGCCGATCGGGGCCATGCTGTGGCCGTACTTCTCCCTGTAAAACGGGTACAGCCCGAACAACTCCGAGAACTGCTCCAGAAAGCGAGCCGTGTTGTCAATCTCCTGCCGGTAGGCCTGCAAGGCACCGCCCCGGTACACATAGTTTAGAATAGGGATGGGGGCAGGAGCGCCAGCAGGGTGGGCAGACAGCAGGTACTCCTCGTAGTCTGACACGGCCACAGACACCAGGTAATAGTCAATCGGGTACCGCGATTTCCATTCGTGGCGCCTTCTGCCGTCGGGTAAGTCTGCCACGCGCGTGAGCAGGCCATTGGAGCCTACCTTGTTCTCGGCGGACGTGGTAACGAACACGTGTACAGAGTCGGCTTTGTCGGTCAGCACCTGCTTGGTGGGCCACCATTCGTAGGCTGCGTAGGGCTCGCTCAGGCTCCAGGTAACGGAGTTGCCCCACTGCGGCTCTACGGCGGTGTTAAAGCCGTTGCCAACAGCTGCGCCTCCTCCCGACGGCGCGGTGCCTTTGTAGTAGATAACTGCCGTAACAGGCTGTGCCGCCGCTACCGGGGCAGAGAGGGCCACGGCTACATCGCCTCCCTGGCGCGTTATACTTGTTTCGCGCCGCCCGTTCACCACCACCGAATCTATCTGGAAGTTCTGGTGCAGCTCAAAGGCGAAGGTGCCAAGTGGCTGCCGCGCCTGCGCCTGGAGCGTAACATCACCGGCAATGTACCGGCTGTTGCGCTCCAGCTGTAGGTTTAGCCTGTAAAAGGTTATGTCGTAGCGGTTCATCAGCTGCTGGTGCTCGGGTGTGGCAGTCGCTTTTCGCTGAAGGGCATGGGTGCGGCTCTCAGCGCAGCTTATACTTTGGGCCGAGGCGGCGGAACTGTGCAGAAGCAGGTAAGGCAGTAGCAGGAGTATGGTTCGCAGCATGTTCTCTGGCTTTAAGTATAGCGCGGTGTGCTGGTACAGGGTCAGGAGGAAAGCTCTTTATACATACGCAGAAAGCAAAAAGGCAGGTACCGCCTGAGCGCTGCCTGCCTTTCTGTGTTTTATAGTTTACGCGGGGGCTACCTGTTTACGGGAGTCACTTTGTAGCCTTGCCTGCGCAGCAGCGCCACCACGCCGTTTTCGCCGGTTAGGTGCCCGGCACCTACGGCAAAGAAGGTCGGCTTGTCCTTGGCCATTTGCTCCAAAACTGGAATCCACTTCTCGTTACGCCGCACCAGAAACACTTCCTTGAACTTCCTGTAATCCTCCTCGGTATAATCCTGCTTCATCAGCTCTTCCAACCCTTTCAGGTCTTGTGCCAGGTACAGGTCCACCATTTTGTGGTAAGCCGCTTTAGAACGGGGGATGTCGCGCACCGTTCGTACCAGCATATCCGCGTACAGGTCGTTTGGCAGCATATCCACCACATCCATCTGCTCTTTTATGGTTTCAATGCCCAGCACCTCCTTCTGCTGTGCGTGTGCCAGTTCCATCAGCTTCTGCTCGTAGGACGCCGGTGTGCAGTCCGTCAGGTTGGCCAGTAGCATCGTCTGAAGTATAAAAGGCTTCATGTTATCCATGTACAGGAGGTTTACGCCCATCTTAACCGAGAAGTAATCCAGGAGCAGGTTGTACTCCTCTTCGCTGAACATTGCCCGCAGCGACTGCCCCTCGGGCAGTACGGCAAACTGCATCATCTGCGCCATCATGTGTGGGTCGTCCATGTCCAGCTCCAGTGTCAGTTGCTCTGTCTGGCGCATCTTTTCCTGCAGTGCCTCTGGTAGTACCATCCTTTCCGGGCACACCGCGTGGATGGTGCCGTACAGGTAGGACGGCTTTTGCAGACCATTGCCGGATATTTGCCACAGCAGCGCGTTTTCGACTTTATTGCCGCCTGCCAGTGCAGGCAGGGCGTGTGCCAGCACCAGTAACAGTGTCAGCAGCAGGTTTTGCGTTCTCTTCATGCGTCCTTGGTTGTGGTGGCTAAGATAAGCATTTTCCTGCTGCTATGAAGTGCGGCTCTCCTGCGGCAATGCGTTGGCGGCTTGCCTGCTTTCCTGGTGCAGGAAGTGAGGTGCTGCTCTTTAGCCCTGCCTGCCTCTCTTCGTAATTTATACTGTTTTAAACAAGGTTGTGAAAATTGCTTTGCTTTAGGATATGCTTAGCAGGCATGAGGTGCTTAAAGCACTTCCGTCAGACTTTCCACTGCTTTAGTGTTAAAACACTTTTGTTCTACTCGTTCTAGCTTCAGTCTCCAAGCCTGGGAGTAGAGTGCCTTTTTACTTGCCTGGAATGGAAGTTTGTAAAAAGGATTATTAATATGTAAATCTATATCCTTCTATTATTTCCGGGTGGAATAATTGGTATAGTGCAATTTTTTTGACGTTAGTGTGTTTTAACATTGATGTTGTGTTTCTAACAGGCGTTGAAATGTTGTTAATATTGATGTGTCTATAAAATCAGGTATATGGTTGATTTTCAAAAGGGGATGGTGGTGTTTGGTAAGGAGGGGGTATTCTGTTTTAAGGTAGTTAATTGTGTTTAACAGGTAGAGGTTAATTTAAATTAAATATATTTATTTGTGTTTGCTGCGTTATTGTTCAAAATAGTTATATTGGGTCTTGCAACATAATCTAACCAATTCTCACCTTAAAAAATCATTTTATGAGAAAACTTTTACTATTAAGCTTTGCTTTGGTTTTTGCCTTGCTGCAGCAAGTGCAGGCTCAAAGCAAAACAGTGACAGGAAGAGTAACTTCGGCAGCTACTGGAGATGCTTTGCCGGGGGTTACAGTGCTGGCAAAAGGTACTACTGTCGGTACCGCAACATCTGCGGATGGGTCTTACTCAATAAACGTTCCAGCAAATACAAATGCGTTGCTGTTTCGGTATGTCGGGTACGAAGCGAAGGATGTGTCCATTGATAACCGCTCCGTTATCAATGTGGCCTTAGAAACTGATACCAGGCAATTAGAGGAGGTTGTAATTACAGGTCAGGGTGTCGGTATTCAGAAGAAGCGCCTGTCCACCACTGTTGATGTAATCACTGCAGAAGAGCTGCGTAAAACTCCGACTGTTAGGCTTGACCAGGTGCTACAGTCTAAGTTGCCTAGTACTCAAATTCAATTGAATTCTGGGCAGCCAGGAACAGCGTCAATTATCCGTTCGCGTGGTGTGTCTTCTGCCAATGGCTCTACAACGCCTGTGATTTACATTGATGGCGTGCGTGCTGATAACCTAAATACTGCCTCTGCTCTCGGGATCGGCACAGGGGGAGCGCAAAGTAGTGCTCTGGCTGATATTCCGGTAGAGAACATTGAAAGGATAGAGTTTATAAAAGGTGGTGCGGCAACAACTCTGTATGGAGCAGATGCCGCTAATGGAGTTATTCAAATCTTTACAAAGAAAGGGACAGCAGGGCCGGGTAGGGTTACTTTCGAGACCCAGCTGGGAACAATGGTAGGAACGACTGACTATCTAAAGTACGAAGAGACTGCTGACTACATTTTCGATCCCGGCCTTGTGCAAAGCTATCGCTTAGGTTTTGATGGCGGCGGTGAAAACGCTACTTACAGCTTCTCTGGCAATATGTATGATGATGACGGGTTCAGGCCTAATAACGACCAGACGCGCTATAACCTAAGGGGTACAGTGTCTGCAAAGGTGAACAGCAAGTTGCGTTATACAGGCTCGGTTGGTTTTACTAGAACCTCCTTTAAGCGGGACTATAACGCCAACACAAGTGCAGCGACCTTTGCCAACCTAGAGACGGGCGCATACGGGGAGCTGTCGGAGCTAACTGCTGAAGAGCAGGTAGAGGTTCAAGCAACTGTTGATGCAATCCAAGATAACATATACGTTAATGAATTTGTAAACCGGGTACAGACATCACATGCTGTCGAATATAATCCGATTGATAAAGTTACTGTTAATGCAGTTGTTGGTTTGGACTCCAGAAACAGCGAACAGAAAGAGATTTACTCAAACGCTTTGGATATTGCCTTAGGAAACGCTGCAAATGAGGGTGATGAAGGGTCTATAAGTGTAGCTACAAGAAGTTTCTTGGGTATTACAGGAACCGTGAATGCACAGTACAAAGAAGAGGTAGGTGACTTCTCCTTTATTACAACTTTGGGTACTCAGTTTTTTAGAAACGAGGATAGGCAGCTGCGATTAGACGCTAGCAGAGTTACTGAAGGCTCGCAGTCTGTAAACAACTCTGCTGAGGTGCTTGGCGAAGACTTTATCAGTACTTTAACGAACTACGGTTTCTATGGCCAAGAAAACATCGGTTTTAAGAATCGGTACTTCTTAGAGTTTGGACTCCGGGCAGATGGAAATTCGGCTTTCGGTGAAGAAATCGGCTTACAGTATTTCCCTAAAGTGGGTGTGTCTTACGACGTTTCATCTGAAGAATACTTTAAAGCAATACCTGCTGAAATCATTACGAACCTAAAACTTAGAGCGAACTACGGCGAGGCTGGTAATTTCCCTCCTGCCTTTAGCAGGGACAGGTTAGTTGAAGTTAACTCAGTTCTTGGCGTTGCAACTTACACTTTTGGTCAGCCTGGCGATCCGGAGCTGAAGCCGGAAAGAACGAAGACCTTTGAGGTTGGTGGAGACCTGGGTTTGTTCAGAAACAGACTAAATTTTAGTGTCACCTTCTATAAGGCCACAACAGAGGATGCTTTGTTTAACGCACCTTTTGCTCCTTCAACAGGCCAGAACAACCAATTGCGAAACTTAGGGGAGATAGAAAACAAGGGCTTCGAGTTTTCTGCAAATGCTGTTATAGTGGACAATGATAATTTTAGACTAAGCTATAACGCATCGGTTAATAAGAATGAAAACGTAGTGCTAAGCTCTGGTGGGGCACCTGAGTTTGTGATTGGTGGGTTTACGTTCTTGGGCTCTTTTGTGAAAGAGGGGTTGCCTGTTGGCTACTTCCGAGGAGGAAATCCAGTGTTTGACGAAGAAGGTAACTTTGTTGAGTCAGTTGCAAACGATAACCTTGGTTCGGCTCAGCCAGAGGTGTTCGGTAACACAGGCATAAGTGCAACCTTGTTTAACAGGTTAACTCTAGATGTAAATGCTGCCTATCAGGTTGGAGCGCAAGGTGTGAACGTAGATGAGGTGCTGCGCTTCTTTGCAGGGTTGCAGGACGACAGAATACCCGAGCCAGCTTTAGATCAGGCGAGCTTCTTCGATTTGGCCGGAGTTTGGGTAGAAGACACTGACTTTTTCAAAGTAAGAAACATCGCTCTGTCATATAGAGTGCCAGAGAGGTTCTACGGTAATGTCTTCAAAGGTATGGAGATTGGCTTCAATGCTATCAACCCCCTGAACTTTGTATCCTCAAACTTCGACCCCGAGGTTACCGGCGCAGGTGCTAGAAGCCAGAACACAGTAACAGTGGGCGGGTTTGGCTTCGGTACTGAGTCAGCGCCTCGTCAGTTTTTAGGAACCCTCCGTTTCACATTTTAATTAAAAGGAATCATGAAAAAGAAAATTATATATATCGGTTTAATTGGCTCCTTAACGCTGACCGCAGGGTGTGAATTGCTTGACCCCACGGAAGTGGTTAACCCAAACCTTACTGAGGAAGCTATTCTAGCTACAAGTAACCCTATGGTTGCATGGTTAGCAGGTGTGGAGAGGCAAGCGGCGATAGTGCTAAACAACTATGTTACGATTTCAGAGATTGCCTCTGATAATTATGTTAATACTAAAACTTTCTACAATCAAAGCTTAGATAAGCTGGAAATTAAGTTTAAGGATTCTGATATAAACGCAGCACAGTTTGCCATCGCTGATCTTAGAGAGTCTGCGGTGTATGGGCTAACAAAAGTGCTTCCTGCGGATGAGAACACAACTGCCGATCAAGAAGCAGAGTTATACTTCTTCAAGGGGTATGCAGAGCTCTTGGCAGGGGAGTTGTTTGTGGCGTTGCCCGCTGAGCCTTTAGGTCCTGCTCTTGCACCAGAGGAAAACATCCGGCTCGCAATTGAAGACTTTGAGAAGGCTCTGACGCTGACGACAAATGCTGATAGAAAGGCTGGATACAATATTGCCCTTGCCCGTGCTTATTATAGACTTGGCGATAAAGACAATGCTAAGAAGTATGCTGACAGCGCAATTGCGGCAAACCCGAACTATTTAAGAGTTGTGCAGTTTGATGATGCTAATGGGCCTAGTAATACCATGGAGGATGCTATTTTTGATAGAAATACGTTCGACGACCTACAGCCCTTGCCCAGATTAGACTTTCTAGACCCTAAGTACAATGGAACAGGAGATACTGCGGATCCAATTGCTATTCTTAAAATAGAGGAGGCACATTTAATCTTAGCAGAGGCTGCACTTGCTAATAATCAGTTGGAAGTGGCTAAGGGCAGTATGAAAAATGCTGTCTCTGTGGTTAAGGCACGTCAAGTGGAGACGTTTAATGATGCTGCAGAAGGTCGCCCTCAGGCAACTCCACCATCCGTAAGCGCTGGCGACAGACCGGATCAGGCTGGTATTCTAGTTGCTGCAAGCCCTGCTGGAGCTCTGCGTGCCGGGTTGGTGCTTAATCGCCAAGCAGGAGCAGTTACTGTTCCTGCAGTTTCAGGCACATCAGTTACACCTGCAGAAATAGATGCACTTTCGAGTGAGGACGCAGCGCTGCAAACGCTGTACCTCATGAGACAGGAAGTATTTATCGCGGAAGGAAGAAGAATGGTAGACCTGGGGGTTAGGTTCCCGGTTTCTGAAGTGGAGGCTTTAAGTAACCCTTTGATCACCAATGAGCAAACACAAGCCTTTGTTCCTTCCTTCATACCTGAAGGAGGGGTGATTGACCAGTTTACCTATGATAAGTCTGCTAAAACAGTAGTGATTGATGTGAATCTGAACAGAGTGCTGGTTGAAAATAAGACTTCGCCTGCAGTGTTGCCTTTCCATTAGGCAGTACAAAGCTAGACCCTAACAGGAACTGTGCCTGAGGAATCCGGGCATTGGCTTCTGTTAAGGTTTAAGAAGTATACGTGCTTGAACAGCAGTAGAACCGCAGGTGTAACACAGAGCGGGTGCTGTTGCACAGGCTATCTCCATACGAAAAGAGGCAGGTACTGAATGTGCCTGCCTCTTTTCGTATGGAGATAATTCCCTATCTTAGAAAGCTGAACCATTAAACTTTACATGAAAAATAAAACCATTGCCCTGCTCGGTGTCGCCTGTTTTGTGTCAGGCGCATTTGTAGCCAGAGTGGCAGAAGATACGCTGACGGTAGCTACCCTGCAGGAGGCGCAGAAAGTAATAGGCCTGCGTTTTACAGAGGCCCAGCTAGACTCCGCTACATCAGAGCTGGAAAGCTTTAGGAAAGACTATGAGGTGCTGCGCAGGCAGGAGCTGCCAAACAGCGTAGCGCCGGCTTTAGTGTTTAACCCGATTCCGGTCGGCTACACCTTCGAAACGGAGAGAACGCCTTTTGCAGCGGAGCGGCCGCAGAAGGTAACCTTGCCAAAAAAGCGGGAGGAGCTGGCGTTTTACACTATTCCGCAGCTGGCGGAACTGGTGCGAACACAGCAGATCAGCTCCGAAGAGCTGACAAAGTTCTACCTGGACCGACTGAAGAAGTACGGGCCTGCGCTGGAGTGTATAACAACGCTCACAGAGGAGCTGGCGCTTCAGCAGGCACGGCAGGCAGACAAGGAAATAAAGGCGGGTAAGTATAAAGGCCTGCTGCACGGTATTCCCTTCGGTGTGAAAGACCTGCTCTCGACACGCAAGTATAAAACCACCTGGGGTGCCATGCCCTACAAAGACCAGGTGATTGACGAGGATGCCACGGTGGTGCAGCGCCTGCAGGATGCCGGTGGTGTGCTGGTGGCAAAAACCACCTTGGGTGCCTTAGCGATGGGAGATGTGTGGTACGGCGGCAAGACCCGCACACCCTGGGATATCTCCAAAGGCTCCAGCGGCTCCTCGGCAGGATCGGCGGCGGCGGTGGCAGGCGGTTTGCTGCCGTATGCCATCGGTACAGAAACACTCGGCTCTATCGTGTCTCCGTCTACGGCTTGCGGCACGACAGGGCTTAGGCCGACGTTCGGCCGTGTGAGCCGCCACGGGGCCATGGCGCTAAGCTGGTCCATGGATAAAATCGGGCCTATTGCCCGCTCCGCCGAAGACTGCGCCATTGTGTTCAACGCCATCTACGGCCCGGACGGGAAAGACCAGTCGGTGTACGATGCGCCTTTCAACTACAACCAAAGTATAAACCCGAAGAAGCTGCGGGTAGGATACCTGAAAGACGACTTCGCCAGGAAGTACGGCTTCGCCGAGAACGACCAGGCAACGCTGGAGGCACTTCGCCAGGCAGGGGTGGAGCTGGTGCCGATTTCCTTGCCAGACCTGCCCGCCGGTGAACTGACACTGACGATATCGGTGGAGGGGGCTGCCGCTTTTGATGAACTCACCCGCAGTGGCCGCGACAGCCTGTTGGTGGCGCAGCACAAAAACGCGTGGCCGAACATCTTCCGCTCCGCCCGCTTTATACCTGCTGTAGAATACCTGCAGGCGCAGCGCGTGCGTAGCCTACTGGTGCAGCAAATGCAGGAGACGCTAAAAGACGTGGATGTGTACATCAGCCCCTCCTTCGCCAGCAACAATCTGGTGGTTACCAACCTGACGGGACACCCTTGCGTGGTGGTGCCGAACGGCTTCCAGAAGAACGGCATGCCTACCACTATTACTTTTATGGGCAAACTCTTCGGTGAGGCCGAGCTGCTGAGCTTTGCCAAATTCTACCAGGGTATAACCCCGCACGACGAGCAGCACCCAAACATGGATTTTGGGAAGAAGAAAAAGTCCTGACGTGCAGCCGCTGCCTGGAAGAGCAACTTCTTAGGGGCAGCGGTTTTGCTTCCTGTGTGTTTATACTTTAACTTGAGGGTTGATCGAATCGAAACAACCTTCATCTAACAAACCTATCATGCAACTGAAACGAAAAGCCGTAGCCCTTATGGCTTTGCTGCTGCTGGGCAGCGCTGAGCTGCAGGCACAGAACGATAAAATGGTGCTAAGCGTGGAGAAGATCATGCGCGACCCAAAGTGGATCGGCACCTCCCCAAGCAATGTGTTCTGGTCCGAAGACGGCAAGAAGATCTATTTCTACTGGAACCCGGAGGGCAACCGGCAGGACTCGCTTTACAGTGTAAGCGCCGAAGGCAAAAACCTGCAGAAGGTGAGCGCACAGGAGCGGCGCAGCCTGCCAGGCCAGCGCGGCGAGTATAACCGCGCTGAAACTAAGAAGGTGTACGAAAAGAACGGCGATATCTTCCTGTATGATGTAAAGGCGGGAAAGGCGCAGCAGCTAACCAACACCGTGGAGCGCGAAAGCAGCCCCGCCTTTAGCCACGATGAGCAGCGCGTGGTGTACATGAAAGACGGTAACCTTTTTGCCTGGGCCGTCGGCAACGGGCAAACCGTGCAGCTAACCGATTTCAGGAAAGGCCGCAAACCGGCTGAAGAGGGCAAAGACGCGCAGCGCGAGTGGTTAAAGGAACAGCAACTGGCGCTGCTCCAGATCGTGCGCGACCGCAAAGAGGACAAAGACGCAAACGAGAAACAGCAGAAGCTTGATGCGCCAAACCGCCCGAAGGAGATCTACATAGAAGACAAGCTGGTGAACGACGTGACGCTGGGGCCAAACGGGCGCTTCATTACGTACCAGCTGATCTCCCGCCCTAAGAACTCAAAAGTGGCGGTGGTGCCAAACTATGTTACAGAGTCGGGCTATACCGAGGATATCAACACCAGGACAAAAGTAGGCGACGCCCAGAGCAGCTCCGAGTTTTTTGTGTACGACACGCAGCGCGACTCGACTTACAAAGTGCTGATGAACGAGGTGGAGGGGATTTACGACCAGCCGGCCTATCTGCTGCAGCAGGAGGCAAAAGCAAGCGCCTCGACCAGTGCCGCCGATAGCAAAACTAAAAAGCCTGCGCCACGCGAGGCAGTTATCTATGGCCCGTTCTGGTCAAACAATGGCAAGCACGCCGTGGTGGTGGCCCGCTCACAGGACAACAAAGACCGTTGGATACTTAAACTTGATCCGGCTACCAACAAGCTAACCCTGCTGGACCGCCAGCGCGACGAAGCCTGGATTAACGGCCCCGGCATAGGCTACGGCCCCGGCGAAATCGGCTGGATGCCGGATAACGAGCGGGTGTGGTTCCACTCGGAGGAGAGCGGTTACTCGCACCTCTATGCCGTGAATGTGAACACGGGCGATAAAAAAGCCCTGACCAGCGGTAAGTACGAAGTGTCGGATGTGCGGATGTCGGACGATAAAAAGCACTTCTACTTCACGGCAAACAAAGTGCACCCGGGCGAAAAACAGTTTTACCGCATGCCTGTTAACGGTGGCGAAATGGTGCAGCTGACCAGCTTTACAGGGGCGCACGAGGTGGAGCTGTCGCCGGATGAGAAGCACCTGGCCATCCGTTACTCCTACAGCAACAAGCCTTGGGAGCTGTATGTGATGGATAACAAGAAGGGGGCGAAGGCAAAGCAGGTGACGCATTCCCTGACGGATGAGTTTAAGTCATACGATTGGCGTGAGCCGGAGGTGATAACCTTTAAGGCAGAGGATGGCGCCGACGTGAATGCCCGCCTGTACCGGCCGCAGAACCCGGAGCAGAACGGACCGGCCGTTATCTTCGTGCATGGTGCCGGTTACCTGCAGAACGCGCACAAGTGGTGGAGCTCCTATTTCCGCGAGTACATGTTCCACAACTTCCTGGCCGACCAGGGTTATACTGTGCTGGATATCGACTACCGGGGCAGTGCCGGCTACGGCCGGGACGTGCGCACGGGGATCTACCAGTTTATGGGAGGGAAAGACCTAAGCGACCAGGTGGATGGAGCGAAGCTTCTGGTAGACAAGTATAACGTAGACCCGAAGCGCATCGGTATTTACGGTGGCTCTTACGGAGGCTTTATTACTCTGATGGCCATGTTTACGGAGCCCGATGTTTTTGCCGCTGGTGCCGCTCTCCGCTCCGTTACCGACTGGGCCCACTACAACCACGGCTACACCTCCAACATTCTTAACACACCTTACACCGATAGCACCGCCTATACCAAGAGCTCTCCGATCTACTATGCCGAAGGCCTGAAAGGCGCCTTGCTCATCTGCCACGGGATGGTGGATACGAACGTGCACTTCCAGGATGTAGTGCGCCTGTCGCAGCGCCTCATCGAGCTGGGCAAGGACAACTGGGAGCTGGCGGTTTACCCGGTAGAAGACCATGGTTTCACGGAGCCAGCCAGCTGGACAGATGAATACAAGCGTATCTACAAGCTGTTTGAGGAGAACCTGAAGGGGAAGAAATAACCGAGCTGACCGCTTAAGTTTGTCTTTATAGCTTTAAACGGTGTAAGAACATGTAGAGGAGCCTAGCTAGGGTTAGGTTTTCGGCTACGGCAGCTTCTACCTCCAACCAACTTAACGAAGGAGGGCGGAGAGAATATGTAAGCTGCCCTTTAAGCTTACATTTACATCTTTAAAGGGCAGTGTTTTAAGAACGCCTCCTGTTACAGAAGTACAGTTAATGTGCTTCTGTAACAGGAGGCGTTCTTGTTTTATCCAATTTCTAAAGTGAGGACTGTGCTTTTAAATCAGGTATACAGGAAGAATCTAGTATGGAAGATTTTATATGTTTGAAAAGTATAATATAAAGCTTCTTGTTTGTCATCAACGCTGTGATAACAAGGTTATGTAGCATTGTGAGGAACGGTAAAAATGGATCTCAGGTCGGCGAGACTTAAGCGTTATTCTAGCAATAAGACAAGAAAGTTGTATGGATCTCTTTTTGTATTGTAACATTGTGTTAATCAGTGTCTTGTGTTTGTTAAAACCTTTTAATAAAAGTGAATAGTTTGCTATATTAAGTATAGATAAAGTTTTTTTTAGGGATGCATTCATATTGTTTTAGTATTAAAGTATATTTGGGTAACAACTAAAATCTATTTTACCAATCAATCTAATCTAGCTTTATGAGAAAAGTTCTATTTTTTGGTTTGGTGATGCTTCTAACGCTTGTAAGCCAGGCGTGGGTGCAAAATCGAACCGTATCTGGAAAGGTAACAGACCGGAGCAATGGAGATGCTCTGCCTGGGGTAGCAGTTCTAGTAAAAGGTACTACAGTAGGTACAACTACTAGTGTTGACGGAACTTACAGTATTAGCCTTCCTGAAGGGAGTAATACACTGGTGTTCCGCTTCATTGGTTATGCTGTAATGGAGCGTAACGTTGACAATGCTAGTGTCGTGAACGTTGCTTTGGGTGTAGACACAAAGCAGCTGCAAGAAGTGGTCGTAACAGCAGTTGGTATTGAGCGCGAGACAAAATCTCTTGGTTATGCCGCCACTAAAGTAGAAGGAGAAGAATTAACCAAAGCTCGTGAGACAAACGTTGTGAATGGTCTTGCTGGTAAGGTTTCCGGGGTTCGTATTACACAGTCTTCAGGCTCTTTGGGAGGCTCTTCTAAAGTAGTGATTCGTGGTACTAATGGCTTCGAAGGTTCTAACCCGCTGTTCGTTATTGATGGCCTTCCTATTAGTAACAGCACTCCTAGTAACTCGAATTCCCCAAGCGGCAATGCGTCTGTAGACTATGGTAACAGAGCCGGTGATATCAACCCAGATGACATCGAGAGCATGACAGTTCTAAAAGGAGCTGCAGCTACAGCGCTTTATGGTTCACGAGCTAAAGATGGTGCTATCATCATTACTACTAAGCGCGGTGCGGAGGGCAAAGTGAAAGTGACTTTGAACTCTTCAACACGTTTCGACAATGTGCTACGTTTGCCTGATCTTCAGAATGAATACGCACAGGGTAACTATGGGCAGTACAACATACGCAACACAAATGGATGGGGACCTAAAATTAGCGAAGTGCAAGATGTTACAGAAAAAAACTTCTTAGGAGAAGATGTAACGTTGCAAGCTTATCCTGATAACGTGAAGGACTTCTTCCAAACAGGAATGACGTATATGAATAACCTTGCGTTCGAAGGTGGTAGCAAAGAAGGGGACTTTCGCTTAAGTGTTGGTTCTACAAACCAGACAGGTATCATCGAAAACCAGTCTTTAGACCGCTACAATGTAAGCTTAAACGCTGGTAGAAGCTTCAAAGATAAGCTTACAGTTCGTACTAACATTAATTATGTTCAAACTGAAGCTGAAGGTCGCCCAGTACAAAGCTCTAATAGCCCAAATATCCTTACTTCTGCAATCTACGGATTGCCAAGAACTGTTGACGTTAACCAGTTGAGAGATAACTGGATTGATCCTGTGACAGGTGAGCAAATCGCATTGACTCCAGATAAGACTGGTAATAACCCGTACTGGATCATCAACAGGAATAACAATGAGAGTGACGTGAAACGTGCTTACGGTAACGTGATACTATCTTACAAGCCTCTTTCATGGTTAACCTTGTCTAACAATGCAGGCTTAGATGTCTATACAGAAAATCGATTTAACAAGACAAGTAAAGGCACATTTGGCGCGTTACAAGGAGAGTTCTACAAAGCAACAATACAGAATCAAATATTCAACAACGACTTTATTGTTACTGCCGAGCGTGATATCACGCCAGACTTTAACATAAAAGCAATGGCAGGTCATAACATTTATGCAACTGAAGTGTCATCTCAATCAGTAACTGCTACAAACCTTACGATTGATGGCCTGTATGATTATGCAAATGCTACTAGCACAGTTCCGGGACAAGGGTTTTCTCAGAGGAGAATTATCGGTGTCTGGGGTGATTTAGGATTAAGTTATAAAGAGTACTTGTTCTTGAATGTTACAGGTCGTAATGACTGGTCTTCAACTCTTCCTGTAGATAACAGATCATTCTTTTACCCATCTGTAAGTGCAGGTTTTGTTTTTACTGATGCACTTAACATCCAGTCAAGCGTTCTTGATTATGGTAAAATAAGAGCTAGCTGGGCAAATGTTGGTAGCGGGGCAAATCCTTATAGCCTTGACTATGTTTACAATCCGGCTACTTCATACTTTGTACAGTATAGCTTAAGTGGTACATTCCCTCATGGTGGTCTACTCGGTTTTACCGCTCCACGAACGTATCCAAACTTTAACCTGAAGCCACAGAACCAAGAGAACATTGAGTTTGGTGCTGACTTCCGTTTCTTAGACAACAGAATTGGATTAGGTGTAACATACTACGATACGAAAACATCTAATCAGATCGTGAGCCTTGATGTGCCTTTATCTACAGGATACTTTGCAAGAACAGTTAACGTAGGTGCTGTTTTGAACAAAGGTTTTGAAGTTGACCTGAGATTAAATCCAATACGTACTTCTTCAGGATTTGACTGGACAACAGATGTGAATTTTGCTAGAAACGTACAATCCGTTGAAGATCTGCCAGAGGGTTTAGAGTCGTATGGTTTGGCTAGTGGTTGGAGTGGTTTGCAGATCAAAGCTGAGGATGGCAAATCTTTTGGCTTGTACGGTACCGCATGGCAGCGCGATCCAGAGGGTAACTTTATCATCAATGCAGAAACAGGCCTAAGAGAAGTTGAGCAGGGTAAGCGTTTAGGAAGTATTAACCCTGATTGGACAATGGGTGTTAATAACACTTTCTCTTATAAAGGTGTAAATCTTGGATTCTTAGTTGACATTCGTAAGGGTGGTGTGTTCTATTCAGGTACTGTCGCTAGCCTTCGCTCTTCAGGTTTAGCTGAAGAAACGCTTGAAAACCGTGGAAGCATTTTTATTGACCGTGGAGTAAACAAGACCAAAGACGGAGACTTTGTTCCTAACACTACTCCAGTACAAAGCATGCAAGATTTCTGGGGTAGATATTCTGCTACAGCAAATACAGAAGGTAACGTTTTTGACGCATCTTATGTGAAGCTTAGAGAAGTTAGAGTGTCTTATATACTGCCAAAAGCATGGCTAGATAAAACCTTTATTGGGTCTGCTGAACTTGGTATAGAAGGGCGTAACTTGTGGATCATTCATTCTAACGTGCCTCATATTGATCCAGAGTCTAACTTCTTTGGTGCCGGTTCTGTAGGTGAAGGTGTTGAATTTAACACAATGCCAACTACAAGAACACTTGGCTTCAACCTGAGACTAACACTTTAATAGTTGTTCTAAAAATTAAATTGATTCAAAATGTTTCAAAGCATTAAAAGATACACAGCAATTGCAGCGCTTGGGTTAAGTGCAGTTGCTGTAACGTCCTGTGAGAGTTATCTCGATGTTAATACAGCCCCATACGCAAGCACTAAAGTTGAGCCAAAGCTTTTGTTCAACTACGCAACTACGAACTGGGCTGCAAACCGTGCCGGTGGAGACAATTATATCTCTGTAGCGTTGGCCGCACAGACTATAGCTAGTGGAGGCAATTATGGTTGGGGTAAGGGCGATGTATATGATATAAGCCCGTACAGTACAGGAAACACTTGGAAAGCTTATTATGCAACAGCAGGTCTGAATCTTATTCAGGCCATCGCTGAGGCAGAAAAAGCCTCGCCGGCTAATAACAATGCAGCTGCTCAAGCTAAAATTGAGTTGGCCACTATGATGTATGAAGCTTCTACTATTTGGGGAGATATCCCTTTTTCAGAGTCATGGCAGGGGGATATAGCTTATCCTGCATTTGACTCGCAGAAGTCTGTGTTTGAGCAGGTGATCGCCCTCTTAGATGAGGCTATAGTTCAAATAGATGAAAGCAGTCCTTTAAAAATATCAGATTATGATCTGGTTTATAAGGGAGATATGTCTAAATGGAAGAGCTTTGCAAAATCCATTAAGTTCAGAACTTACATGGTAATGGTTGACAAGGATCCTTCTGTTGCTTCCAAAATAGGGCAGATGTTAACTGAAGGAGGTATGGTGTCCTCTTCGGCTGCAAACTTCGCTTTCCCTTTCTTCAATTCGCCAGATAAGGAGAACCCTAGATACAAAATATTGAAAAGATATTCAGGGGTTGATGCTAAAGGGAATGTGATCAATACTTTCTTCTTTGCAAACAACAATGTATTGGATTACATGAAGCAGTTGGAGGACCCACGTATTTCTGTTTATTTTGATAAGCCTGATGATGTTACAACCTATAACGGTGTAGATTCAGAAGAAGAAGCAGATGCAGAGACTGCAACAGTAAGCATGTATCTTTACAGAGCTGATGCACCAGAGGTAGTTTTTTCTTATCAGGAGCAGCTTTACTTAGAAGCAGAAGCTTATGCCAGAGGTTTGGGAGTTGGGCAAGACATAGCAAAAGCTAATGAGCTCTATAAAAAAGCAACTAAAGAAGCACTGTTGTTCAATGGCATTGGTGCTGCGGGTGCAGAGAGTTATGTGCAAAACACACTTCCTGCTCTAACAGCAGTTGCTAATCCAGTAGATCAAATTCATTTAATGCAGTGGATTGATTTAATGGATAGACCTTTAGAGGCTTGGACACAATGGAGAAGATCTGGAGTGGAAGGAAGTGAAATACCAAACTTAACTCAACCACAAGGAACTCCGGCAGGTGGTTTGATTAGAAGATGGGTATACCCACCAGATGAGGCTACTTCTAATCCAAATTCGCCTAGCCCGGCACCAAGATTTACAGAAAAAACGTGGTTCGATTTATAGAACGCTTAACAGGATATTAAGATGAAACATAAACTAGTTTTATTAGCATTGTTTGCAACATGCTTGTCGTTTACCGCATGTGAAGAGGATAAGGATTCATATGACTTTTCTGAATCTATGCCTGCATATGTTGAAATAAAATCTAAAACTGCACTAACTGTTGAAGAAGGTGCAACAGCTACTGTTACGTTTCAATCAAGAGAAGCTTTTCAGCAGGCAAAGACGCTTACTTATGAGATAGCTGGAGCATACAATGCTACAGGAACTGTTGTGCTACCAAGAAATACGTTATCGACAGCGTTAACTTTTACAGTACCAACAGGAGTAGTGCCTGCTGGTTCAGAAACTGCAGTTGCTTCACTATCACTTACAGATGCAGATGGTTTGTCTGTAGGAAGAAAAGGAGCAGATAAAGAGGTTGTCACTATCAATATCACGAAGAAATAAGTACCTTACTTAGGTTTTAAAACAAAAGAGGCTTCCAATTGGAAGCCTCTTTTGTTTTAAAACCTAAGTAAGGTAACACCGCTATTCCATCATACAAACCATTACTAAATGATAGCAACACAAGTTTTTAGGTTCTTAGGTGCAACTCCGGCACAAGCGTGCTTGGATTTACTCTTATAGCATATCTTACAATGTTATCACTCGAGACATGCTTGCCTGCCAACAATTGTGAGTACAGCGACTGCCTATGTATCAAGTCTGGCAGGTAGATAAAGTTTGAAGTCAAGAAAGACCAACTTAGCCACAAAAAAGTAGAGGCAGCTGTAGTGGCTTTATGGCTGGGACAGGAGAAGGTGGCTGCATGTGTACCAATGCCTACTCTTGCAATGTAAGTAAAGTGAATGTAAGGCCGTCGTCGGCGAGATAGTCCTGCTTTTAGACTACCAAACCCCACCTGAATCAGATAAATCTCTCCGTACATCAGGTATATCTGGAGCGCTCTGCTGTATACCTTTATCAAGGATGTGTCTGATGGATACTTTTCAGGTACAACTACCTTGATAAAAGTCGGCTTGAGCGTTGCTAGAGGCTGAAGGTTAGTATTTTACATCTACAGAGGCTGTGAAATAAACTGTGTCAAAGGGTTAGCAGTGTTGCCTTTAACACAGTCAACATGGAAGAGAAAAACGAGCTGGATCTGGAGAAGATCAAGCGCCAGTTCCTGGAGAATTCCGGAGCGGCAAATCCACCTTCGGCAAAGACGGAGCGCTTGGCCCCCTATTAAAACACTTCCTAGAAGCCGCCCTGGATGCGGAGATGGAAGTCCATCTGGACGCTGAGCAGCGGGCCAAAGGCAACCGGCGCAACGACAAGGTCTCCAAGCAGGTGCGCACCTCCGACGGCACCATTGAGGTGGAGTCGTCCCGCGACCGCTGGGCCAGCTTCGAGCCGCAGATCATCAAGAAGCGGGAGACGGTGCTGGCCGAGAACCTGGAGCCCCGCATCCTGAGCATGTACGAGTTTGCGGGACATTTCGGCTCATCTCAAGGACATGTACGACATGGACATCTCCCACGACACCTTGGCCGCCCTGACTGAGAAGATCGTGCCCCAGGTCAAGGAGTGGCGGGCCCGGCCGCTGGATGCGCTCTACTGCATCGTCTGACTGGACGCCATGCACTACAAGGTGCGTCAGGAAGGGCGCACCGTCTCAAGAGCCGTCTACAACATCCTGGGCATTGACCGCCACGGCCACAAGGAGCTGCTGGGCGTGTACGTCTCGGAAAGCGAGGGGGCCACATTCTGGCTCAGTGTGCTCACCGACCTGCAGCAGCGGGGCGTTGCCGACATACTCATCGCCTGCATCGACAATCTGAAGGGCTTTGCCGAGGCCATTGCCAGTGTCTTCCCGCAAACCGAGGTGCAGAGCTGCATCGTGCATCAGATAAGAAACAGCATCAAGTACGTGGGCTCCAAGGACCAGAAAGAGTTCATGCGGGATCTGAAGCCCGTTTACCGGGCAGAGTCAAAGGAGCTGGCTGAGCTGAGGCTACTGGAATTAGAGGAGAAGTGGGGCAAGAAGTACCCGAAGGTCATTGAGAGCTGGCAGCGGAACTGGGACAAGCTCTCAACGTACTTTAAGTACACCGAGCCAATCCGAAAGCTGATCTATACCACCAACACCATCGAGGGCTTTCACCGCCAGGTCAGGAAGGTGACCAAAACGAAGGGAGCCTTCCCCTCGGATATGGCCCTGCTGAAGCTGATCTACCTTGCGCACCAGAACATCAGCCGAAAGTGGATCATGCCCCTTGCCAACTGGAGCCAGACGGCCCAGCAGCTCTCGATCTGGTTCGGGGACAGGATGCAGCTGGACTTGAAGTGAGACGCGCTTCAAAAGTTTGGCCCTTTTGCCGTAAGGACTTAGCCAAAACAGCAAAAGGGCCAGTAAATGGAAAGATGGAAATGACACAGTTTAAATTACACTCCCCATCTACAATAATCTTTGAGCTAGCGATAGATTACTCTACGCTTGTTTTTTTCTTAAAGGTCTTATAATCGAGAAGTTTATGAGGGTCGTTTTCTTGTTTTAAGCCACAACCGCCCTTCTGGAACTATTCCTTTGATACCCCTTGTGCTAACTACTTTCTTAAACGGCTCGCATCGCATTCTTTATACACAACCATTTCCATAGGCTTGGTTTTCAGGCTCACTTTCTTTTATTTAATTCATCTTTTGCTGAAAAGCGATAAAAGCTATTCACATTTTGCTTAAGAAGAGCAACAAGTACGGGCTCTGTTACTTTGTCCTTTTATCAAGTAAGAAAAGGCTAGGTAAGGTAGCCATAACGTCTCCGGTTACTATTGCGGCGCATTTCACAGCCAGTCAGTTATGTGCGGAGAAGCAGTCATTTATCATGAAGTATCCGAAATAACTAAAGAGAAAAGTACGTAAGCAGTAGGAAACATACCTTACTAAAACGTATAGGTCATCAAAGCCCCACTAAAGTGCTTGCCTGAGACAGGTATAAGGCTGATGTTTCTGGTGTTCGACTTCTTGTGCAGCTGTGGCACCAGAATACCCGCGGCAGCACCGAGCCCGTACCCTAGCAGGTTATCGCTCAGGAAGTGCTTTCCTGCCTTCAGGCGCAGGTAGCCTACTGTCGCCGGTATGGCGGCGGCGGCGGCCCACACGTAGGGCCTGGCCGGGGAGTCCGGATTGAAGTCGTGGAATACTTTTGCGGCGAAGAAAGTTGCACTTGCGGTGGCGGCTGTGTGGCCGGCGTAGAAGGAGTTCCTGGCGTTTGAGTCGTTCTTATCCGAAAGCTCCACATCATCGCTGTAGGCAAGGGGGCGCGTGCGCTCTACGTTCCCGTTGGTCATGGTGAAAAGGGCGCCCGTCACAGCCATCGTCTCCACGTAAAGCACGACAACCTGCCCTGCTTTGCTGCGCACGTTATCGTTGAGCATCATCACCACCGGCATGGCGAAGGAGCCATAGAATGGGAAGTCACTGATCTGCTTAGCGTTCTTGGAGTCATACCCTGCAGAGAAGCGGTCGAAGCCGTTTACGTCATCCTTGTCCAGGGCCATGATCTGCTCTTCGCTCAGGCCCTCTTTGTCCTGCATCAGCTTCAGGCCATAGGCGCTCAGACCCATGCCGGCCGCAATAATCGGGGCGTCAACCTTAAAGCTGGTACGGTAGGGCGAGTCATCCTGGGCGCAGACGCTGTGCGCTAAAAAGAACAGGGCCGAAAGTATCGTTAGTATAGGTTTCATAAAGGAGGTGTCAAATGATAGTACAAAATGTTGTACTTGAAACGGGCTCAATTTTCAAAAGGTTGTACTTGCATGCTCCGCCAGGTTTAACCCCTTGAACTAGAGGCACGTTCTCCGCGTAACCCTGTGGAGCAGAAGCAAGGGCGCCCTGCCGGACTGTTGTAGATACATGTTTCAAGTATGGCAGATTTGTCTTAGCTTTGTAGCCGCTGCCACGGGGGGCAGTTGGTTTATACTTTGTACCTAAACCCACAGAAAAAATGCCTTATTTATTTACATCTGAGTCTGTGTCTGAAGGGCACCCAGATAAAGTGGCCGACCAGATTTCGGATGCACTTTTAGATGAGTTCCTAAAGCAAGACCCGCAGTCTAAAGTAGCTTGCGAGACGTTGGTAACCACAGGCCTTGTGGTGCTGAGCGGCGAGGTGAAGACAGAAGCCTACGTAGACGTGCAAAAAGTGGCCCGCGAGGTAATCAAGCGTATTGGCTATACCAAATCAGAATATATGTTCGATGCGGATGCATGCGGAGTGATCTCTGCCATCCATGAGCAGTCGTCAGACATAAACCAGGGCGTGGAGCGTGCTAACCCCGAAGAGCAGGGAGCCGGCGACCAGGGAATGATGTTTGGCTATGCCACCAACGAAACTGACAACTACATGCCGCTGGCACTGAGCATCTCGCACCTGCTGCTGCAGGAGCTGTCCGCCATTCGTAAGGAGGGCAGGGAGATGACTTACCTGCGCCCGGACGCCAAGTCTCAGGTAACTATCCGCTACAACGATAACGATGTGCCGGAGAAGATCGACACGATCGTTATTTCCACGCAGCATGATGAGTTTGTGCCGGCCGAGGGAGACACTGCGGAGGCGAAAGACGCCGCTGAGAAAAAGATGGTAGCCAAGATCAAAGACGATGTGGACAGCATCCTGATTCCGCGCGTGCTGGAGAAACTGCCGGAGCGTACCCAGAAGCTGTTTAACTCCGATATCATCTACCATATTAACCCAACCGGTAAGTTTGTGATCGGTGGCCCGCACGGAGACACTGGCCTCACCGGCCGCAAAATCATCGTGGACACCTACGGTGGTAAAGGCGCACACGGTGGCGGTGCCTTCTCTGGCAAAGACTCCTCTAAGGTAGACCGTTCTGCAGCCTATGCGGCACGCCATATCGCCAAGAACCTGGTGGCTGCGGGTGTAGCGAACCAGGCGCTGGTACAGGTGGCCTACGCTATTGGTGTTGCCAAGCCGGTAGGCCTGTACGTAACAACCTACGGCTCTACGAAAGTAAACGATGCCAACGGGCACCTGATGAGCGACGGGGAGATTGCCGAGAAGGTAGGCAAGCTGTTCGATATGCGCCCTTACGCCATTGTGCAGCGTTACGGCCTGCAAAACCCGATCTTCTCAGAAACAGCTGCGTACGGCCACATGGGCAGAACCCCGGGCAAGAAAGTGGTGGAAGTTTCTGTGAACGGAAAGAAAGAGACGAGAGAGTTTGAGACCTTTACTTGGGAAAAACTCGATTATGTGGACAGGATCAAGGCTGAGTTCGGTCTGTAGTCCGGACCCGGCACTTATATAAAAGAGAAGGCCTGCTATGTTTAGCAGGCCTTCTCTTTTATACTTTATTTCGAACGGGGTGTTTCCGCCCCCAGTTCTTACCGGGCAAGGCCGGGTATGGCTAGTGCGCCATCTGTTTTTCCTTGAACTTTTTAAGCTGTCGGCGCATGGCCTCTACGGCGGCATCTGCGGCGGCCTCAAAAGACGGGGCTTCTTCTTTTGAGAAGAGGGTAGAGCCCGGCACGAAGAGCTTAATCTCTACAGTTTTGGTAGCGATACCGTCACTGTTGTTATGTTTAAGAAACACTTCGCCTTCCACTATGCGATCATAGAACGTTTCCAGCTTGTCTATGCGGTGCTGAACGAAGTCAGTCAATTGTCTGTCTGCCTCGAAGTGGATGGAATGCATCTGTAGCTTCATAGTCTTTGTATTTAAAAGTTAAACTTATGCTTTGGGGTGAGCTTTCTCGAAGATGGACTTCAGCTGCTCAATGGTGTTATGGGTGTAAACCTGCGTTGCCGCCAGGCTGGCGTGGCCCAACAGGTCCTTGATCGCGTTCAGGTCGGCACCCTTGTTAAGTAAGTGCGTAGCGAAGGAATGGCGCAGCACGTGTGGGCTGTTATGTTCAGAGGTGGTAATCAAGCTGATATACTTTTTAACGACGCGGTAAACAAATTTTGGGTAAAGGGGCCGTCCCTTATTTGTAACGAGCAATTTTACCGAATTGTTATCGCCCAAAAAATGACTTTTCTCAGTCTTGTAAGCGTCAAGGGCGAGAAGCAGGGAGTCGTTCAGCGGCACAATGCGCTCTTTGTTGCCCTTGCCAAGCACACGCACGGTTTTAGCCCTCTCTTCGATGTCTGAGGGCTCTATGTTGATCAGCTCTGCCAGGCGTATGCCGGTGCCGTACAGGAACTCCAGGGTCAGCCTGTCGCGCTGCCCCTCAAAGGTGTCCTCAAAAGAAAAACTGTCGAGCAGGTTGTTGAAGGGCTCCTCCTGCACAAACGCAGGGAGTTTCTTGGTGGCCTTGGGGGCCTTAATGCGCAGCATGGGGTTTACCTTTACGCGCTCCTGCGCCAGCAGGAATCGGTAATAGGAGCGGAGGCAGGCAATTTTGCGGTTGATGGAGCGCGGCTTAATGTTGTTCTGCACCAGCGTCAGAATCCAGGAGCGGATAATGGTGTGGTCGGCCTCGGCGGCATCGGTGATGTCGTAAACCTGCTGCAGGTAAGCCGCAAACTGCCCCAGATCAGTGTGATAGGAGGTTAAGGTGTGCGGGCTGTACCGCTTTTCGTACTGTAGGTACTTAAAAAATAAATCCATAAACTAGTATACCTGATTGGGTGAATCAGATATACCAATTTATGGAAAAATAAGATATCTTGTTAGAGATACTAGTAGTTTTGCTCAGCAAACATCTGTTGCTTGTATGCTGCTCTTTCCTTCTGCTTTCTCTTAGATACAGATGGCTTCTCGAAATAAGCTCTAGAACGCAGCTCTTTCAGAACACCAGTTCTCTCAAATTTCTTCTTGAATCTCTTCAGTGCACGGTCTACAGACTCGTTGTCCTTTACGTTTACAATAATCATATTTTTCCTCGCTTCTCTTTGAATTTAGGGTTGCAAATTTAAACAAGCTTACACTTAAAAATCAACTTATTGGCTAATTATTTATCAGTCAGGCTGATTTTATTTTAAAAAGCTTGGGAGAAGCGCCAAAACAGCCTCTCCCGGGCGCTTTATTTAAGCATCGCTCTGGATATAACAAGTTTCTGTATCTCGCTTGTTCCCTCGCCAATGGTGCAAAGCTTGGCGTCGCGGTAGTACTTCTCGGCCGGGTAGTCTTTGGTGAAGCCGTAGCCGCCGAAAATCTGCACCGCCTCGTTGGCCACCCTTACCGACACCTCAGAGGCAAAGAGCTTGGCCATCGCCGACTCTTTGTTCACGTTCAGGCCGCGGTTCTTCATGTCGGCTGCCTGGTAGGTAAGCAGCGAGGCCGCCTCCACCTCTGTTGCCATGTCTGCCAGCTTAAAGGCGATGCCCTGGAAGCTGGAGATGGGCTTGTTGAACTGCTGGCGCTCCTGCGAGTAGGCCAGCGCGGCATCCAGTGCGCCCTGGGCAATGCCCAGCGACAGGGCTGCGATAGAGATACGGCCGCCGTCCAGCACCTTCATGGCCTGCACAAAGCCTTCGCCCACCTCTCCCAGGATCTGGTCTTTGTGTACGCGGCAGTCCTGGAAGATGAGCTCTGTTGTTTCAGAGGCACGCATGCCCAGTTTGTCTTCCTTGCGGCCGGCGCTGAAGCCCGGTGTGCCTTTCTCAATTACAAAGGCCGTCATGCCGTGGGAGTCGCCCACCTCCCCGGTGCGCACGATCACTACGGCCACATTGCCCGACTTGCCGTGGGTGATGAAGTTCTTCGCTCCGTTGATCACATAGTAATCGCCGTCCTGCACGGCCACCGTACGCATGTTGCCTGCATCCGAGCCGGTGTTCGGCTCCGTCAGGCCCCACGCCCCGATCCACTCGGCAGTGGCAAGCTTCGGCAGGTACTTCTTCTTCTGCTCCTCGTTGCCGAACTGCAGTATATGGCCGGTGCAGAGGGAGTTGTGTGCCGCCATAGACAAGCCGATGGAGCCGTCGATCCTAGCCAGCTCCGCGATAGCCGTTACGTACTCCAGGTACCCGAAGCCTGAGCCGCCGTACTCCGTCGGTACCAGCACACCCATCAGGCCCAGCTCACCAAGCTTCTTAAAGACCTCCACCGGAAACTCCTGTGACTCGTCCCACTCCCGCATCTGGGGCTTAATGTGCTTGGCGCCGAAATCCCGGACCATATCCGCAATCATGCGCTGGTTTTCAGTTGTTTTTAATTCCATTGATAGTTTGGATTGTGTTAAGGTGTTAAGTCGCATTAATAACGGTAGGTCACTATCCGTTGTTTACAAAACTATAGAAATTAGGGTAAAGGGACAATCGGCTATATAGATTTAATCGTATGTAAAAGAGGCGGCTGCGGCGAAAGCAGCTTTATTTTGACAGGGATTATTATTTCCGTTATTTTGAGGTTTGCTTGCTGTGCTGCCCGCTGCAGCAGGGCCACAGGGACCAATGTAGAGAAGATGATACAGTTTTTGAAAAGCTTGTTTGGAGGGAGCAGTGATCCTGCTATGGGCGTGTCGCTTGGCGAGCTTGGGGTGGACATGCACTCGCATATCCTGCCGGGCATCGACGACGGCTCTGACAGCCTGGAGCGCTCGCTGGAGCTGGTGCGGGCCATGAAGGAGTTGGGCTACCGCAAACTGATCATGACGCCGCACGTGATGAGCGACTTCTACAAGAACACGCCCGAGATCATCCGGGAGAAGCTGCAGCTGCTGCGGCAGGCGGTAGCGGAGGCCGGCATCGACATGGAGCTGGACTGCGCCGCAGAGTACTACCTGGACGAAGGCTTTCTGGAGAAGCTGGAAAACAACCAGGAGCTGCTTACCTTCGGCGATAAGTACCTGCTCTTCGAAACCTCCTTCCTGAATGAGCCCCTGAACCTGCGCGAGGCGATCTTTACGATGCGCTCCAAGGGGTATCAGCCGGTGCTGGCCCACCCGGAGCGCTACACCTACTTCTACGGCAAGTACGAGGAGCTGGTGGCCCTGCGGGAGTTGGGCGTCATGTTTCAGCCCAACCTCAATTCCCTGGCCGGTTATTACTCGCCGGGAGCCAGGGAGGTGGCCGAGCGCCTGATAGAGCAGGGCTTTGTGGAGTTCCTGGGCTCTGATGCCCACGGCCTGAAACACACGCACACGCTGCAGAAAGTGCTTAGCACGAAACACCTGGTTAAGGCGCTGGCTTTGCCTTTGCGCAACAGGCAACTATAGTTTTATCTCCTCACGCTTATTTTATACTTCCTTTAAACATGGTATTTGTAACAGGCGGCAGTGGCCTGATCGGCAGTTTTCTGATCCCAGCGCTTTTACGGCAGGGGCACCCGGTAAAGGCGCTCTACCGTGGGCAAATACCCGCTGTGGCCGGCGCTGACCGAGTGCAGTGGGTCGAGGGCGATATTCTGGACCCGGCCCTGCTCCGCGAGGCCCTGGCGGGTGTGGAGTATGTGTTCCACTGTGCCGGCCTGGTGTCCTATGCGCCGCAGGATGAGGAGCTGCTGAAGCAGGTAAACACCGAAGGCACGGCCAACATAGTGGATGCCTGCCTGGAGGCTGGAAGTATAAAGCTTTGCCATGTGAGCTCTATTGCCGCAGTGGGCAGGCCCAAAGCCGTGGAGGTGCTGACCGAGAAGGCCAAGTGGGACCCGGCGGCCGACCTGTCGGCCTATGCCAGCTCCAAGTATTTTGCGGAGCTGGAAGTATGGCGCGGCGTGGCCGAAGGCTTGGACGCCGTGATGGTGAACCCTTCCATTGTGCTTGGCCCGGCCGACTGGAGCCGCAGCAGCACGCAGCTGTTTAAGTACGTGTACAACGAACGCCCTTTCTACACGGCAGGAGAAGCCAACTTTGTAGATGTGCGCGATGTGGTGGAGGCCATGATGCGCCTGACGTTCTCGGAAATCTCAGGGGAAAGGTTTATCTTAAATGCGGAACGGATGAGCTACCGCGCTTTTTTTGAGGAGGTGGCCGCCTGCTTTGGCAAAAAGGCGCCGTCCATAAAAGTGCCGCCCTTGCTGGCGGAGGCCGTCTGGCGGTTGGAGCATGCGCGTGCCTGGCTCACGGGCCGCCGCCCGTTGATCACCAAGGACACTGCGCGGGTGGCCAAGAAAACGCACTTTTTCAGCAACGACAAAATCAGGAAAACCCTGAGCTTCGAGTTCAGGCCTGTTGCGGAGTCGGTGCGCTGGGTGTGCCAGGAGCTGCAGCAGCAGGTGCAGGGTGTGTAGCTGCAAAGGCTGAATAAACTATTTGCAGCGTTAATATGTAGTAAGAAAAAGGCTGTTTAGAAGCAGCTGGTTGGACATTGGAGATGAAAGAAGACTTTGACGAACACAGCGAAGAGCTGGAACTGATACAGCGTTTCGAGCGCATGCTCGGCAACAATGAGACGGCGTTTTTTGACCTCACGGATTTTGAGTATATCATAGATCACTATACAGCAAATTTTGAGTATAAGAAAGCCCTGGCTGCCTGCGATTCCGCGTTGGTGCAGTACCCGTTCTCGACGGAGCTGCAGATAGACAAGGCGCAGCTGCTGGCCATGTCCGGTAACTTTGAGGGCGCCCTGGAGCTGATCAACAAAGTGGCGGAGGTAGAGCCGGAGAATGCTGACGTGCAGTTAACGCGCGGCATTGTCTATACACAGCGCGGCGAGTTCCGCGCGGCCATAGACTACTTCAAAAAGGCGTTGGCTTACGCCGATGACCGGGACGATATATACTTTAACATTGGCTTGGCCTACCAAACCTGGGGCAAAGTGGCCTCGGCGATTAAGTACTACAAGAAGTGCGTGGAGCTGAACCAGGAGAACGAGGCCGCCATGCAGGAAGTGCTTTACTGCATGGACCTGACCAACTCCGTGAATGAGCACCTGCCGTTTTTCCAGAAGTTCGTGGACGACGACCCTTACTCGTATGTGGCGTGGTTTAACCTGGGTAACGTGTACAATAAGATGGGCGCCTACGACAAGGCCATCGCCGCTTACGACTACGCCACCATTATCCGCCCCGACTTTATAACGGCCTACAACAACATGGCCAATGCGCAGGTGTACCTGGGCGAGTATACCAAAGCCATCGAGTCCTTCAACGCCATGATTGAGCATGGGGAGCCGAATGCGGAGGTGTACTGTAACATTGGCGAGTGCTACGAAAAGCTGCTGCAGTGGGACCTGTCGCGCCGCTATTACCAGAAGTCGGTGGACCTGGACCCGGAGATGGACGAGGCCTGGTTCGGTATCGGCGTGATTCTGGATGCCCAGGGCAAGTGGTACGAGGCGGTGCACTTCTTTAAGAAGGCTGTGGAACTCTACAACGACAGTGCCGACTACTGGGTGGCGCTGGCTGCCGCAGAGTACCACGTGGGCCATGTGGTGTCGGCGCTGGAAAGCTACGAGCGGGCCGCCGAGATCCGCCCCGACGACAAGAACATCTACCTCAACTGGTCCATTATCCTCTTTGAGCAGGGTAACTTTGAGGAGGCGACAGACATTATTTTAAATGCCATAGAACTGCAGCCAAAGGAGGCTGAGCTCTATTACAGGGCCTGCGCATACATGCTTTCTGCAGGAAAATACCGCGAAGCTTACAATTATCTGGAAAATGCGTTAATTTTGGATTTCGACAAGCACAAGCTGCTGTTCGAGTTCTTCCCTGAGCTGGAGTCGCAGCGAGCATTAGCCCGATTAATTGATCAGTATCGCAAATAAAATCAAATGAACTATACGCTGAATAGCATTCCGGAGCGTGCCACAAAACCGCGCGAACGCGGCTTTACCATGGCCATGGACAAGGGGCTTAGCATCCGGGAGGTAGAAGACTTCCTGGAGGTAGCCGGAGATTATGTCGACATTGTAAAGCTTGGCTGGGCCACGTCCTTCGTTACGCCTAACCTGAAAAAGAAGCTGGAGGTTTACAGGGCTGCCGGTATTCCGACCTACTTTGGGGGTACCCTGTTTGAGGCCTTCATCGTTCGCAATCAGTTCGACGACTACCGCCGGGTGCTGGATCAGTACGAGATGACGTTTGCCGAAGTGTCTGACGGTTCGCTGGAGATGGCACACGATGAGAAGTGCGAGTACATCGCCAAGCTGTCGGAGCAGGTCACGGTGCTTTCAGAGGTTGGCTCCAAGGACGCGGAGAAAATCATCCCGCCCTATATGTGGATCAAGCTGATGAAAGCCGAGTTGGAGGCAGGTGCCTGGAAAGTGATCGGCGAGGCGCGCGAAGGCGGCAACGTTGGCCTGTTCCGTTCAACGGGAGAGGTGCGCAGCGGCCTGGTGGAAGAGATCCTGACTCAGATTCCGTTCGAGAAGATTCTTTGGGAGGCGCCGCAGAAAGCGCAGCAAGTATGGTTCATCAAGCTATTGGGAGCCAACGTAAACCTGGGCAACATCGCGCCGAGCGAGGTCATTCCGCTGGAGACCATCCGCCTGGGCTTGCGTGGAGACACCTTCAGCCACTTCCTGGATATGGAAAAACCCTGCTAGCAGGTTTAAGGATAAAATAAAAAGTACATAAATTGCCCGTCGGTGTGGCCGCACGGGCAATTTCTTTTTAACCAGGCGCACACCAGCTGTCGCAATAACACAAAAAATGGAACGAAGATCTTTACGAGAGTACCTGCTGCTGTTTGCTAAAGGCGTAGGTATGGGTGCCGCTGACGTGGTGCCCGGTGTCTCTGGTGGCACTATTGCCTTTATCACCGGTATTTATGAGGAGCTGCTGGGCTCTATCCGTTCGGTAAACGGCGAGGCGCTAAAGCTGCTGCTGCGCTTCGACTTAAAGGGTTTCTGGAAGCACATTAACGGCAACTTCCTGGTGGTGCTCATCTCAGGCATTCTGTTCTCCATCGCTTCCCTGTCGCGCCTTATCCTGTATCTCCTGGAGAACCATCCGGAGATGCTCTGGTCTTTCTTTTTCGGGTTGATAGTGGCCTCTGCCGTGGTGGTGAGCAAGAAGATCACCCGCTGGACACCCGGTGTGTTACTCGCCGGCCTGGCCGGAGCAGCAATTGCCTACTACATCACAGTGGCCACGCCCACACAAAGTCCGGAGGCGTATTGGTTTATCTTTCTGTCTGGCGCCATTGCCATCTGCGCCATGATTCTGCCGGGTATCTCCGGGAGCTTCCTGCTGGTGCTGCTGGCCAAGTATGAGTTTATACTTAACGCCGTAAAAGAGCTGCGGGTCGATATTGTGGCCGTGTTTGGCGTTGGCTGCGTTACCGGGATACTGGCCTTCTCGCATGTGCTTAACTACATGCTGAAGCGGCATCATAATGTAACAGTGGCCCTGCTTACGGGCTTTATGGTCGGCTCGCTGAACAAAGTGTGGCCGTGGAAGCAAACGCTGGAAACCTATACCGACCGCCACGGGGAGGTAAAGCCGCTGGTGCAGGAAAACGTGCTGCCCGGAAGCTACGAAGCCCTCACAGGGCAGGAGCCGTACCTGATGTACGGCATACTGCTGGCCGTTTTTGGCTTTATGCTGGTGTACTTCGTGGACCGCATCACCGACGACACCACCACCCCTCAGGTTAAAGTATAGGCGTATGCGCAGGTTCGGACTCATCGGTAAAAAGCTGGGGCACTCGTTCTCTAAGAAGTACTTTACAGAGAAGTTTGCCCGCGAAGGCATAGCAGATGCTGCCTATGAGCTGTATGAGCTACCGCAGGTAGAGGCGCTGCCGGCGCTGCTGCGGCAAGAGCCGGAGCTGGTGGGGCTGAACGTGACCGTGCCTTACAAGGAGCAGGTAATGCCGCTGCTGGACGAGTTGGATGCCGCTGCTGCTAAAATCGGTGCGGTGAATACCATCAAGATAAGCGGCGGTAAGGCAAAAGGCTACAACACCGACTTCCTGGGTTTTAAAGGCTCCTTGGAGGATTTTTACCCGGAGCAGGAGCGAGGGCAGGCGCTGGTGCTGGGCACGGGTGGCGCGGCCAAAGCCGTCTGGGCAGCCCTGGATGCCTTGGGTGTACCGTACGTGCGGGTGTCGCGGCAGGAGGCGGAGGGCCAGCTAAGCTACAGGCAGCTGACGCCGGCGCTGCTGCAAAAGTATAACCTGGTCGTGAATACCACCCCGCTGGGCATGTACCCGCAGGTGCAGGAGGCGCCGGAGCTGCCCTACAGTAGCATAACGCCTGAGCACTACATCTACGATTTGGTGTACAACCCCGAACAAACGCTGCTCATGCAGAGAAGTGCCGCTAACGGCGCTAAAACCCTCAATGGCCTGCCGATGCTTTATCGCCAGGCCGACGCTGCCTGGAGCATTTGGAATTCCGAATATTAAACAGTACAATTGTAAAGGCACTAAAAAGTATGCCTGCAGTGCAACTTTGTCCTGTGTTATGTGCGTAGAAGGAGGGAAGTACCCAACTCCCGATACCATGCCGCACTTTAACACCCTAAAGCATAAAGCGCATGCTTTCAACACTGCCGTCTACGCGTTGTACCTATCCTACCGCGATAGCCGTGTAAAGTGGTATGTGCGGGTGCTGCTGGCCCTGGCTATCGGTTATGCCCTTAGCCCGTTGGACCTGGTGCCGGACCTGAGGGTAGTTTTCGGGTACCTGGATGATGTGTTGCTGGTGACGCTGGGGCTGTTCGGCTCTTACCGGCTGGTTCCAAAGCAGGTGGTGCAAGAGGCACAGCATCAGGCATACGAGGAGATGGGCTACGAAAGCGGTAACCCGGTCGTGGCCCTGAAAGTGATCAGCTATACTTGGCTGCTGCTGCTGACGCTAACAGCGCTGATCGGCTACAAAATTTTATTTCTGGATATACTCTACTAAGTATAAAGTGCTTCCGAGCAAGGTTTAAGATGATTTACAACTACTAAGAGCTTGCTGCGAAAGAGAAAGCCTCCCATACCCGGGAGGCTTTTGTTTTTTTACCCCGTGCACACTTGTAGTAGCCTTGCCGCTGTTTGGGGGGCGACTTTTGCGTCCCCGGAAAGCAGGCTTTTCCCATTTGCTTCCGGCTGGCAATTAAGCGTTGCCCTGAACCGCTGTTCCCTTCCTGCTTTACGCTCTTTGCCACCTTGCTTGCATGTCCTTAATTGCGGAATGCAGCATGCGGCTGCTTCTAATGATATATTGGATTATGGGTAGCTACTTTTAAATAATTCTTTTAGAAGGTGTGGCTTCAACCATCGGATTTTCATAGCTTTACCTGCTGGCGGAGCGGCTTTGTGAGCACGCGCCCGGGCAGCCAACTGTTCCATAATTATTTTTTACCTGCTTGCAACCATCCGGCTCTGCGTGGAATCATAGAGGTACACAAGCGTAAAACAGGCAGCACTTGAAGCTTTTTTCAAAACCTAAATCTGACGAGGAAAAACTCATAGACGGATGCATCGCGGGCAAGCGCGACATGCAGCGCCTGCTCTATGACCTGTATTCCAAGAAAATGATGGCGGTGTGCCTGCGTTACGCGCCCACGACCTTTGAGGCGGAGGATATTATGCAGGATGCCTTTGTGAAGGTGTTCAACAATCTCCAGACCTTTAAAAGGGATTGCCCGGTGGAGTTCTGGATTCGCCGCATCATGATCAACACGGCCCTAAAGCATCTGCGCAGCAAGCAGCTGCTGACGGTGTCGCATGAGTCGGAGGAGGTAGCAAACCTTAGCGCTGATGATGTGAACCTAAGCGGCTACTCCCTGGACGAACTCCTAAGTATGATCCAGAGCCTCGCGCCACGCTACCGCATGGTGTTTAACCTTTATGCCATAGAGGGTTACAACCACAAAGAGATTGGCGAGATGCTGGGCATATCAGAGGGAACTTCAAAATCACAGTATTCACGTGCCAGAGTCATACTTCAGAATATGCTTCTGCGCCAGGAAGAAAACATTAAGGAACATGTCATCAGCAACTAATAACCAGCGGGGGAGAATGGAAGAAGAGTTCCAGCGCCGCATGCACGACGCTGAGGCTTCTCCGTCCGCAGACCTTTGGTCTCGCATAGACCACCAGCTTACGGTGCAGGAAAACGGGCAGTACAAGCGCGGCATGCTGTTCTACAGGCAGCTGGCCGCAGCCTGTGTCACGCTGCTGATCGTAGCGGGAGGCCTGGCGGTGTACTATCTCCAAGGCGCAGCGCCTGCACCACTGGCGCATGTGCAGCCGGGGCAAAGCGCGGCGGCGGCTGTGGCCTCTGCAGGCATGGCGGCGGCAACGGCAGAAGAAAGGCCTGTAACCGACGAAGCCATTGCTGCGGCAATGCAGGAGGCCGTGCAGCAGCCGGTAGTCGTAAGGCGGCCTGCGCAGGCGGCAAAACCAAAGCTGGCGAAGAAATCAGCATCCGGCTCCGCGCAAACAGGGGCGACACCAGCAACTATAGCAGGGGCCGAGGAGGCGTTCGTAGCTGATGCTGCTAGCGCCGTGGCAACAGAGCCTGGCGCCTGGCACGCTGTGCCGGGCGCAACGTACACCGCTTCCTTTGGGAGCAACGGCGGAAAGCAGGCAAGCCAGCGCGTTCTCTCTATGTTCCCTTCCGCACGGGAGGCGTTGACGGGGATGCCTGTAAAAGCTGGTTTTTCCGCAGCACCCCCGGCCTTTGCCGCAACAAAGCAGGCCGGAGAGGCCGCTGCTGACTTCAGAAGCTTAAATGAGGCGGTGATGCACCGCGTAAAGGAAGTACAGGCGGAGCAGGAGCAAATGCTGCAGCGCTACAAAGCCGAGCAGGCTTTGGCCGTCGCCGGGAAAACGGAGAAAGAAGAGCGCAGTGGCTCAGCGGGCAAATGGTCGCTGGGAATGGCCTACACGCCCAGCTATTTTGAGCAGAATATAGGCATGCCCACCCAAATGATGGGGCCAAGCAGCTTCAAAACCTTAATGCCCCCTTCTGCGATCCAGGAATCAACCGCCATGGTAGAGGAGGCCCGGGAAGAGTATGAGCAGGAGGTGGAGCCTGGCTTCTCGTTCGGGGTAGAGGTGAAAGCGGGCTTTAAGCTAGGGAAGAAATGGAAACTGCTGAGCGGCCTCGGCTTTACGCAGAATACGGCCCGCTCAAAATCCAGCTACGTGATTCAGCAGTTCTGGAACAAGCCCAACTCTGAGGAGCGGGTTTCTCCCGGACCAACCACCATCTTTCTGCCGTCGCTGAGCAGTAACTTTGCCTCCGACTCGCTAAATGTAACCAAAGCAGAGGAATTTAACGTGCAGTACCGTTACCGCCACCTGACGGTGCCGGTAGGGGTGCAGTACGAGGGCCAGCTAAGCAAAGACTGGTTCTGGTTCGCCGGGGGAGGTGTCGCCGCGAACATACTGCTGCAGACGTCCATCCTGGCCTCCGCCTCTGATGTGAATGACATCGACTACGGTGTCAGCGACGACAATTCGCCGTTCCGTAAGCTGCAATGGTCCGGGAACGTTACGGCTGGCCTGGGTAAGCGCCTGTCTAACAACCTGTCAGTCACGATTGGCCCGGAGTTTAGAGGGTACTTCGATACGTTGCTTTCCTCCCCGGAGAAGGCGCATGCACCACAGGGCAAGCCATACACCATGGGCTTGAACATGGCGGTGAACTATGACCTTGGGCCCGGCCGCAGGTAACCGGTTTTTTCTCACAGGCCATGCAACGCGCGGGCCTGGTATGGGGTCCTAATACTGAAGAAGAAGATAAAGCCGATGCTTAAGAAACCACTGCAAGACTTTATTCAGGTATGCGCCATTGTAGCGCAGCAAAACCTGTACGGATGGTATCTGCTGCTGGTGCTGCTCGCCTTTGCTGTACTTTAAGTGTGCCACTCTAAGCTATGAAAAGCGCCTGCAGGTAAAGCTGCCGGGTTGCCGTTACGTTTACCACCATTAGTGCAATTTAACAACTATGAAAAGCCTCCTCTACATTGCGTTGCTGTACCTCTGCCTGGCGCTGCTGGCGATGGGGTGCACCAAAAGCGCTCCTGTGCCGGCCTGCAAAGCGGTAGAGGTGGTAGGGCAGGACTGTGAGCAAGGCTGGTACCTCCTGAAGCTGGAAGACGATACGGATGAGGCGGAGGGGAAATCCGGCACGTATGTGGGGCAGCTGCAGGGCGGCTACGTTACCACAGATAACCTGCCGGAGCAGTTCCGGCGGGCCGGCGCAAAAGTAAGCGTGCGCCTGGAGCTAAACGGCTCCTACGGCCCCACCTGCGTCTCGACAGCCATGCTCTACCCCGCCGTTAGGATAGTGGCTGTTTGTGGGGAAGATGTACGGTAAGGTACCTTTGTAACATAACATGTATTGAGATTAAGTGTGAATGAATAAATAAAAGAGATACAGAGGGCCTGCCAAGCAGGTCTTTTGTATACCCCTGCTGCGTGCCTCCGGCACTGCACCGGCTGCCCGGCACAACTTTTTTGCCTGCGTATTTTCCCTTGTGCTGCTGTGCAATAATCTGTGTGTATTGCAGTTTACAGATTGCAATATCTTTCAGTTGAAGAAAATATAGTGTTATATTTGAACCGGAATAAGTTGTGGCTTTTATAGCTATAAGGAAGAAAGGATTTTATACACCATGTTTCTCTTCTATAACCAGGCGAGGTAAGAACCGACCAAACCGCCGTGTTTTGTTTGGGGAAACCTGTTTTCACAGTTAATATATGTTACTTTCCAAGACAAGAACCCTCTTCACGAATAAGTTTAACTACCTGCTTTGCTGCCTTGGTGCAGCACTGGCTCTTTCTTCTTGCGAGGACCCGAACGAACTGGGCCTGGAGCTGGTAGAGGATAACGTTTCCGGCAAGTTTACAGACACACTCACAGTAGATGTGTCTACCGTACTGCTGGACTCTGTCTATACCTCCGGAACAGGTGCTTTGTTGGTAGGGCAGTATGCCACACCTCAGACAGGCACCCTAAACGCTTCTACCTATTTCCAGCTGGGTATCGGTAGCGCAGCGACCATCGGAACGGAAGCCACTTATGATTCTATCAAGCTGGTTCTGCCGTTATCGGGCTACTACTACGGCGACACCACCAATGCGGTCACGTATGAGGTGTACGAGCTGAACTCGGACCTGAAGCTTAGAGAACTGCCGCCTATTTACCCGAATGAGCGCCCTGTCTCTGATTTCTACCGTCAGTCTGCGCTGTACAACAAGAGCAAGATAGCTGTAAAGGATGAGCCGCTGACCAGCTTTACCTTTCAGCCAGGAGTAGCCAAAAAGGATACACTCCAGGTGGACCTGCCGGATGCCCTGGGCCAGGCATGGTTCGATATCCGCAAGGCAGGAGGAGAGCAACTGAAGCAGACAAGCAACTTTATCACGTATTTCAAAGGCTTGGGCATCAAGGCTTCTCAGAGCACCTCTGTGCTTGGCTTCAATGCGTCCTCTGGGGTAATGGTGCAGCTGTACTACTCAGAGCCTGCGGCATCGGGTGGCACAAGAGTGGCTAAAACGCTAAACTTCCCGTTGAACAACCCTACCCTGCAGTTTAACAGGATCACATCTGACTTTACAGGCTCGCCGCTGGAGGGCCTGAAAGACAACAACATCCTTCCCGCCAGTGCTACAAACGGTATGAGCGTGGCGCAGGCAGGCACAGGGCTGATGATTAAGCTGGAGCTGCCGTACCTGGAGCAGCTGAAGGCCCAGCTGAAGCCGGAGTTTATCAACAAGGCCGTGCTGGTAATAGAGCCGCTCAGAAGCGCGACTACTACCTATCCATATCCGGTGCCGACGACTGTCGGCATATACAGAACAAACCAGAATACGGGCGTGACCTACAGCCCGCTGCCTTACGACTATGATACGAAAGGCTCACCTGTTGTTTCCGGCTTTGTTAAGGATAGCGAAAACGCGACAACGGGGCACTATGAGTTCTCTATCACCGAGTACCTGATCAGCAGGCTGAAAAACGAGCAGCTCATAAACGAGCCGCTGTACATTGCACCGGCTTCAGGCTTTAATACCGCTGTAAGTCGCCTGGTTGTGGGGGCGCAGGACAAGAACATCAAGAACATCAAGCTTAAAGTTTACTATACCACAATCCAATAATCCACAACTATGAAAAATCCTTTTAAAAACATGCGCTTTTGGGCGGTAGCAGCTTTTGTGCTGTCCCTGTGCGTGTTCTCCTCCTGCGACTCAGACAATGACGATGAAGTACTGCTGGGCGAGTGGCAAAAAAGCTCTGACTTTGCTGGCGTGGCGCGTAGCAGCGCCGTGTCGTTCGTTATCGATGGCAAGGGCTACGTGGGCACCGGCCACGACGGCTCCAAGCGCCTGAAAGATTTCTGGGTGTTTAACCCGGAGAACGGCGACTGGAAAAGGCTGCCAGACCTGCCTGGCCCGGCCCGAAGCGGTGCCGTAGGGTTCTCTGCGAATGGCAAAGGCTACATCGGCACAGGCTATGACGGCAACGGCTACCTGAAGGACTTCTACGAGTTTGACCCAAATGCAGGAGAAGGCAACGGCGAGTGGGTACAGATTGAAGATTTCCCGGCCACTGCCCGTTATGGGGCCATTGCCATGTCGCTGGCTAACAAAGGCTACGTTGGTGCCGGGTTCGACGGCAACTACCTTAAAGATTTTTGGCAGTACGACCCTGCCACCGCCACCTGGACGGAGCAGGTAAGCCTGAAAGGGGCCAAGCGCCTGAACGGCTTTGCCTTTACGGTGAATGGCAAAGGCTATGTAGGCGGCGGGCAGAACAACAGCGTGTACCAGACCGACCTGCTGGAGTTTGACCCTGCCACCGGCGAGTGGAGCAACAAGAAAGGCCTGGAAGAGGCGGACCGCGCAGGAGAAGAGTTCCCTGTGTCGCGTATGTATGGCACCGCGTTCACCATCAACAACAACGCCTACCTGGTAGGTGGTACCGCAGGGGGAACCTCGGCGCTGGCCGATGTGTGGAAGTATGACCCGCTGAGCGATACCTGGACACAGCTGAACGTTTTTAAAGGCGGTTTAAGAGTAGGGGCCGTTGGCTTTGGGATCGGGGAGTCTGGCTATGTTGGCCTTGGCAACTCCGGCAGCTTCTATGCTGACGATTTCTGGAAGCTGAACCCGACGCTCATAGTCGAAAAATAAGAAGGTTTACAGTTCCTGTACCTGAAGCAGCCGGTTTAAACGCCGGCTGCTTTTTTTATGCCTGCTTGCAACGGCCGCTGCCCCGGGCGGGTCATCAGTAAGAAGGCAGCAGCAGTTCCTGCATCTGCCCCTAAATTTGATTTTCTGTAATGTAGTTTAAAGCCTGTTGTTCTGCAGCAGGCTTTTTTACGTTCTGAGCCTTTTGCTGCCGCCGCCGTAGAGAGGTGTAACTGTAGCGCTGGCTAAACTTACTGCCGATTTTAAATGTTATAGTTTATCTTTACTAATCCGTAAAACAAGCGAATGGATTTTAAGTTAACCTCAGAATTTCAACCTACCGGCGATCAGCCGAAAGCCATAGCCCAACTCACCGAGGGCATCAACAAAGGTGAGCCCTCCCAGGTGTTGCTGGGTGCCACAGGTACGGGTAAAACCTTTACGATGGCGAACGTGATCAAAAACACGGGCAAGCCAACACTGGTGCTGTGCCATAACAAAACGCTGGCCGCGCAGCTGTACGGCGAGTTTAAGCAGTTCTTTCCGGACAATGCGGTGGAGTACTTCATCTCCTACTACGACTACTATCAGCCGGAGGCGTACATTGCCTCCAACGATGTGTTCATCGAGAAAGACATGGCCATTAATGAGGAGATCGAAAAGCTGCGCCTGCACACAACTTCGGCGCTGCTTTCGGGCCGGCGCGATGTTGTGGTGGTGGCGTCGGTGTCCTGCATCTACGGTATCGGTAACCCGGAGGAGTTCGGCAAGAACGTGCTGTACCTGGCGCCGGGGCAGCGCTACAGCCGCAATAACCTGCTGTATACGTTTGTGCAGATCCTCTACAGCCGCACCGAGGCGGAGTTCACACGTGGAACATTCCGGGTAAAGGGCGATACAGTGGATATCTTCCCGGCCTACGCCGACTTTGCCTATCGTTTATACTTCTTTGGGGATGAGCTGGAGGCGATACACCGCATTGACCCCGAGTCTGGCAAGAAGCTGTCGGATGAGAAGGCGGTGACGCTCTACCCGGCCAACCTTTTCGTGACGGGCAAGGAAACGCTGAACCAGGCCATCCACGAGATTCAGTATGATATGGTGGCGCAGCACGAGTACTTCCTGAAGGAGGACAGGCCAACAGAGGCCAAGCGCATAAAAGAGCGGACGGAGTTTGACCTGGAGATGATCCGGGAGTTAGGCTACTGCTCCGGCATAGAGAACTACTCCCGCTATTTCGACCGTCGCGCGCCGGGTTCACGCCCCTTCTGCCTGCTCGACTACTTTCCGGATGACTTCCTGATGGTGATAGACGAGAGCCACGTAACGGTGCCGCAGGTGCGGGCTATGTGGGGCGGCGACCGCTCCCGTAAAGTGGCGCTGGTAGAGTATGGCTTCCGGTTGCCGGCCGCCATGGACAACCGCCCGCTTACCTTTAACGAGTTCGAGAGCCTGATGCACCAGGTCGTGTTTGTGAGCGCTACGCCGGGAGATTATGAGATCCAGAAGTCGGAAGGTGTGATTGTAGAGCAGATCATCCGCCCGACCGGCCTGCTGGACCCCGAGATTGAGATCAGGCCGAGCACCAACCAGGTAGACGACCTGCTGGATGAGATTGACGAGCGCGTGAAAGAGGGGGCCCGCGTGCTGGTGACGACGCTTACCAAGCGCATGTCGGAAGAGCTGGCCAAGTACCTGGAGCGCCTCAACATTAAGGTAAAGTACCTGCACTCGGAGGTGAAAACGCTGGACCGGGTAGAGATTCTGCGGGAGCTGCGCCTGGGGGTGATCGATGTGCTGATCGGGGTAAACCTGCTGCGCGAGGGCCTGGACCTGCCGGAGGTGAGCCTGGTGGCTATACTGGATGCTGACAAGGAGGGCTTCCTGCGCGACCAGCGCTCCCTGATCCAGACCATGGGCCGGGCTGCCCGAAACGAGAAAGGCAAGGTGATTATGTATGCCGACCGTATGACCGACTCCATGCAGCGCGCCATAGACGAAACCAACCGCCGCCGCGCCACGCAGATGGCTTACAACGAGGAGCACGGTATTGTGCCGCGCACTATCCTGAAGACGAGCGATGAGATCCACGGACAGACCTCTGTTGCTGACTCTAAGAAGAAGGAGGTGAAGATGTACACCGGGCCAGAGGAGGTGTCTATTGCAGCCGAGCCGATCATCCAGACGATGAAGCGGGATGAGCTGGAGAAGCTCATCAAGAAAACGGAGAAGCAGATGGAGGCCGCCGCCAAGGATCTAGACTTCCTGCAGGCCGCCAAGTACAGAGACGAACTGGCCGACCTGCGCAAGCTGCTCAAATCTAAGCGCGACTAACCTAAGCCAGACTTAGTACAAGTATAAAAGAACGGGCGCCTGTAGCTATTGCTGCGGGCGCCCGTCTTTATTTGCAGAAAACTGATTGCGGCACTGTTTAGCCTGGCGCTCCCATCCCTGCCTCCTAGTAAAGCAGGAATGGGGCCAGGCCTTCTTCATAGTTTTATTTGGTAGTAGGTAGTAGTTTGTAAGCTGGCAGCTTTAGTGCCGGCTTACAGTATGAAGATGCCGGAAAGGAGGCTGAGGTTGCATGGGGGTGTAAAAAATTCTGAAAAAGAACACTTTTATAACTAAGTTTTTAGTTTATCAAACGTAAACTTATTATATTCATGTATACAAAATGTAAAATGCTATGAAGAGAAACTTTTTAACAGCGCTGTTAGTGGCCAGTATGGCTGTGGCTGCTTCGGCACAGAGTGTAGGCGAGGCAAATGCCAAGTATGATGCGAAGGAATACAAAGCCTCCGGGCAGTTGTACGACAAAGCTTTGGCGAAAGGCAAGGCCAACCCTGCAGACTACTACAACGCCGCCTGCTCCTGGGCTTTGGCAGGAGACAAGAACAAAGCGTTTGGCTACCTGGGTAAAGCTGTAAACACAGGCTGGAGCAACCTGGCACACCTAAAGCAGGACGCCGACCTGAACAGCCTGCACCAGGATAAGCGCTGGGCCGCACTGGTGCAGGGCCTGGAGAAAAAAGTAGCCGCTCTGGAGGCAGGTTACAACAAACCTCTGAAAGCGCAGCTGGAGAGGATTTACGAGACAGACCAGGCCATCCGGCTAAAGGTGGAGCCAACGCAGAAGGAGTTTGGCAACGACTCGCCCGAAATGAAGGCGCTTTGGGAGGAAATGCGGCAGGTGGATGAGCAAAACAAGATCGAGGTGGTGGCCATTTTAGAGAAGCATGGCTGGCCGGGCAAAAGCCTGGTAGGGTTACAGGCCAATGCAGCGGCGTTTCTGGTTATCCAGCACTCAGATAAAGAGACAATGGAGAAGTACCTGCCCCTGCTGCGCGAAGCAGCGGAAAAAGGCGAGGCAGCCAAGGGCCAGGTGGCACTGATGGAGGACAGGGTGCGCATGAACAACGGCCAGCCGCAGCTCTACGGAAGCCAGCTCCGAATGAACAAAGAGACGGGAAAGTATGAGCTCTACCAGATAGAAGACGAGGCCAATGTAAACAAGCGCCGGGAGGAAATGGGCATGGAGCCGCTACAGGACTACATGAAACGGTTCGGCCTGGAGTATGAAGTGCCGCAGGCAAGCGCCGAAAAGTAAACCTCCAAGTATAAGAAGTATAAAGGCCGAAGCGGGTGATCAGCTTCGGCCTTTATACGTTATAGCCACTTTACAACAGTAATAGCCCCTTCTCCCGCAGCTCAAACCAGGTGGGGGAGCTGAGGAACTCCGAAAAGTGCAGGTGCGCTTCCCCCGGAAAGGTCTCCTCCAGCTGCTTCAGGGTTACGGGCTGGTCCTCTGGCCTTACCTTCTGGAGCGCATCGAACAGCCATTGCCCAATTGTGGCGGTTGTCTTTACCTGGAAGTCCTCGGCCTTCTCAAAGAACGTGAGCAGGCAGCGCTCCAGTGTTTCCCCCTTTTTGGCGTACATGGTGAACTCTATCTCGGGCATGCCTCCCAGCCAGAGCGCGCGCGCGTTCCGGCGCTCCGCATCCGGCTTTGGCGGCTGCTGAATGGCATTGTAGATCAGGTCGGGGCGGAGCTTAGGGCGTGGCGTCTTAAAATCGAACCAGAACGACAGCGGCTCCTCCAGGGCCACCCCGTGCATATAGTTATAGATAGCCTTCGCCAGCCCCTGCCCGAACAGGCTGTGGTCGGTGCCGGTGGGGTCTTCGTGCCAAAGGTCGTTGTTGGCGAACAGTCCTTCCTCAGGGCCCACTTTCACCACGCCGTACTTCTCCGGGTTTTTCCCGATGGGGCTGTGCGCCGTCATACTGAGGCGGTGCCAGTAGCCGGACTGGATGACATTGTTCAGGAACAACTGGCGTACCACCTCCAGTGAGTCAATCGTTTCCTGGGCGGTCTGCGTCGGGAAGCCATACATGAGGTAGGCATGCACCATAATGCCGGCCTGCGTAAAGCTGTCGGTTACCCGGGCCACCTGCTCTATGCTTACGCCCTTCTCCATCAATGCCAGCAACCTATCTGAGGCCACTTCCAGGCCACCTGATACGGCAATACAGCCGGAGGCAGCCAGCAGGCGGCACAGGTCCGGGGTAAATGTTTTTTCAAAGCGGATATTGCCCCACCAGCTGATTTTCACACCGCGGCGGATGAGCTCAATGGCCATGTCGCGGAGTGGGGCAGGGGGAGCGGCCTCATCAACAAAGTGGAAGCCTGCTTGCCCGGTTTGGGCTATTATCTGCTCAATGCGGTCTACCAGGAGCGTTGCCGGTGCCACATCGTAGCGGTTTATATAGTCGAGGGTGATGTCGCAGAAGGAGCAGCGTTTCCAGTAGCAGCCGTGGGCAATGGTCAGCTTGTTCCAGCGGCCATCGCTCCAGAGGCGGTGCATGGGGTTGATCACATCGATCACCGAGAGGTAGTCCTGCAGCTTCAGGTCGCTGTAGTCCGGGGTGCCCACCTCCGTGTGCGGAATATCGGCGTCCGTGCTTCCGTTAACGTACCGTACTTCGCCATCCTGGAGCAGGAACGTCCGCTGCAGCTGTTCCACGTGTCGCTGGCCCTGCAGGTGCTCCAGCAGCTTCAGCCATGGTCCTTCGCCATCATCCAGGGTTACAAAATCAATGTACTTAAAGAGGCGTGGCTCGCGCAGGCTGCGCAGTTCCGTATTTGGATAGCCGCCGCCCATCATCGTTTTCAGCTGCGGGTACTTCTCTTTTATGTACTTGGCCATGCGCAGGCCGCCGTAGAGGTTGCCGGGGAAGGGGATGGAAAAGCCAACCACATCCGGCTTTACCTGCTGCAGGCGCTCTTCCAGCAGCTCCAGCAGCAAGGTATCCACCATATTCGGCGCTGGTTGCAGGGCTTCTTCCAAGGGGTCAAAGCTGGTGGCCGACATCGCCAGGCTCTCCGCATAGCGGCTAAAGGCAAAATAGGGGCAGATGGTTTCCTTAATCAGGTCGCCTAGGTCCTCCAGGTATAATGTGGCCAGGTAGCGGGCCCTGTCGGTAATGCCCATGCTTCCGAAAGCCCAGTCAATGTCCTCCACCTGGTCGAAGCGCGAGGCCTCCGGTAAAAACCGGCTGTAGCTTATCTGCTGCGCCAGTGTGTGGTCTTTGTTCTGCAGAAAGCGGATAACCGGCTCTATGGTGCTCAGGTACTCCCGCTTTAGGCGCAGCATGCGCAGGCTGTTGTCCGACAGCTCGTAGGCACCTTGCTCAATGGAGGCAAATATCTGCTGCAGTCCGCTGCGCGAGAACATGCGCAGTACCAGCTCAATGCCCATGTCGGCCTGCGTTACGCTGTAGCCCCGCCCGCCCAGAAAACCTTTCAGGTACGCGGTAGCGGGATACGGCGTGTTGAGCTGTGTGAGCGGGGGCGTGATGAGCAGTATAGTTGGCTTCTCCAAGGTAAGTATAGCTTTAAAGTATAACTGGCGGCGGCAGGGCCGATTACAAAAGTACAGAGTTTCTGACGCATAATCTAAACGCCGCCGCCATTGCAACAGTGCGGGTGGCACAGTGGTTCAGCAGTGAGGGGGAAGCATGTAACTATATCTACAGATATAAGTATAACTATTATCCAGTATTTTATGTAAATATTTTTATAAGTTTGTTTATTTTACTTATCTTTGATAAGTGGTAGGATATTGAAGGATAATGACTTACTCTCTGATGCTACAACGATGGACTATTCGGCTATGAGTATGCGAAAAACACTACACATGCTGCTGACCCTGGCACTGCTGATACTGGCTGCCTATGTGCTGCACTGGCAGGAAACGGAAACGCCATACGAGGATGCCTCTGCGGCGGCGGCCCTTAAAGCGGCGCCCGTGGCGTTGGCTAAACAGGCTGACTGCTGCCTGCGCCACGCGCTCCAGGCCACCCAGGGAGACACCGCTGGGGACTTGCTGGCGATGGAGCCCGGCAGAGTGCTCCGTAAAGACGAGCTGCTGCATCATGCCGACAGCTCGCTGCATCCTATTGCTGCCACATACCTGAAGATGCCACTAACTAACTGATACCCTTTAAAAGCAAAAGCCTGCGACGTACTGTCGCAGGCTTTTCTGTTTTATCTGTTTCCCCGAAGGAGGTTATTTCCTCCACACCTTCGCCACGCCGTAATTCACTCCGGGCACGATCGCCAGCACCGTTACAGAGATCATCACGAAAAATACAAAGAAACTGCGCAGCCACCGGCCCGGAAAGTCGGCGTGCAGGCCGAAGGTATACAGCTCCAGCGCCGATGCCAGCAGCAGGCTTGTGATGGCGATAAGCAGCAGCCTGCGGCGCAGCTGCGGTTTTATGGCGACTCTTTTCATAGGCTTTCACGAAAGGGGCAAAGGTACGCTGGCGGCCGGCACAATAAAAAGTCAGGCGTGCCCTTTTTCCGCCTCTTCCTCCTCGCGGCGGCGTGGTGGCTGCTGCTGGTCGTCGTCTGCCGCTTTCTGGGGCGGAGGCCCTTGTTTGTCCTGGCGTACTTTCTCCACGTCGGACGAGTCGTCCTTTGTGGTCTCCTGGGGTGGTCGGTGTTGCTTGTTCTCTTCCATGGCAGGTTTTAACGTGTGGTTTATGCTGATGTACGGACTGCCTGCCCCAGCGATGCGGATTTTAACTATAAACCGGGACAGGACGTACATAAAAAGGCGGCGATGCAACGCAGCGGCCGCACCATGTTAAACTGAAACCGCTGAACAGCATGAATATGAGTAAACTAAAAACAACTATACTTAGCTTAACTGTTGCCGCCTTCTTCGCGTGCGGCCTTACAGCCTGCGACAAAGGGACCAGGCCGGGAGAAACGAACGTGGAACGCAGCGACATCAAAGACGCAGGCGAGATGATAGGGGAAGAGGGAGACCAGGATACGCGCTATGAAGACACCGATAGTCTGGAAAAGTACTATGACCATGCCGACCACGAAAACCACAGCGACAACGACAGGGAAGCGCTCGGCGACGGTGCCTACGACGGCAAGGGCGACGGCATCGAACGGGGTGAACTGGATCAGTAGAACTCTGCTGTAAGTATAAAAAAGGCAGCCTCCGAACAGAGGCTGCCTTTTTTTATACTTGTTGTGGAGGCGTCTAGTTAAAGACGAAGCCATTCGGGCCAATGCCAACCTTAAAGCTGGTCACCTGCGTGCCGTCCGGGCGGTACACATACACGGTGCCGTCGCCGGTAAAGCCGTTCTTCTCACCGCCATAGATATAGCCGTTGTCCGGGTCAACGCCCAGGCCGTAGAAGCTGCGCTCAACAACAGCGGAGTGGCTAAGGCTCTCGGCGTTTACGTCCTGCTGATACACTTTGCCGTCGTAGATATAGTAGAGCTTGTTCTTGGGGCCGTTCAGCACCAGCTGGCTTGCAGATGCCGCTACATCCGGGAAGGTATAGGTGCCGAGTACGGCGCCGTTTGCACCGTTGAGTTTGGTTAATGCGCCGGCAGTGCTTTGTGCAGGGTCTACCTCTGGGTAATTGGCGTAAACTTTGTTGCCGCTGCTCAGTACCCACAGGTTATTGGCGGCGTCTACGGCGATGCTGGTTGGATAGTCGGCCACCGGTATGGTCTTCTCCACCGCGTCTGTCGCTGTGTTGATAACGGAAACGGTGTTGCTGCCCTGGTTTACCACATAAAGCTTGCCGCCTACCACGGCCAATTGCTCCGGCTGCACGCCTACGTCGATGGTTTTGGTAACGGTGTAAGTGCTCAGGTCTACCACGGAAATGCGGCCGGTAGGGTACACGAAGGTGGTCGGGTCATAGTTGAGCCACTCTGTAACGTAGCCTTTGTCGTTGTTTAACGCTGCAAAGTAGCGCGGCTGATTCAGGCTTTCTACTGCTCCCACACTTTTAAACGTGGCAGCGTTCACCACTTCCATCTTATTGCTGTTGTTAACCACGATAAAGGCACGGTCTCCATAGATGGTCATGTACTGAGCCACATCACCAAGAAAACGACCGTTTGTAGTTTCGAAAACCTGCTGCTCTACCTGGGCTGTATTGTTGTTGTAGAAGGAAATAGAAGCATTCGAGTTTGTGAAGTTACCCTCGTTTACAACAAAGACGCCATCCTCGGCATAGGCACCGCTTGGGCCGTCGTTGTCATCGTTGCAACTGCTGAAGGCAAAAGAACCGATTGCCAGCGTGGCAGCCAGAAAAAAGCTGCGGAAAGAGTTTAATTTTCTCATTATGGTTTAAGTATGGTATAAGTTAAGGGATGATAAAGCGAATGCTGAAGGTATAGCCACGCGGAGGCATAGCCCGGGACACCATGGTCTGGTAGGCAGCGTTGGTCACATTGTCTGAGCGGAGCGTGAGCAGCAGCGAGTTCTGCCCGAGCTGCAGCTTCCGGGTCAGGGCCAGGTGCAGGAGCAGGAAGCTGTCGAGGCTGGTGGTTTCGGAGTTGCTGGTGTAGCGCAGCCCGGTATAGTTCAGGTTGCCAAGCAGCGTCCAGTTACGGTAGGCCGCCTCCGTAGAGAAAATAGCCTTGTGGCGCGGCACGTACATGAGCTGCTTGCCTTTGTCGCCGCTGCCCTCGTACACCTCCACCTGCTCAGAGGAGGTGTAAGTATAAGCGGCCGTGCTGTTGAGCTTTACCCCGGCCAGCGTAGCCGTGGCAGTCGTGCTGACCTCAACGCCCTTGCTCTCCACTTTGTGCAGGTTGGTTGGCCGCCATACGTCGCCTGCACCCGGTGCCCACTGTATCCAGTCGTCCACCAGCATGTAGTAGGCAGTGGCCTCGGTCTGCAGCAACAGCGTGTTGCCCTGTACCAGCACGTGGCGCAGGCCCAGCTCGTGGTTCCAGCCCTGCTCGGGGCGCAGTTCCGGGTTGCCTGCCCCAACCCAGAAGCGGTCGTTGAGGGTGGGCACGCGGTAGCTGCCGCTGGTGTTGCCCTTGAGGGAAACCTGGTGCCGATTGCTGTTGAAGAATTTCCAGTTGAAGCCCAGGGCGGGCGTTGGCGGCGGGTTAAACCCCTCTACCAGCGCCTGCCGCAGGTTAAGCGTTAGTTGCAGCGGCTGCACCGGGTCGTAGCGGAAGAGGGCAAACAGGGCGGCGCGGTTTTCGTCTGCCTGCGCCTCATAGCCGTCGTTCTCTGCCACAAACCGCTGCAGGTTCACGCCGCCACGCAGGCTCCAGCGCGCTCCGTGGGTGTATGTCTGCTCTGCCTGCAGCTGGTAGGTGCCCACCTCTGCTTTGGAGTTATTGCTAAGGTCGGTGAAGTGCAGGTAATCATTAAAGAAAGCCGCTTTCACGCTTGTCTGGCCCAGTTGGCTCTGGTGCTGCAGCTCTGCCATCAGGCGCAGGCTTTCGTCGAGTTGCCTGGAGTTGGTGTTGGCCGAGCCCATGGCCGGCTGCAGCTCCCGGTCGGAGAAAGTGTACCAGCCGTGCACGGCCACCTCTGTTTTAGGGGACAGGTGCCAGCGCAGGTCTTGGGTAAAGCCACGCTGCTCCACCGCCGCATGCTCCTCCCGTACTTCCGGAGCTTTGTACCGGCTAAGGTCTTTGAACTTAAAGTTATTCTCGGTTATGTGGCCGTAGGCACTGAGGCCGTAGGAGAACTTCCTGCCGCTGTACCCTATGCTGCCGCTGCCGAAGTACCGGCCAAAGCTACCCGCCTCCAGCTTCACGTCGCCTCCCAGCCCACGTGTTTTATACTTGGGGGAGTTGAGCAGCACTGCCCCGCCGATGGCCCCGCTGCCATACATAGCCGCCGCAGAGCCGTGCTGCAGGGCCACTTCGCCAAGGCCGCTGAGGGGCAGGGTGGAGAAATCGGTCAGGCCTAAAGTGGCAGGGGAGATGTTGAGGCCGTTCCAGAGCACAGCCGTTTGGGAGGCGTTTGTCCCCCGAAACGATACTGAGGAGATGCCGCTGGCACCGTAGCTCTTAAAGTAGATCGGGGAGCGTGCCTGCAGTGCCTCAGCCAGTGAGCTGGAGCTGTAGGTGCTCAGAAAGGTGCTGTCTACCTGCACCACGCGGCTGCCGGCGGCAAACACTTCGGCAGGCTTGCCGAAAACCTCTACAGTGCGCAACTGGTGCTGCGTAGTGTCTTGTTGCGCCGCTGCGCTGGTAGCAATGCCACTCAGGCAGGCGCAAAGCCATACATTCAGGAAAGAGAATTGAGCCAAAATACGTCTTGCTTATATCCCGAAGCATGCCGCAGGTAGAAAGGCAGGAACAGCAAACGCAGAGACGCAGCAGTGACCGTGCAGCTTTTTACCCGAAAGCATACGACTAATTAAATGTCGGACTGGCAGGTCTCCTGGCTCTCTTCAGTTAATCCGCCTTCCCATGCCGCAAGTGCTGCACAGTGGCCGTTGGTTCTGGATTAACCTCTTTTTTTGAAGATGACAGTTGCGGGAACAGCGCAGGACTTACACCTGCTTCCCTTTTAAGGCTATAACCACGGCAGTAGTTACGGCCACCAATCTGGGCGCAAAATTAGATATTTTTATTATCAATTAGAAATTAAAAATCAGGGCTGAGGAGGGGAGGCTGGGGGAAGCCTTGCCCGGAAGCTAATCGGTGCAGGGATGGGAGCTACTCCAACAGAAAAGCTCATGGGCCGTATCGGAATACGAGACCCCTAAACGAATAACTGACTTGAAGCTCCCGAAATCATTTTACACCCGCCCGGACGTGGTGCAGCTGGCACAGGAACTGCTGGGCAAGTACGTGTACACCTGTGTGGACGGCATGCTGACCGGCGGCATGATTGTAGAGACGGAGGCGTACGCCGGAGAGAACGACAGGGCCTGCCATGCCCACATGAACCGCCGCACCCGCCGCACCGAGATCATGTACCACGAAGGCGGTGTGGCTTATGTATACCTGGTGTACGGCATGTACCACCTGTTCAACATCATCACCAACAAGCAAGATAAAGCCGATGCTGTGCTCGTGCGGGCCATAGAGCCAGAGGTAGGGGTGGAGGAGATGCTGCTTCGGCGGGGGATGCAAAGTATAAAACCCAACCTGACCGCCGGCCCCGGTGTGCTGAGCATCTCACTGGGCATTGACAAAAAGCTCTACGGCGCCGACCTAACGGGCAGTACCATTTGGCTGGAAGACAAAAATGTAACGTTGCCCCCCGAAAGCATCGCCACCGGCCCCCGCGTTGGCATAGACTACGCCGGTGAGGATGCGCTGCTGCCATGGCGCTTCTGGGTGAAGGATAGCAAATGGGTGAGTAAAAAACGGTAGTTGCTCCCGTCACCTGCGGGAAGTATAGGAGAGAATTAGTGTAGTGCTTGCCTGCCTTAAGGTCTGCCGGGGCTCTTCTGCATGATGGTGATGCCGGTGTTGCCGACCAGTTTTAAGTGCACCTGCCAGCCCAGGTCCAGGTAAAAATCGACGCGGTCTGTTGCCACCAGGTATAGCTGCCCGAAGCCGAGCTGAGCGGCATGCTGCTCCAGGGCCTGTACCAGCTGTGGCCCCACGCCCTGCCTGCGGTACTGCGGGGCTACGTATAAGGCCGCCAGCCAGGGTGTCAGTTCGGGTAGCTCGTCCACGCCGTCGCTCTCCAGCAGCAGCACCGACCCTACAGGCACGCCCTTATCCAGTGCTATCAGCGTGGCGGGAAAGCCCTTGCCCTGCAGGTGCTCGCGCAGGGGCGCCTTTACGACCTCCTCCGTATTGCCGGGCTTCTTCCACCATTGGTTGTAGATCCAGTTGGCTACCGTGTCGAAATGCTCAGGCACTTCGTGCAGGTGCTTAATTGTTATGTTCTCTATTCCTGCCAACATCTGTTTTATGGCTGCTTTAATCCGATTGCTACTCGAAAAGAATAGCTAATATAGTTTAATTCCGAAGCAACTGTTACACGGCGCGTGTGATGGCAATGTTATTTTTTGAGCTGCTAACATGCCGCCTGCCCTTCCGCTGCACCAGCCCTGTAGGGTTATGATAGCTCGGAGAAAGGGCGTACAGGGGCGAAAACGAAGCCAGCCACAGCATCAGGTGCTGTGGCTGGCTATTTTTATTGGTGTAAGGCTTGGCTAGCGCTTCTTGCTTTCGCGGTCCTGCTCATTGTCTGTGCGGCCCTGCGGTGTCTGCCTTTTAGAGAGGTCGGTGTTTGTTACGTCCTGCTCCAGGCTGTTGCCAATGTCCTTTTTGTTGCCTTTGTTCTTGTCAGTCAGGTCAGACTGCTGTTTTTTATTTTGATCTTTCATGGTTCTCGTAGGTTAAATAAACTGTTCTTACTCCTCGGAGGCGCCTTTCTTGCCTGCGCTCTCAGAGCCGGCGGCAACGCTTTGCCAGCCTTTGCCCTGCGTTGGCTTGTTTTGGTTGCCTGTTTTAGAAGCAGTTTGGGTCTGGGCGTTAGGGTTGCGAGGGTTGTTGTTACTGTTTCTCAGCGAAGCCTCCACAGCAAGTCTGCTCCCTTTTTTACCCGCCTCAAACGATTTCTCAGGGTTGCTTGCAAAGCCGTGGAACTCTGTGTGCTTGTTCTTTTCTCCTTTCATTTGTTTTCGTAGTTTTTAGGTGAAACAATCAGCCTCTTGTGCAAGGCCGTCTACAGGTGTACGTCAGCCATGGGCTCATGTTCAGCTGTTTAGCTTAGTACTTCTTATCGCTGTTTTCTTCGGCGTCCTTGCTGGAGCGGATGTTCGTGATGCCGCTGCCACCGCCAACAGTAGGCGAGGTAGCGCTGTTCTGTGAACTGGTGGCGCTTTCCTTTACCGATTTACCGGGCTTCATGGTCCGCGAGGTCTCGTTCACATCCTGCTTCATTCTGTCTTCCTGGTTTTTATCCTTCTCTTGTTTCATAGCTGTTAATTTAAAGTCGTACATGATAAAGGGCCATGCCGGGGCCGGCCTCTATACTTTGTACGGGGTAGCTATGGGCTTGTTGAGAAGAGTAGGGGGCGAAAGGAACCGTCAGGCTTTCTCGCAGACGAGCACAACAGGCTTCTGGTGCATGTCGGTGGTAAAGAACAAGTAGGTGTGGCCGCCCTCTTTAAGGCCTGTCTTCCTGCGGATATCGGCTACAGACTCCGGGAAGTTGCGCACCGTGATGTTGGCTTTCTTGCCAGGCAGCTGCCGGAGCAGTTCCTTTTTACTGTAGCGGCTCACGTGCAGGCACCTGAAGCTTCGGCCCGGGAAGTGGGGCAGCAACTGCCGCGAAGTGTAGAGGTGGCTGTTGGGGTGCAGCTTGCCCAGCTGCAGGTGCTGGCCCAGGTAGCGGTAAGCGCCGGCCTTAAGTAGGGCCGCGTTGGGTTCATACACAAACTCGAGCGGGTCGGTGTAGGCTGGCGTGGCAGCCTCTTCCTGCGCGCGGGTAAAGGTAAGCAGCTGTGGAGTGGCCTGGGGCAGCAGGTTTACAGCCGTGCGGGGCACATCAGCCGGCGCAGGGGCCTTGGGCTGTAGCAGGTACAGTACCTCTTTTACCTCGTTTTGCAAAGCCACCACCCATACCTGCACAACATGCCCGAGCTCCTGCACGGCCTGCTCAATATCCAGCATGGGGGAGGCTTTCAGAAGTACGGCGTTGGCTTTCTGGAAGAGCAGGGGCAGCAGGCGCAACACGTCCGGCTCGCAGTCCTGCAGCAGGTGCAGCTTCTGGGCGTGGTTGCCACGGCGGGCCGGGTCCAGGTACAGCACATCGGCCGTGCCTGTAAAATCCCTTAGAAAATCCTCGGCCGTAGTCGCTACGCTCCGGATGTTGCCGGCCCCAAGCAGGTTGAAGTTGTACGCGGCTATCTCCTGCAGTTCCGGGTTCTGTTCCACGTGGGTCACCTGCGCAAAGCTGCGGGCAAAATGAAAGCTGTCCACGCCGAAGCCGCCGGTCAGGTCTACCAGCAGCCTACCGCTTACCAGGCTAGCCTTAAAGGCCGCCGTTGCCTCTGAGGAGCTCTGCTCCACCGACAGCGCCACCGGGAACACCGCTTGCGGGTGCTCTACCCAGGTTGGCAGCTTCTGGGCAGCTTTTTGCCGCGCCTGTATCTGCTGCACCAACTCAAGCACCGGCAGGTGTGGGTACCGCTTTGCCTGCAGCATCAGCTGGGCAGCGTCCTGGTGCTGGTGTGCCCCTATAAAATCTAGCTCCTCGGTGGTAAATACGCGCATAGTAAGGCCTGCTTGTTCTTTAGGCAAAGATACTTATTTCGTTCACCTTCCGTAATAAGTATATATTTTGTTTAATGATTATTAAAATTTATTAAACAAAATTGAACAAAGGCAGTTAAACCAATAATCAACAAAAATTTAAAACTTAAATAAAAACGCTATGAGAAAATGGATGAAACTACTGCTGGTGGCCGTGCTGCCTACCATGGTGCTTGCAAGCTGTGACGACGACGATGATGACCTGGACATTGTGGAGGACGAGGCGAACGTGATGGTGGTGCACGCTTCCCCTGACGCACCTGCCGTAGACCTGTACCTGGACAACACCCTGGTTAACGCCACGCCCCTGAACTACCCGGGCAACACAGGCTACCTTGATGTGGAGGCGGGTACGCGAAACATTAAAGTAACAGCCGCCGGAGCAGGCGTGGGCAGCCCGGTTATCAACGCCGATGTGCCGTTTGAAGAGGACAAAGACTACACCGTATTTGCCGTTAACACGCTTGGCAACATTGAGCCCTTGGTGCTGGAGGATAACCTGACAGACCCTGCCGCCGGTAAAGCGCATGTGCGCGTTGTGCACCTGTCGCCGGATGCGCCGAACGTGGATGTGGTTGTGCAGGGTGGGCCTGAGCTGTTCTCGGACCTGGAGTTTAAAGAGGCGACGGCCTTTACTCCTGTAGATGCGGGCACTTACACGCTGGAAGTACAGCCGGTTGGCACAGACCTGGCCGCTGTAACGGCTACCCTTACCCTCGAAGCAGGCAAGATCTACACCGTTTTCGCTAAAGGCTTCTTAACACCGCCTGCCGGAAACAACAACAATCTGGGCGTGGAGGTCATCGTGAACGACTAAACTGCCTCCTCCTTTACAACCTGGCTTTGCAGCGCCCGCCACCCTCCTTTGGCGGGCGCTGTCTTTTGTGCGGCCTACTCAATCAGAACCGCCTCAGACTAAGTAATATTGACCAACCGCAACAAATTGCGTAAATTTGAGTTTTCATCTGAAAAATCATCAAAAAATGGTAGAGACATATTTGAAGTACAAAGTAAGAGATATCTCGCTGGCCGATTGGGGCCGCAAGGAAATAAGACTGGCTGAGGCTGAAATGCCTGGCCTGATGGCAATTCGCGAGGAGTTCGGCCCAAGCAAGCCGCTGAAAGGCGCACGCATCGCAGGCTGCCTGCACATGACGATCCAGACGGCTGTGCTGATCGAAACGCTGGTAGAGCTGGGTGCTGAGGTAACCTGGTCTTCCTGCAACATCTTCTCTACGCAGGACCATGCTGCCGCTGCCATTGCTGCTGCCGGTATCTCTGTTTATGCCTGGAAAGGCATGACTGCCGAGGAGTTTGACTGGTGCATTGAGCAAACGCTGTTCTTCGGGGAAGACCGCCAGCCGCTCAACATGATCCTGGACGACGGTGGTGACCTTACCAACATGGTGCTGGACAAGTACCCTGAGCTGTCTGCCGGTATCAAAGGCTTGTCTGAGGAGACAACCACGGGCGTGCACCGCCTGTACGAGCGCATGAAAAACGGCACGCTGACTATGCCTGCCATTAACGTGAACGACTCTGTAACCAAGTCTAAGTTCGATAACAAGTATGGCTGTAAGGAGTCTCTGGTAGACGCTATCCGCCGTGCCACGGACGTGATGATGGCCGGTAAAGTGGCTGTTGTGGCTGGCTACGGTGACGTTGGCAAGGGTTCTGCCGCTTCGCTTCGCGGTGCCGGTGCCCGCGTGATCGTTACCGAGATCGACCCAATCTGCGCACTGCAGGCTGCTATGGACGGTTTCGCTGTGAAAAGAATGGTGGACGCCGTAAAAGAGGCTGACATTGTAGTAACAGCTACTGGCAACAAAGACATCATCGGGGAGCAGGAGTTCCGTTCGATGAAAGACAAAACCATCGTTTGTAACATCGGCCACTTCGACAACGAGATCGACATGGCTTGGCTGAACAAAACGTACGGCAACACCAAAGACGTGATCAAGCCGCAGGTTGACCTGTACAACATTGACGGGAAAGACATTATTGTGCTGGCAGAAGGCCGCCTGGTGAACCTGGGCTGTGCTACCGGTCACCCATCTTTTGTGATGTCTAACTCTTTCTCTAACCAGACGCTGGCGCAGCTGGAGCTTTGGACAAACACAGAGGCTTACGAGAACAAGGTTTATACTTTGCCGAAGCACCTGGATGAGAAAGTGGCACGCCTGCACCTGAGCAAGATCGGTGTGGAGCTGGATGAGCTTTCTCCTGACCAGGCCAGTTACATTGGCGTGGAGGTAGAAGGGCCGTACAAGCCAGAGTACTACAGATACTAATCCGGGTTTCCCCGTTTATGTATAAAGAAGGCCGGTGCTGCAAAGCGCCGGCCTTTTCTTTTTGGGCACGGCCGCCCTGGCAGGTGGCGCCGTAAACCCGCTTCGTATTTTTAGGTGTAGTAGTGTTTGGTCATATAATGTTGAACTTAGACATGAGCGCTTTCTTGTAAGACTTCCCGATCGGGACGTCTCCTTTCGAGAAGACCACAGAGTTCTCCTCCAGTGCTTCTATCTTGTCCAGGTTGGCGATGTAGGAGCGGTGTACGCGCACAAAGTTCTGCGACGGCAGCTTATGCTCCATATCCTTCAGGGTGGAGCTTACCAGGTACTTCTGGTCGGCGGTCACAATAAAGGAGTAGTTGTCATAGGCCTCCACCCAGAGGATGTCGCTGTAATGCACCTTAATGATGCGGTGCTTTACCTTCACAAAGATATAGTCAGAGGTTACTTCCTGCTCTTTGTGCTCCAGCTGGTTGCCGTTGGTCTCTTTTCCGTTCTTCTGGCTACTGTCGTGTTTGTACAGCGCGATTTCAATGGCGGAGCGGAGGCTCTTTTCGTCGAAAGGCTTTACCAGAAAGCCGTCGGGTTCGGTCTTCTTGGCGCGGTCGATGGTTGCGTGATCGGCGTAGGCGGTGAGGTAGATAAACGGGATCTTGAACTCTTCGCGGATGCGCGAGCCGATGTCAACCCCGTCGGCACTGCCGCGCAGGTTAATATCGAGCAGCACCAGGTCAGGCTGGGTTTCCCGGATCATGTCTATAGTGTCTTCACCTGCATCTATGGCACACGTCTCGTAACCTAACTCTTCCAGGCTAGCCGCAAGGTCTTCCGCGATGATGACCTCATCTTCCGATATAAGGATTTTAGGTTTTGTCATAGCATTAGGTTCATACGTTAAAAATTTAATTACGATGGCAAAACAAAATATAATATTGATTTTGTGCCATTATTGTTGTAAAAGCGAATATTTCCCTCCAGTTTCTTGCTCAGCGACTGTACTAGTTTAAGCCCAAAGGATTGCCCCTTCTGCTGTTTCAGGAAAAAGTCTTCTGGTAAGCCGCGTCCGTTATCGCTCACGGTCAGGGTGTACTGCACCTCATCGTGCCTTATCAGCTCAATGCGCAACACACCGTGCTCTCCTTCTTGGAACGCATACTTTAAGGTATTGGATACTAGCTCGTTTACGATCAGGCCCAGTGTTATGGCCGAGTCTACATCTACTTTTATATCCGGCACGTCCAATTCCAGCGCAATTCTGTCCATACTTACGCCATAGGAGGCATAAAGGCTTTCACATATTTCAATAAAGTAATCCTCCAGGTTGATATGCTCCAGGTTGCTGTGCTGGTACAGGCGCTCGTGCAGCAGCGACATAGACCGCACGCGGCTGCGCAGCGCCTTCATTACCTCCTGCGCCGATGGGTCCTCCACGTGGCGGGCCTGCAGGTTAAGCAAGCTGATCACGATCTGGAGATTGTTCTTCACACGGTGGTGGATTTCCTGCAGGAGGATTTCCTTCTCCCTGTTCTGGCGCTCCAGCAGGCGCGTGCGGTGGTTCACCTTTAGCTCCAGCAGGGAGTTCATTTTTACCAGGCTCCGCTCGCGCAGGCGCACCACGCTCAGGATGGTGCCGGCAATCACCACCAGCAGCACCCCTATAAACCACTCCCGGCGCCAGATGGGCGGCACAATGGAAAACGTGTAGGTAAGGGGCTGGGGCGTCCAGTAGCCGTCGTTGTTCTGGCCCATCAGCTCAAAGGTGTAGGTGCCGGGCGAGAGGTTGGCATAGGTGGAGAAGGAGCGACTGGTTACCGGCGACCAGGCATCCTCGTAGCCCACCAGCCTGTACTTATACTTTACCTGCTCCGGTGCAGAGAGGCAAATACCCTGAAAATTAAAGGCCAGGTGGTTCTGGGTGTGCGGCAGGCGGAGGTTTACCGGTAGGCCGGTGAGGCTGTCGTAGGCATAGCCCAGTGCTTCCCAGTCGGTGGGCCTGGAGTACAGCAGTACCTCGGTTAAGGTCAGCCTGGGGGGCACTTTGTTGCGGCGGTCCAGCCCGGGCAGGTACTTTGTCAGCCCTTTGGTTGTGCCAAACCACACAGCTTCCTGCGTCTGCAGCATGGCGTTGTCGCATACTTCCATTCCTCTGAAACCGCTGGGCCCTGAGTAGCTTCTGTGGTTAAAAGCGCCTTCCTGGCGCAGCGCCGGCAAACGGGCTTTCAGCACGTTGCGGCTGGTGGCTACCCAGAGGTTATCGGCGCTGTCGGCGTACACGCTTTTAACAGCCTCGCTCGGAAGGCCTTCGGCGGCAGTAACGAGCGTTGCCTTTGTGCCCTGCAGCATAAGGATGCCCGTGTTGAAGGCCGCGAAGTACAGCACGCCCTTCTTGTCTTCTGTGATGGACCGCACCTCCGTCAGGTGCAGGCCCTGCAGCTCCGGGGGCTGCACTACCTGGCCCCGCTCAACCCGAAAGATGCCTTTGTCGCCGCCAGCCCAGATCCGGCCCTTGCTGTCGCGCAGGATAGAGTTGGCCTTGAGCGTGCCCTCCGGAGAGGGAAGCAGCCGGAAGGTGCTGCCTTGCAGCACAGCCACACCGCCTCCTGTTGCCAAGTACAGCTGCCCGTCCGGGCCTGCTGTAGCCTGGTACACATCCAAGGAGGGAAGCCCCTCGGCGGTGCTGTAGTGCGTGGTGGTTTGCTGCGCCAGGCGCCAAACGCCGTTGCTGGTACAGGCCCAGAGCGCCTCCGGTGTCGGTAGAAAGCTGTAGACGGTGGTGCCCTGGGGCCAGGGCTTCCTGCTGAGCCATGTCAGGTTGTGCTGCTCCATCTTTGCCAGCTCTCCCTCATCGGTGCCGAGCCAGAGGGTGCCGTTCCTGTCCTGGGCGATAGCGGTAACGCGGGGCTCTGTGAGGTTGGGGAACTCGAAGAAATGCACAAACCAGGGAGCCATATGTTGCTGCAGGCCGTATCCGTTGGTGCCGATCCATACATTGCCCTCCTTATCGGTGGACAGCGCCGTGATGCGGTTGGTGCGGAGCCCGCCGTTTCGGGTGATATGTGTAAAGGAGTCACCGTTATACTTGAGGAGGCCGTTGCGCTGCAGCCCCACCCAGAGGTTATTATAGTGATCGCTGGTAAAGCTGGTAATACGGCTGCTATCGAGGTGCTGCGGCAGTTGAACTCTGCTGAGGGTAGTTTGCTCCGCCTGTGCCAGGCCCTTTGCCGTGCCGATCCATACTTCGTGGCTTTTGCTGACGGACAACGCGGTGATGTGGTTGGAGGGAAGCTCACTGTTGCCGGCGGTGAAGTGCGTTGTCTGGCTGCCTTTCACCCTGTAAAGGCCGTTGTCTGCTGTGCCCGCCCATAGTTCTCCGGTAGGGGTAGCAGTAACAGCGGTGTAGTTTAGGTCGGGCAGGGAGGCGTATTTCAGCATGCCCTCCCTGGCCAGGGAGTACACGCCGTTATCGGTTGCCAGCCACAGCTTGCCTGCCTTATCCTCTGTTATGCCCCGTACGGCTTTTGCCCCGACCCCCTGCTCTTGCCCGTACGGCTGAAAGGAAACCCCATTGAAGAGCAGCAGGCCGGCGTCCGTCGTGCCGACCCAGAGCCGATGGCGGCTGTCCAGGAAAAGCGTGGAGATGTTGTGGCTGCTCAGCCCTTCTTCCTTGGTATAGGTGGTAAAGTCGGTGCCGTTAAAGCGGCTGAGGCCGGCGCGGGTAGCCAGCCAGAGAAACCCTTCGTGGTCCTGTTGTATGGCCATCACCTGCGACTGCGGCAGGCCTTGCTCCAGGGTCCAGCTACGGATGTTGTACTGCTGTGCAGCGCCAACAGCAGTGGTCAGGAGCAGACATAGGAAAAGGATGGCGCGCAAGCAGTGCATTCGTTGTCTCCGTTTTGCCTCCGGTGGCGGGTCTCTCCTGGTCAGGATCCAACGCGAAAGCGGTTAAGGTATAGACTCCTTACGCATGCTCTGTGAAAAAGTATAAGGGAAATGGTTGCGTGTTCTTGGCTAGAACGCTGTTTTTGGCTGTAAACGTTAAATGTTTAGTAGTGAAAGAGGCTAAAGTTGAGAAATGAGTAACTTTGGGCACTTCGGCAGGCGCTTGCTAGCTGCCTGAAAGCCGAAACAAGGTAATTTCTTTTTCTGGTAGTAATACTCTTGCCTCTATGCCTGTAAGCATCTCAGTAGTCGTTATCACCTTCAACGAAGAGCGTAACATTGCGCGCTGCCTGGAGTCAGTCAGAAACGTGGCTGATGAAATCGTTGTGGTAGACTCTTTCTCAACGGACCGTACGAAGGAGATCTGCCTTTCTTTCGGGTGCCGGTTTGTGGAGCATCCCTTTGAGGGGCACATAGAGCAGAAGAACTATGCCTTAACCCAGGCTGCCCACTACCACGTGCTCTCGCTGGATGCCGATGAGGCCCTGTCGCCGGATCTGGAGCAGGCCGTGCTGGCGGCAAAAAGCAACTGGCAGGCCGACGCCTACAGTATGAACCGCCTCACCAACTACTGCGGCAAGTGGATTCACCACTCCGGTTGGTACCCGGACACCAAAGTGCGCCTGTTTGACCGCAGCAAGGCCACCTGGGGAGGCGAGAACCCCCACGATAAGATCATCCTGAGCAAAGGAGCCAAACTGCAGCACCTGCAGGGCGACCTGCTGCACTACTCGTACTACAGTGTGTCGCAGCACCTGGGGCAGATAAACAGGTTTACGGATGCTTCGTCTAAAGCCCTGATTCGGGATGGAAAGACTGTGTCGCTGCCGATGGTAATCCTGAAACCTGCCTTCCGCTTTTTCAGGGCCTATATCTTAAAGCGCGGTTTTATGGATGGGCCGGAGGGGTTTATCATTTCTGTTTCTTCTGCCGTGTCTGTTTACTACAAGTACGTCAAGCTGTACATGCACAACAAGCAGGTTAACAGGGGCAGCTGATCTATACTTGCTGCAGTACTTCTTTGTAAACGGCTAAGGTGCGCAGCGCTGTGTTCTCCTTCGAGAACTCCTGCAGAAGTTTGCTCGCCCCCTGTATGATAGTGCTGCGCAGGGCCGCGTTGGTGAGCACCTGGTGCACTTTCTCGGCAAGTATGGCCGGCGATTTTACAGGTGCCAGCAGCCCTGTGTCTTCGTTCCGCACGATTTCTGGTATGCCACCAGCCTTGGTCGCAACTACCGGTACCTGGCAGGCAAAGGCATCCAGGATGGTCGTTCCCAGCCCTTCCGTCTCGGAGGTAACCAGCATCACGTCCAGCTCCGGCATCAGCTGGGGGACATTATTTCTGAAGCCTGTGAAGACAAAGGACTGCTGCAGCTTCTTTTGCTGCACGTAAGCCTTTATTTCCTCTCGCAGCGGGCCATCTCCAACAATAAAGAAAAATGCCTCAGGGTGCTGCTTTAGCACCAGTTCAGCGGTATCTACAAAGGTATAATAGTCTTTGTGTGGGGCGATGGCAGACACATTGCCAATAAGCGGGGCTGATGGAGGCAGGTTAAACTCGCGGTGGAGCTTACCGTCCTTTTTGCTGTTGGCAAAGCGGCTAAGGTCAACGCCACTGTGCACCGTTACACAGAGCTCAGGGTGCTTCAGGCTTGCTGATACTACTTCCTTTATTTTATCAGAAACGCAAACAACGCGCTTAATGCCTTTGTAGTTATACTTTAACCGGGAGAGCAGATTGTTCTTAACCGGGAAATCCACGCGGCGGCTAAGTATAATAGGCAGGGTGTTGCCAAGCACATGCGACAGCACACTAATGGCATGCGAGTGGCCGCTGTGCACGTGCATTAAATCAACCTTGTTTTGCTTGCTGTAGGCTTTTACCCGCAGTGCCGTTACTACATCAAACTCATTGGCGAATGGCAGGGCCAGGTGCGGCAGCTGTTGTTGCTGGCAGTAAGTATGAAAGGCAGAGTGCTGCCGGCACGCTACCAGGTTGGTTACTCCCTGCTTGTCGAGCTCCTCTATCAGGTAGGCCACCTGTTGCTCACCGCCTCTCCATGTTTTCTCTGATACCAGATGTAGTATGCGCATTCCGTTGTGTTGGTTCTTACAGTCGTGTAGAAAGCCGGATGACAGGCTTTGGCGCCAAAGTTAGCCTACCTTTTGCGCTCTTACAATCATTGTTTCCCCAAAGAGGACAGGCTTTGAGTGTGTTTGAGAGATAATCTGCCTGTTGCGCGTTCGCTGGTCCTGGTCTTTCTCCTCCTTACTGTACACCATCTTTGTGGTGAGGTAAGCGAGGGGCACTAGCGGAAGGTACAGCCAGGAGGCAGGCTTTGTCTGGTTTGTCGTTACTACGTCAATCCTAAAGTTGCTGGAGTGCAGGAGGTAGCGCATCTCCGGGTAGGAGATCATGGCAATGTGGTGGGAGGGGTCAGGCCTTTGCTCATCCAGCGGCGACTTGCACTTGTTGTGGTGGCCTGTTAAGAACCACCTGAAGCGGGAGTGCAGCGAGCTGATGTTAGGGGTAGAAACGATAAAGTAGCCGCCGGGCTTTAGTATCCTGTTCACTTCCCTGGCGAAGTCAAACTGCTTGTTGATGTGCTCAATGCCGTCTATACAAACAACCACATCCACTGAGTTGTCCTCAAACGGCAGGGGCTTGGTCATGTCGCCCTGGATAAACTGGTCATGCGCTATCTGCAGCCCGTTTACAACATCAACGCTGACAATGTTGCTGTAGCCATTGTCCTTCAGCCGTTGGGTAAATGCGCCTGCTCCGGAGGGAACATCAAGAATACGGGCTCCTTTGTCGGCTGGCAGTAGGTTAAAGACGGTTTCGTGGGTGTTCTTGGAGGTATTGATGGGGATGCCTTTATAACTTCTTCTCATAAGAATCAGGAGTAACAGGTGCTGATCGGTTTAGGGTTTGCAATACTTATGGCTACAAATGATGATCGCCTACTAAATATAACAAATTATCTTCAATGGTAATCAAGTTTCAGTTCCGGAGAAAATATTGTACTTAAATACAATAATGCCTGCAACTTTAAAAATGCTACGTATAAGACCATACAAGCACATTTGGGCAGGCAGGCCGTAACCCTTAAGCCCCAAGCGTGGTATGTAATTAAAATTCCTATATTTGCGTATTACGCGCGATGGAGGACTTCACTAAAGTACAAAATCCATTAAAGTAAATGAGCGAGCAAACAGGTAAACAGCTTAGTAAAGAGGAAAAGGACGCACGGTTCGAGGCCGAACTGCTTCCTGTGCTGGACCCTCTGTACAATTTTGCCTACAGGCTCACCTTAGACGAAGACGACGCCAACGACCTGGTACAGGAGACTTACCTGAAGGCATACCGCTTTTTTGACTACTTCGAGCAAGGAACTAATGCAAAAGCATGGCTGTTCCGAATCCTGAAGAACTCTTTCATTAACGAGTTCCGGAAGAAGAGCAAACAGCCTGCCAAGGTAGACTACAGCGAGGTGGAGGGGTATTACAACTCCGAGGACGTGGAAGGTGAGAGCGGCGTGGCATCCACGACCGACATGCGCACTGAAAGCGTGCAGGACCTGATCGGCGACGAGGTGGCCAGCGCCCTGAATGCTCTGCCCGTGGACTTTAGGACAGTGATTATACTTTGTGATTTGGAAGGCTTTACCTACGAAGAGATGGCCAAGATATTGGACATCCCCATAGGCACCGTACGCTCCAGGTTGCACCGAGCCCGGAACTCTTTGAAAGAGAAGTTGGAAAAGTATGCTAAAGGCATGGGATATAACAGTTAGAGAAGAAAATTAAGAGTTTGAGTTAAGATGGAATCAAAAATTACAGAAGTATACCCAAAAGCACCTGGCGATGCGCGTACGGCCGACTGTGAGCAGGTATCTCACATGCTAGACCTGATGATTGACGGCGAGGCGTCCCCCGAGGAACAGAAGTTCTTCAACCACCATATTGAAGACTGCGTCAGCTGCTTCGAGAACCATCAAAAACAAAAGCTCTTGAAAGGGCTGATAACCGGCCACCTGAAGCGCGTGATTGTACCACATAGCCTGGTGCAGTCTATAAAAGCGAGGATTCAAGAAACGTTATAACCCCTAATGCAAGGCAAGATTATCATCTTCTCGGCGCCATCCGGTGCCGGTAAAACCACTATTGTAAAGCACCTGCTCAGCGTAAACCCCCAGCTGAATTTCTCTATCTCGGCCTGCACCCGCGACAAGCGCGGCCGCACCGAAGAGAATGGCAAAGACTACTACTTTATCACGCCCGAGGATTTTAAGAAGAAAATCGCAAACGATGAGTTTGTAGAGTGGGAGGAGGTATACGAGGGCGCTTTCTACGGTACATTAAAGTCTGAAATCGAACGGATCTGGAAGAGCGGCAAGCACGTTATTCTGGACGTAGACGTAAAAGGAGGATTAAGTATAAAGCATTTTTACAAAGAAAGAGCACTGGCCGTATTCGTTAAGCCACCGTCCATAGACGAGCTGGCCAAGCGCCTGACGGCCCGCAACACCGATTCGGCCTCCAGCATCAGCAGCCGCGTGTTCAAAGCCAAGTTTGAGATGGGCTTTGAGGACCAGTTCGACAAGGTGATCGTGAACGACGACCTGACCCGGGCCTGCACTGAGGCGGAGAAGCTGGTAAATGATTTTCTGAAGTCTGAACCCGCGATCGTATGAAGGTAGGGCTCCTGTTTGGCTCCTTCAACCCCATCCATACCGGGCACCTTATACTTGCCAACTTCATGGCCACCAACACCGACCTGGATACGGTATGGCTGGTTGTGTCTCCGCAGAACCCGTTTAAGCCCAGCAACACGCTGCTGCACGAGTTCGACAGGCTGCACATGGTGTCGCTGGCGATAGCCGATAACCCGAACCTGGGCGTGTCGAACATTGAGTTCAGCATGCCCAAGCCGAGCTACACCATCGACACCCTGACCTATCTGCAGGAGAAGTATCCCAGCTATGAGTTTGTGCTGATTATGGGGGAGGACAACCTGTCGTTGTTTCCGAAGTGGAAGAACGCCGAGAGCATCCTGGCGTTTCACAAGGTTTACGTTTACCCGCGCTCCGGCTCCGTTACCACGGAGCTGCCGGACATGCCGAACGTAACTTTTGTGAAAGCTCCTGTACTGGATATCTCCGCCACGTTCATCCGCAAATGCATACGAGAGGAGAAAAGTATAAAGTACCTGGTGCCGGATGAGGTGGCCGATTACATCCAGGTGCACCGGCTCTACCAGTAGCTTTCCTCGTGTCAGGTAACGCGATACACGTAGCACGCCCAGTTTGTAGTATAACTTGAGTGAAAACAGAAAAGGCCTTCGATCTTGATCGAAGGCCTTTTCTGTAATCGTATTTCTTGCTGCGTGCTACGAGGTACGCATTTAGATCGTCATGATCTCCGCTTCCTTCTTGGCAAGCAGCTCATCTATCTTCACGATGTAAGCGTCAGTCAGCTTCTGTACTTTGCCCTCTGCGTCGCGAACGGCGTCTTCGGCAGTGCCTTCCTTCTGCAGCTTCTTCAGCGAGTCGTTTACATCTTTACGGATGTTGCGGATGCTGATCTTGCCGTTCTCTGTTTCTCCCTTCACCTGCTTTACCAGGTCGCGGCGGCGCTCCTCCGTCAGGGCAGGAATGTTCAGGCGAACCGCGTCAGCCTCTTGCTGTGGGTTCAGGCCAAGGTCGCTGTTCTTGATGGCTTTGTTGATCTCACCAAGCATGTTCTTCTCCCAAGGCTTGATAAGCAGCGTGCGTGCATCCGGTGCAGCAACGTTGGCAACCTGGGAAATTGGAGTCGGGTTGCCGTAGTAGTCTACGCGCAGGTGCTCGATCATGGCAGGGGAGGCCTTACCCGCTCTGATTTTGGTTAGCTCGCTGCTGGTATGCTGCAAGGCCTTCTGCATAGACTCCTCCGCCTCGCTTAGGTAAAACTGAATTTCTTCCGTCATATCTGTTTACTTATTCTTGTTCTGAAAAATTTCTGGGCAAAAATAGCAAATTTTATTTTTTGTCGCCTTTTGGCCCCGACTGCATCTGGTCTACCGTTTCCTTCAGCGTTTCGCCGAGGTCGTCCATGCTCACGAGCGTTCCCACGCGCTCGCCCTGCACCAGGCGCTTCAGGTTGCCCTGCGTGTTCATGTCGAACACGATAATAGGGAGGTCATTCTCTTTGCACAGCGTAAAGGCTGTCATGTCCATTACGTTCAGCCCCTGCTCGAAAACGTCCTTAAACGAGATCTGGGAGTAGAATACGGCGTTCGGGTCTTTCTCCGGGTCAGCAGAGTAAATGCCGTCCACACGGGTGCCTTTCAGTACCACGTCGGCCTCAATCTCGATGGCGCGCAGCGAGGCGGCCGAATCGGTTGTGAAGTACGGGTTACCGGTGCCGGCGCCAAAGATTACCACACGGCCCTTCTCCAGGTGGCGCACGGCGCGGCGGCGGATGTAGGGCTCGCATACTTGCTGAATGTTGATGCCGGAGAGCAGTCGCGTGTACACGCCCAGTTTCTCGAGGGCGCTTTGCAGTGCCATGCTGTTGATAACGGTCGCCAGCATGCCCATGTAGTCTCCCTGCACACGGTCCAGCCCAACCTGCTCCGCCTGCACGCCCCTGAAAATATTACCTCCGCCAATCACTACGGCCACTTCCACACCCAGGGCGGCTACCTCTTTAATCTCTTCGGCATACTGAATCAGTCTGTTAGAGTCGATGCCGTACTGCTGTTCGCCCATCAGTGCCTCGCCACTCAGCTTTAGCAAAATTCGTTTATACTTCACGGTATTTTATCTGTATAGGTTTTGAATTCTTTTAACACAAAGAAGCGGCCACCGTGGCAGCCGCTCTCGCTAACAAATATCTATTGAAAAAGGATCAGCACCTGGCTCTTTTCTACGTTTTGCCTGGTCTGCACCTTTATTTCCTTTACGACGCCATCGCCCGGCGACTTAAGGATGTTCTCCATCTTCATCGCCTCCAGGATCATGATCGGGTCGCCTTTCTTTACTTCCTGGCCCGGCTCTACCTTAATCTCAAGTATAAGCCCCGGCATGGGCGCTTTCACGTCATTCACCTTGTTGGCGTTGGCGTTGCTCATGCCCAGCTTGTCCAGCAGCAGGTCAAAACGGTCTTTAACGCTAACAGTCTGTATGGCACCGTTTATCTTAAAGTTGAAGGTCTTTTCCTGGTAATTAGCCGAAACTACCTCCGCGGTGAAGGAGCGGGAGCCTTTGATGATGTGGTAGGTATTGGGGCCGATAGGCGAGACGTCCCAGCCAAAAGGTGTTCCGTTTAGGGAGATACCATCTTTCTGAATATCAACCTGCCATGTTTTGTCGTTACCGGTTTTTACCTGAAGCATCTTCTTTCGTATGGTTTTGACCTTAAAGTTAGTGGTTTCTCAGAGTATTTTTAGAACTTCACCTCAAAATTAAATCATTCCAAGCATGAATCATAGGTTTCTGAGCATAGTAGGTTTAGCGGCTGCCATGGCCTTTACGAGTGGCTGCAACACCAATAAAGCCGTTGTAGCGACAAAAGCCCCTGCCCCGGCTGCACGCAAAGCCAAAGCAGCCCCCGCCGACGCTGTGCCCGTGTGGGCATCGAAAAAGTATGCCTTTAACCCCTCCCGAACCAAGGAGAGCGACCTGCTGCACACCACCCTGCGCGTGAGCTTTGACTGGGAGAAACAGTACCTGCACGGTTTGGCGGAGATTACGGCAAAGCCATACTTCTACCCGCAGCGCCAGTTGGTGCTGGATGCCAAAGGCATGGATATCCACAGCGTATACCTAATGCAAGGCTACGACGGAACGCCGCTGGAGTTTGACTATGACGGCCAAAAGCTGACGATTGACTTGGGTAAGGCCTACACCCGCGAGGAGCAGTACACCATTGAGGTAGACTACACAGCCAAGCCGAACGAGCTGCCGACCGGTGGCTCCGATGCCATTACAGCGGATAAGGGCCTGTACTTTATCAACCCGCTGGGGAAGGAGCCGAACAAGCCGCAGCAGATCTGGACGCAGGGCGAAACGGAGGCCAGCTCGGCCTGGTTCCCCACCATCGATGCGCCCAACGAGCGCATGACGCAGGAAATCTACGTTACGGTAGACCCCAAGTATAAAACCCTGTCCAACGGCGAGTTTATCTACTCGCGGCAGAACGCCGACGGCACCAAAACAGATTACTGGAAGCAAGAGCTGCCCCACGCCCCGTACCTGGCCATGCTGGCCATCGGCGACTTTGCCGTGGTGCAGGACAAGTGGCGCGACAGGGAGGTGAACTACTATGTGGAGCCGGCCTATAAAAATACAGCCAAGAAAGTATTCGGCAACACGCCCGAAATGATGGAGTTTTTCTCGCAGAAGCTGGGAGTGGCTTACCCGTGGCCAAAGTATGCGCAGGTGGTCGTGCGCGATTTTGTGTCGGGGGCGATGGAGAACACCTCGGCCTCCACCTTTATGGAGGATCTGCAGCTAAACGAGCGCGAGCTGCTCGATAAGAGCTGGGACGGTATTATCGCGCATGAGCTGTTCCACCAGTGGTTCGGAGACTACGTAACGACGGAGTCCTGGGCCAACCTGCCCCTGAACGAGGCTTTCGCCAACTACTCCGAGTACCTGTGGGCCGAGCACAAGTACGGCGCAGACGAGGCCGCCTACCTGCAGATGGATGAGCTAAGCCAGTACCTGGATGAGGCGCAGGAAAAGCGGGAGCCGCTCATCCGCTACTACTACAAAGACCGCGAAGACATGTTCGACAGCCACTCCTACGCCAAAGGCGGCCGCGTGCTGCACATGCTGCGCCAGTTGGTTGGCGACGAAGCCTGGTGGGCCTCGCTCAACTTATACCTAACGCGAAACAAGTTCTCCGATGTAGAGGTGGCGGAGCTGCGCATGGCCTTCGAGGATGTGACAGGCCGTGACTTGATGTGGTTCTTTGACCAGTGGTTTATGCAGCCGGGGCACCCGGAGCTGAAAGTGGAGCAAACCTACGCCAACGGGCAGGTAAAGCTGTACGTCCGGCAGATGCAGGACACAACCTATGCGCCGCTGTACCGCCTGCCGCTAAACGTCGCCGTGTGGGCGGGGGGCAAAAAGCAGGTGCACCCGGTGGTGGTAGACAAGGCCGAGCAGCTCTTTACCTTTGATGTGGCGGAGCAGCCGCAGCTGGTGTTGCTGGACCCGGAGCAGCAGCTACTGGGGGTGGTGGAGCAGGAGAAAACAGAGCAGGAGCTGCTCTTCCAATTCCACAACGCCGAACAGCTGGCCCTGAAGCTCGAGGCGCTGGAGGAACTACAGGAGCAGGCGGCCCGCCCGCAGGTGCTCAGCATGTACCAGCAGGCCCTGCGGGATGAATACTGGATGGTCCGAAGCAAAGCCATAAACATGCTCAGCCAGCTAAAGGAGGGGCAGGCAGCGCCGGTAGAGCCGAAGGTAAAGGAAATGGCCACACAGGACGAAAAAGGAGCCGTGCGGGCCGACGCCATACTTGCCCTGGCAGGCTGGAACGGCAACAAGTATAAACCGGTGTTTGAAAAAGCCATGCGCGACAGTTCCTACCAGGCCAGCGCCGCCGCCATACTTGCCTACGCGGGCACCGGTGCGGCGGACGCGCCGAAGAAGCTTGCCCGGTTTGAGGGTGAGACCAACGAGGAAATAGTGCTGGCCCTGGCCACCCTTTATGCCGTGGAGGCCGGCCCTGAAAAGTACGGCTGGTTTATGAAACAGATGAAGGCAGCAAGCGGCGGCGAACTTTATTACCTCCTGCAAAGCTTTGGCGCCTACCTGGCCGGAAACAGCGAGACGAACACCCCCGAAGTGATTTCCCTGCTGGCCGACCTGGCGCAGCACCACCGGTTGTACTACGTGCGCGCGGCTGCCTATCAGGCACTTATGGTGATGTCGGAGAAGCCGGAGGTGCAGGCTTTGCTGTAGCAGATCAAGGCCAATGAGAAGGACGCGCGCCTGCTGGAAATGTACGGTGCGTAAGCCTGCGCGAAATTTTTTAACATTTTTTTACCGGAATGTTTGACTTCGATAAAAAAGCGCTTAATTTTGCATCCACTTAGAACGAAGAACACGGCAGAAGCGGTGAGGTTTTAAGGGAAAAGTTCTGCTGTTTTGATGTAGGATTAAGTTTCGGGGAGATTCCAGAGCGGCCAAATGGGACGGACTGTAACTCCGTTGTCTTACGACTTCGCAGGTTCGAATCCTGCTCTCCCCACAACTGAATGAGTGAATAAGCGAATGAGTGAATTGTGTATTCAGGCATTCAATTATTCACTCATTCAAAATTAAAGTAAGCGGGAGTAGCTCAGTTGGTAGAGCGATAGCCTTCCAAGCTATAGGCCGCGAGTTCGACCCTCGTCTCCCGCTCATTTAAGTCAGAAAACATATTTACTAAAAGGACTGGAGAAGGAAATTCATGCAGATGAGCTTCCTTTTTAGTGTAAATAGGGTTGTAGTTTTCTGGTGGATTCAAAAGCCGACGTAGCTCAGGGGTAGAGTACTTCCTTGGTAAGGAAGGGGTCGTGGGTTCAATTCCCATCGTTGGCTCACAGTCCGTTACGTGTATATTTAAAAGCGCGACATAAACTTAAACGTTTTAACCTTAATTTAATATCATACAATGGCTAAAGAAACATTTGACCGTTCCAAACCGCACGTAAATATCGGTACTATTGGTCACGTTGACCACGGTAAGACTACTCTTACAGCTGCTATCACTACTGTGTTGGCTAAGAAAGGTCTGGCTTCGCTTCGTGACTTCTCTTCAATTGACAACGCTCCTGAAGAAAAAGAAAGAGGTATTACTATCAATACTTCTCACGTAGAATACGCTACAGAAAACCGTCACTATGCTCACGTTGACTGCCCAGGTCACGCTGACTACGTGAAGAACATGGTTACTGGTGCTGCCCAGATGGACGGTGCTATCCTAGTGGTTGCTGCTACTGATGGTCCTATGCCACAGACGCGTGAGCACATCCTTCTTGCCCGTCAGGTAGGTGTACCTCAGCTGGTAGTATTCATGAACAAAGTGGACATGGTGGACGACCCAGAGCTTCTTGAGCTGGTTGAGATGGAAATCCGTGAACTGCTTTCTTTCTACGAGTTCGATGGCGATAACATTCCAGTGATTCAGGGTTCAGCTCTTGGTGGCCTTAACGGCGACGACAAGTGGGTGAAAACTATCGAAGAGCTGATGGATGCTGTTGATAGCTGGATTCCACTTCCAGAGCGTCTGGTTGACCTTCCATTCTTGATGCCAGTTGAGGACGTGTTCTCAATCACTGGTCGTGGTACAGTAGCTACTGGCCGTATCGAGCGTGGTGTAATCAACTCAGGTGAGCCGGTTGAAATCCTTGGTATGGGTGCTGAGAACCTGAAGTCTACAGTTACTGGTGTGGAGATGTTCCGCAAGATCCTTGACAGAGGTGAAGCTGGTGACAACGTAGGTCTGCTGCTTCGTGGTATTGAGAAAACTGATATCCGTCGTGGTATGGTTATCTGTAAGCCAGGTTCAGTTAAGCCTCACACTAAATTCAAAGCCGAAGTTTACGTTCTTTCTAAAGAAGAAGGTGGCCGTCACACGCCATTCTTCAACAAGTACCGTCCACAGTTCTACTTCAGAACGACAGACGTTACTGGCGAGATCATGCTTCCAGAAGGCGTAGAAATGGTTATGCCAGGTGATAACATCACTATCGAGGTGAACCTGATCAACGCTGTAGCGATGGAGAAAGGTCTGCGTTTCGCTATCCGTGAGGGTGGTAGAACTGTAGGTGCCGGTCAGGTAACTGAAATCCTTGACTAATAATATGTTTCAAACCCGTTCTTGGAAAAGTTTTTTAAGAACGGGTTTGTTTTCATAAAACTTATGGATAAATTTGCACTCCATTTAAAAAAGTGGCGTGCATTTTTTTACGGGTGTAGCTCAATTGGTAGAGTAGTGGTCTCCAAAACCATTGGCTGGGAGTTCGAGTCTCTCCACCCGTGCAATTTTTCACTATCTGGTAAGCGAAGCGATGAGCAACATAAGGACCTATATTAACGATACTGTGGAGGAGATGAAAGATAGAGTCTCCTGGCCAACATACTCTGAGCTGCAGAACAGCTCGGTGCTGGTGTTGATCGGTTCTTTGATTTTTGCTCTTGTGGTTGGCGCAATGGACTTTGGGTTCGATACTGTGCTGACTTGGTTTTACAACCAGTTTTAATAAAGTCTATGGCTGATTTAAAGTGGTATGTAGTTCGTGCGGTTAGTGGCCAGGAGAAAAAAGCGAAAGCTTACCTGGAGAATGAGATAATGAGGCACAACCTCGATGAGTATGTTCCGCAGGTGTTGATACCGGCAGAGAAAGTATACGAAATGCGAGGCGGCAAGAAACGAATCAGAGAGCGTAGTTTTTTCCCAGGCTACGTGCTGGTGCACGCCGACCTCTCTCACGGTGAAGCAGAACACATTATTATCAGTACGCCGGGTGTCATCGGCTTCTTAGGTACTGAGGAGAAGGGTGCGGCAAGTAAAAAGCCGGTGCCGCTGCGCCAGTCGGAGGTAAACAGAATACTGGGTACTGTAGACGAGGCAGAAGAGCAGACAGAAGTACTTGACACGCCATTTGTAGTTGGGGAGATTGTAAAAGTAATGGATGGTCCATTCAGCGGTTTCTCCGGTACGGTGGAAGAGGTGTTCGAGGAGCGTAAGAAGCTGAACGTAATGGTGAAGATCTTCGGAAGAAACACACCGGTTGAGCTGAACTACATGCAAGTAGAAAAAGAATCGTAGTAAATACATATAATGGCAAAGGAAATAAAAGGTTATCTGAAGCTTCAGATAAAGGGAGGTGCCGCGAACCCATCGCCACCGGTTGGACCTGCACTTGGTTCTAAAGGTCTTAACATCATGGAGTTCTGTAAGCAGTTCAATGCTAGAACACAGGATAAGGCAGGCCAGGTGTTACCAGTTTTGATTACTATTTACGCAGACAAGTCGTTTGACTTCGTTGTTAAAACTCCACCTGCTCCAGTGTTGCTGATGGACGCCGCTAAAATCAAAGGCGGTTCCAAAGAGCCTAACCGTAACAAAGTTGGCTCGGTATCATGGGATCAGATCAAAGAGATTGCTGAAACGAAGATGCCTGACCTGAATGCTTTCAAACTGGAGTCAGCCATGAAAATGGTAGCAGGAACAGCAAGAAGCATGGGAATCACCGTATCTGGCACAGCTCCGTGGAACGAATAACAAGTTGAAGGAAAATGGCGAAGATTTCAAAAAATAGAAAAGCGGCTTTAGCGAAAGCCGATCTAACGAAAGAGTATTCTTTAACAGATGCCGCTTCAGTTGTAAAGGACATTACCTTCACAAAGTTTGATGCCTCTGTTGATATTGATGTACGTTTAGGCGTAGATCCACGAAAAGCAGATCAGATGGTTCGTGGTATCGTTACATTGCCTCATGGTACTGGTAAAGAAGTAAAAGTACTTGCCCTAGTTACTCCGGACAAAGAGGAGGAAGCTAGAGAAGCTGGCGCTGACTTCGTTGGTCTTGATGATTATATCCAGAAAATCGAAAAAGGATGGACGGATGTTGACGTAATCATCACGATGCCTGCAGTTATGGCTAAAGTAGGTCGTTTGGGTAGAATCTTAGGTCCTCGTAACCTGATGCCAAACCCTAAGTCGGGTACCGTTACTCAAGATGTAGCGAAAGCTGTTAAAGAGGTGAAAGCCGGTAAAATCGACTTCAAAGTTGACAAATTCGGTATCATCCACACAAGCGTCGGAAAAGTGTCTTTCTCTGCTGAGCAACTTGCAGCAAACGCAAACGAGGTTATCCAGACCCTGAACCGTTTGAAGCCAGCTTCTGCAAAAGGAACTTACATCAAGAGCATTACATTGTCTAGCACAATGAGCCCGGCGGTAACCGTTGAAAAGAACTCAGCTATCTAAGAACATGACCAGGGAAGAAAAAGAGATAATCGTAAAAGACCTGAGCGAGAAGTTAGCTACCACTAACTACTTCTACATAACTGATGCTTCCACGATGAGTGTAGCTGGCATCAATGCGTTCAGAAGAATGGCATTCGATCGTGGTATCGAATACAAAGTGTACAAAAACACTCTTATCAAGAAAGCGCTAGATACTTTAGAAGCTGACACTTCTGCGCTGGATAATGTTTTAAAGGGCGCTTCCGGTATCCTGTTCTCGCAAGAGTCAGGCAATGCACCTGCGAAACTGATCCAGGACTTCAGAAAGAAAGGCAACACGCTTCCTCTGCTGAAAGGTGCTTTTATCGACAGTGGCATTTTCATTGGCGATGAGCAGCTGAAAACTCTGTCTGAAATCAAGTCCAAAAATGAGCTTATCGGCGATATTATTGGTCTGCTTCAGTCTCCAGCGAAGAACGTGGTATCTGCCCTTCAGAGCAGCGGCGGTAAACTGGCCGGCATCTTGAAAACTTTATCAGAAAAAGAATAATTTAAAAAACGTAATCAATAAGTAACTTTTAATTTCTATAAAAATGGCAGATTTGAAAGCATTCGCTGAGCAGTTAGTAAACTTAACTGTTAAAGAAGTTAACGAACTAGCTACTATCCTTAAGGATGAGTATGGCATCGAGCCTGCTGCTGCTGCTCCAGTAATGGTTGCTGGTGGTGGTGCTGCTGAAGGTGGAGCTGCTGCAGAAGAGAAAACTTCTTTTGACGTAGTCCTTAAGTCAGCTGGTGCTCAGAAACTAGCGGTAGTTAAGCTTGTAAAAGAGCTGACTGGTCTTGGCCTGAAAGAGGCGAAAGAGCTAGTTGACGGTGCTCCTAAGACACTGAAAGAAGGTGTTGCGAAAGACGAAGCAGACTCACTGAAGAAATCTTTGGAAGAAGCTGGTGCTGAAGTGGAGGTTAAATAATCTCGCTTTATCAACATACTGAGAACAGGTAGACCTGGCAAATTCGTCAGGTCTTTTCCTGTTTGTATATAGATTCAAATAAAATTGGATCTTTTTTTTGCCCACAGCTGTTTTGGACTCTGTGTGCCAGTAAATGATTATAAACGTAAAATTCCAAGGCTTTGGCTAAGAATAAAACGACAGATAGAATCAATTTCGCCTCTATCAAGCCTGTTATTGACTACCCTGACTTCCTAGATGTTCAGGTTCAGTCGTTTCAGGACTTCTTTCAGTTGGAAACACCGGCTGAAAATAGAGCGCAGGAAGGCTTGTTTAAGGTGTTTGCCGAGAACTTTCCTATCTCCGATTCACGCGAAAACTTCGTACTGGAGTTTATCGACTATCATATAGATCCTCCAAAATACTCTGTAGATGAAAGCATCGACAGGGGCCTTACCTATTCTGTTCCATTAAAAGCAAAGCTTCGCCTGATCTGTAACGACGAGGATAACGAGGACTTTGAAACGATAGAGCAGGAGGTGTTCTTAGGCAACATCCCGTACATGACCGAAAAAGGCTCCTTTGTGATCAATGGGGCTGAACGTGTTATTGTATCGCAGTTGCACCGTTCACCAGGCGTGTTCTTTGCCCAGAGCAAGCACACGAATGGTACAAAGCTTTACTCTGCCAGAATTATTCCTTTTAAAGGGTCCTGGGTTGAGTTTGCCACTGACGTGAACAACGTTATGTACGCTTACATCGACCGTAAGAAGAAGTTCCCTGTTACTACGTTGCTTCGTGCCATTGGATATGGTACGGATAAAGATATCCTGGATCTGTTCGGGCTTTCAGAAGAAATCCCTGCAGACAAAAACACACTGAAGAACTCAGTTGGCCGCAGGCTGGCTGCCCGTGTTCTGAGAACATGGACGGAGGACTTCGTGGATGAGGATACTGGCGAGGTAGTTTCCATCGACCGTAACGAAGTTATCTTAGAGCGTGACTCAGAGATAACTCCAGAAGATATAGACATTATCCTTGACTCTGGCGTGCAGTCCATTATCCTGCACCGCGAGAACGTGAACATCGCTGACTACGCGATCATCTACAACACGCTTCAGAAAGACAACTCTAACTCAGAGCAGGAAGCCGTGGAGCAGATCTATCGCCAGCTGCGTAACACAGAGGCGCCAGACGTTGAAACAGCCCGCGATATTATCCAGAAGCTGTTCTTCTCTGACAAGCGTTATGACCTGGGCGAAGTTGGACGCTACAGAATCAACAAAAAGCTTGGCCTGGATACCAACTGGGAGGCGAAAGTGCTGACCAACGAGGACATCGTTCTGATCGTGAAGTACCTGATCGGTCTGATCAACTCGAAGGCTGTAGTGGATGATATTGACCACTTGAGCAACCGCCGTGTAAGAACGGTGGGAGAGCAGCTGTATGCCCAGTTCGGTGTTGGTCTGGCCCGTATGGCCCGTACCATCAAAGAGCGTATGAACGTGCGCGACAACGAAGACTTCAAACCGGTTGACCTGATCAACGCCCGTACGCTGTCTTCTGTGATCAACTCGTTCTTCGGAACAAACCAGCTTTCTCAGTTCATGGACCAGACCAACCCGCTGGCAGAGGTGACGCACAAGCGTCGTGTATCTGCACTGGGGCCAGGCGGTCTGTCTAGAGAGCGTGCCGGTTTCGAAGTACGTGACGTTCATTACACACACTACGGCCGTCTGTGTACCATTGAGACACCGGAAGGCCCGAACATCGGTCTGATTTCTTCCCTGTGCGTGCACGCCCGCGTGAACCACATGGGCTTTATCGAGACGCCTTACAGAAAGGTGATCGAAGGTAAAGTGGTTGTAGACGGTTCTGTCGAGTACCTCACAGCCGAAGAAGAAGATACCCACCACATCGCACAGGCCAACGCCATCATTGATGAGGACGGTAACTTTATCAACCCAACTGTAAAAGGTCGTTTCGAAGGTGACTTCCCTGTGGAAGCTCCGAACACCTATACATATATGGACGTTGCCCCGAACCAGATTGTATCGGTTGCGGCTTCTCTGATTCCGTTCCTGGAGCATGATGACGCCAACCGTGCCCTGATGGGATCGAACATGCAACGTCAGGCAGTGCCACTTCTGAAGCCTCAGGCTCCGATCGTAGGTACAGGCCTGGAAGGAAGAGCAGCGATAGACTCAAGAGCGCTTGTGATCGCCGAAGGCGAAGGTGTGATTGACTTTGTAGATGCTAACAAGATCGTTGTGAAGTACGACCTGACGCACGAGGAGAAACTTGTTTCCTTCGACGCTGAGTACGTGACTTACAACCTGATCAAGTTCAGAAGAACAAACCAGGATACGTGCATCAACCTGACGCCGCTTGTTAAGAAAGGCGAGCGCGTAACAAAGGGACAGCCGCTGTGCGAAGGCTACGCCACGAACAATGGTGAGCTTGCCCTGGGCCGTAACCTGCAGGTGGCGTTCATGCCATGGCAAGGGTACAACTTTGAGGATGCTATTGTAATCTCAGAGAAAGTTGTTCGCGACGACGTGTTTACCTCTATCCACATCGAAGAATTCGAGCTGGAAGTGCGTGAGACGAAACGTGGCGAGGAAGAGCTTACTTCTGAGATCCCGAACGTGAGTGAGGAAGCCGTACGCAACCTGGATGAGAACGGTATCATCCGTATCGGTGCTGAGGTGCGTGAGGGAGACATCCTGATCGGTAAGATCACGCCGAAAGGTGAGACGGACCCAACGCCGGAGGAGAAACTGCTGAGAGCCATCTTCGGTGATAAAGCCGGCGATGTGAAGGATGCCTCGCTTAAAGCGCCGCCATCACTGAACGGTGTGGTAATAGACACAAAACTTTTCTCTCGTCCTAAGAAAGACAAAAACCTTCGGGCCAAGTCTAAGAAAGAGGTAGAAGAGCTGAAGGTAAAATACTCGAAGGAGCTGACAGCCATCAAGAATGTGATGGTGGACAAGCTGGTGGAACTGCTGGAAGGCAAAACGTCTCAAGGCATCCGTCACAAGTTCGGCGATGAAATCCTGACGAAAGGGTCTAAGTTCAGCAGAAAGAACATCATCGATGCGCTGTTCCCTGAGAAGAACCCTTACAAGGACGAAAGCAACTACGCGGTGCCGGAAGAGGTGAACATGTTCAAAGATCTTATTCTGGAGAACTGGACCACCGACGACAGCACAAACAGCATGCTGGTGGAGCTTGTGAAGAACTATAACAAGCGCCGCAACATCGTATCCGCGCACTTCAAGCGTGAGCGTTTCACACTGGAGGTAGGTGATGAGTTACCAGCAGGTATCGTGCAGCTGGCGAAAGTATACATCGCTAAGAAGCGTAAGCTGAAAGTGGGTGATAAGATGGCCGGCCGCCACGGTAACAAGGGGGTTGTAGCCCGTATCGTACGCGAAGAAGACATGCCGTTCCTGGAAGACGGAACACCGATGGATATCGTACTGAACCCACTTGGTGTACCTTCAAGGATGAACATCGGTCAGATCTACGAAACTGTACTTGGATGGGCCGGGTTAAGATTGGGTAGAACATACGCTACGCCAATATTTGACGGTGCCACAGAAGAGCAGGTTTCTGCTGAGCTGGCTGAGGCCGGACTGCCGCACTTCGGCCGTTCGTACCTGTTCGATGGCCTGAGTGGTGATCGCTTTGACCAACCGGTAACAGTAGGTGTGATTTACATGCTGAAACTGGGCCACTTGGTTGACGATAAGATGCACGCCCGTTCTATCGGTCCATACTCATTGATCACGCAGCAGCCACTGGGCGGTAAAGCGCAGTTTGGTGGTCAGCGTTTCGGTGAAATGGAGGTGTGGGCGTTGGAGGCCTTCGGAGCTTCAAACGTGCTGCAAGAAATACTTACAGTTAAATCTGACGACGTGATCGGTCGTGCGAAAGCCTACGAGTCAATCGTGAAAGGCGACGTGCTGCCGAAGCCAAACATCCCGGAATCATTCAACGTGTTGATTCACGAGTTGAGAGGATTGGCTCTGGAGATTACGTTAGAGTAACAAGTATAAAGCAAAGCGCTGCGGCATAAGCCAAAGCGCTTTGCATACTTATACAGGTTAAGCTGTAACGCATATTCATTGTATCGACATTATTCTAATAATATGGCATTTGCGAAAAATAAAAAGCTAACTCAGGACTTCTCTAAAGTTACGATCAGCTTGGCTTCGCCGGAGTCAATCCTGGAGCGTTCCAACGGAGAGGTAGTAAAGCCTGAGACCATAAACTATAGAACCTATAAGCCTGAGATGGGTGGTCTGTTCTGCGAAAGAATATTCGGACCCGTAAAGGACTGGGAATGCCACTGCGGAAAGTATAAAAGAATCAGATACAAAGGCATCATCTGCGACCGTTGCGGTGTAGAGGTGACGGAGAAAAAAGTGCGTCGTGAGCGTATGGGCCATATTGAGCTCGTAGTTCCGGTTGCGCACATCTGGTACTTCAAATCTCTTCCAAACAAAATAGGTTATCTGCTGGGCTTGCCAACAAAGAAGCTCGACCAGATTATCTATTATGAAAGATATGTAGTTATTCAACCAGGTATCCTGGCGGAAGACGGCGTAAACACGCTGGACTTCCTGACAGAAGACGAGTACCTGGACATGGTGGATAAACTGCCACGCGAGAACCAAATGTTGGATAACAATGATCCAAACAAGTTCATCGCGAAAATGGGTGCCGAGGCCCTGCAAATGCTGCTGGAGCGCATCAACCTGGATGATCTGTCTTACGAGCTGCGCCACGCAGCCGCACACGAAACATCGCAGCAGCGTAAAGCTGAGGCCTTGAAGCGTCTGCGCGTAGTGGAAGCCTTCCGTGATGCCACCACACGTATCGAAAACAGACCGGAGTGGATGGTTATCCGCATGGTGCCTGTTATCCCGCCGGAGCTTCGCCCACTCGTTCCGTTGGACGGTGGCCGTTTCGCTACCTCTGACTTGAACGACCTGTACAGACGTGTGATTATCCGTAACAACCGTCTGAAGCGTCTGATCGAGATCAAAGCCCCTGAGGTGATCCTCCGTAACGAGAAGCGAATGCTGCAGGAAGCGGTAGACTCCCTGTTCGACAACTCACGTAAAGTGAACGCTGTTCGTGCAGAAGGTAACCGGGCGCTGAAGTCGCTTTCTGACATGCTGAAAGGTAAGCAAGGACGTTTCCGTCAGAACTTGCTTGGTAAGCGTGTGGACTACTCTGGCCGTTCGGTAATCGTGGTTGGTCCTGAACTGAAGCTGCACGAGTGCGGTCTGCCTAAGAACATGGCAGCTGAGCTCTTCAAGCCGTTCATCATCCGCAAGCTGATCGAAAGAGGCATCGTAAAGACGGTAAAGTCAGCGAAGAAAATAGTTGACCGTAAGGACCCTGTTGTGTGGGACATCCTGGAGAACGTGCTGAAAGGCCACCCAGTGCTCCTCAACCGTGCTCCTACACTCCACAGATTAGGTATTCAGGCCTTCCAGCCGAAACTGATCGAAGGTAAGGCGATCCAGTTGCACCCACTGGTGTGTACGGCATTCAACGCCGACTTTGACGGTGACCAGATGGCGGTGCACGTTCCACTAGGACCTGCTGCCGTACTGGAAGCCTCTATGCTGATGCTGGCGTCGCACAACATCCTGAACCCTGCAAACGGTGCTCCAATTGCGGTACCTTCTCAGGACATGGTACTTGGTTTATACTATGTATCAAAAGGAAAGCGCAGCACAGAGAACGAAAAGATCGAAGGCGAAGGAATGAGCTTCTACTCTGCGGAGGAAGTGGTGATTGCCACCAACGAGAAGCGAATCTCTAAGCACGCCTACATCAAGGTAAGAACAAAGGTTAAGAACGAGCAAGGCGAACTCGAGACAAAGCTGATCGAGACAGTTGCCGGCCGTGTAATCTTCAACCAGTTTGTACCGGAAGAGGTAGGATATATCGATGAACTGCTGACTAAGAAAAAGCTGCAGCAGATCATTTCAAGAGTATTTAAGGAAACGGGCATGGCACGTACAGCCCAGTTCCTGGACGATATCAAAACACTAGGATTCCAGTCTGCCTACAAAGGAGGTCTGTCAATGGGTCTTGGTGATATCAACATCCCGGCTGAGAAGGAAGTGTTGGTAGAGCAGGCTAAAAAGGATGTAGATGCTGTATGGCAAAACTACTCTATGGGTCTGATCACGGACAACGAACGCTACAACCAGGTTATTGACATCTGGACACGTATCAACAACCAGATTACGGAAACGTTGATGCGCCGCCTGGAGAACGAAGACCAAGGCTTTAACTCCATCTTCATGATGATGCACTCCGGAGCCCGTGGTTCAAGAGAGCAGATCCGTCAGTTGGGTGGTATGAGAGGTCTGATGGCCAAGCCTCAGAAGTCCCTGCAAGGTTCCGTTGGTGAGATTATCGAGAACCCGATCCTTTCTAACTTTAAGGAAGGTCTGGATGTAATCGAGTACTTTATCTCTACACACGGTGCCCGTAAGGGTCTTGCGGATACGGCCCTTAAAACGGCCGATGCCGGTTACCTGACGCGTCGTCTGGTAGACGTATCGCAGGACGTGATCGTGAACGAGGAAGACTGTGGTACGCTGCGTGGTCTGGAAGTGAGCGCACTGAAAGACAACGAAGATATTGTAGAGTCTCTGTCTGAGCGTATCCTGGGCCGAGTGGCAGTGCATGATGTGTTTGACCCAATCTCAAACGATCTCATCGTGGCGTCAGGTACGGAGATCACAGAAGAGATCGCCCGTGCTATTGAAAACACGTCGATCGAGTCTGTTGAGATCCGCTCCGTGCTGACTTGTGAGTCTAAGCGCGGTATATGCGGCAAGTGCTACGGCCGTAACCTGGCGACAGGCTTCATGGTGCAGAAGGGCGAGGCTGTAGGTGTAATTGCCGCACAGTCTATCGGTGAGCCGGGTACACAGCTGACACTCCGCACATTCCACGTAGGTGGTACGGCTTCTAACATTGCGGTAGAGGCAACCATCCTGGCGAAGTTTGGCGGTAAGATCGAGTTCGAAGACGTTCGCTCACTGGATACAGTGAACAACGAAGGAGAGCCGGTTAAAGTGGTGATGGGCCGTTCAGGTGAAGTGAAAGTAGTAGATCCTAATACAGGAAAGCTGCTGATCAGCAACCACGTACCATATGGTTCATTCCTGCATGTGAATGAAGGACAGGTAGTTGAAAAGGGCGCGATCCTGTGTAACTGGGACCCTTATAACGCGGTTATCCTTTCCGAGTTCGATGGCGAAATCTCTTACGAATCCATCATCGAAGGTGTTACTTACCGTGAGGAGTCAGATGAGCAGACAGGTTACCGTGAGAAGGTAATCATCGACACGAAAGACAAGACGCAGAACCCTGCTATTGTGGTGAACCCGAAAAACGGTGAGCCGAAAGGCTATAACATTCCGGTAGGTGCTCACTTGACTGTAGAGAACGGCGAGAAGATCAAAGCTGGACAGATCCTGGTGAAGATACCGCGTGCTATCGGTAAAACACGAGACATTACGGGTGGTCTGCCACGCGTGACGGAGTTGTTCGAAGCGCGTAACCCGTCCAACCCGGCGGTAGTGTCTGAGATCGACGGTGTGGTTACATACGGTAGCGTGAAGCGTGGTAACCGTGAAATCTTCATCGAGTCGAAAGACGGCGTGAAGAAGAAATACATGGTGCCGCTTTCCAAGCACATCCTGGTACAGGATAATGACTTTATCCGTGCGGGTATGCCGTTATCAGACGGAGCGATCACGCCTACAGACATTCTGAATATTCAAGGCCCGGGTGCGGTACAAGAGTACCTGGTAAATGAGATTCAGGAAGTATACCGTCTGCAGGGTGTGAAGATCAACGACAAGCACATTGAGGTTGTCGTGCGCCAGATGATGCAGAAAGTAGTGGTAGTGGATGCTGGTGATACCAGCTTCCTGGAGAATCAAACAGTTGATAAGATCAGCTTCATGGAAGAGAACGACCACATCATCGACATGAAAGTTGTGGAAGATGCCGGAGACTCGACCAACCTGAAGCCAGGTCAGATTGTGACACCTCGTCGCCTGCGCGATGAGAACTCTAGCCTGAAGCGCCGTGACCTGCGCCTGGTGACAGTGCGCGATGCACAGCCAGCCGTTTCTCGTCCTACGCTGCAGGGTATTACACAGGCGTCACTGGGTACGCAAAGCTTTATCTCGGCTGCCTCGTTCCAGGAGACTACGAAAGTACTGAGCGAAGCCGCTATCAAAGGTAAAGCCGACGAACTACTTGGACTGAAGGAGAACGTGATCGTAGGTCACCTGATCCCAGCCGGTACGGGTCTGCGTGAATACCAGAACCTGATCGTGGGTAGCCAGGAAGAGTATGATGCGCTGGTGGAGTCTAAAAAGACAACAGCGAGAACAAAGCAGCAAGAGTTGCAAAATAAATAACTGAGCCATGGCTGAAGATCTGCAGAAACAGAATCAGATAAACATTGAGCTGACGGAGGAGGTGGCTGAGGGCGAGTACGCAAACCTTGCCATGATTGCCCACTCCAGCAGCGAGTTTGTGATTGATTTCATAAGATTGATGCCGGGGCTGCCTAAGGCCAAAGTAAAATCAAGAATAATTATCACACCAGAGCACGCCAAAAGACTTTTGGCTGCTCTGGCAGATAATGTCAAGAAATTCGAGGCCAGTTTCGGCGAAATCAAGCAATCTCAGGAGGCTCCTTCCTTTCCGATGAACTTCGGCGGAACAGTAGGAGAGGCCTAAGGTGCAGAGAATTAATGAATTAAAATTTTGAAATTGCAAAGTGAATTTTATACCTTTGCAGACCAAAATTTAAAGTGGAAAAATCTATAATTAACAGCTAGTAAATGCCTACTATACAGCAATTAGTAAGAAAAGGTAGAGAAAAGTTGACATTTAAGTCAAAGTCTCCTGCCTTAGATTCATGCCCACAGCGCCGTGGTGTATGTACTAGAGTATATACAACTACGCCAAAGAAGCCAAACTCTGCGATGCGTAAAGTAGCCAGGGTAAGACTTACCAACGGTAAAGAAGTTAACGCTTACATCCCAGGTGAAGGACACAACCTGCAGGAGCACTCTATTGTGCTTATCAGAGGTGGTAGAGTGAAAGACCTTCCGGGTGTACGTTACCACATCGTACGTGGAGCCCTGGATACGGCAGGAGTAAACGGCCGTCTTCAGTCCCGTTCTAAGTATGGTGCTAAGAGACCAAAGCCAGGTCAACCAGCAGCAGCTGCAGGCAAGGGTAAAAAGAAATAACGATAGAGTTTTAATACAATGAGAAAAGCAAAGCCGAAAAGTAGAATTCTCCTGCCAGATCCAAAATACAAAGAGACATTGGTAACCCGTTTCGTAAACTATCTGATGGAAGATGGTAAGAAGAGCGTTGCCTATGGTATCTTCTATGACGCTGTAGATCTAGTAGAGCAAAGAACCAAAGAAAACGGTCTGGAAACTTGGAAGAAGGCACTGAACAACATCATGCCATCTGTCGAAGTGAAAAGCCGCAGGGTAGGGGGTGCTACTTTCCAAGTGCCGACTGAGGTTCGTCCGGACCGCAGAGTATCTCTGGGTATCAAGTGGATGATATCCTATTCTCGCAAGAGAGGTGAGAAGACAATGAAAGACAGATTAGCAGGTGAAATTATCGCAGCTGCTAAAGGTGAAGGTGCTGCCGTTAAGAAAAAAGACGACACGCACAGAATGGCAGAAGCGAACAAAGCGTTCTCTCACTTTAGATTCTAAATTATGAACAATCGCGATCTTAAATACACAAGAAACATTGGTATTGCAGCGCACATCGATGCTGGTAAGACAACTACCACAGAGCGTATTCTTTACTATGCTGGTGTAAGCCACAAGATAGGTGAGGTACACGATGGAGCTGCAACCATGGACTGGATGGAGCAGGAGCAAGAGAGAGGTATTACCATCACTTCTGCTGCTACAACAGTTAGCTGGCCTTACAGAGGCGATAACTACCATATCAACATCATCGACACGCCGGGTCACGTTGACTTTACCGTAGAGGTAAACCGCTCCCTGCGCGTGTTGGACGGCCTGGTGTTCTTGTTTTCAGCAGTTGACGGTGTAGAGCCTCAGTCTGAGACAAACTGGCGCCTTGCTGACAACTATAAAGTAGCACGTATCGGTTTCGTTAACAAAATGGACCGCTCAGGTGCTGACTTCCTTGCTGTTTGTAAGCAGGTGAAGGAAATGCTGGGTAGCAACGCTGTGGCCCTTCAGCTGCCAATCGGCTCTGAAGACAACTTCCGCGGTGTGGTTGACCTGGTAAACAACCGTGGTATCATCTGGAACGAAGAGGATAAAGGCATGACCTTTACCGAGGTTCCAATTCCGGATGACATGGTAGAGGAAGCTGCAGAGTACAGAGAGAAGCTGCTGGAAGCAGTGGCAGAGTACGACGAGACTTTGATGGAGAAATACTTCGAAGATCCGGACTCTATCTCTGAAGACGAGATCATCGCTGCGCTTCGTGCTGCAACTATCGATATGGCCATTGTTCCAATGCTTTGCGGTTCTTCGTTCAAGAACAAAGGCGTGCAGACAATGCTTGACTACGTGATGGCGCTTTGCCCTTCTCCACTGGATAAGGAAAGCATCAAAGGCATCAACCCAGACACTGGCGCTGAGATTTCTCGCAAGCCGGACATGAATGAGCCTTTCGCTGGTTTGGCGTTCAAGATTGCTACAGACCCTTATGTAGGTCGTCTGTGCTTCGTACGTGCTTACTCAGGTGTGCTTGAGTCTGGCTCTTATGTATTCAACACACGTTCAAACAACAAAGAGCGTATCTCCCGTATCTTCCAGATGCACGCTAACAAGCAGAACCAGATCGAAAGACTGGGTGCTGGTGACATCGGTGCGGTAGTAGGCTTTAAAGATATCAAAACTGGTGACACGCTGTGCGACCAGAGCGCGAAGATCATTCTGGAGTCTATGGAGTTCCCAGAGCCGGTTATCGGATACGCTATCGAGCCTAAGTCTCAGGCTGACTCTGATAAGATGGGTATGGCTATCGCTAAGCTGATCGAAGAGGACCCTACGCTGCAGGTAAACACAGATGAAGAAACAGGCCAGACTATCCTTAGAGGTATGGGCGAGCTTCACCTGGAGATCATCATCGACCGTATGAAGCGTGAGTTCAAGGTAGAACTGAACCAAGGTGCTCCACAGGTTGCTTACAAAGAAACTATCACCAAGTCTGTTGAGCACAGAGAAGTGTTCAAGAAGCAGTCAGGTGGTCGTGGTAAGTTTGCCGACATCGTGTTCGAAATGGGACCACGTGAAGACGGCAAGCAGGGCCTTGAGTTCGTGAATGCGATCGTGGGTGGTGTGATTCCAAAAGAATTCATCCCGGCAGTTCAGAAGGGTTTCGAAGAAGCCATGAAGAACGGTATCCTGGCAGGCTTCCCTATCGACTCGATGAAAGTTCGCCTGTTCCACGGTTCCTTCCACGATGTTGACTCTGACTCACTTTCTTTTGAACTAGCAGCACGTCAAGGCTTCAAAGAGGCTGGTAAGCAGTGTGCTCCTAAGCTTCTTGAGCCGATCATGGCCGTTGATGTGGTTACTCCAGACGAGTACACTGGTCCGGTGACAGGCGACTTGAACAGAAGAAGAGGTATCATGAAAGGTATGGATACCAAAGGTACTGCTACAGTGGTAAGAGCTGATGTTCCACTTTCAGAACTGTTTGGTTATGTAACTGACTTACGTACCATCACTTCTGGTAGAGCTACTGCCTCGCTTACTTTCTCTCATTACGAGCAGGTACCACAAAACTTGGCAGATGCTATCATTGCTAAAATCAAAGGAACAGCAGCTAAATAGTAGTATAAGATGAATCAAAAAATTAGAATAAAGCTTAAGTCTTACGATCACAACCTGGTGGACAAGTCATCAGAGAAAATTGTGAAAGCTGTAAAAGCTACTGGTGCCATCGTAAGCGGTCCTATTCCTCTTCCAACAGAGAAGGATAAATTTACAGTGCTTCGCTCACCACACGTGAACAAGAAGTCTCGTGAGCAGTTTCAGCTTTGCACATACAAGAGATTGGTAGATATCTACTCTACAAGCTCTAAAACAGTTGATGCGTTGATGAAGCTTGAATTGCCAAGCGGCGTTGATGTTGAGATCAAAGTTTGATAGCATCAGAACAAAAGGGAAGAGGAGAGCGAAAGTTCTCCTCTTTTTTTGTACCTGCTTGACAATAAATATTTTAGAGAAAGCTTGAATAGATTGCCAAAAAATTATTAACTTTGCACTCCCTTAGCGAAAATAGGGGGCAAGGAATTATTGTATCCATCTCTAAACAAAAGTTGAATGCCTGGAATTATCGGTAAAAAAATCGGAATGACAAGCCTCTTCACAGCAGATGGTAAATACACACCAGTAACGCTTATCCAAGCAGGTCCGTGTGTAGTTACTCAGGTGAAGACGGTTGAGAATGATGGCTATGCTGCAGTGCAGATTGGCTATGGTGACAAGAAACTCAAGAGAGTAACGAAGGCGGAAGCCGGTCATTATGAGAAAGCCAAAACTGCTCCGAAGAAAAAAGTAGCTGAATTTGATGTAGAAGGAGTTTCTTACAACCTGGGTGACACAGTAGATGCCAACCTGTTTGTAGAAGGCGAATTCGTAGATGTAGTAGGCACATCAAAAGGTAAAGGTTTCCAAGGTGTTGTTAAGCGCCACAACTTTGCCGGTGTTGGCGGCCAGACCCACGGTCAGCACAACAGAGCGAGACACCCAGGTTCAATCGGTGCCTGCTCATGGCCTTCAAGAGTATTCAAAGGCATGCGCATGGCGGGTAGAATGGGCGGTAACAGAGTAAAGATTCAAAACCTTACTGTACTGCGCATTGTCGCTGATAGAAACCTTATTGTAGTTAGTGGCTCTGTTCCTGGTGCCAAAAATTCTTACGTGTTAATTGAGAAATAAGATGGAGCTTTCTGTATTAAATATTAAAGGTGAAGATACAGGCAGAAAGGTTACTCTTTCTGATGCTATTTTTGGTCTTGAGCCAAACGAGCATGCCATGTATCTTGACGTGAAGCAGTACCTGGCAAACCAAAGACAAGGTACGCACAAGTCAAAGGAGCGTAACGAAGTTGCGGGTTCTACAAAGAAGATCAAGAAGCAAAAAGGTACAGGCGGAGCCCGTGCAGGTAGCTTAAAGTCTCCTGTGTTCGTTGGCGGTGGTCGTGTATTCGGTCCTAAGCCAAGAAACTACAGCTTTAAGCTGAACAAGAAGCTGAAAAGAGTTGCCCGTCTTTCTGCCCTTTCTCTTTTGGCACGTGATAACCGCGTGACGCTGGTAGAGGCTTTCTCTATGGAGGCTCCAAAGGCGAAAGAATTCAGAGGTATCCTGAACAACCTGCAGTCTACTGGCAAAACACTCGTTGTTCTTCCAGCTGCTGACAAGAACATCGTGCTTTCAGGCAGAAACCTGCAGAAAGTAAAGGTTGCTACTGCGAAGGATGTAAATACCTATGACCTGCTGAACACAGAGAAACTTCTTCTTGTTGAGCAATCAGTAAATGAATTAGAAAACCTCTTTAGCGCGAAATAATGAACGTTCTGAAAAGACCAATTATTACAGAGAAATACGCTGCCTTACACGAGGTTGGTAAATATGCTTTTGAGGTACAGAAAGATGCCAACAAAGTAGAGATCAAGAAGGCGGTAGAAAAGATGTATGGCGTAACGGTTGATAAAATCTCAACGATGCGCGCTCTTGGCAAGAAGAAGACGAAGTATACGAAGTCTGGCGCTGTAACTGGCCGTACCTCTCTGATCAAAAAGGCAATTGTTACCCTGAAAGAGGGTGAAGTAATAGACTTTTACAGCGGCATATAATTAAGTTAAAATGGCTTTAAAAAAGTTAAGACCAATAACACCAGGTCAAAGATTTAGAGTAGCCCCTGCTTTTGATGAAATAACAGCAACTACTCCTGAAAAATCTTTGTTGGCACCCCTCTCAAAATCTGGTGGACGTAACAACTCAGGTAAAATGACTATGCGCTACATCGGCGGTGGTCATAAGAGAAAGTACAGAATGATTGACTTCAAGCGTACCAAGCACGGTGTGCCTGCTACGGTGAAGACGATCGAGTACGATCCGAACAGAACAGCTCGCATTGCGCTGCTTCATTACGCTGATGGAGAGAAAACATATATCATCGCTCCTGCAGGACTACAGGTTGGAACCGTAGTAAACTCAGGCCCTGGTATTGCTCCGGAAGTAGGTAACTGCTTACCTCTTTCTGATATTCCTCTAGGTACTATCATTCACAACATTGAGCTTCAGCCAGGTGCTGGCGCCACACTTGCAAGAAGTGCTGGTTCTTACGCTCAGCTTGTTGCCCGCGAAGGTCGTTATGCCACAATCAAACTTCCTTCAGGTGAACTGAGAATGGTACTTGTTAACTGCTCTGCCACTGTAGGCACCGTTTCCAACGCTGAACACATGAACGTGAAGCTTGGCAAGGCTGGCCGTAACAGATGGTTAGGTAAGCGTCCTCGCGTACGTGGTGTTGCTATGAACCCAGTGGATCACCCTATGGGTGGTGGTGAAGGTAAGTCTTCAGGCGGTCACCCACGTTCACGTAAAGGCTTGTATTCTAAAGGTCTTAAGACTAGAAACAAGAACAAGTATTCTGAGAAGCTTATAGTTAATAGAGGAAAGAAAAAGTAAATGGCTAGATCGTTAAAAAAAGGGCCTTATATTGACTTTAGGCTCGAGAAAAAAGTAACTGTGATGAATGAGGCCGGCAAGAAGTCTGTTATCAAGACTTGGTCACGCCGATCCATGATTTCTCCGGATTTCGTAGGTCACACATTCGCAGTGCACAATGGTAACAAGTTCATCCCGGTTTATGTGACTGAAAACATGGTAGGCCACAAGCTTGGTGAATTTGCTCCAACAAGAAACTTTAGAGGTCACATTGCTAAGAAAGATAAAGGCAAGCGTTAATAATGGAAGCAGTAGCAAAACTTAACAACGTCCCTACCTCTCCTCGCAAGATGAGAATGGTAGCCGACTTGGTACGCGGCAAAAGCGTATCCAAAGCTCTTGGTATTCTGAAATTTGAAGCCAATGCTGGTGCAGCCAAAGTTGAGAAACTTCTTTTATCTGCATTAGCAAACTGGCAGCAGAAAAACGAAGACGCTCGCATCGAAGAAGCAAATCTTTATGTGAAGACGATCTTTGTTGATGAAGGCAAGATGCTGAAGCGTCTCCGTCCAGCTCCGCAGGGACGTGGTTATAGAATCAGAAAAAGATCTAACCATGTAACTGTAGTAATCGACAGCATGACTGATGAGCAACTTGAGAAGCTACAGTCAAAGAAATCTAAAAAAGCCAACAAGTAAGAATTATGGGACAGAAAGTTAATCCGATAGGTTTTCGACTAGGTGTTATCAAAGGTTGGGATTCTAACTGGTATGGCGGCAAAGATTTCGCTGAGAAGCTGATCGAAGACGAGAAAATTAGAAAGTACATCCTAGCTCGTATCCCGAAAGGCGGTATTTCTAAAATTATAATCGAAAGAACGCTTAAGCGTATCACCATCACTGTGAACACAGCACGTCCAGGTGTTGTGATCGGTAAAGGCGGTCAGGAAGTAGATAAGATCAAGGAAGAGCTGAAGAAGCTTACGAACAAAGATATCCAAATCAATATCTTTGAGATTAAGCGTCCGGAGCTTGATGCCAAACTGGTAGGCGAGTCTATCGCGCAGCAGTTACAGGCCCGTATCTCTTTCCGCCGTGCAATGAAGCAGGCAATTGCTTCTGCGCTGCGTGTAGGTGCTGAAGGTATCAAAGTACAGGTGTCAGGCCGCCTTGGTGGTGCTGAGATGGCTAGAACGGAACACTACAAAGAAGGTAGAACTCCGCTTCACACCCTGCGTGCAGACATCGACTACGCTCTTTCTGAAGCACAGACAGTGTATGGTAAACTGGGTATCAAAGTGTGGATCTTCAAAGGCGAGGTTTACGGTAAGAAAGACCTTACTCCGAACGCCGGCATGGAGAGCAGCAAAGGACCTGGTGCCGCTTCTGGCGACAGACGTGGTGGCGACCGCCGCAACAAAAAAGGTGCTGGTGAAGGTGCCCCTAAGCGTAAGCGTCGTCAATAATTAAGTGTTAACATTATAAGTTTTAGAAAATGTTACAGCCGAGAAGGACTAAATATAGAAAAATGCAGAAAGGCCGCGTGACTGGTCTGGCTCATAGAGGCAGCACCATCTCATTTGGTTCATTTGCAATAAAATCGCTGGAAGCATCATGGATTACGTCGCGCCAGATTGAGGCAGCCCGTATCGCCATGACAAGAGCGATGAAACGTGAGGGTCAAGTTTGGATCCGTATTTTCCCTGACAAACCTGTTACGAAGAAGCCTGCTGAGGTGCGTATGGGTAAGGGTAAAGGTTCTCCTGAATATTGGGTAGCAGTTGTTAAGCCAGGTACAATCATGTTTGAATCTGATGGTGTGCCTCTTGAAGTAGCAAAAGAGTCTTTGAGACTTGCTGCTCAGAAACTGCCAGTTAAAACAAAGTTTGTAGTACGTAGAGATTACGTTGAGAAATAAAATGAAAAATTCAGAGATAACAGCTTTATCTACTGCAGAATTGCAAGAGAAGCTCAACACTGAGAAGGCTAACATGCAGAACATGCGTTTTGCACATGCTATATCTCCACTGGAGAACCCAATGAAAATCCGCGAGACGAAGCGCCTTATTGCTCGATTGAATACTGAAATTCGTCGTCGTGAAATAGAAGCTAACTCTTAAGACTTATTAAGATCATGGAGAGAAACCTAAGAAAAGAAAGAAGCGGTAAGGTTGTTAGCAATAAGATGGACAAGTCCGTTACTGTGATGGTGGAAAGTAAAATGAAGCACCCAATGTACGGTAAGTTTGTTAACAAGTCTACCAAGTTCATGGCTCACGACGAAAACAACGAATGCAACATTGGTGACTTTGTTCGTATTCAGGAAACGCGTCCGCTCAGCAAGAACAAGAAATGGCGTTTAGTAGAAATTATAGAAAGGGCTAAATAAGATGATACAGCAGGAATCAAGACTAAGTGTAGCTGACAACAGCGGAGCGAAGGAAGTCCTTTGCATCCGTGTACTGGGCGGTACTGGTAAGAAGTATGCCTCTGTTGGTGACAGAATTGTAGTAACTGTTAAGTCTGCCCTTTCTTCTGGAAACGTTAAGAAAGGAACTGTTTCTAAAGCAGTTATTGTAAGAACAAAGAAAGAGGTGAGAAGAAAAGACGGATCTTATATCCGTTTTGACGATAATGCTGCCGTTCTTTTGAATGCCAACAACGAACCACGCGGTACGCGTATCTTTGGCCCGGTTGCACGTGAACTTCGTGAAAAGCAGTTCATGAAGATTGTTTCGTTAGCACCTGAAGTTCTTTAACCCCTAATTCAGATTAAGATGAATAAGAAAAAACTTCATGTAAAGACTGGCGATACAGTTAAAGTGATAGCCGGTGACGAGCGCGGAAAGACTGGCCGCGTAATCGCTGTAAACATTGAGAAGCAGAGAGTGACTATTGAAGGCCTTAACATGGTTACGAAGCACCAGAAACCTAGTGCTAGCAACCCACAGGGCGGTATCAACAAGGTAGAAGCTCCTATTCACGCTAGCAACGTTGCGCTTGTAGACCCTAAATCAGGAGAAGCAACCAAGACTGCTAGAAGAAAAAACAGCGAAGGTAAGACAGAGCGTTATTCTAAAAAGACAGGAGAAGTAATCTAAGATGGCAACTGCAAGATTAAAAGAGAAATATCATAACGAGGTAGTGCCTGCCTTGAAAGAGAAGTTCCAGTATAAGAACGTCATGCAGGTGCCAAAGATCACGAAGATCTCAATCAACAAGGGAATTGGCTCTGCCGTTTCCGACAAGAAATTGGTTGACATCGGCGTGGAGGAACTCACTACCATCACAGGACAGAAAGCTGTAGCTACAATCGCCAAGAAGTCGGTTTCGAACTTCAAACTGCGCGAAGGTATGCCTATCGGTGCTCGTGTTACCCTGCGTGGTGCGAAAATGTATGAGTTCCTGGATCGTCTTTTGACCGTGGCTCTGCCACGTGTTCGTGACTTCAGAGGTGTGAACGACAAAGGCTTTGACGGCCGTGGTAACTACACGCTGGGTGTTAAGGAGCAGATCATCTTCCCTGAGATCAGCATCGATAAGGTGAAAGCCATCTCAGGTATGGACATTACTTTTGTTACAACAGCTAAAACAGACGAAGAGAGCTACGAACTGCTGAAAGCATTCGGTATGCCATTCGCTAATAACAAGAAATAACCATGGCGAGAGAATCAGTAAAAGCTAGAGAGCTTAAGAGACAGAAGCTGGTTGCAAAATATGCTGCAAAAAGAGCTGAGTTAAAAGCCAAAGGAGACTACGAGGCGCTGGATAAGCTGCCTCGTAACGCTTCACCTGTAAGATTACATAACCGTTGCAAGCTCTCCGGAAGACCGAGAGGTTACATGAGAAAGTTTGGTATTTCTCGTGTCGTTTTCAGAGAACTGGCAGTTATGGGTAAAATTCCTGGTGTAACAAAGTCGAGCTGGTAATTTTTTCTTAACTCATTAAGAATCATAAAAAGATATTTGTATCTTTGCCCCTCGCTTAGATAAAGCATTCATTATTCAATTTATTCATAATGAACTCAGATCCAATAGCAGATTATTTAACTAGAGTGCGCAACGCCATCAAAGCGAGCCACAGAATAGTTGAAATACCATCTAGCAAGATAAAAAAAGAGATTACCAAAGTATTGTACGACAAAGGGTATATTCAAAGTTATAAATTTGATGACTCTAGTGTACAAGGTACAATTAAAATAGCTCTGAAGTACAACCCGAACACCAAGCAGTCTGCTATTGTGAAACTGGAGAGGGTAAGTAAGCCAGGGCTTCGTAAATACACTGGTAGCGAAAACCTGCCAAGAGTATTGAACGGCCTTGGTGTAGCTATCTTGTCTACATCTAAGGGTGTAATGACAGAGAAAGAAGCTAAGTCACTGAATGTAGGTGGCGAAGTGTTATGTTATGTATATTAATAGGAGGATAGACAATGTCACGTATAGGAAAATTGCCAATCACCCTGCCTAACAACACACAAGTTGCCATTGGTGATAACAATGTAGTAACAGTGAAAGGCCCTAAAGGCGAACTTTCTACTGCTATCGATAAGGACATGATTGTAAAGCAGGACGAAAACACTATTATTGTGGATCGCCCTACCGAGCAGAAGCGCCATAAAGCGATGCACGGTCTTTACAGATCTCTTATCAATAACATGGTTGTTGGTGTTAGCGAAGGCTACAAAGAGCAGCTGGAGCTAGTAGGCGTTGGTTACAAAGCAACTGTGCAAGGTAACGTCCTTGAGCTGTCTTTGGGTTACTCTCACAACATTTTCATGAGCTTGCCAGCCGAGGTTTCTGCTACAGCAGTTACTGAGAAAGGTAAGAACCCAATTGTGACACTTGAGAGCAACGATAAACAACTTATCGGTCAGGTTGCCGCAAAAATAAGATCGCTGCGTAAGGTAGAGCCTTATAAAGGTAAGGGTATCCGCTTCGTAGGTGAAGTAATCAGAAGAAAAGCTGGTAAGACAGCGTCTAAATAATCATCATCATGTCTACTAATAAAATAAGCAGAAGACTAAGAATAAAGAAGGGTATCAGAAATAAAATTTCTGGTACTTCTGAAAGGCCAAGGCTGACTGTATTCCGTAGCAACAAAGCTATTTATGTGCAGTTGGTTGATGATACTACTGGTGTGACACTAGCGGCTGCCTCTTCAGTTAAACTTGATGATGCAAAAGCGAATATCGAAGTAGCTGGTAAGGTTGGTAAAGCTATTGCCGAGCAGGCACTGGCAAAAGGAATCAACCAGGTTGTTTTCGATCGTAACGGTTACCTATATCACGGTAAAGTAAAATCATTGGCAGAAGGCGCTCGTGAAGCAGGCCTTAAATTCTAAAAATTATGTTGAAGAATAATATACGTAGCGTAAAGGCGAGCGAAATCGAACTCAAAGAGAAAGTCGTAGCCATTAACCGTGTAGCCAAGGTTGTAAAAGGTGGTAGAAGATTTAGCTTCGCCGCCATCGTGGTAGTAGGTGATGGAAATGGCGTTGTAGGTTACGGTCTTGGCAAAGCCAACGAGGTAACCGATGCAATCGCTAAAGGTATTGATGACGCAAAGAAAAACCTTGTAAAGGTACCTGTATACCATAACACTGTTCCTCATGCTATTGAGGGCAAATACTCTGGTGGTTTCGTACTTGTTAAGCCAGCTGCTCCAGGTACTGGAGTTATCGCCGGTGGTGCAATGCGTGCTGTTCTGGAGAGTGCCGGTATCAAAGACGTACTTTGCAAGTCAAAAGGATCTTCTAACCCACACAACGTGGTGAAGGCAACTTTTGACGCTCTTTCTAAAATGCGCGATCCTTTGGCAGTTGCTCAGCAACGTGGTGTTAATTTGCAGAAAGTATTCAACGGATAATTGAAATGGCTAAAGTAACTATCACTCAAGTTAAGAGCATTATCGACAAGCCTCAATCTCAGAAGCGTACTATTCAAGCTTTAGGATTAGGTAAGATAAGCAAATCAGTATCTGTTGAGTATACTCCTCAGATTGCTGGTATGGTAAAGAAAGTCCAGCATTTAGTAGAAGTAAAAGAACAATAATCATGTACTTACATTCTTTAAAACCTGCAGAAGGCTCTGTAAAAAACAGAAAGAGAATTGGTAGAGGTACTGGTTCAGGTAGAGGTGGTACTTCTACTCGTGGACATAAAGGTGCTAAATCCCGTTCTGGCTATTCGCAAAAGGCCGGCTTCGAAGGTGGTCAAATGCCACTGCAGAGACGTGTACCTAAGTATGGCTTTAAAAACATCAACCGTGTTGAATACAAAGCTATCAACTTAGATGTTATTCAGTCTCTAGCGGAGTCTACAAACGAAACTGTCATGAACTTTGATTTCTTCAAGGCGCACGGTTTAGTTTCTAAAAACGATAAAGTTAAGATTTTGGGCAGAGGAGAGGTTAGTAAGGCTGTTGAAGTGCACGCTCATGCTTTCTCGGGAACTGCGTCATCATCAATTGAAAAAGCAGGCGGTAAAACAGTTGCTCTCTAATCAATAGGTATGAAGAAGTTTATAACAACTATAAAGAACATTTTTGCTATAGAAGACCTAAGGGTGAGAATCCTTAACACCGTGTTTTTTATAGCTATTTTCAGATTAGGTTCTTATGTTGTTTTACCTGGCGTAGATCCTAACCGGCTACAAGCTAATACATCTGGTTTATTCGGTCTATTAGATACGTTCTTAGGTGGTGCATTTAGCAATGCATCCATCTTTGCGTTAGGTATTATGCCATATATATCGGCTTCTATCGTACTGCAACTGCTAACCATAGCTGTACCATATTTTCAAAAAATGCAGAAGGAGGGTGAATCTGGTAGAAAGAAAATCAACCAGATCACTCGCGTTCTGACAATTATTATCACACTGGCTCAGGCAGTAGGCTTTGTTGCGACCATTAACGCGGAGGCTATCGCTATCAACACCACGTTGTTCACCATCACGTCCATGATTGTGCTCACCTCGGGCACCATCTTCTGTATGTGGTTAGGAGAGAAAATAACGGATAAGGGGATTGGTAACGGTATTTCCATGCTTATCATGATCGGCATTGTGTCCAGGTTCCCTGGTGCGATCGTAGCCGAGTTCCTCTCTAAGCAGTTAAATGGAGCACTCCTATTTTTGTTTGAGCTGATTGTTCTGTTCTTTGTAGTAATGTCAGTGGTGATGCTGACGCAGGCGATACGCCGTATCCCTGTGCAGTATGCCAAGCAAGTAGGCACCAGCTCACTTTACAGTGGCCAGCGTCAGTTCATTCCTTTGAAAGTGAATGCGGCGGGTGTAATGCCTATCATTTTCGCGCAGTCACTGATGTTCCTGCCTTCGATGTTAGCCTCTATTTGGGCTGACTCTAGTGAAACAGCTAACTATATCGGTTCTACTTTCTCTGACTTCACGTCTTGGCAGTATAACCTGGTGTTCGGTTTGTTAATCCTGGTGTTCACGTATTTCTATACGGCCATCAGTGTGAACCCAAACCAGATCGCCGATGATTTGAAACGTAGTGGCGGGTTTGTCCCAGGTGTTAAGCCGGGGAGAGCTACTTCAGAGTACATTGATGCTATCTTGACAAGAATCACGCTCCCTGGAGCTATCTATCTTGCGCTTGTTGCCATCTTCCCGTCTATTGCCATGTTGCTTGGCGTAACCAGAGAGTTTTCACAATTCTTTGGCGGTACCTCCCTGATCATTATGGTTGGTGTTGTACTGGATACACTGCAGCAAGTTGAAAGTTACCTGTTGATGAGACACTATGACGGCATGATGAAATCTGGAAAGCTACGTGGCAGAACAGAAAACATAGCGATGGTATCTTAATCAATGGTATTTTATAAAACTGAAGAAGAAATTGAGCTAATTCGCCAAAGTGCTTTGATATTAGGCAAAGCACATGGCGAAATTGCTCGTCTTATAAAGCCTGGTGTTTCTACCTTAGCCTTAGACAAGGCAGCAGAGGAGTTCATTCAGGATCATGGCGGAAAGCCATCTTTCAAAGACTATAATGGTTTTCCCTACAGTCTGTGCATCTCTGTTAATTCAGTAGTAGTGCACGGATTTCCTAGTAACTACACATTGAACGATGGAGATGTAATTTCTGTTGACTGTGGAGTTTATAAGAACGGGTTTCACAGCGACTCTGCCTATACACATGCAGTAGGCAATGTAAAGCCTGAAGTGCAAAAGCTTCTCGATGTAACGAAGGAGTCTTTGTACAAGGGAATTGAGAAAGCTGTAGTAGGAAGTCGTTTGGGTGATGTAGGCTTCTCAATTCAGGAACATGCCGAAGCCGCTGGCTTTACTGTTGTTCGGGAGTTGGTTGGCCACGGAATCGGGCGAAGCCTGCATGAATCCCCTGAAGTGCCCAACTACGGAAAGCGCGGTCAGGGAGTTAAACTGCAGAATGGTTTGGTTATTGCAATTGAACCCATGGTAAATCTCGGTACGCGGCATATTGTACAGGAAGAGGACGGTTGGACCATCCGAACCAAAGACAACATGCCATCCGCTCATTTCGAGCATACAGTAGTTGTACGGAAGGACAAAGCTGAGATTTTAACAACTTTTGAATATATAGAACAAGCTAAAAATTCATAAATGGCAAAACAGTCGTCCATAGAGCAAGACGGAACTATTGTAGAGGCTTTATCAAACGCCATGTTTCGAGTTGAGCTTGAGAATGGTCATCAGGTAGTGGCTCACATCTCAGGTAAAATGCGTATGAATTACATTAAAATTTTACCAGGCGACAGAGTAAAGTTGGAGATGTCTCCCTATGACCTTACCAAAGGCAGAATTGTTTACCGATATAAATAAATCCATGAAAGTTAAAGCATCAGTAAAAAAGAGAAGTGCTGAATGTAAAGTGATCCGCCGCAAGGGGAAGCTTTATGTTATCAACAAAAAGAATCCAAGATATAAACAAAGACAAGGTTAATTTATTTTTATGGCTAGAATAGCAGGAGTAGATATTCCGGATAACAAGAGAGGTGAAATCGCACTGACATACATTTATGGTATCGGTCGCAGCCTTTCTAAGCAGATTTTGAGCAAAGCCGGGGTGGATCTTGACAAAAAGGTAAAAGACTGGACTGAGGATGAAGCCGGTGAAATTAGAAATGTGATTGCTGCAGAAATCAAAACCGAAGGTGTTTTGCGTTCTGAGGTTCAGCTGCACATTAAGCGTCTTCTCGACATTGGTTGCTACCGTGGTTTAAGACACCGTAAAGGCTTGCCAGTACGTGGTCAGCGTACCAAAAACAACTCTCGCACGAGAAAAGGTAAGCGTAAGACAGTTGCAAACAAGAAGAAGGCTTCTAAATAATCATTAGATCATGGCTCAGAAAAGAAAAGATAAAGCTAAAAAGCGTGTAGTAGTTGTTGAACCTACTGGCCAAGTACACATCAAAGCTTCTTTCAACAACATTATTATATCAGTAACCAATAACGCAGGTCAAGTAATCTCTTGGGCTTCTGCTGGTAAAATGGGCTTTAAGGGTTCTAAGAAGAACACTCCTTATGCTGCACAAATGGCTGCTTCAGACTGCGCTAAGGTTGCTTATGACCTTGGCATGCGCAAAGCAGAGGTTTTTGTTAAAGGTCCTGGTGCAGGTAGAGAGTCTGCCATCCGTACGGTACAGAACACTGGTATTGAAGTAACGACGATTAAAGATGTTACGCCGTTACCGCACAACGGTTGCCGTCCACCAAAACGCAGAAGAGTTTAATTTCTAAAAAGAGAAGTAAAAATGGCAAGATATACTGGTCCTAAGAGTAAAATCTCAAGACGTTTCAATGAGGAGATTTTTGGCCCAAGCAAGGCGCTGAAAAAGAAAAGCTATCCTCCAGGGCAGCACGGTCGTGGCCGCCGCAAGAAATTGTCTGAATACGCTATTCAGCTTGCTGAAAAGCAAAAAGCTAAATATATATACGGCGTTCTGGAGAAGCAGTTCGCTAATCTTTTCGAAAAAGCGCACAGAAGAGGTGGCATCACAGGTGAAAACCTTTTGGCCCTTCTGGAGTCCAGACTGGACAACACTGTGTACCGTTTAGGTATTGCTCCAACAAGAAGAGCTGCTCGTCAGCTGGTGTTGCACAAGCATATCCTGGTTAACGGTGAGGTTGTGAACATCGCCTCTTACTCTTTGAAAGTAGGTGATGTTGTAGCTGTACGTGAGAAGTCTAAATCACTTGAGGCGATCACGACTAGCTTAACTGTTCGCAATGCACGTCAGTTTGGCTGGTTAGAGTGGGATGCTAACGAGATGGCTGGTAAGTTTATCGCTACTCCTGAGAGAGAGCAAATACCTGAGAAGATTCAGGAGCAGCTGATCGTCGAGCTTTACTCTAAGTAAGCAGCTTAATCAATTTATAACCTTTAACACTGCAAGTATGTCAATATTAGCATTTCAAATGCCAGAGAAAGTTGTAATGGAAAAAGCCGACGACTTTCATGGTTTATTTGAATTCAAGCCGCTTGAAAAAGGTTACGGGGTAACCATTGGTAATGCGCTGCGCAGAATCCTTCTTTCTTCTTTAGAGGGATACGCCATTACCAGCATTCGCATAGGTGGTGTATTGCATGAGTTCTCGTCTGTTGAAGGAGTGGTTGAGGATGTATCTGATGTGATCCTGAACCTGAAGATGGCTCGCTTTAAGAAGATTAGCGAAGTTGTAGACGAAAAAATCACTGTTTCTATCAGTGGTCAGGATACTTTCAAAGCTGGTGATATCAATAACTTCACTTCGAGCTTCGAGGTGCTGAACCCAGAGCTGGTAATTTGCCACCTGGACCCAAGCATCAACTTCGAAATCGAGATGACGATTCAGAAAGGCCGCGGTTACGTGCCTGCTGAAGAGAATAAGCCACTGGATCAGGTATTCGGACAGATTTTTATCGACGCCATCTACACGCCTATCAAAAACGTGAAGTTTAGTGTTGAGAACACCCGTGTGGAGCAAAAAACCGACTACGAGAAACTTGTTCTTGACATACAGACAGACGGCTCTATTCATCCTGAGGATGCTTTGAAGGGTGCTGCTAACATCCTGATACAGCACTTCATGCTGTTCTCCGACAATACAATGACTTTCGAAACAGCCAAGCCTGAAGAGGAGGAGGCTGTGGACGAAGAACTTCTTCACATGCGCAAGGTCCTGAAGACGCCTCTACAGGATATGGACCTTTCGGTTCGTGCGTACAACTGCCTTAAGGCTGCCGACATCAAAACGCTCGGTGACCTGGTGCAGCTGGACATCGCCGACATGATGAAGTTCAGAAACTTCGGTAAGAAGTCGTTGACTGAGTTAGAGAACCTAGTTCAGGAGAAAGGTTTGACTTTCGGTATGGACCTTTCTAAGTATAAATTAGAGGAAGATTAATTTTAATCCTACGGCATAATTCCCGATCCCTTCACTGGTTGATCGACGGTATGCACGTGCACAATCAATATAATGAGACACGGTAAAAAAATCAATCACTTAGGAAGAACTGCTTCACACCGTAAGGCAATGCTGTCTAACATGGCATCATCCCTTATTCTGCACAAGCGTCTTTCTACAACAGTGGCCAAGGCTAAAGCACTTCGTAAGTACGTAGAGCCTTTGCTAACAAAATCAAAGAGCGACACAACGCACTCTAGAAGAACAGTTTTTGCTTATCTTCAGAACAAAGAGTCTGTTAAGGAGCTTTTTGACGAAGTATCTGTTAAAATCGCTAACAGACCAGGTGGTTACACTCGTATCCTGAAGACTGGCTACAGACTGGGTGACAACGCAGAAATGTGTGTGATCGAACTGGTAGACTACAACGAGGATATGCTGGCTACAACTGGTACTGCTGCTGCTGGTGCGAAGAAAACGCGTCGCCGTGGTGGTAAGAAGAAAGCTGAGGACACTGCTGCTGAAACTACAACAGCAACAGAGGCTACTGAAGCTCCTGCTGAGTCTAACGATTCTAACGAAGAGACGAAAAATGCTGAATAAGCTTTGTCTTTAAATATTTTAAAGGGACATGACGTAAGTCGTGTCCCTTTTTTTATGTTTGTAATAAATCTTTATCATGAAAAAACATACATCCTCTGAAGCAATCCTTCTTCTGGAAGACGGAACCGTGTATAAGGGAAAAAGCTTGGGCCGCATCGGTACTTCGGGTGGTGAGCTTTGCTTTAACACTGGTATGACCGGTTACCAGGAAATCTTTACCGACCCTTCCTACTATGGGCAGCTGGTGGTTACCACCGTGTCTCATGTCGGCAACTACGGTGTGCAGCACCAGGAAGTGGAGTCTGGCAAAGTACAGATCAGCGGGCTGGTCTGTAAAGAGTTCTCTCACCATTTTTCCCGCAAAACGGCTGAAGGCTCGCTGCAGGATTACTTTGAGAAAGCGGGCGTAGTCGGCATCTGCGAAATCGACACCCGTGCCCTGGTGCGCCATATCCGTGATAAGGGCGCCATGAATGCGATTGTCTCTTCTGAAATAACAGATGTGGAGCAACTGCGTAAAATGCTAGCTGAAGTGCCATCGATGGACGGCCTGGAGCTGTCTTCGCACGTAAGCACGCCGGATGAGTACCACTTAAAGCCTGAAGAGGTGAAGTTCAGAGTGGCGGTACTTGACCTGGGAGTGAAGAGAAACAGCCTGAACAACTTTATGCAGCGCGGCTGCGAGGTGAAGGTGTTCCCTTATAACACTCCCTTTGAAGAAATGGAGAAATGGAATCCGGACGGGTATTTCATCTCGAATGGCCCGGGAGACCCTGCTGCTACCAAACATGCTGTGCAAAGCGTGAAGCAGATACTGGAGCGAGACAGACCTATGTTTGGTATTTGCATGGGCCACCAGATTCTGGCGCAGGCAAACGGCATTGCAACCTATAAGATGCATAACGGGCACAGGGGCCTTAACCAGCCCGTGAAGAACCTGCTGACGGGCAAGAGCGAAATAACAAGCCAGAACCACGGTTTCGTTGTGGATGCGGAGCAGCTCAAGAATCACCCGGATGTAGAGATTACCCATATCAACCTGAACGATAATACGGTAGAAGGCATGCGGATGCGCACCAAACCGGCCTTCTCCGTGCAGTACCACCCGGAGTCTTCTCCAGGGCCACACGACTCCACGTACTTGTTCGATGAGTTTGTGGCGCTGTTAGAAAAGAGTAAAAACAAAGTATAACTATAGTTAAACTAGAAAACCAATGAGCATTATCACTGACATTAAAGCCAGACAGATATTCGATTCCAGAGGCAATCCTACTGTTGAAGTTGATGTAACCACAGAAAGCGGCATTATGGGCCGTGCTGCTGTACCGTCTGGTGCCTCTACAGGAGTGCACGAAGCGGTGGAGCTTCGTGACAACGACAAGAGCCGCTTTATGGGCAAGGGCGTTCAGCAGGCTGTTAAAAACGTAAACGAGAAGATTGCTGAGGAACTAGTTGGTTTCCCTGTGTTTGACCAGAACCTGCTTGACAAGATCATGATTGAGCTGGACGGCACACCGAACAAAGGCAACTTGGGAGCGAACGCCATACTTGGTGTTTCCCTGGCCATTGCACGTGCCGCCGCGCAGGAGCTGAACATGCCGCTGTACCGCTACGTGGGTGGCGTAAACGCCAACACGCTGCCAGTTCCCATGATGAACATCCTGAACGGGGGTAGCCACGCGGATAACGCCATCGACTTCCAGGAGTTCATGATCATGCCGGTAGGCGCTCCTTCATTCTCAGAGGCGCTTCGTATGGGCTCGGAGGTATTCCACAACCTGAAGAACGTACTCAAGAAGAAAGGCCTTTCTACCAACGTGGGCGATGAGGGTGGCTTTGCCCCTAACATTGCCTCTAACGTAGAGGCGATCGAGGTGGTGCTGCAGGCGATTGAGGCAGCCGGCTACAAGCCTGGCGACGATTTTATGATCGCGATGGACGCCGCCAGCTCAGAGTTCTACGATGCCGCTTCCGGGCAGTATCACTTCAAGAAGTCTACTGGCGACAAGCTGTCATCTTCTGAGATGGTGAGCTACTGGAGCGAGTGGGTGAACAAGTACCCGATCATCTCTATAGAGGACGGTATGGCTGAAGACGACTGGAAAGGCTGGAAAGAGCTGACTGATAAAGTTGGAAGCAAGTGCCAGCTGGTGGGCGATGACCTGTTTGTAACAAACGTGGAGCGCCTGCAGCAGGGCATTGACCAGGGAGTGGCGAACTCTATCCTGATCAAGGTAAACCAGATCGGAACCCTGACGGAGACCATCAATGCGATTAACCTGGGCATGCGCCACGGCTATAAGAGCGTGATGAGCCACCGCTCCGGAGAGACGGAGGATAACACGATCGCTGACCTGGCGGTGGCACTGAACACTGGCCAGATCAAGACCGGTTCGGCTTCCCGCTCAGACCGTATGGCTAAGTACAACCAGCTGCTCCGCATTGAGGAGGAACTGGGTGAGGTAGCGTACTATCCGGGCAAGAAGTTCTAAAATACCATTTAGGCAAAATATATTTTGTAAGGCTGTGGGTTATAACGCTCACAGCCTTATTTTTGTAAGCAGACCTTACCCAATACCTATGATACAGCGCATCCCTAAAATATTCAGAAATTTCTATTTTATTACTTCCTTTCTGTTTGTCGCGTGGATGCTTTTTTTTGACTCCAACGACTTTGTTACCCAGTTCCAGATGCGCAGGCAGCTAAGTGAGCTGGAGGACACGAAGGAACACTACCTCGAGAAGATGGCTGAGGTAGAGAAAGACCGAAAGGAGCTGATGGGAAACCCGGAGCTGTTGGAGAAGTTTGCCCGTGAAAAGTACCTGATGAAGCGCCCGCATGAGGATGTGTTCATCATTGTGCCGAAGGAAGAGTAGGTGCGAAGGGCTGTAGCTAAAAGTGTAGAGCCACAGCCACCACAAAGGTAACCAGCCCTACAGAGGCCCTTGCTGGCGCAAGCGTCCGCTTGTGCCCCCAAAGCAGTGGGGTGCTAACGGCATATTTTATACTTCAAGTATAAGCTGAGCCTAACCTCCCCGCCTCAAAATAAATCCCTCCCCAAATAATTTGTAACTTTGTGCTACAGCACTGCTGCTGATTGGCGGCGGGCTCACGAAAATACAGATACAATGGCAAAAGTTGCAATAAACCTTTCTACCGGAGCTCTTCAGCAGGAAGAGGTAATAGTAGGCATAGATTTAGGTACAACCAACAGCTTGGTGGCCTACATTCACCCTGAAGATAAGAAGCCGATCGCTATCAACGACCAAGGCCGCGGTACCATCGTGCCGTCGGTGGTGCACTTCGCCAATAACGGCGAAACCTACGTTGGCAACGAGGCGAAGGACTACCTCCTGACAGACCCGGCAAACACAATTTACTCTGTGAAGCGCCTGCTGGGCAAATCCTACAAAGACCTGGGGGAGCATAAAGATTACTTTGGCTATAAGGTGATTGATGACGACAGCGAAGGCCTGGTGAAGATCCGGGTGCAGGACAAGTTCTACTCCCCGATTGAGCTGTCGGCAGAGATACTGAAAGAGCTGCGCGAGCGGGCGGAGCACTCTCTGAAGACTCCGGTTAACCGCGCCGTAATTACCGTTCCGGCCTATTTTAACGATTCGCAGCGGCAAGCTACGCGCGATGCCGGAAAACTGGCCGGGCTGGAAGTACTGCGTATCGTAAACGAGCCTACTGCAGCCGCACTGGCCTACGGCATTGGGATAGACCCGAACGAGGAGAAAACGGTGGCCGTGTACGATCTTGGTGGCGGTACCTTCGATATCTCCATCCTCAGCATTCATCAGGGCATCTTTGAGGTACTCTCTACCAACGGTGACACCTACCTGGGCGGCGATGACTTTGACCGCGCCATCATCAACCACTGGATTCAAAACAACGAACTGATTGCCGATACTGTGAACCAGGACAAGCACCTGTCGCAGGAGCTGCGCCTGAGAGCCGAAGAGGCGAAGCGCGCCCTGAGCGCGCAGGAGGTATATACCGGCACAATTGACGGAAGGATTGACTGCCACCTGGAGCGGCACACGTTCGAAACGCTGATCGCTCCGATTGTAGCCCGCACGATGGAAAGCTGCAGGCAGGCTATGGCGGATGCAAAGCTACAGCCGGAGCAGATTGACGCTGTGATTATGGTGGGAGGCTCTACACGCGTACCGATGGTGTACGAGGCCGTATCGGAGTTCTTCGGCAAACCAGCAAACAATTCGCTGAACCCGGATGAGGTAGTGGCCCTGGGCGCTGCCATCCAGGCCGATATCCTGGCCGGTAACCGCAAAGACATCCTACTACTGGATGTAACGCCGCTAACGCTGGGCATTGAGACGATGGGCGGCCTGATGGACTCTATCATCCCGCGCAACTCCAAGATACCAACCAAGGCAGGGCGCCAGTACACGACTTCGGTAGACGGACAGGTGAACATGAAGATCTCCGTTTACCAAGGCGAGCGCGACCTGGTAAAGGAAAACCGCAAACTGGCTGAGTTCGATCTGAAGGGTATCCCGGCTATGCCGGCGGGCTTCCCGAAGGTAGACGTCAACTTTATACTTAATGCGGACGGTATCCTGAAGGTAGAGGCGGTTGAGCTGCGCTCCGGCGTGCGCCAGGAGGTAGAGGTAAAGCCACAGTACGGCCTCACAGACGAGCAGGTGGAGCAAATGCTGATGGACTCTATCACCCACGCTAAGGACGACGTATCAACTCGTATGGTGATAGAGGCGCGTACCTCGGCAGAGCAGATGCTGTACCAGGTGGAGCGCTTTGTGGAGAAGAACGGTCAGCACCTGACGGAGGAAGAAATCAAACTTACCCGTGAAAATGTGCAGAAGCTGCGCGATGTGCTAGCCGCCAACGGTGATAAAGACGCCATATACGCAGCAGTGGACAGACTGGAGGAGCAGACAAGCCCGTTTGCCGAGCGCGTGATGCAGATCTCGATCAAGCAGACAATGGCCGGGAAGAAGATTGAGTAGAACGCACACTTCCGCCAGAGTGTGGAAGATATGAGAAGTATAAACAGAAAGCGCTGGCTACTATAGCCAGCGCTTTCTGTTTTATAGGTATGCTGTGTTAGCGTTCGATTGCCTGTAGCACAAACTGCAGCAGGTTAACATTGAAGTACAGCAGCGTAAGAGCCACAATTACCCCGACCATGATGTTGGCGTACGGGGCCTCCCGCTCCCGTACCTCCCGCATCCCCCAGTACACATAGCCAAACAGGGCAAGCAGGGCGTAAAGCAACAACAGAACCGGAACAGCCAGCAGCACCTCCACCGAGGCAAAGCGCCAGAAATAGTTCAGCCCAAGCCAGAACAGGTTCAGAGTCCATACTACAACCAGCATCAGAATGCTGCGCCTGCCCGAAACCAGGCCTATGCTGCTGAAGAACCTCGCCGCTGCCGTGCCTCCTCCCGTTGCCATACTTGTTTACAGCTTAATATCGAAGCGCTGGGCCAGGGCCTCCAGGTCGCGCTCTACCGGCGGCAGCAGCGGAATCCCCTGTATCAGGCGCACCTCTTCCATCTCACGCTCCGGGTCGCCAGGGATTAACACGGCCCGCTCCCCGCTAACTGCGTTGGCGCGGCGGAAAGTGCCGATCCAGTTGTCCATGTGCTGCTTAAACTCTTCGGCAGGACGGAAAGCGTCTACACGCATAGCGCCTAAAAAGTGGCCGATGCCTTCTCCCGGCAGGTTGTCCGCCACCGGCAGGAAAGCCACAAACGGCGGCACCCATGGGCCGTAATTGGCGCCCGAAAGTACGGCAGACAGAATATCCACCACGGAGGCCAACGCATAGCCTTTGTGGCTGCCGTGGTCGCGGTCGGAGCCCAGCGGAAGCAGAGCCCCGCCATCCTTCAGTTCGTTCGGGTTGGTGGAGTTGTGGCCTTCTTTCGTCTGTATCCAACCGGAAGGGGCTTTTTTCTCTTTGCGTTGCAGTATCTCCAGCTTTCCGTTGGCAGCAGCGGCAGTGGCCAAGTCAGCTACAAAAGGAGGTTGGTGCTTAGCGGGCACAGCCACGGCGATAGGGTTGGTGCCCAACATGCGGTCTGTAGAGAACGTTGGAGCCACCAGGGGCGAGGCGTTAGTCATGGCAATGCCGATCATGTCGTCCTCCAGCGCCATCATGGCATGGTAGCCGGCAATGCCGAAGTGGTTTGAGTTCTTTACGGATACCCATCCGGAGCCCACCTGTTCCGCCTTCTGTTTCGCAATAGCCATGGCACGCGGTGCCACCACCAGCCCCAGGCCTCCATCGCCGTCTACCGTGGCGGTGCTGGGTGTTTCGTGCACAACACGGATGTTCGGCTTAGGGTTAATTCTGCCTGCCTCCCACAGGCGCACATAGCCGCTCAGGCGGGCTACGCCGTGGGAGTCTACGCCGCGCAGGTCAGCGGAAAGCAGTACTTCGGCAGCCAGACGGGCATCGTCCGCCGGGCAACCTATGTGCAGGAACACCTCCTGCGTGAAGTCAAAAAGTTGTCGGTATGGGTACATGATAAATGAACGCTGGTAAAGGCGGCAAATTAAGAAAATATATACGCAAAGCCTTAGCTTCTGCCTTCGGCGCGTCCTTTCGCAACGGCAAAGCCAGGTATTTACCACATCGCCTGAAATTATATCTGCTTTTTTATATACTTTGCCGCTCCGCCAGTAAGTCTGGAACAAACTTTGCCTTAGCCTCAGAAAGTTAGGCCCTTGCACTATGAAGAAAGCTATACTACTATTTGCCTCCGTACTGGCCGCCTTTGCTGCCGAGGCACAAACCAAGCTGCTGTTTGAGGAGAAAACAGCCGAAGCCTACCTGCTCAAGTATGGCTCCGGGGCGTCGGGTAGCAGCCAGGCACAGCTCAACAGCATCATTAACACGCTAACAGAAAACCAGGTAACAACCAGGAACAGAAGACCGCCTCGAAAGCCTGAGTTTGCGCTGCGCTTTGAGCAGCAGGCACAGATTACGGATGTAGGGGATGTGCTGCAGCTGACGGTGCAGGTAGGGAAGCCGCAGATCAGCGGCAGTACCGAGTACCGCGACTTTAACCTGGCGGATGCCCTGTTACCGGACAAGTACAAGGCCAGGGTAAAGCTGCTCAATGCCAAAAATGAGGTTGTCAGCACCTACGACCGCACCGTAGTGCTGAAGCCAAAAGGTGTGGCCCTGCTACAGGAGCAAATCCCTGACACAGCCGTCAACCAGCACTATAAGCTGCAGGTAGAGCAGGGGCAGGTAGAGTTTACCGCCGAGGATGTAAAACAGCTGCAGGAGAGGATGGCCTTGGTGCGGGCGTACTTTACAGCTGACGCCAAAGTGTTGCAGGCCCTGCAGGACGCGGCCCACGTACTTCCGGATGACGTTGACCGCCTGCCGCTGCAGGAGCGCAGGCTACGGGAACTGGAGGAACTGTACGCCGAGCTGCGAAAAGAGAACTATACCGAGAAGCTTCAGCTGAAGGCGCAGGACCCGCAACGGCTCAACTACAAGCTGACCCAGCTACAGCAGGTGCTACAGGAGCGCCGCAAGGCTATCGACTACATACTGGCTACCCTCGATCAGCAGTTCTATAACAGGGGCGTGAGCCTGATCAACAATGGAAACGTGTCGGCGGCGCAGGTGTACTTTGCCAAGTCAGCGGAGGCTAACCCCAACTTTGCCCCGGCCCACGTACAGCTCGCCCGCATTGACCTTCGAAACGGCTACATTCGTGAGGCCACGAACAGAACACGCGACGTGCTTACCCGCATGCGCGTGGACCCGCAGACAGAGCAGCTGGCGCTGGGGCTGGCACATGACATCTACGCAGCGCATATCACGGAGGGGCAGAAGTTTACCTCCCGGGGCGAGTACGAAAGCGCTCTGGATACCTACGCAGCGGCCCGCGACCTGTGCAGTACCATTGGTGGCCTGCGCTGCAGCATGCAGGTGCTGAACGATGGCGAGGCCAGGGCAGCCACAGGCATGTACCACCTTATGGTAGACAACGGAAAGCGCTTGCTGGCCCGCAACAATCTGGCCGAGGCAGAGCGGGTGGCGCGGGAAGCCCTGGACTTTCAGAAAGCTTATGATTACGCGCTGCCCCATACTACAGAGGCCAACGAGTTGCTGGGGCAGGTGAAGTTCCAGTACTATGTGCGTTTTATAGATGAGGGAAAGCGGTTCCTGGCGCAGCAGAACCACCGGGAGGCCTTAAGCCAGTTTGAAGAAGCGCTGGCGCTGGAGCAAGGGTACACTTTCCGGCCGGTACAGGAGTTGAGGCAGCTGTCGCAGAAAGCAGCAAAGCCGGTGCTGCTGGCTATGCTGACGCAGGGCTACGAACAGGCCATGCAAAACAGGCTGAGCCTCGCCCGCCAAACAGCTTCGGATGCCACGGCGATGCAGGAGCGGTTTGCCCTGGTGCAGGACCCGGAGGTGCTGAGTAAGTATAAACTGCTCCGGGAGCGCATCTTTACGCAGGAGTGCGTCAACACGCAGGCTGCGTACGACAGGCACCTGCAGCAGGCCCAGACACTGGCGCGGGAAAAGAAGTTTATTTCCGCGGAGCAGGCCTACGGCGCAGCCATTAAGGCGGCAGGAGAAAAGCCTGAATGTAGCGTGGCTACCTTTACCGCTGAAGACGGCATAGCCGCTATTGCCGCTGCTGCTGCGTACCAGCGGAAGTTGGAGGAAGCTGACCGCCTTATTGCCCGAAGCAAGTATGGTGAAGCGGTTATGCGCTATGAGGAGGCGAAGTCTCTCTACCTGGCACAGCAGGTGAATAAGTACGGGCTGGATCACATCTCGCTCTACAATTTCGCCAAAGACCACCAGAGGCAGCCGTTTACTGCAGCCGTAGTAGGGTATTACGCCAACCAGGGCGAGGAGGAGGTCGCCGTTCAGCTCCTGGCGCTGCTGCTGGAGAAAGGCTACCGCACAGGCAAAACAAAGAAGGTACAGCAGCAGCTCGGGAAGCAGCTGGCTCAAAAAGATGTGCAGCAAGGGCAGCTGTTGGACGCCCGAGTGCTCTCTGCAAAGTATAGCCAGCACAACCGTAACCTCAAAAAGCTGGAGAAGGCGTATGAAAAGGAGCGGAGGCGACTGGCAAAAAGTTAGGCACAGAAAAGCCCCGGGAGTGTAGTTTCCGGGGCTTTTTTGTGCCTGATGTTCCCCACTTAGAAAAGGAGGGAGGGCCGGTTGAGGGTTACTGGGCGGCCAGCATTTCCTGCAGCATGCCTTCTTTCAGTGCATAAGACGATACCCGTATCTCCTGAAGGTTATACTTCTGGAGCACAAAGTCCGCGGCTATACTTGCCAGCACAATCATATCCACCCGCATTTCCAGCATGCCCGGAATCGCCAGGCGCTCCTCGTGGTTCTTTCGGAGCAGGTCCTGGTGTACAGTACGGAAGGCCTTTACCGCCAGGGTAGAGGCAACCGGTGGGGCCGTGGTGCGGGAGGTGTCGCCTTTGCTTTGCGCGTCAATGTCGCAGAGTGTGTCGAAGGTGCCGGAGGAGCCTACCAGTACAGTGGGCTTATACTTGGCCACCGCCTCCGTCAGCGGCTGCAGTTTTTCTTCCAGGTACGCTTTCTCGGCGGCAACGCTTTCAGCGGGAATCGGATCCTGGGTGAAGAACATATCCATCAGGCGCTGTGCCCCCAGCTCAAAGCTCTGCTTCCAGAAAATCTCATTTTGGTTGCAAAGGATAAACTCCACGCTGCCACCCCCGATGTCCATGATCAGGGCGGTTTCCTCGCCCAGCACACCGGCTGCCCGCACGCCGTAGTAGATCAGCTCCGCCTCGCGCGCCCCGTCAATTACCTCCACCCTTATATCCGTCTGTTTAAAGATATCCTTCACAAAGGCATCGCCGTTGCTGGCGTTGCGCACCATGCTGGTGGCCATGGCCCGCACGGTATCCGCCCCCAGCTCGTCTATGGTTTTGCGGAAGTCGCGCAAGGTCTTCAGGGCGCGGTCGGAAGCCTCGGGTGTAATTGCCCCGTTGCTGATGCCGCCCTGGCCCAGCCGCACCGGCACCTTCGTTTTAAATAGTTCCTGCAGCTGGCCCTGCTCACTTACCTCCGTTACCAGCAGGTGAAAGGTGTTGGTGCCCATGTCGATGAGTGCGAGACGTTTATTCATGGTTAAAGCGTGTAGTTAGGGTTTGTAGATAACGCGTACCTTGTTTAACAGCAAAGGAGGCTGTACCTCTGCTTATGGTGTTTGAGGCCGTAGCGTTACATTATTTTTTATCCTTCTTGAATATCAGCTTTCTTAGGACAAGATAGCCGTTGCTGAGTTTATTTTTCTTGTTAAGGAAGGGCAAACTGATGGTGACCAGCAGCGATATGCAGGCAGCGGTGCCCAGCCCGCCTCCATAGCCCGTAAAAAAGCTACTGGTGTTCATGTAAATCAGCGAAAATAGCACGCCGGAGGTGCCTATCATGTAGTACCTGGAAACCACGCCCGACGAAACCATCCCGATAAAGGACGCGCCGATAAAGACAACCGGGATGTTGGCCGTTAAGTACGGCGACAACAGGTGGGGGAAGAAGTGAAACAGCAGCCCGACCAGCAAAGACAGCGCAGCGGATGAGCGGACCGGCCCCTGCCGCAGGCTGGTGTTAAGAAAATAGGTGCATACCGCAGCGAAAGCCCCGGTTGCCATAAGAACAACGTAGTCCATCACATCAAAAGAACAGGAAGATCAACAAGTAAGTTACGGCTACGCCACCGAAGGCTATCGTGCCCAGCTTTCCGCCAAAGCCGCGGAAGATGTTCTTTGAGAAGACAAGCAGCAGCCCGGCTACAAGGCTCGCGAAAATTATAAACAGTACGCTTCCGGCAACATGGGGGCTCGACATCCCCACAAAGGCGCCACAGTAGGCAGCGGCAGGAGCCTCCTTCAGTAAGGCAGACCTGCTGTTAAGCCAGGGGGCGAAGGAGGCGAAGGTACCGACGGTCCCCGCTGCGATCACCGGGCCTAAGCCAACGGAGGTGCTAATGTAAAAGGTCAGTACGGCTCCCAGCACCACAAACACTACGGCCAGGAAGTCTTTCTTCAGGTGCTTGTCCTGGTACATGGGCACCTTGGTGTAGGCGATAAACACTAAGATGGAAACCGCCACCATAAAGATCAGGATCGGGACGAAATGCAGCTTCTCCAGCAGGATGGCCAGCAGAAAGGATGCCTGTAGCAGGACCAGGAGCAGGAAAGGTAGTTTCTTGATATGCTTTTTCATTGGGTTGTTGTACGACAACTGAGGGTGCTGCAGGATGGTTCTTTGTTAACAACTCTCAATAGGTGTCGTAACAGTACTTCTTAGCCTGAATTGTTCTGTTGCCATAAACAGCGGACATATTGAGGCCTTCTCAAACCGGAGAGTTTATCCAATTATCCTGTTAAATAGATATTCGACTATTCAAGAATGGAGCTATCTATCTCAGTGCTTCTGCCTGTACATCATAATAAAAGTCAGTTGTAAGCTTCTTTTGATACCTTTGAAGGACACTTGAGGAAATAAAGTTTGATTTGATCTTTCTTAAAGGAACAATAAAAAGTTGTTCCGGCTTTGCACCGCTTCCCCCTACACCGATAGCAATAAAGACAGGAATGTTTCTTTGCTTCTCAAAGCCTTGGTATCTTTTAAATTGATCTGGCGTGGCAAAGAGAATACCATTCTTATAGAAGTTGTTACGCCACTTACATTCAACAGCAAGCTGTGCTGTTTCACTTCTAGTCCTTAGTTCTAGTAACAGGTCTGGATTTTGAGTTGTTTCGGCATAAGTTCCATTTACATATTTATCTCCTGCCCATTCTTTTATTTTGAAGTACTTTTTGTCGAACCTCTGTACGATGAATTTCTCAAAGTCGTCACCTTGCCTTTTATTAACATCAACAATCTCTGTCTCTGCCAAACCTCCAGATTTTGCTATTTTCTTTTCAACGTCATGGATAATGACACTGTAGTTTAGGCCTCTTGAGTTTGCGAAATCTTTAATCAGGTTACGCTCATTGGGTGTTAAAACCCCATCAGCAATGGCCATGCTAACAATTTTTTCTAATTCGTTAGCACTAAAAGTGCCTTGCGAAGCTCTTGAAGGTGTAGTAGAGCTATTGGTATCTGTAGAAGCAACTGAAGTTCTAGCAGTATTATTGTTATTAGAAGCTTGTTTGCCCGTTTCTGGTGTTTTTTTAGATGAAGAGTAAAGAACGTAGCCGACAGTAAAGCAGAGTACCCCCATTATCATTAAAATCATACCCATCTTCCGTTTCATAATATTGCAGAGATTCGATCTATATCAATAAAGGAGCATACCCTTACTGCGCAGATTCAGTTGCAAAGTTTGGCTCGTAGCATAATAACAGGAATTGATCCTGTTACCTCTTCACTGAACTAAACCTGAAGAAAGTACCCAGCGGCAATCTTCTGTTACCGCTGTCGTGCAAGTACAGTTCGCCCAGTTCCTCGTTCTGCACCTGCTCCCCAAAGGTGTCGCGCATCAGGTTGTCGAGCACCATGGCCGAGAAGCCCATGGAGTACAGGTTTATCAGCAGGAAGTAATCCGTGCCGTCCAGCATCTCACGGCAGAGCTTGATCATCTCGTTCAGCTCATTCTCCAGCTGCCACTTCTCATTGTTCGGGCCGCGGCCGTAGCTTGGCGGGTCCAGGATGATGCCGTTGTAGGTGTTGCCTCGCTTTACCTCGCGGCGGGCGTACTTCATGGCGTCTTCCACAATCCAGCGCACGTTGTCGAGGTTGCTGGCCTCCATGTTATCGCGGGCCCAGAAGTTCACCTGCTTGATGGAGTCCAGGTGCGTTACGTCAGCTCCGGCGGCTTTGGCGGCCAGTGTGGCGGCACCCGTATAGGCAAACATGTTGAGTACCTTCGGTTGCGGTGTCTTCAGCTTTTTGGTGGTGTCGTAGATAAACTTCCAGTTGCTGTCCTGCTCCGGAAACAGGCCCACATGCTTAAAAGACGATAGGCCTAAGCGGAAACGCAGCTTCAGGTCGTTATACTGGTAGTTGATAAACCACTGCTCCGGCATTCCTTTCTTCAGCTTCCACTGGCCCTTCTCCTGGCTGCCCTTGTCGCGGGTGAACACGGCATTGGCCATACGCTGCCACTCCTGCTCCGGCAGGTGCTTGTCCCAAATCGCCTGAGGCTCAGGGCGCGCGACATAGTAATCTCCGAAACGCTCCAGCTTCTCAAAATTTCCGGAATCCACCAGTTCGTAGTCGGCCCAGTTTTCTGTAGTTAAAAAGGAATACATATCTTTGTCGTTTATTTCTGGCTTAGTGCCGGTTGGGGGCGAAATTACGCATTATCCGCCTAACCTTAAAAAGGCACGCAGCTGTTGTTTTATTTGTTACACATACATGGCAATTAGCTTTTATAAGTACCAGGGCACGGGCAACGACTTCGTGATGGTCGACAACCGCAAACGAAATTTCCCGGCTGAGGACGAGGCACTGGTAAAGCACCTGTGCGACCGCCGCAAAGGAATTGGCGCTGACGGGCTCATCCTGCTGCAGGACCACCCGGACTATGACTTTGAGATGGTGTACTACAACGCCGATGGCCGTGTAGGCTCTATGTGCGGAAACGGCGCGCGCTGCACCGTGCGTTTTGCCCGCCAGCTGGGGGTGATCGAGGACGTGGCCTGCTTTCTGGCCGCCGACGGGGAGCACCAGGCCAATGTGGAGCGCGACCTGATCCAACTGAAGATGAACGACGTGAAAAGCGTCGAGCGCATCGGGGAGGACTACTACTTGAACACCGGCTCGCCGCACTACGTCAGGTTTGTAGAGGGTGTGGAGGCGCTGGATGTGTATGCCGAAGGCCGCGCCATCCGCTACAACGAGCGTTTTAAGGAAGTGGGCACGAATGTGAACTTTGTGCAGCGCCTGTCGGACAGCGAGATCTACGTGCGCACCTATGAGCGCGGAGTGGAGGACGAAACCCTCTCCTGCGGAACAGGCGTAACGGCGTGTGCGCTGGTGGCTGGCCTGCAGGGCATGCAAAGCCCGGTAAATGTAAAAGTGCTGGGGGGCGAACTGCAGGTGGCTTTTGAGCAGGTGGAAGACGGCAGCTTTAAGTACATTTACCTGATCGGCCCGGCCAAGCAGGTGTTCAGCGGCACCGTTCCGCTGCAGCAAGTATAAAGAGAACTGTAACCAGGCCGCCAGCAAAGAACTGCTGGCGGCTTTTTCTTTTCACCAACCACAGCAACGCGTGTTTTTGAAATCTGACCATACGTACCTGAGGGCGCTGGAGCCAACCGACCTGGACTTTTTGTACACACTGGAGAACGATACCGCCGTTTGGCACGTGGGGAACACCCTTGCCCCGTACTCCCGGTTTGTGCTGGAGGCGTACCTGCAGAACGCCGCCCTCGATATCTACACCGTAAAGCAGCTTCGCCTGCTCATCTGCAACAACGGCCATCAACCTATCGGAGCCATCGACCTGTTCGACTTCGACCCGTTGCACCGCCGCGCCGGCGTAGGGATTGTAATCACAGCCGAGCACCGTGGCAACGGCCACGCCCGCGAAGCCCTGACCCTGCTGCTCCACTACTGCCAGCATACATTGCAGTTGCACCAGGTATACTGCTCCGTTACCGCCACCAACCTGCCGAGCCTTAACCTTTTCTCGGAGGCTGGCTTCCAGCGCGCCGGCGTCCGGAAGGAGTGGCTGCGCACGCCGGACGGGTGGGAGGACGTGGTAGAGCTACAGCGGCTGTTCTAGCCCTGCCTCTTACATGAACAAGGGGCACTGTTGAAGCTCCGCCAGCGGATGCTTGCGCCAGGTAAGCGCCAAAGTATGAGGACTCCTGTAACCGTGTAAGCCTAAAGGGAGAGCCGCGGCTGGAATGTAAAGCCGGAAGCGGCGCACGAGTGCATCGGGCAGCCAGAAAGGATATCATGCCCCCAAAACGAACTTCTGCCACATTGCCACATGTTAGCTATTATGGCATAGGATATTAAGCCCGCTGCTGATAAATAGGAAGTATACTATATTGTATCGGTAATTATGGCAGATAGCCCGTCGTGCCACTGTTCTGGTATTGTTTTAGTACAGAGCATTAGATATATCGGAAAAAAACCTATTTTTGACGATATTGCAAACAGAAGATTTCAATTAAGAACGACATATACATATGTTTGATTTTTTCGGTAAAACCGTTGCGAAACTATTCGGAACCAAATCCGACAGGGATATAAAAGAGGTTATACCTTATGTATCTAAGATAAACGAGGAGTACGCTAAACTCAACACGCTCACAGACGACCAGCTACGCCAGAAGACGTTTGAAATTAAAGGCATCATTGATGACCGCCTGAAGTCCATCGACGAGAAGATCGCGGCGCTGCACAAGCGTGTGGCCGATGAGCCGGAGCTGAACATCGTGCAGAAGGAAAACATCTTCTCGGAGATTGATGAACTGGAGAAGGAGCGCAACAAGGAGCTGGAAGTAGTGCTGATGGAGGTGCTGCCTACTGGTTTTGCCATTGTAAAAGAAACTGCCCGCCGCTGGAAAGAGAACGGCCAGCTAACGGTAACCGCCACCGACCACGACCGCATGATCGCGGCGCGCAAGCCAAACGTGCAGATCGAGGACGATAAAGCCACCTGGGCTAACAAATGGATCGCAGCCGGCAACGAAATCACCTGGGACATGCTGCACTACGATGTGCAGCTGATCGGCGGTATTGTACTGCACCAGGGTAAGATTGCCGAGATGGCGACAGGTGAAGGTAAAACGCTGGTGGCAACGCTGCCGGCATACCTCAATGCCCTGGCGAAGCGCGGGGTGCACGTGGTAACGGTAAACGACTACCTGGCCCGCCGCGACTCGGAGTGGATGGCGCCGCTGTTTGAGTTCCATGGCCTGACCATCGACTGCATCGACAGGCACCAGCCAAACTCAGAAGCCCGCCGCAACGCCTACAAAGCAGACATCACCTACGGTACGAATAACGAGTTCGGCTTTGACTACCTGCGCGACAACATGTCGCGTGAGCCGCAGGACCTGGTACAGCGCAAGCACCATTACGCCATGGTCGATGAGGTGGACTCTGTGTTGATTGACGATGCCCGTACTCCGCTGATTATCTCCGGCCCTGTGCCGCGTGGCGATGAGCACGAGTTTTACCAGCTGAAGCCGCGCATTGGCATGTTGGTAGAGGCGCAGCGTAAAGTAGTGCAGAACTTCCTGACGGAGGCCAAGCGCCTGATCAAGGAAGGCAATACGCAGGATGGTGGTCTGGCGCTTTTCCGTGCCTACCGCGGTCTGCCGAAGAGCAAGCCCCTGATCAAGTTCCTGAGTGAGACGGGTAACCGTGCCATCATGCAGAAAACAGAGAACTTCTACCTGCAGGATAACTCACGCCAGATGCCGGAGGCCGATGAGCCGTTGTACTTTACCATCGACGAAAAGCACAACCAGATTGAGCTGACGGAGAAAGGCATCGACCTGATCACCGGCCAGGGAGAAGACCCGAACTTCTTCATCATGCCGGACATCGGTACTGAGATTGCCAACATTGATAACGACAACTCCCTATCGCACGAGGAGCAGTTGCATAAGAAAGAGACGCTGATCGCCGATTTCCAGGAAAAGTCGAAGCGTATCCACACGATTAACCAGTTGCTGAAGGCTTATACGTTGTTCGAAAAAGACACCGAGTACATCGTAACGCCGGACCACAAGGTGAAGATCGTGGATGAGCAGACGGGCCGTGTTATGGAAGGCCGCCGTTACTCAGACGGACTGCACCAGGCCATCGAGGCGAAGGAGAACGTAAAAGTGGAGGATGCCACGCAGACCTACGCTACCGTTACGCTGCAGAACTACTTCCGTATGTACCACAAACTTTCCGGTATGACGGGTACTGCCGAAACAGAGGCAGGCGAGTTCTGGGACATCTATAAACTGGATGTGGTGGTAATCCCTACTAACCGCCCGATCCAACGAAAAGACGAGCACGACAAAGTATACAAAACCGTTCGCGAGAAGTATAACGCGGTTGCGGATGAGATTGTAGAGTTAACGCAGGCTGGCCGCCCGGTGCTGGTAGGTACTACTTCGGTAGAGATATCCGAGCTCCTGAGCCGCATGCTGAAGCTGCGCAATATCAACCACCAGGTGCTGAACGCGAAGATGCACCAGAAAGAGGCCGAGATTGTGGCCGAGGCAGGTAAGCCGGGCACGGTAACCATCGCTACCAACATGGCAGGCCGTGGTACTGACATTAAGCTGGCGCCGGAGTCTAAGGCAGCGGGTGGTCTGGCCATTATCGGTACAGAGCGCCACGAGTCCCGCCGTGTAGACCGCCAGTTGCGTGGTCGTGCCGGTCGCCAGGGTGACCCGGGCTCTTCGCAGTTCTTCGTGTCTCTCGAGGATAACCTGATGCGCCTGTTCGGCTCAGACCGTATTGCCCGCCTGATGGACCGTATGGGTCTGGAAGAAGGAGAAGTGATCCAGCATTCTATGATCACCAACTCTATTGAGCGTGCGCAGAAGAAAGTGGAGGAGAACAACTTTGGCCAGCGTAAGCGCCTGCTGGAGTATGACGACGTGATGAACGCACAGCGTGAGGTGGTGTACAAGCGCCGCCGCAATGCCCTTTACGGCGAGCGTCTGGAGCTGGATGTATGGAACATGATCTATGACATCAGCGAGGATGTGGTTGTGAGCTACAAGAACATCAACGACTACGAAAACTTCCAGCTGCACATTCTGCGCGTATTCGGTATAGAGTCTTCTATCTCGGAGGCTGATTTCCGAGGCACGCAGGCGAACCAGTTGGCAGAGCGCCTGTACAACGAGGCCCTGAACCACTACCTGGAGCGCAACAAGCAGACAGCCGCGCAGGCTTTCCCGATCATTGCCGATATCCACCAGAACCGTGGGCCGATGATTGAGAACGTGGCCGTGCCGTTTACCGATGGCAAGCGCCAACTGGCTGCCGTGGCAAACCTGACGAAGACGTTCGAATCGCAAGGCCTGGAGCTGATCCGCGCCATGGAGAAGATCATCACGCTGGGCACCATCGACCAGGCCTGGACAGAGCACCTGCGCCAGATGGACGACCTGAAGCAGTCGGTTCAGAACGCCGTGTACGAGCAGAAAGACCCGCTGTTGATCTACAAGTTCGAGTCGTTTGAGCTGTTCAAGCGCATGATCGGCAAAGTGAACGAACAGACCATTCAGTTCCTGTTCCATGCCCACATTCCGGTGCAGGCACCAGAGCAGGTACGGGAGCCGCGCCCGCAGCAAGCCCCTAAGCCACCGGTGCTAAAGGAGCAAAAGCAGGAGGTGCACTCGTCGCTGGAGGATGAAACCGGCCATACCACTGCCCCTGCCGCAGAGCCGGAGAAGATCATGCCTGCCCACTCGCAGAAGCTGGCGGGCCGCAACGAGCGCGTAAGCGTGCAGTACAACGACGGCCGTGTGCTGAAGGATGTAAAGTTCAAGAGCGTGGAAGACGATCTGCTGCACAACCGCTGCGTACTGATTGAGGAATAAGAAGAACAGCAGCCACTAGCGTAAGGTTAGTGGCTGCTGTTTGTGATTTTTTATAATAAATGTAAGGGGGAGGTGTTAGATAAAGGTAATTGTCTGGCATCTCTCTTTTTATACATATGGCAGGAGAAGAATTAGCATCGTATATAGACCACACGCTGCTGCGCCCGGAGGCAACCCGGGAGCAGGTGTTGCAGCTTTGCGACGAAGCGCGTAACTACGGCTTTGCCGCTGTGTGCGTGCCGCCGTATTATGTTGCCCTGGCCAAAGACCGGCTCGGGGTGGGGGCTCAGGTAAAGGTGGCCACGGTAGTAGGGTTCCCGCTGGGCTATCAGCACCCGAAGGTCAAGTTCCTGGAGACACACCAGGCGATTGAGGACGGTGCGGCGGAGATAGACGTGGTGATGAACATTGCCGCCTTCAAGTCTGGGAAGTACGAGGAGGTAGAGAATGAGCTGGGCGACCTGGCCAAGTTCTGCCACCTGAAAGAGGCGGAGCTGAAAGTGATTATCGAAACCGCCCTGCTGACAGAGGAGGAGATTAAAAAGGCATGCGAGCTTTGCGCCAATGCCGAGGTAGACTACGTGAAGACATCTACAGGTTTTGCCGCGAAAGGGGCTACCGTAGAGCATGTGCTGCTCATGCGCCGCGTGCTGCCCAGTACCATGAAAATAAAAGCGGCGGGCGGCATTAAAACGGCCGCTGATGCAGAAGCGTTAATAAAGGCCGGCGCCGACAGGTTAGGTTGCTCGGCCAGTATACAAATAGTTACCCATGAACAGAATTCTTAATGTTTTCCTGGTGCTGCTCCTGATCGGGAGCACCTCCTGCGCGTCTTCCAAAGGCAGTGGCAGGGTCGGCAGCGAGGCCAGAATCGGAAGCGGAAAAGCCGATAAGGTGACCGAAGACCTGAGCCAGTACCGCCCCAGGTATGAGGTGCCGGAGGCGGGCCCTGTGGCACGGGTAGAGCCCACGCAGCATGTGAACGCCAAAGTAGCCGTGCTGATGGACACGGTGGCCAGCGTCAACAAGAACATCAAGTATGCCCAAGGCTACCGCATCCTGGCTTACAACGGTTCTCAGCGCCAGACGGTGATGGACCTGCGCAAGGCCATTATCTCCCGCGTGCCGGACGAGAAGGACTACCTGACGTACCAGCAGCCGAATTTCCGGCTAATGGTGGGCGACTTCTTCAACCGTGTGGAGGCCCAGCAGGTGCTAAACCAGCTGGCCGACCTGATCCCGAACGCCCAAATCGTGCAGGACAAGATCAACATCAACAAAAACTACTAGAGCAGTACGTGCAAGAGACTTTAGGAGCGCTGCAGCCGTAGAGGTCGCAGCGCTCTTTTTGTTTGATACCGTACTGTTAAATTGTTACATTGTTCTACGCCTGCCGCAGGTATAGATTGTGTGCTGGCGCAAGCAGGTGCTTGTGTTTTATCATAGAGTGGAGGCGCAAGCATTCGCTTGTGCCGTAGAGTAAGCTAGTAATCATGTCGCAAACAATAAACAAGATCAAAGAACTCGCCCGGGCCTACGCCCCCGACACGGTGCAGGTGCGCCGCCACATTCATGCTAACCCGGAGCTGTCGTTTGAGGAGCACCATACCGCCGCTTATGTAAAGCAGGTGCTGGAAAGCTACGGGCTGCAGGTGGAGCGCATCGCCACAACCGGCCTGGTGGCGCTGGTAAAAGGGAGAAACCCGGAAAAGAGAACCGTCGCCCTCCGTGCCGATATGGATGCCCTGCCGATTGTGGAGGCAAACGAGGTGGCGTATAAGTCAAAGAACGAGGGCGTGATGCACGCCTGTGGGCACGATGTGCACACCGCCTCTGTGCTCGGCACCGCCCGTATTCTGCAGGAGCTGCGCGAGGAGTTTGAGGGAACGGTAAAACTGATTTTTCAGCCGGGAGAGGAGAAGTTTCCGGGCGGCGCCTCCATCATGATAAAAGAAGGCGTGCTGCAGAACCCGGCGCCGGAAAGCATCGTGGGGCAGCACGTGTTCCCGCTGTTGCCCGCCGGCAAGGTCGGTTTCCGCTCAGGTATGTACATGGCCTCTGCCGATGAGATCTACATCACGGTGAAGGGCAAGGGCGGGCACGCGGCCATGCCGGAGATGAACATAGACCCGGTGCTGATCGCATCGCACCTGATTGTGGCGCTGCAGCAGATCGTGAGCCGCCACGCCAGCCCTAAGGTGCCCAGTGTGCTGTCCTTTGGCAAGGTGGAGGCCAAAGGTGCCACAAACGTTATCCCAAACGAGGTGAAGCTGGAAGGCACCTTCCGCACCATGCATGAGGTATGGCGCAAGGAAGCGCACCAGAAGATAAAGAAACTGGCCGAGGGGCTTTGCGAGAGTATGGGTGGCTCCTGCGACATCGACATCAAGAACGGCTACCCTTTCCTGCAGAATGACCCTGGCGTAACTGCCGTGGCCCGTGCCGCCGCAGAGGCGTACTTAGGCGAGGAGAACGTGGTGGACCTGGACCTGTGGATGGGCGCAGAGGACTTTGCCTATTACACGCAGCAGATCCCCGCCTGCTTCTACCGCCTCGGCACCCGTAACGAGGAGCGCGGCATTACCTCGGGCGTGCACACGCCAACCTTTGATGTTGATGAGGACGCGCTGGAGACAGGCATGGGCCTGATGGCGTGGGTGGCGTTGCAGGAACTCCAGGCCTAAAACGGAAGACAGATGGAGGCAGCCAAAACCCAGGAGTATCGCTTGTCGGCAGGAATGTTTGGCGGCAAACGGGTGCTGCGGATTAACCCTGCCTTCTTAGAGTACGGCCAGGAGGGGCCAGAGGCCGGCCTGTACGCCAGAGTCAGGAAAGAGGACATCGCCGACATAAGGCACAGCATGAGCTGGGTTATCTGGTACAGGTTTTATGTGGGCTGCACCTTTAAAATTGAGGTAAAGACAAAGGACGGTAACCTGGTGAGGATCAGGTTTGCCGCCTACTTTGCGAAAAAAGGCGCCTACCAGGATATGTACGATGATATCATGGACCTGATCTGGGACTACTACCTGAATGACATCGTAGCCGAACGCCTGCAGCGCTTCGCTGCTGTACCCGATATGGAGGTGGGAGGGCTGCGGCTAACGGAGAAAGGCGTGTACCTGCCCGAAAGGGAGGAGCTGGTGGCATGGCCTGATGTGGCGGTGAAGGAGTATGAAACGTACTTTGCGGTATACAACCAGCGCAACCCGGAGATCAACAAACGAATAGAGATAGACGAGTGGGAAAGCGAGCTACTGCTGGAGATGCTGGAGGCCCTGCAGCAGCAGTACAGCTAAATTTTATCATGATGAGAAAACTATACATTGCCTTGCTACTGCTCTTGCTGCCGCTGTTGGGCCAGGCACAGAGCAAAATCACCGCCTCCACCTCCCTGTGGCCGGAGCTGCAGGCAAGCCTGGGCGTGGGCGAGGAAGGCCTGCTGTTTCTGCGCAACGGCTACCGCATCAACACCGACAGCGACTACAACGACCTGAAGGACTCCGGTGTGCTGAGCGCCTTTGAGCGGGTGGAGCTGAGCCTGGGCTACGAGCACACCCTTTCGGAACACTGGCGTGGCGGGGCTATACTTCGCTACGCCGCCGAGGACTTCCCCAAAACGGTGTTTTACTCCCTTTTTCTGCGCCATAACGGTAATCTTAAGAGCCTGTACTTTAACAAGCAGCTCTTATTCGAGTACGTAGACCAGGAGGAGCAGGACGCTGCGGGGCGCTTCCGGCTGATGGCGGAACTGGGCAAGCGCCTGCCGCTCGGGAGCAGGTTCATCACCCCGAGCATCAGCTACGAGGCCATGCTGCTCTCCGACTTTGGCCAGGAAGAAGACAGCAACCAGGAGACACGCACCGTAGACCGCACCCGCCTGCGCCTGAACCTGAACTTTGAGGTGACGGAGAAGCTTCGCGTTGCGCCGTACTTTATGCGGCAGACGGCCTACTACTACGTCCTCGTCCCGCCGGTTTATAACGACCAGGGGCAGCTGCAGGAGGACGGTTACACCACCAAGCGCAACCGCATCACGCCTGTGGTGGGCCTTGAGCTAAAGTACAGCATCACCGGTAACCCGAACACTGCCAGTATTACCTACTAAAGCGGCTGTAACTGTAAATTAGTCAGTGCTTTAAGTCGTATTGCGCGGTGTTTTATGACAATATTTCATGAATTAGCAGGATAATTCGGTTGGTATAGTTTTTACAGTGCTGTAGTTGAAAATCAAGTAACAACTAAAAAGATATACAGCTATGGCACTTACAAGATACAATGGCATGCAGGAGACCATGCCAAACACCTTCAGCTCTATGTTAGACAGGTTCTTTAACGAGTCTGTTAACTCCAGGAACTTCTCAGGCTTTACACCACACGTGGATGCCTGCGAAACAGAACGTGGCTTCGAGATTGAGGCGGCATTGCCTGGGGTGAAGAAAGAGGACATCAACATCGATTTCCAGGAAGGAAAGCTGACCATTACCGGTGAGCGCAAGCTGGAAAACCGGGAAGACGGCCGCCGCTACCACATGCTGGAAACGCAGTACGGCTCGTTTAGCAGAACCTTCTACATCCCGGACAACGTGAACCCGGACAGAATTACAGCCGAGTTCAACGATGGCATTCTGCTGGTGAGCATACCAAAGGACGAGCAGAAGACCATGAAGCGCCAGATCAGCATTTCCTCCTCAGATAAGGAAGCAAAGGGCGACAAGCAGAAGGAGAAATCAGCTGCAGAGAACAAAGAGGCAAAAAAAGCTTAACGAAACAAAACCGCGCAAAAGAGGCCAGCATGTTTGGCCTCTTTTTTGTTTATAAAGAGATGTAAGTGATGCAACTATCAACAAAGTGTATACTACCGTATACTGTTGTAGCGTTACTTAAGAGTAATATAGAGAAGACTTAATATATAGATTATAAAGTAAAGACTAAAACTAACTACATGAAGACGAAACAGTTTATACTTGGCGTCGCGCTTTCGGCCGTTGTAGGTGGTGGTGTGGCTGTGGGTAGCTACAAGATGTTGGAAGAAGAGCAGGTTGTACAAACAGAGCAGCAGTACCCCAATGTACGCTATACCAGTGCTATGCGCAGCAGCAGTGCCGTTGTGCCGGAGGGCCTGAACTTTGTGAAGGCCGCATCTGTGTCTACGCCGGCCGTGGTGCACGTGATGACCGAGTACAGTGTGCGCAGCTCTGACAGCTACAGCAGCCAGATGGACCCTTTCCTGCGTGAGTTTTTCGGCGATGGCTTTGGCCAGCGCGTGCCGCGGGGCCCGCAGATGGGCTCTGGCTCAGGGGTGATCATCGCCTCTAACGGCTACATCGTTACTAACAACCACGTAATTGATAAGGCAGATAAAATAGAGGTGGTGCTGGACGACAAGCGTAAGTTTGAAGCCCGGCTGGTAGGCACCGACCCTACGACCGACGTTGCCCTGCTGAAGGTAGAGACAGAGAACCTGCCTACCATACGCTACGGAAACTCCGATGACCTGCAGGTGGGCGAGTGGGTATTGGCCGTGGGCAACCCAATGAACCTGACCTCTACGGTAACGGCTGGTATCGTGAGTGCCAAAGGCCGTAACATCAATATCCTGCGCACCAGCCAGAATCAGGACCTGAGCATCGAGTCGTTCATCCAGACGGATGCCGCCGTGAACCCCGGTAACTCCGGTGGAGCCCTGGTAAACCTGAACGGTGACTTGGTGGGTATCAACACGGCCATTGCCTCGCAGACGGGACAGTTTGCCGGTTACTCTTTTGCCGTGCCTTCGTCCATCGTGAGTAAGGTGGTGGATGACCTGCTGAAGTACGGAGAGGTGCAGCGCGCCTTGCTGGGTGCCTCTATCCAGGAGATTGACGCCGCCTTTGCCAAGGAGAAAGGCCTGAAGACACTGAACGGCGTGTACATTGCCCAGGTGGCTGAAAAGAGCGGTGCAGAGGAAGCCGGCCTGAAGTCTGGCGACGTGATTACGGCCATTAACAGCGTGCCGGTAGCCAAGTCGTCGCAGCTGCTGGAGCAGGTGGCCCGTTATCGCCCCGGCGATAAGGTGACTGTGTCTTACCTGCGGGATGGCAAGGAAAGATCAGCGAAAGTAACCTTGAAAAACCGCCAGAACAGCACAGAGCTGGTAAAACGCAGCGAAGCCAAGGCTGTTACTTTCGACGGTGCCACTTTTGAGCCGGTAAGCAAGCAGGAAATGAGAAAGCTGGGCATCGATGGCGGCGCTCAGATCACCGGTGTGCGCAGCAGCAAGTTCCGCGATACAGGTATGAAAGACGGGTTTATCATCACCAGAATCGATAAGTATGAGGTGAATGAGCCAGCCGATGTGGAGAAGTACCTGAAGAGCCTGGAAAGCGGCGTAGTCTATATCGAGGGTGTTTACCCAGACGGCCTGAAGGCTTATTACCCGATCGGAAAAGGTTAAGAAACAATACCGTATCAACACAGAAAGCTTCTGCAGCCTTGCAGAAGCTTTTTTATTTTTTAGCTTTGTATAAGACCCTTTTATCAACCTAAACGAAAGATATAAAACCATGAAACAGACGATAGATGCTTTGCCACTGGCGAAAGAACTGGCGGATGTGCTGCAGCAACTGGGCATCAAAGAAGTAAACCCTGCCTACAGCACCGGCCTTAGCTGGGGCGGCCAGGAGAACCGCAGTACCCGTACCATTACCTCGCCGGCAGACGGCAGCCCGATCGCTACCGTGAACATGGCCACCGCCGAGGACTACGAACAGGTAGTGCAGCAGGCCCAGGAGGCCTTTAAGGTGTGGCGCAAGGTAACAGCCCCGAAGCGTGGCGAGATCGTGCGCCAGATCGGCGAGAAGCTGCGTGAGCACAAGGAGGCGCTGGGCAAGCTGGTAAGCTACGAAATGGGCAAGATCTATCAGGAGGGCCTGGGTGAGGTGCAGGAGATGATCGACATCTGTGACTTTGCTGTTGGCCTGTCGCGCCAGCTGCACGGCTACACCATGCACTCGGAGCGCCCGCAGCACCGCATGTACGAGCAGTACCACCCGCTGGGCATTGTGGGCATTATCTCTGCCTTCAACTTTCCGGTGGCTGTTTGGAGCTGGAACGCCATGCTGGCGGCCGTGTGCGGCGACGTGATGATCTGGAAGCCGTCTGAGAAGACCCCGCTGACCGGTGTGGCCTGCCAGCACATCATCCGGGAGGTACTGGCCGAGAACGAGCTGCCGGAGGGCATCTTTAACCTGATTATCGGGGATGCGGAGATCGGCAGCCTGATGAGCCACGACAAGCGCATACCGCTGGTGTCAGCCACAGGCTCCACCAGAATGGGTAAAAAGGTAGGAGAGGCCGTTGGCGCACGCCTGGGCAAATCGCTGCTCGAGCTGGGAGGCAATAACGCCATCATACTTACCGAGAGTGCCGATATGGAAATGGCTCTGCGCGCGATTGTATTTGGCGCCGTGGGTACCTGCGGCCAGCGCTGCACATCCACCCGCCGCCTGATCATCCACGAGAACGTTTACGAGCAGGTAAAGGAGCGCCTGCTGAAAGTATACCCGAACCTGCCAATCGGCCATCCGCTGGATAGCACTACGCTGGTAGGCCCGCTGATCGATAAAGACGCGGTGAGTGCCTTTACAAGCGCCCTGGAGAAGGTACAGCAGGAGGGAGGCACTCTGCTGACTGGCGGCGAGGTGCTGCGTGGCGAAGGCTACGAAACCGGCACGTATGTGAAGCCTGCCATTGTGGAGGCGGAGAACCACTACGAAATGGTGCAGGAGGAAACGTTTGCCCCGATTCTGTACCTGATTAAGTACAGCGGCGACGTAGAAAACGCACTGGAGCTACAGAACGGCGTGCGCCAGGGCTTGTCTTCTGCAATTTTCTCGACTAACCTGCTCGAGACGGAGGCCTTCCTGAGCCACTGGGGCTCCGACTGCGGAATCGCTAACGTGAACATCGGGACATCCGGTGCCGAGATAGGTGGCGCCTTCGGTGGTGAGAAGGAAACAGGCGGTGGCCGCGAGTCCGGCTCCGATGCCTGGAGGGTGTACATGCGCCGCCAGACCAACACCATCAACTACAGCCGCGAGTTGCCACTTGCCCAAGGCATCAAGTTTGACATTATGGACTAGTAACTTCGGGCCCGGGCAACCTGCCTGGTTCTGAGAGCTACACATACATTTAACGAAAGCCAGCCCCGATGAGGGGCTGGCTTTTCTTGTTAAGGAAGATAACGCCATAGGTTTGTGCATAACGTGTGGCTGTGTCAGGCAAGGGCATGTTTACACGTTTAGTGTGTAATGTTTGCTTGTTGTAGCCAGTTAGTAGCCGTTTGTTCTACAATGATGTGTCGTGCTGTTGCTTTCTGCCCCTTCTTACACAGCGCTGAGGCCAGGCATCCTCCCCCGAAAAACAGTTTCATCCACAGGGTATGGCACAGTTATCCACAATTGTGTATAAACTGCATGTGGATATGTGGAAAACTAGGAAGGGAGCCTCTGGTAGCGCTGCTGCGAAACGCTGTCAACGCGCTTTTGCCTCTTGTGTTATCCTAACTTTTTACCCTAACAGAAAGATACTGAATAAGATGCATCGCTTCTGCGTTATTAACAACAGGATGTGGATAATGTGGAAAAGTGGCTGAACGAAAAACTTCCGGAAAAATTTTGCAACTTAATGCAACCTCGCATTTCTGTGGCTGTCTTTAGGGCAGAGAATGGGAGAGGCGATATGAACAAGATGTAAAGGCAGGCAGCGCTTGCTTAACCGATTAAGCATAGGACTTTGGAGAAACGCGGCTATCAGGATGTAAACCACCTTGTGATCGAGCGCTGTAAAAGCGGCGAGCACAGGGCGCAGTACGAGCTGTACAAGCTGTATGCCAAGGCTATGTTCAACGTGAGCATGCGCATCACCAACGACTATGCCGAGGCGGAGGACGTGCTGCAGGAGGCTTTTGTGAGTGCCTTCAAGAACCTGCACAGCTACAAGGCAGAGGCATCCTTCGGCAGCTGGCTGAAGAAGATAGTGGTGAACGCGGCTATCAACGCCATCCGCAAGCGCCGCGCAGAGTTGGTGCCGATGGACGAGCGGTTGGTAGCCGGGGTGCCGGATGAGAAAAGCGACGATGAGCCCGAATGGCAAATAGAGCAGGTGCGGCGGGCCATACAGAAACTGCCGGACGGTTACCGGCTCGTGCTGAGCTTGTACTTGCTGGAAGGCTACGACCATGCCGAGATTGGCGAGATACTGGGCATTTCGGAGTCAACGTCAAAGTCGCAGTACAGCAGGGCCCGGAAAAAGCTGCTTGAGATCATGAAAGAGCCGCAGTTTGCGGGCTGAGGGATTAAAATAAGGAATACATGAGGTACTACTACCATGGAAGATAAATTTGAGAAGTTTGTGCAGGACAACCGGGAGGAGTTCGACGTCTTTGAGCCCCGGCCAGAGCTCTGGCAGCAGATCTGCCAGGACTTACCCGATATGCCCGCAAAGCAGGAGGCGAAGGTAATCAGCATCAGGTTTGGTGAGCGAGCCAACTTTAGCGCCGACTACTTCTTTATGCGGGTGGCGGCGGCTGTGGTCCTGCTGCTCGGCTGCGGCCTTACGCTGTTTTTGATGAAGCAGCAAGCACCTGACACCGCCAACACCCTTGCCGCCACCCAAAGTATAAATGCGATTGCTCCGGAGCTGCCCGAGGTAGAGGCCTACTATGTGAGCCAGATCGAAGAGAAGAGGTCGCAGTTAAGTGCGTACGACCTGAAAGTGCTGGGCCTGGATGAGCAGCAGGTGATAGACAAAGAACTTGCCCGCCTCGACAGCAGCTATGTGCAACTGAAGAAGCAGCTTTACACCACCCCGAATACCGATGAGATTGTTGGAGCCCTGATCCAGAACCTGCAGATACGGATTAAGGTGCTGAACCGGCAGTTGGAAGTGCTCCAGAGCCTGGAGAAAATAAACGAAGAGCCTACTACAGAACCTAAGAACGATGATACGACGAATGCTTAAAACTCTACGCTATACGCTGGTGCTGGCCCTGCTGCCTGCTATGGCGCTGGCACAAGACAAAGACCAGGACACCTGCCCTGCCACCACCCTGTCGCTAAACCTGGACCTCTCCAGCCTGCAGTCGGAGGTGATGGCAAACCTGGAGGACCTGAACGAGCTAAAGCAGCTGGCGCTGCTGGAAGTTCCGTTGGCTATGCCAGAGCTAAAGGAGCTGGCAAAGCTGAACATAGCGGTGCAAACCGGCAATGCCGGAGCCGAAGCGGCCTTTGACGCGGAGAAGCGCAGAACCATAGAGAAGACCTTTAAAGTGAACGGCAGCGATGTGCTGGGCATTGAGAACGAGTGGGGCAAAGTGCATGTGAACACCTGGGACAGAAACGAAATCCGGGTGAAAGTGGATATCATCGCCCGTGCCAGTTCCGAGGCCATAGCCCAGGAGATGCTAAACAACGTGAGTGTAATGGAAAGCCGCCAGGGAAGCACCTATGCTTTCCGCACAAAGCTGGCCCCCATGCACATTAACGGGCGTAACAACAGCAAAGGGCTGGAGATAAACTACACGGTGTACATGCCCGAGAACAACGCCGTTGTGGTGAAAAACAGCTTCGGCGATATCTACCTGGCTTCTTTAAAAGGCAAAGCCGACATTGACCTGCGCTACGGGGCCCTGAAGTGCGACCGGCTGGCAAACGCAGGAAACTCGGTTAAACTAGCTTACGGCTCCGGCAGCTGCACCTACTTTAACGGGGGCAACATCAGCGTGGCCTACGCCGACATGAAAGTTGGGGAGGCCGGAGGCCTGCAGGGTTCCTCCAAGTACAGCGACTTTAAGATTGGGAGCCTGGAGGAAACAATGGAGATGGATATCAAGTACGGCTCCTTCAGAATAGACAACATCAGCAAGAACATCCGCAGGATTTCCCTGGACACCGGGTTTACCCCCGTTAACCTGCACTTCGCGGATAATGCCGCCTTCAACTTTGATGTAAATGTGCGGTTTGGAAACTTTAATGTAGATAAGTCGTTGGTTACTATAACATCACTTGAAAAGAGCTATACCTCAGCGGAATACAAAGGAAGGTTCGGAGGTGCTTCGCCGAAGGGCGTGGTAAGCATCAACTCCAAGTACGGCGATGTGAAGTTTACGAAATAGGAAGAACGCATTAAGAATAGTTTGTTTAAGGTGAAAAAGAGCCGGCGCCCGCCGGCTCTTTTTGTTTTTGTGCGTACAAAGCATCCCTGTGTATTTTAAAGTATATTTGGCTATGGCAAACGAAAAAGAACTACTCAACTCAAACAAGGCGCCGGAGCCGGTGGGGCTGTACCCGCATGCGCGCCGGGTAGGGCACCTGCTCTTCCTGTCGGGGGTGGGGCCGCGGGAGCGGGGAACGAAGAAGATACCGGGTGTGGAACTGGATGAGCAGGGCAACATCCTGAGCTACGATATCGAGGCACAGTGCCACTCCGTCTTCAGAAATGTGCGGGCGATTCTGGAGGATGCCGGCTCCGGTTGGGCGAACCTGATCGACGTTACTGTTTTCCTGACCAACATGAAAGACGACTTCGCAACCTACAACCGCATCTATGCGGAGTATTTTAAAGACAACCAGCCCTGCCGCACCACTGTAGAGGTAAACAGCTTGCCTACACCCATTGCCATCGAGTTAAAATGTATTGCCACCATTGGCGATTAAAGTATAGCCATCATATTCCGTGAGCGAAAGCAGAGAGAATTTATACCTGGGCAGGGCTTCCCGCTTTGCCGAACAAGAGAAAAAAGCAGCCGCCAAGTCAGGAGCCGTTTCGTGGCTGCGCGTGGCCGTGTTTATTGCTGGAGCAGGCCTGGCCTACTACTTCTTCAGCACCGACAGCAACACCGCCGGAGCTGCCGCCATTCTGTTCTTTTACCTGGTGTTCATACTTGTCATGCGCTGGCACAGCCGCTTGGACTTTACTTACCAGCAACTGCGCCTGCTGCGGCTGGTGAATGAGCAGGAGGTAGAGCGGCTACAGGGCAAGCTGGGCCGGTTCGATAGCGGGCAGGAGTTCGTAGACGACCACCATCCCTACAGTTCGGACCTTGATATTTTTGGGCAGAATTCGCTGTTTCAGCTGCTTAACCGCTCTGTAACCAGCGTGGGGAAGGAGAAGCTAGCCTCCTGGCTACGGCAGGCTGCAGCGCCACAGGAGGTGCTGCAACGGCAACAGGCGGCGGCAGAGCTGTCTGCGGATGACCGGCTGGACTGGCTGCAGGAGGCGCTGGCGCTTCCGATGCATTACAAGCACGATGAGGCGTCGGCGGCAACGTTTATCAACTGGTTTTCAGGCAAGGCTTTTTTCCGCCAGCACGCTTGGCTAAGGCCGCTTATCCTGATCCTGCCCGTGCTTACCCTGGCGGCCATCGCTGCCTGGCTCTACGGCATGAGCGGCTGGATTCCGGTCGCATTTCTGCTCGTGCAGTTTCTGCTTGCTTACCGGTTCAGGGTGGAGCGGGATGAGTACTACGAGAATAGCATAGGCATTTACGAAGCAATCCGCAGCTACACAAAGCAGCTCCAGCACATAGAGAAGCAATCGTTTACGGCACCCAAGCTACAGGCTCTGCAACAGCAGCTCTCCGCTTCCGGCACCAAAGCCTCTGTAAGTATAAACAAGCTGGCCAGCATCATCGATTTCTTCTCCTGGCGCCTGAGTACCTTAATGGCCTTCTTCCTGAACACGGTGCTGATGTGGGACTTTGTGTGGATGTACCGGCTGGAGAGCTGGAAAGGGCAGCACCTGCAGCAACTGGAGCATAGCCTGGACGTGTTGTCTGAGTTCGAAGCTTTAACAAGTATAGCCGCCTTTCAGCATGCGCACCCGCAGTACGCCGTGCCGCAACTGAGCCAGGTGCCGTTCTTTTACCAGGCAACAGCGCTGGCGCACCCGCTCATTTTCTCTGTGCGGCCTGTTTCCAATGATTTTGAGATGCAGGGAGCCGGGCACACCATTGTTATCACGGGTTCTAACATGTCGGGCAAAACGACTTTTTTACGTACCGTGGGTATCAACATGGTGCTGGCGCTGATGGGCGCTCCGGCCTGTGCACGAAGTATAACCGTTGCCCCGGCACAGGTATACACAGCCATGCGCACCGCCGATAACTTGGCCGAAAACACTTCCTCTTTCTACGCCGAGCTAAAGCGCCTGCGCGTGCTGCTGGAGCTTACAGAGCAGGGGCAGCCGGTGTTTTACCTGCTCGACGAGATACTGAAAGGCACCAACTCCCGCGACCGCCACCTCGGGGCCATGTCATTGATACGGCAGCTGCACAAGCGCAATGCCGCCGGCCTCATCTCCACCCACGATTTGGAGCTGGGCGCGATGGAACAGGAGCTACCCGGCAGCGTGAAAAACTTCAGCTTCAATAGCGACATCATCGGCAACGAGATCAACTTTGACTATAAGCTGACGCCCGGCCTCTGCCGCAGCTTTAACGCCAGCAAACTCATGCAGCTGATGGGGATTGAGATTGAGGAAGAGGCTTGATTGCCTGACAAAGGGATTTTAGAGTAAGGATAAAAATTGCATTCCGGATTCCTTTCGGAGGGGCAGGGGAGAGGGGAGCTCTCCTAAACGCAGATTCAAAATTATCACATAAATCAGTTATCACATTAGAACTATGAGAGTAGTAGCCGACATACCAAACCCGCACGTGAAGATCACGCTGCACTCCTACAACGGCAAGTATATCCTGAAGCTGGAGAAAGCCAACCTGGAGCAGATCTATAAAATTGAGGAAACGGAAATAATGGGAGATGAAGGGGCCAAAGCCCTCGTAGATGAAGAATTCATTGAAGCCGTTGTAAACCGCTTTGTAGACATGCGCGATGCCTTTGTAAGTACGGTCAGAAGGAATGGGTGAAGCTAGTTCCTTTTAGCAGCTAGTTAGGCATAATATAAGATGACACTACTTAATTACTTACTTAGTCGAGATAATTATCCTATTAAAGAAATCAGTAACATACTTGTTCTCTTTAATCAGATTGTCATAGGACAAATTGATAATCTTCATACTTATAAAACTAAAATTGAGTACTGGCAGCATCCTATAGAAACACTATATTTTAAGTTTTCCCTTCATATTTCAAGTATAGTAAAACTACTAAACAAAACTTCGGTATCCTTCAATGATAATCGTCTAGATATTTTAGATATAAGTTCAATCAATATTTTAACTAGAGCTATCATAGAAAACTATCTGATGATTTATTATTTATACTTTGACAATGTTGATGAATCTAGGAAAGAATTTAGATTTTTGATTTATGCGATTGATGGATTAAGCAGAAGACAGAAAAACTTGGTTGCTTTTGATGACGAGTCGTCTAACCAACTCAGTAATGAAAACAAAGAATTATTAAACTTAAAAAATAAGCTTAAAAACAATAGTTACTTTCAGTTTTTAGAAATAAAGCAGCAAGAGAGGTATTTAAAAGGCTGCGCGACAGAAAAGAATTTAACTACTTTATTAGAGCTTATAGATTTGAATCCAGAACTATATCAAAATATTTGGAAACTTCAGTCTAACTATGCTCATTCTGAATTTATTAGTGTGCTTCAAATTAGGACCTATGTTAAAAGACCTGAAGAACTAGTTAATTCCTCTTTTGTAATGGCTGAATTAACAGCAATGATAGCTTCAATTTCAATTGACCATCTCAAAAATAATTTTGATGCTGCAAGGTTAATATTTGATGAATTGGAAGAAGAAAAAAAAGAGTTACTTAATTTTTTTCTAAAACAAGGTAAAAAACACAACGCCTAACCACACCTAAAGCACATTAAAACGTGCCTTAGCCAAGTCCGTTGTGCGCTATACCAGAATAAATGAAGAAGTTTCAGTTTCTACTTTGGTGGGTAATTATTTTGATATTTTCTTGTTCGACAGAACGAGAAACGAAATCAGGGATTTTCTGGAAAATTACTTCAAAGGACGGAAAGGAAGCTTTCGTATTTGGTACAATGCATGAATATCCGCACGGGCGAGTAATAGTAAGCGAAAAAGTTTTTTCGGCCCTGAGAACATGCAAAACATTGGCACTCGAGAGAGATTTAAAGAATGTGGAAGACCAGCGAAATTTTCTTCGAGGTGATAAGCACAAGGTTGACTTAAAAGCATACCAAATGATTGCTAGCAAATACAAGTTGAGAAACATGGAGGGTGAGTTGATCAGTGTAGCCGACAGCAATGGTATAAGAACAACAGGGCTGGAAAACGCGAAAGAAGTACTGGATGTTTTAGGTAAGGTTCCGCATCAAAATGAAAGTAATACTAAGGAACAGACAGTAAAAGACTTTGAGCTGTTAATTAGCATTTACAACAGCGAACAAATAGAGTATTTCGCTAATGAGTTCTTAGATAAACAACTTGGGCATGAAACACGGAAGCTATTAGTCGACCAGCGAACACTAAATTGGTTAGATGATGTTGAAAGCTTAGTGAAAGAAGACAGAATATTTTTTGCAGTAGGCATGGGACACTTGGGCGGCAAAAATGGGCTACTGAATTTGCTGAAGAAGAAAGGGTATAAGCTGGAAAGAATAAAACTATAGACAGGTGCACAACAACACCTGAGGCTGTAAAATAAACTGTGTCAAAGGATTAGTAGTATTACCTTTAACACAGTTACCATGGAAGAGAAAAATGAGCTGGATCTGGAAAAGATCAAGCGCCAGTTCCTGGAAGAGTTCCGGAGCGGCAAACCCACCTTTGGCAAAGACGGCGCGCTTGGCCCTTTGCTGAAACATTTCCTGGAAGCCGCTTTGGATGCGGAGATGGACTTGCACCTGACGGATGAGCAGCGGCAAAAGGGCAACCGCCGCAACGGCAAAGTATCAAAGCAGGTCCGCACCTCGGACGGGGTGATCGAGGTGGAGAGCTCCCGCGACCGTTCTTCCAGCTTTGAGCCGCAAATCATCCGAAAGCGGGAGACGGTGCTGGCCGAGAACCTGGAGCCCCGCATCCTGAGCATGTACGGGCTGGGGATGAGTTTGCGGGACATCTCGGCTCATCTCAAGGAGACGTACGACATGGACATCTCCCACGACACCCTGGCCGCCCTAACCGAGAAGATCGTGCCCCAGGTGAAGGAGTGGCAGGCCCGGCCGCTGGACCCGCTCTACTGCATCGTCTGGCTCGACGCGATGCACTACAAGGTGCGGCAGGAAGGGCGCACCGTCTCGAAAGCGGTCTACAACATCCTGGGCATCGACCGCCACGGCCACAAAGAACTGCTGGGCGTGTACGTCTCCGAAAGCGAAGGGGCCACTTTCTGGCTCAGTGTGCTCACCGACCTGCAGCAGCGGGGCGTGGAGGATATGCTCATTGCCTGCATCGATAACCTGAAAGGCTTTGCCGAAGCCATCAGCAGTGTTTTCCCACAGGCTGAAGTACAGAGCTGCATTGTCCACCAGATCCGTAACAGCATCAAGTATGTGGGCTCCAAGGACCAGAAGGAGTTTATCCGGGACCTGAAGCCCGTGTACCGGGCAGAGACAAAGGAACTGGCCGAGCTCAGGCTGCTGGAGCTGGAGGAGAATTGGGGCAAGAAGTACCCCAAGGTGCTCGATAGCTGGCAGCGGAACTGGGAAAAGCTCAGCACGTACTTTAAGTACGCCGGGCCGATCCGCCACCTGATCTACACCACCAACACCATTGAGGGCTTTCACCGCCAGGTCAGGAAAGTGACTAAGACGAAGGGGGCCTTCCCCTCGGACATGGCCCTGCTGAAGCTCATTTACCTGTCGCACCAGAACATCAGCAAAAAATGGGTCATGCCGCTCTCAAACTGGAGCCAGACGGCACAGCAGCTCTCCATCTGGTTCGGGGACAGGATGCAGCTGGACTTGAAGTGAGCCGCACTTCAAAAGTTTGGCCCTGTTGCTGTAAGGATTCACACCAGTACACCAACAGGGCCAGTAAATGGAAATCAGGAATTGACACAGTTTAAATTACACTCCCCAACACCTGCTAAGCAGCTACCCCCCTTTTAGCCCAGACTTTCCTAAAACAAAAAAGCCCACCTTTCGGCGGGCTTTTTCTTTATCATTTCAGCTGAAATTAACCGATAGCTACACGCTTGAACTCAGTTACAGTCATGCCTTTGTTTGTGTTGTCCAGCAGTTTGGCTACAGAAACAGAAGGGTCTTTCACGAAGTCCTGGTTCAACAGGGTGTTGTCTTTGTAGAACTTGTTCAGCTTGCCCATTGCGATTTTCTCCAGCATAGCCTCTGGCTTGCCTTCGGCACGCGCCTGCTCTTTACCAACTTCGATCTCACGCTCAACAGTTGCAGAGTCAACGCCGTCTTTGTCAACCGCGATTGGCTTCATGGCAGCAATTTGCATCGCTACGTCTTTGCCAACTTCAGTTACGTCAGTGCCGCCTGTGTTAGTAAGGCCTACCAACACACCCAGCTTGCCGTTAGAGTGGTCGTAAGAAACAACTTTCTCAGCAGACACAGTCTCGTAAGCGATAACGTCGATCTTCTCACCGATTTTACCCATCAGGTCAGTGATGTGGTCCTGCAGCGAACGGCCATCAGCCTGAGGAGCAGCAAGAAGCTCTTCTTTAGAAGAAGCGTTTGTAGAAACGGCAGCCTCCATAGCAGCTTTCGCCAGGTTCTGGAAGTCTTCTACCTTAGACACTGGCTCAGTTTCGCAAGCCAGGGCAATTACCTTACCGTTAGAACCGTCTGCGCTTACGTGTGTCAGCACGATACCCTCAGAGGTAGCGTTGTCAGCACGCTTGCTGGCGATTTTCTGACCTTGCTTACGCAGGATATCTTTAGCTGCCTCAAAGTCGCCGTTAGCTTCTGTAAGCGCCTTCTTGCAGTCCATCATACCAGCTCCGGTTTCCTGGCGGAGTTTGTTAACGTCTTGTGCTGTAATAGCCATCTTTTTATAATTAAGAATTATGAATTATAAATTAAATCTTTGTTGGGATAGGGAGGGAGCACTTCAGTAAAAGATAACAGCAAGAAGTCTTGTGTCATAGGTCTTTTATCCTGTGTCTTTCCTAATCCCCTAAAACAAACTGAACATTGAAGCCTTTGTGCCCAATGTTCAGTTTGATATAGTGCAATATGAATTACTTCTTATTGCTCGTCAGCCTCTTGCTTCGCTTTGATGCCTTCTTCTTCAGAACGCTTGCGCTCTGTTTCCTCTTTGTCCACTTTACGCTCAGACAGACCTTCTTCGATAGCCTTGCCTACGATCGATACGATCAGGGCCACAGACTTAGAAGCGTCGTCGTTTGCAGGGATTGGGAAGTCTACCAGCTCTGGGTTAGAGTTAGTGTCGCATACCGCGAAAACTGGCAGGTTCAGCTTCTGAGCTTCTTTAACCGCGATGTGCTCACGCTTCACGTCTACTACGAACAGAGCAGCTGGCAGGCGAGACAGGTCGGCAATACCGCCCAGTACTCGGTCCAGTTTCTCACGCTCGCGAGACAGCATCAGCTTCTCACGCTTCGCCAGTGCTTTAGACTGCTCTGGGTCTTTCATCATTTTGTCGATGGTAGACATTTTCTTCAGAGACTTACGCACGGTAGCGAAGTTTGTAAGCATACCACCTAACCAACGCTCAGTAACGTAAGGCATCTTCAGGCGACGAGCCTCTTCTGCCACGATTTCCTGCGCTTGCTTTTTAGTAGCTACAAACAAAATCTTACGACCAGACTTCGCGATGTTCTTGATAGCGGCAGTAGCCTCGTCAAGCGCAACCAAAGTTTTGTTCAGGTCGATAATGTGGATACCGTTTTTCTCCATGAAAATGTATGGAGCCATTTTCGGATCCCACTTGCGGGTAAGGTGACCGAAGTGAACACCTGCCTCAAGTAATTCTTTATAATTAGTACTTGCCATGTTGTTGATACACCTTTAATATTAACGTTTGCTGAACTGGAATGAACGACGAGCTTTGCGCTTACCGAACTTCTTACGCTCCACCATACGTGGGTCACGCGTTGTGAAGCCCTCTTTCTTAAGAGCTGACTTGTTCTCGGCGTTTTCTACTACCAGTGCTTTGGAGATAGCAAGTCTAAGTGCTTCAGCCTGGCCGCTTACACCACCACCTCTTAAATTGGCTTTCACATCGTACTTGCCAATTGATTCTAAGGTTTGAAACGGCTGATTCACAATAGTTTGAAGTACTTCACTAGGGAAGTATTCCTTGATATCTCTACCGTTAATAGTGATATTCCCTTGCCCAGGCGTCAAGTAGATGCGCGCCACCGAGGTTTTTCTTCTACCAGATGTATTGATAACTTCCATTAAATTAGATATTGAGGGTTAATTCTTTAGGCTGCTGAGCTGCAAAAGGATGCTCGCTTCCTGCAAAAACATGAAGATTTCTAAACAGCTCGCGACCCAGGCTGTTTTTAGGCAACATGCCACGAACAGCGCGCTCTACCAGCAGCGTAGATGATTTAGCCTTAAGCTCACGTGGAGAAGTTCTCTTCTGACCGCCTGGGTAACCAGTGTGCGTCAGGTAGTACTTCTGATCCCACTTACGGCCTGTGAAACGTGTGTCATCAGCGTTGATGATGATCACGTTGTCGCCGCAGTCAGCGAAAGGAGTATACGAAGGCTTATGCTTGCCTTTCAGGATCTTGGCAACTTCTGATGCCACACGACCCAAGCTTCCTTGCCCTGCATCAACAATCACCCAGCCTTTGTTGGCTGTCTTCTTGTTGACAGTAAGGGTCTTATAACTTAAATGATCCATTTTTAGTGGTTGTAAGCGATTTATTTATTTAATTATGAACTTTCGGTTCTAGGAAAATGGACACAAAGATAGGTGCTATTTATTTGATATGCAATAGATAGTGTTAAATATGCTACAGGACAGCCAGATAGCTGCCGCATAGAAGGCAGAAAGCCATGCACAGGTAAAGGTGCCGATGGGGAAACGAGCTGTTTCAGGGCCGTTGCCCCCAGCCGGTGGGCCTCCCAACTCCTGCCTCTCCTGTAGCCGTTCCCGCAGGAGGCCTCCTGCCGGTGCGCTTTTCCGGGGGCATTTTAGAGCGCCTCCTTTGTAATTAATCTTACCGCTGGTTTATTGCAGCATTCCTTTACGGAGACGCCGGTTAGCTGATAAGCAGAAACATCTTTCGCTGGCTGGCGTCTTATCTATACGATACCAACAAGCAACGATATATCATGAAAGCCATACTTGTAAAACAGCCCGGCGGGCCCGAGCAACTTATACTTGGAGAGCACGAGCAGCCGCTGCCTAAGCCAACCGAGCTTCTTGTAAAGGTACATGCCACCGCCCTTAACCGTGCCGATACACTGCAGCGACAGGGGAAGTACCCGCCACCCCAGGGAGGGAGCCCTTTACTTGGCCTGGAGATAGCCGGAGAGGTGGTGGAAGCAGGTGTAAACTGTACCCGCTTTAAGAAGGGAGATAAAGTATTCGGCCTGCTGCCGGGTGGCGGCTACGCCGAGTACGCCGTGATAGACGAAGGTATGGCCATGCCGGTGCCGGATAAGCTGAGCATGGAAGAGGCCGCCTCCATCCCTGAAGTGTTCCTGACGGCGTGGCAGGCGTTGGTGTGGCTGGGCAGGCTGCAGGCCGGGGAGCGGGCGCTGATACACGCCGGCGCGAGCGGCGTAGGCACAGCCGCTATACAACTGGCGCGGGCTTTGCAGGCCGAGGTGCTGGTTACGGCATCGGAGCAGAAAATACAGGCTTGCCTTGACCTCGGTGCCCAAAAGGCCATCAACTACAGAGAGGTGCCTTTTGAGGAGGAGGTGCTGGCGCACACCAACAGCGAAGGGGTGGATGTGATTGTGGACTTTATTGCCGGGCCATACTTTAACCAGAACCTGGACTGCCTGCGCCTGGATGGCCGCCTGGTTATACTTGCCAATCTGGGTGGCGGTAAGGTGGATGGCGTTGACCTGCGCAAGGTTCTCTCGAAACGCCTGCACGTGATGGGCTCCACCCTGCGCGCTAGAACCAGAGACTACCAGGTAAAGCTGACAGAGGACATGAGCCGCTTTGCGCTTCCGCTTTTTAAAGAGGGGAAACTAAAGCCTGTGGTTGATTCTGTGTACGACTGGAAAGATGCGGCCGAGGCACACCGCTACATGGAGCAGAACAAGAACATCGGGAAAATTGTGCTGCGGGTGAGTTAGACCGGTGGCTGAAAGCTAAACGGCAAAGGCCAACAGAAGCCAGGTACCTGCACTTCTGTTGGCCTTTGCCGTTAACTCCTTTGTCCAAAAAAATTAATGTGCGCGCAGCTGCTTTACCAGCACGGCGAAGTCTTTTGGGTAAGGCGCCTCAATTTTGATAGGCTCCCCATCCAGCAGCGTGAAGCCGATGTTGAACGAGTGCAGCGCGAACCGCTTGATCAATGGCAGCTCCTCCGTGTCCTTCTTCAGGTTATAGCCCCGCTTCAGGTTGCTCAGGTAAAGGTTTTCGCCGCCATAGAGCGTATCGCTTACAATGTTAGCTCCCAGAAACGCCAGGTGCACACGGATCTGGTGCAGGCGGCCTGTTACGGGCATGCACTCCACTAACGTGTGGCGGCTGTAGTTCTCCAGGGTAGTAAAGTATGTTTCGGCAGGCTTGCCTTTCGGGTTCAGGTGCGCCACCCCTTTGGCGTTTGGCAGAATGGCTCGGTTTACCAGCTCATCCTCAAACTTATGAACACCCCACACCACGGCATGGTACACTTTGTAAACCTGGCGGTGCTCAAACTGCATCGACAGGTGGCGGTACGCCTCGGGGTTCTTCGCGAACACCAGGCAGCCCGAGGTGTCTTTGTCCAGCCGGTGGCAGGCCTGCAGGTCAGGGCTGTACTGCCGGGCTATCTTGAGCAGGTTGGTGGTGTTGGGGGTGCGGTCTTCCAGGGTAGAGAGGAACGGTGGCTTGTTTACCACGATGTAATCCTCATTCTCAAATATGATCAGGTCTTTAAAAACCGGGTACTTCATGTGTTGCTATACTTTATTCAGGCCCGGCTGTTCGTCCTGCCGTGCATGTTGCAAAGATACGCAATTTAGTGGTTGCGTGGTTGGCCGCTATAGCGTTAGAGTGAAGGCCGTGGCACTGCGGGCCGTTTCCTCGCAACGTACGGCAGTGGCATGCGCCTCTAAAACTTGCCGGAATGCAGGGATAGCTACAGCTGCTTCGCCTTCAGAAGCTTGAAGCGCAGGGTTGTGCCCTTGTCGATTTCGCTTTTAACGGCAATGATGGAGCGGTGCGCTTCGATGATGTGTTTGCAGATGGCGAGGCCGAGGCCGGTGCTGGAGGTGTCGCGGGCGCGGCTTTTGTCTATCCGGTAAAAACGCTCAAAAATACGGTTAATATGCTCCTGGGCGATTCCCTTGCCGTCGTCCTTCACCGTGATGGTGTATTTCTTTTTGCCTTCCTCGAAGGAGATCCAGATGTTGCCGCCCTTGCGCCCGTACTTGATGGCGTTGTCCACGAGGTTAGTGAACACCTGCCGGATGCGGTTAGGGTCGGCGAAGAGCATAATCTGCTCTTGCGGGCCCGCCTCTACATGCAGCGTTATCTCGTGTTGGGAGGCCCTTTGCTCCAGCTGCTCGGCCACTTCGCGCACCAGCTGCACAACATCGAAGTTGCGCTTGGCCATCTTTACCACGCCCTTTTCGAACTGGGAGATGCTGATCAGGTCCTGCACCAGTGCGTCCAGGCCGTCGAGGCTTTTGGCGGCTTTCTCCAGAAACCTCTCGCGCACCTCCGGGTCATCCATGGCGCCATCCAGCAACGTGTGGATGAAGCCCTGGGCGGCGAATATCGGCGTCTTCAGCTCATGCGAAACATCTGCCAGAAACTCCCGCCGCATAGATTGCAGCCGCTTCAGCTCGTCAATCTCCTGCTGCTTGCGCTCGGCGATCATGTAAATCTCCTCCTTTATCTTCATGAGCGGGTCGGCCGAGAAAGTGGACCGGCTCTCCACTTTCTTAAAGTCCTGCCGCTTTAGCTTCTCCAGGCTGGAGTATACGTTCTTCACCTCCCGGAACACCAGTGCCTCGTAGGAGAAGTGTACGAGCAGAAAGCAGCTCACAAAAACAATGACCAGCGCCACCATCAGGCCCTGCGAGGAGAAGTAGCTGGCTAAAGCAAGAAAGGCGGTGAGCACAAGTGCTACCGCCAGTGATATTAAAAGGGCAAGCGTACGGGAATTCAGATTCATGTATCAGTCGGTGTTGAACTTATAGCCTACGCCCTTGATGGTTTTGATATTGTCTTCGCCTATTTTCTCGCGCACTTTCCGGATGTGCACATCCACGGTGCGGGCAATTACATAAACATCATTTCCCCAGACGTTGTTCAATAGCTCCTCACGGCTGAAGACCTTGTTGGGTGTGGCGGCCAGAAAGGCCAGCAGCTCAAACTCTTTCTTCGGGAGCGTAATTTTCTGCTCGCCTTTGTACACGGCGAAGCTGGTGCGGTCTATCCGCAGGTCACCCGCCTCAATTACCTTGTCTTCCTCTTCCTGCTGCGCGTCGCGGCGGGCAAAGGCGGCCAGGCGGCTCATTAACGCGCGGGGCTTGATCGGTTTGGTGATAAAGTCGTCGGCGCCGGCCTCAAAAGCGGCCACCTCGGAGAACTCCTCTGCGCGGGCGGTCAGGAAGATGATGTGTGTCTGGCGAAAGTCGCTCATCTCGCGCAACTGGCGGCAGGCGGCGATGCCATCCAGCACGGGCATCATCACATCCATCAGGATGACGTCCGGCTTCGTTTGCCCGGCCACATCAATGGCCTTTTTGCCGTTATCGGCGGTGGCTACCTCATAACCCTCCCGTTTCAGGTTGTACTGTAGCATCTCCACGATATCCGGATCGTCATCTACTACTAAAATCTTGTAATTTAATGCAGTTTGCACGATATAAAGGATTTGGGTTTTGTAAAAGGGGTGCTACAGCCAGCGCTCTCCGACGCTTTTTGCTTTGTAACCATATCAGTGTTGCCAGCTTTTAAGTCCTACTGCAATACCTAATTTCCAATACAAAGATATTATACATTACATCATTTTAAGGGAAGGGTATAAAACATAACGTTTTCTTAACATACCTGTTCCCTCTCCCTGGCGTGCAAACAAGCAAAAAGCCAGCTCGGTGGCTGGCTTTGCGTTAGTTTTTGGCAAACATTAATTTGTTTTTGAGATTCTTATACTCGTAGAGGTTCACCTTCACAGAGCCGACAAACATCTCGGCCTTGATCATGACCGGTATCTTGTTCTTGTCGTCGGAGAGGTAAACAACGATGGAGTTCTCGCCATTAAACATTTCGTTCTTTGGCATGCGGGGCACCAGTTTGATGGCGCGTATGTCGCCGGCTTTGGTGCTCACCACCTCGCGTCCGCGGTACTCCACCTCCATGTTAAAGTTCTCCTCATCGAAGAAGCCCTGCACGGTTGTTTTGTCGCCTACCTGCATTTTATCATAGTTCAGGGTGCGGAGGTAGTAAAACCCGCTCACGATATCCTGCACGTTGTCTGTTATCTTATAGCTTTTTTTCTCTACCTTCTTCGATTTCTTCTGCTTCTCTACATGCGCCTTGTTGCTGTAGTGGTCAAAGTCCACGGTTTCGCGCTTGCGGTACTTGCCCTCCTCTATGTTGCGGAAGGAGCGCTGCGGTACAATGGCCGCGGTATCTATGTAGGATTGCCAGGTATCCCGGATCCGCAGGAACAGGTCGAAAGAACCGTTGGTCTTGCCGTATACAGTGGCTTTGTAGCAGGGTCTGTCGTTTACGCGGTGAATGGTAGGCGATACATCGATCACTGCCTCTGCCGCCGTGATAGGGCCGTAGTGCACCTTATACTTAAGCACCTCGCCTGTGCCAAAGCTGTCGTTAGGCAGCTGGCGCATTCTGTCTTTTGTGGCAAAGCCAAAAAGGATTAATGAAAGTATAACGAGTGCAGGAAAAAACTTCTTCATATTTGCCTTCAGTTAAGGTTGTTAGTCTCTGTACCTGTTATTTATCAAGTTTTGTACCAACTGTTCTCGGAACTTAAGTTAAAAAAAGTGACGTAGCTAATCAATTCATTTAGAATAAAATAAAAAAGGTGCTACCGTGGTAGCACCTTTTAATTACTTCAGATTTGGAAATAAAGTTCATTCGGCTGCAGCAGCGGCATCGTCCAGGGCGGCGGCCACTTTCTCCGGCTCGCCTTTTACGATGGCTCTGATTTTTCCTTCGATCTCTTCCATCAGCTCCGGGTTGTCCAGCAGGATCTGCTTCACGCCGTCACGGCCCTGGCCCAGCTTGTCGCCGTTGTAGGAGAACCATGAACCTGACTTCTGCACAATACCCAGCTCAACGCCCAGGTCAAGCACCTCGCCTACTTTAGAGATGCCCTCGCCATACATGATGTCGAACTCTACTACCTTAAACGGAGGGGCTACCTTGTTTTTTACCACCTTCACGCGTGTGCGGTTACCGGTAATGTTGTCTGCGCTCTCCTTGATCTGGCCAATGCGGCGGATATCCAGGCGAACAGACGCGTAGAACTTCAGTGCGTTACCGCCAGTGGTGGTTTCCGGGTTACCGAACATCACACCGATTTTCTCACGCAGCTGGTTAATGAAGATACAGGTACATCCTGTTTTGTTGATCGTACCTGTCAGCTTGCGCAGCGCCTGCGACATCAGACGTGCCTGCAGACCCATCTTGCTGTCGCCCATGTCGCCTTCCAGCTCACCTTTCGGTACCAGGGCGGCCACGGAGTCAATTACAATAATATCAATAGCGCCAGAGCGGATCAGGTGGTCAGCGATTTCAAGCGCCTGCTCCCCGTTGTCTGGCTGGGATATCAATAGGTTTTCTGTATCTATGCCTAACTTTTGGGCGTATACCCGGTCGAATGCGTGCTCTGCATCTATAAACGCCGCTAAACCGCCTTTGCGTTGCGCCTCGGCAATGCAGTGCATGGTAAGCGTGGTTTTACCAGATGACTCAGGACCGTAGATTTCTACGACACGGCCGCGTGGCAAACCGCCGATACCCAAAGCAATGTCCAGACCCAGTGAACCAGTAGAGATAGCAGGAATGTCCTCTACCTTGTTGTCGCTCAGTTTCATTACGGTGCCTTTACCGTAAGTTTTATCGAGCTTGTCCATGGTCAGCTGCAGGGCCTTCAGTTTTTCGTTGCTTACGCTCATGTGTGTTTTGTTAATTAGCTTTATATTGAAGGTGAAATTACGAATTCGGAGTTAATCTGCAAAATAGTTTGCAAGTATTTTGCTAATTATTTTAGCTGATTAGCGCCGTCTGATTATAACATCGCGCCACCTCTTTTTGTGCCATCCTTTGCTCTTTTTTATGCGTATTCAGAAAGTTTTTTTTCTGCTGATTTTCCTGGTATTTAGTCACTTTTCTGAAGCGCAATTAAACAACACTGCCCTGCTGCAGCAAGTGCCTGTGCGGGAGCGTAATGCTAATGAGCTTAGGATTGAGGTGCAGGCGCTGGGCTTCCTGAAGAACAACGAGTACTTCAATAAAATTGCAGACGGCTATACTTTATTTGGCTACCAACTTAACCCGAAACTCAGCTACCAACCGTCTGCTGATGTAAAGGTAGAGGCTGGCGCTTTGCTCTGGAAAGACTTTGGCGCCTCAGGCTACGAGAGCATCTCTCCAACCTTTACTGTTAAGGTGAAACGGGCGCAGTGGGAGCTGCTCTTCGGCACGCTGGAGGGTAACCTGAACCACGGGTACATAGAGCCGCTCTACGACTTTGAGCGCCTCCTCCTCAACCGGCTGGAGAACGGCATCCAGTACAAGCTGCACACGCAGCGCCTGCGGCTGGACGCCTGGGTAGACTGGGTGAACATGCTGTACAGGGGGGAGCAGGAGCAGGAGCAGATACACGGGGGCGCTGCCGTTGCCATACGCCTGCTGGAGCAGGAGGGGAGGGGCAACCTGGGCGACAGCCTGTACCTGACGCTGCCGCTGCAGTTTACGGCGCAGCACAAGGGCGGGCAGATAGACGCCTCCGAACTGCCGCTCACCACCCTGGTGAACGTTGCTGTTGGCCTGGAGCTGGAAAAGAAGTATAGCCGCCGAGTGCTGCAGCGCCTCTACACCATGAACTACCTGGTCGGTTTCAAGGATTTCTCCAATGAGCTGCAGCTGCCCTACGAGCAGGGGCATGGCCTGTACGTCAACATCGGGGCCGATACCAAGTACCAGGACGTGATGCTGAGCTACTGGCGCGGCGACGGCTACATCTCGGAGCTGGGCGGGCGGCTCTACCAGTCAGCCTCTACCACCTTTAAGAACCCGGACTACCTGGAGGAGGAGCGGGAATTGTTGATCCTTCGGTTGATGAAGGACATCGCGCTGCTCGATAACCTGACCCTGACCCTGCGCCTGGAGCCCCTGGTGGATTTCAACGACCCGAAGCTGGAGTTCTCCAGTGGGTTCTACCTTAACTTCAACACCGACTTCTTTGTAGCCCGCCCACGGCAGTAGCCGTATGGGTAACTGGCTCTTTTGGCTATGCCATGGCGGCCGAGCCTGTCTCCAGCCACTGCTCCTGTGCCTGCTCAAAGTCCTGGCGCGTCATGCCGTAGTAGCTCAGGTCCAACAGCTCGTCTGAGTCGGCCCCGCGGTAGTCGCAGCGCAGTACGCCTTCCTTCATAAAGCCGCAGCCTTCTGCCACCTGGCCAAAGCTCTCGTTCGCCTGGGTGCAGCGCAGGTACACCTTGTTCATGCCTAGCGGCCCGAAGGCAAAACCCAATACTTTCTGCAGCGCCTCAAAGGCTACGTCGCGTGTCGCCGGCCATTCGGTAAAGTATAAGCCAAGCTCTGCTTTAGGGATGGAGCGGTCCAGGTTCTTGAGGGCAATGTTGCCAACGTAGCTCTTATCCTCCTTTTGCCACACCCCGAAGTCAAAGGTTCTGCGGTTGTCCCAGTCGGTGCGCAGCTGCTGTACCTGTGAGCGGGCGTCGTCCAGCGCGCGCACCCGTGCCAGCCGGCCAGCGAAAGCGGGGGGGAGGTAGGCTGTGTTTTCCTGCAGCAGGCGCATAAAGTCGCTCTCGTCACCCTCCTGGTAAGGGCGAAGTACAAGGTGGGGTGTTTCCAACTGCTCTTCCAGTGTGTTGGATTGTGTGTTGTACAGGTAGTTCATAAAGATCAAGATATAGAATGCCAAAGGCAGCCGCCTCTGTTCAGTCGTACGTTAACCGCGGTAAAACGTGTTGCCTTTGGCCAAACTCATACTTTTGCCAACTGCCTGCCAGGTTTGTCGTTACAAGTAAGAGTGATTTTACAAACAAAAAACGTGAAAGCAAATGGGAAACAGACTTGAAGGAAAAGTAGCCATCGTAACAGGCGGTGGCTCTGGTATAGGCGAGGCCATCAGTAAAAAGTTCGCCAAAGAGGGGGCCAAAGTAGTAGTGGCCGGTCTGCCGGAGGACCCGGTAGAGGATGTCGTGAAGGAGATTCAGGAGGAGGGCGGTACGGCTATTCCGTTCAACGCGGACCTTTCTGTGCTGGCCAACGCCGAGAGCTGCGTCTCGCTTGCCGTAAAGCAGTACGGCAAGCTGGATATTCTGATCAACAACGCCGGCACCTTCCCGGAAACAAACATGCTCTCCGACTACTCAGAGGAAGCCTTCGACTACCTGCTGAAGAACAACAACAAGACAGTGTTTGCCATGAGCAAGGCGGCGCTTCCGGAGCTGCAGAAGACAAAGGGGAACATCGTGACGGCTGGCTCTGAGTCCGGTATACTGGGCATTGCGCAGAATGCGCCTTACGGTGCCACCAAAGGCTTTAACCACGCCTTTACCAAAGGGCTGGCGGCCGAGCAGGCCCAGAAGGGCGTACGCTGCAACATTGTGGCCCCCGGCCCGATCGACACAGGCTGGACGCACAAGGAGACAGGGCCCATGGACAGCCAGATGGAGCAGATGGTAACCAAAGGCACGCTGATGGGGCGCAGAGGCACACCAGAGGAGGTGGCCAACGTGTACCTGTTCCTGGCCTCGGACGAGGCTTCGTATGTTACGGGCGCTGTGTTCCCTGTGGATGGCGGCACGCTGATCGCTAAAGGGCCGGCCGGTGACCAGGCCGCCGAAAGCATGAAGCAGCAGCCGGACGGGGAGCTAAAGCTGAAGCACTCCAAAGACAGCCATACTTCTGTACGGAAGTAATCTGGGCTGATGTGAGAGCGCCAGAAACAGCAAAGCCGCTGCCTTTTTAGAAGGGCAGCGGCTTTGCTGTTTTTATATAGCAGTGCTAGGCGTTCAGGAACGGATAGCTGAAATGTTTCGGGCTGTGGAGCTGCTGCTGGATCATCATAACCTCCAGGGTGTGGGCCGCCTCCTTGAAGTACTCTAGGCGGCGGTACAGCATTTCTTTCTGAAGCACGGTGCCGGTCGCTGTTTTCATGTAGGCCTTCTTGTCGTCCAGCACCCGGTGCATCACCTCGTTTACCTGGGCCTCGTTCTGGGCGTACCACTGCTGGAAGTCAAACAGGCGGGCAGTGCCCGGGGTAGGCGATGTAAAGTCAAGGCCGTGCAGGCGCAGGACGTCTGCCAGCAGGTCTATTTCCAGTGGAATAGAAGTGTTGTAGGGCATTGAGCGAACCTCCAGCTTGCTGTTCAGCGCACCGGCTACAGTCGCCAGGTTATCTTTAAAGCGAAAGAATAAAGCAGCCGCTTCCATATCTTTATCAGGTAATGTTGGAAAAATAATGCAGGTGCAAAATTACACCAATTTGGGTGGAATGCTAACATGTTTTACGGGTAAATAGCCGTGCCTCATCTTAAGGAAGGAGGCTGCCAGCAGCCGCTCTGCTACATGAGCTCCCCGATAAGCTGCTCTTCGGTAACGCCCTCTGCCTCGGCTTTAAAGTTGCGCACAATGCGGTGGCGCAGGATCGGCATGGCAACAGCCTGCACGTCCTCGATATCCGGGCTGTACTTGCCATTGAGGATGGCGTTGCACTTGGCCCCTATAATCAGGTGCTGCGAAGCTCTTGGGCCGGCGCCCCACTCCAGAAACTGGTTGGCCTGCTTAGAGGCCATCGGCATGTTGGGGCGTGTTTTATGCACCAGCTGCACGGCATACTCCACCACATTGTCTGTTACCGGCACGCGGCGCACCAGTTGCTGGAAGGCAAGTATATCGTCGGCATGCAGGATTTTGCGGAGCTGGCTTACCTTGGCACCGGTGGTGTTCTTTACGATCTGCAGCTCCGACTCATAGCTCGGGTAGCCCAGCGTAATGTTAAACATGAAGCGGTCCAGCTGGGCCTCCGGCAGGGGGTAGGTACCTTCCTGCTCAATGGGGTTTTGGGTGGCCAGCACGAAGAAAGGCTTGGGCAGGTCATACTTGCGGCCGGCTACCGTTACGGCATGCTCCTGCATGGCTTCCAGCAGGGCTGCCTGCGTTTTGGGCGGCGTGCGGTTGATCTCGTCTGCCAACACGATGTTGGCGAAGATGGGACCTGTCACGAAGCGGAAGTTACGGTCCTTGTCCAGCGTCTCGGCGCCTACGATGTCAGAGGGCATGAGGTCGGGCGTGAACTGTACCCGGTTAAAGCTCATGTCGAGCGTGGAGGCGATGGTTTGGATGAGGAGCGTTTTGGCTAGCCCCGGCACCCCCACCAACAGGCAGTGCCCCTGACAAAAAACAGCTGTGAGAACCAGCCTCACGACCTCCTCCTGCCCTACAATTACTTTTGATATCTCATCGGTGAGCTCGCGGTAGGAGCGGTACAGGGCGTCTGCTGCTTCTTTGTCAGAGGTGAACTGCGTCATATTAGCTTATTACATTAGTTGCTGGAGTCCGCCACAATCCTCGTACTCCGGGTCAATTTCGATGTATACGGTGCCGATGTTCTTCTTGAACCACTCGTTCACAGCCTTGCTGCGTTTCTGGGCCAGTGCGGCATTGGCAATCTTCTGGTAGTCATCGGTCAGGTTCGCCTGGTGCGGCCTTGTCTTCGACTTGAGGTAGATAATGCGCGAGGCCTCCTTGCCGTCGGGCGTTGTAAAGGCTACAGGCTCGGACACTTCGCCTACCTGCATGGTGTCAATCACAAAGAAGATCGCCGGGTCTACCTGGTCCATCGGGATGTAGGTGGTGCCGGTGGCGCGGCTGGTCAGCATACCGCCGTTATCCTTGGTGTCTTTCTCGTCAGAGTGCTCTTTGGCGGCCTGTGCAAACGTAAGGCTGTCGCTCTGGATCATCTCGCGCACTTTGAGAAGCTCCTCTGCGGCAGCGGCAACGTCTACAGTGGCCGTGGCCGGCTTAATGAGGATGTGGCGCGTGTTAAACTCCTGCCCACGGCGCTCAATCAGCTGGATAATATGGAAGCCGTACTGCGATTCGATCACGTTGGAGATGCCTCCCGGCTCCAGGCGCAGGGCGGCCGCCTCGTACTCTGGCACCAGCTCTTTCTTCTTAAAGAAGCCAAGCTCCCCGCCAGACTGGGCAGAGCCCGGGTCCTGAGAGTACTGGCGTGCCAGGGCCGCGAAATCTTCACCGGCAAGTATACGCTTGCGCAGGTCCTCCAGTTTCTGGCGTGCCTCCTGTTTCTGCTCACGGCCTATCTCCGCAAACTTCACAATCTGGCCGATCTCCACCTCGGTAGAGAAGTAAGGCAGGCTGTCTTTCGGGATGGCGTTGAAGTACTTCTTGATCTCCTTCGGCGTTACAGTTACCTTCTCGGTGATGGTGCGTTGCATTTTCTCCATCACCAGCTGCTCGCGCACGGTTTTGCGCAGCTCGTCCTTCAGTTGCTTCAGGCTTTTGTTGTAGTACTGCTCCAGGCGCTCAGTGCCTCCTACCTGGCCGGCCAGGTACTGGATGCGCTGGTCCAGCTGGCTGTTCACCATGCCGCTTTCCACCGTTACCGAGTCAATTTCGGCGCGGGCCAGCAGCAGCTTGTCCTGCAGCAGCGAGGTGAAGATCTGGCATTTCAGGTCTTCGCTTGGCTGCTGCTTCGACTGCGCCAGGTACTGCAGGTAGCCAAACTCCAGGTCAGAGCGCAAAATTACGTTGTTGTCTACCTTCGCTATAATGCCGTCCACCTGGCGCTGCACCGGTGCCTGGGCAAAAGCCGTGGCAGAACATACGATGAGGCAAACTGCCGCAAAGGCCGAGGTGGCAAAACGATGTATCTTTTTCAATGTTGTGATTATTTTATACTTACGCTGAAAGTCAACGCACAATTTACTTCTTTATTCTGATAATACCCGAAGGGCGGAGCAAAAACGGTACCAGCCTCCGGCTATTTCTGTACCAGCTTCTCTACCTCGCTTTCCCGGATCTCTACCGGATACTTCGTGCGCAGCTCCTGTACCCACTGCTCCTCCAGGTAGTTCTGGTAGTCGGAAATGGCCAGGCCGCGCACTTCGTCCAGCTCCTTGTAGCCCGGCTCCAGCACATCTTTAACAATGATGAGGTACTCACGGCCGTTCTGCTGCATTGTGTAGCTGCCTGCTTTCCAGTCTACGGCATCCAGGGCCTTGTTCTCGCCGCGCTGGAACTTCTTCTCCGTGATCTGCACAGCCAGCGGGTTTTTCTTGTTCAGGTTATCCGCCAGGGCGGCCAGCTCGGATGTGTAAAGCGTGAAGGAAACACGGCGGTTGCGGCGGCGGCCAGTCTCTGTGTTGTCGGGGCCTGCCTGCCTGCCCTTGCCGTAGCTGTTGCTGCTAAGCTGCGCTGCCGGCACGCCCTGCTCCTGCAGGTAGGCTACAGCGGCGGCGGCGCGGGCGTCAGCCAGCTTGGCGCTTTCGCGTGCATCGGTGTGGCCGTTTACATCCAGCGTCAGGCTCTCGTTGTTCTGCAGCATCTGCGCGATCTCACGCAGCGCTGCTTTGCCCTCTGCGCTTAGCTCTGCCTTATTCTGGGCAAACAGCATATCGGTTAGCTTGGAGAACGTAACGGGGTAGCGGCGCTGCTCCAGCTGTTGCTGTGCCTGCTGCAGCAGTTCTTTGTTGGCGGCGCTGATCACGATGGCGTCGGCGCGCTCGCCCCACTTATACTTGTCGCGGTTCTGGTTAAAGAAGTTGCGCAGGCCCACCGAGTCCTCCACAGCCTTCGACCACACCTTCTCATCCATCAACTGGAAGAGCAGAATGCCGTCGTGGTACTCCTGCACCAGCATGCGGTAATCGGTATACTTGTTAGCCAGGTTGTTCTTCTCGTACTCAAATAGCATCTGGTCCACGAAGCTGTCGTAGAGCAGGCCCATGGCATGGGTGGCGGTGCCGGTGCTGCGCGGGCGCTGCTGCTCCTGTACATAAGTATAGAAATCAGCGACAGTGTATGGCTTGCCCTGGATGGTGAAAAGCGTTTGCTTCAGGGCCTTGTCTTCGGCGCTGTAGCTCCACTTGCCCTGCAGCAGCTCATCAGTGGCCGTTGCCAGTGCAGCGGCTTTTGCCTCTGTGTTCTCTGTAAAGTTGTTCTCCTGTTTGATGCGCTTCAGGAAAGCGGTTTTATTCAGCTCTGAGCGCGAGTCTTTCGCGATCTTGTTCCGCAGGTACTGCTCCATCTCCTCGTACGGCGGCAGGCTGCGCTTCTCTATCAGCTTTACAATGTGCCAGCCGTAAGGCGTGTAAACCGGTTTCGACACCTCCCCGGGCTTCTGCAGGCCAAAGGCCGCTTCCTCGAAGGACGGGATCATGCGGCCGGTTCCGAACCACGGCAGCTCGCCGCCGTTGCTGGCGGAGTTGGCGTCTTCTGAGAACTCCGTCGCCAGCCTGCCCCAGTCTTCGCCTTTCTGCACGCGGCGGTAGATGGCGTCCACGCGCTGCTTGGCGGCCAGCGAGTCAGCGGCCGGAGCGTCTGGCTTGGAGCGCACCATGATATGGGCCACTTTGGCCTCCCCGCGCGCATCGCGCTTGTCGTTTACTTTTATCAGGTGATAGCCGAAGCGGGTGCGCACCGGCATCGAGAGCTGGCCTACGGCTGTTTTATAGGCGGCGTCCTCGAAGGGGTACACCATCTGCAGCGCCGTAAAGTAGCCCAGGTTGCCCTGGTTGTCGGCGGCGGAAGGGTCCTGCGAGTGCTCCTGTGCCAGCTTGCCGAAGTCTTCGCCTTTCTGCGCGCGTTGGCGCAGCTCCATCACGCGGTTGTAGGCCGCCAGGGTATCTTCCGGAGTGGCGTCCGAGGCCACCGAGACCAGGATGTGCGAGGCGTTCACCTCCTGCTTCATCCGCTCATACGCCTCCTTCACCAGCTGGTCTGTCACGCTCTTCTCTGTCAGGTAAGGCTGCGCCAGCTGCTCCTTGTAGCCCTCCAGCTCGCGCTGAAAAGCCGTGGTGGTATCCAGGCCGCGTTTCTCGGCCTCCAGCACTTTAAGCTTGAAGTTGGTGTACAGGTCCAGGTAATCGCTTAGGCTTTGGCGGGTATAGGCATCCTCGTTTCCGCTGTTGTTCTTCTCGTACACGTAGCGGAACTCGGAGATAGGAATAGGTTGGGAGCCAAGCGTAGCGATTGCGGGTTCTTTACTGTCGTTCTTCTTGGTGGCGGTGCAGCCGGCAATGGCCAGGGCGGCTACCGCTACAAGTAGTTGGTTGCTGCGCATAAGTTAAATTAGAGCAAAACTATTTCTTTCGCTGATCCGGGATCAGGGTATGCAATTTTAGTTAAAATTTCTGACAGATAAGTCAAAAACTATCACCATAATACAATTGCACCGGCTTTTGTTCCCGGATAACGGTGAATGCGCAGCCAAAGTATGCAGCGGCCTTAGTTGATTTTTTTATAGAGGAGGCAGATGTTCTGGGAGCCGTTGGAAACGAACTCCACCTTATCCATGATGCGGTTCACGAGCGCGATGCCCACGCCGCCCTTCTTGCCCATGCGGATGTGCTCCTGAATGTTGGGTTCTTTGTAGTTGGCACGCTCAAAGGCCAGGCCGTTGTCGGCGATCTCGAACTTAACTTGCCCCTTTAGTTGGTGCACCGTCAGGGTGATGTACTTTTTCGGGTCCTCGTGGTTGGCGTGGATAATGAGGTTGGCGCATATCTCATCCACAGCCAGCACGATCTGGTTCATGAGGATATCCGACAGCGCGAGCGCCCTCAGATACTCCGTCACGAAGTCCCGTATCAGCTTCAGGTTTTTTTTAGTACAATTTACCCGAATGGAGTTATTCATTTGCAATGGTCCTTGCTTCCTCGTAATCAGACACGATGGTCATCAGCAGGTCGAGCCCCAGGATCTCAAACACGTTGCGCACCTTATCCTGCATGTTGTAGAAGATAAGCTTGATCTGGGCGTCCTCGAAGCGCTGCAGGTGCGAGATAAACACACCAAGGCCCGCGGAAGAAATGTAGTGCAGGTTCTGGCAGTCCACCAGAATCTTGCTGTACTTCATGATCTCCGGGTCCGATAACTCCTCGTCCAGCAATACGGAAGAACTTGCGTCCAATTCACCGTCCAGGGTCATGATGACGGTGCTGTCTTTGATTTCTTGTGTTATTTTCATCGGCATACTTTACGGCTTTATCATTTCTTAGGTTGAGCGGGTTTGAACTTTATCACCATCAGGGTCTGGTCATCGTAGAGGTTGCCCGGGCCGGTGAAGTCCTCCAGGTCATTTATAATGGCCCACTTAATGTCCTCGGCCTCCAGGTGGTAGGTTTGCTTGAGCATGTACAGCAGCCTGTCCTCCCCGTACTCTTCGTTGGCTTTGTTGCGGGCCTCCACAATGCCGTCGGTGTATATCACCATCACATCCTCCGGGTTGTAGTCATAGTACATCTCCCGGATGTGGTTGGCGTAGTTCTTGTCGCGGATAATGCCCAGCCCCAGCCCCTCTGTCTGAAAGTAGAACACGTCATCCATCATAGAGTTATAGTACAACGTGTGGCAGTGGCCGGCGCGGGCAAACATAAAGCCTTTCATCCGGTAATCAATGATGTACAGCGCAGAAGTTATGAAAGAGGTTCGCTCCAGGCAGCGGCTCAGCGCGCTGTTGGCCTGCTTCATAAACTCGCTCGGCGGCATGTCCTGCTGCATCAGCCCGTGGAAGATGCCCTTCATCTGCGCCATGTGGAAAGCCGCCGAAATCCCTTTGCCCGACACGTCGCCGATAATGATGGCGATGCGCGACTCGCTCAGCTGCAGGAAGTCGTAGAAATCACCGCCCACCTCTTTGGCCGCCACGGCGTGTGTGCTGATCTCAAACCAGCTGTCGGTGGGAAAGGTTTTGGGAATCAGGCTTTCCTGTACCTGCGTGGCAATCTTGAGCTCCTCCTTATAACGCTCGTTCTGCAGCGATTCGTTTATCAAGCGCAGGTTTTCTATGGTCAGCATGGTCTGGCTGGTAAAGGTGCGCAGCACGTTCACCGTCTCCCGGTCAAAACCGCCCTCTATATCCTTGAGCAGGTATAAAATGCCCGACAGGTGCTTGGTTGACTTGATCGGAAGTATGGCCATGGATTTCCAGGGCAGCGCCAGCTCCCGGAAGCCGGGGTTGCGGCTCAGGTTATTGTTGATGTAATCGATGTTCTGGATGTTGTAGGCCAGCAGCAGGTGCCTGATGCGCGTGGTCTGGGGCGCATCGATGTTGAGCAGGTGCGAGATCTGCGGCTCCCCGTTGCGGATCAGCTCGAACCAGGCGGCGTTGGCGTCGGACGCCTTGATGGTGCTTTCAAACAGCATGTCGTACACCTGCGCCTCGCTCTGCCCCTGCTGGATGGACTGGCTTAGCCGCTGAAAGTTAAGCAGGTCCTCGCTCTTCTGCTCGAAAACCCCCGACGTGGGCAGGCTGAACAGGGAGACAAGGAAGGCCGCCAGCGTGTAAAGGCTGACAAACAGCATGGCCAGCAGCAGGAAGCCCACATCGGAGTAGTCGATGACAAGGTTGGGGCTGTTGGCCGTGTTCTTGAAGAAGCGGAAAAAGATGTAGCAGCTAAGCAGGATAGCCCCCAGCAGCACCAGTGAGCGGCTCTTGTTGTTGAAGGTGAGGTAGGCCACCCACTTCATGTTGGTGCACAGGAAGAGAATGTAAAACCCCATCAGTGCCAGCAGCGGCAGGAAGATGTAGCTGGTGTAGTTAAAGTTAAAGATGGTGAGCAGCAACGTAGCCGCCAGCAGCAGCTCGAACCAGTCCCAGGCAATCTGCAGGAACTTGTTCTTGTGGTAAAGCAGCAGCTGCCGCCAGATGTAGAAGGCCTTGGAGAGGAACAGCACCAGCAGCCCGAAGTTTACCTGGTAAACCAGGTGCAGCAGGAAAACGGAGCTTTCTTCAGAGTAGTTGTTGTACACCCGGTAGCCCAGGTAAAGCGCCACGCTCAGGTAGGCGGCCACCCCGGCCTTCGAAAACAGGTTTCAGAGATAGCCGATGAAGTCGATGCCCTTGAGGGTCTCGGTGTGCATGCGCTGAAACAGAAACACCGACACGATAAAGACCACGGTCAGCAGGTTGCTCAGAAACGGAAACGCAAAGCCCGGTAGGCCGGTGCCCGCCAGGGACCGCTCAGCCGTAAGCAGCACGTAAGCGAGCAGTAATAGCCAGCTAACGATTGCAGAGGTTACCAGTAAAGATTTTGCGTTGGTTTTGTATAGCATAAAACGGATATCCGTCTTTGTTTTTGGCTGCGACTGAATAGGTGCTTCCTTGACCGGTATTAAAGTGAAAGGTACTAAAAATTTCTGCTCTTTGGCCAAGGTGCCGTGTCCTGTTTGAGAAAATCAACTTGCATAACGTAAATATAGTCGTGTAGGTTAACCTAGGCTGTGCAGCACCCGAGGCCGGTTTTCGGCCGCGACAGGGCCTGCTGGCCCCAGAAGGCAAAATAAAAGCAGCCAATGTGTAAACATTGGCTGCTGTAAGTATACTGATATTTTAATATATGCTGCCTTAGCGGCTGTAGTTCGGTGCCTCGCGCATGATCTGTACGTCGTGCGGGTGGCTTTCGCGCAGGCCGGCGCCGCTGATCTTCACCATCTTGGCGTCCCACAGGGCGTTGATGGTAGGGGTGCCGCAGTAGCCCATGCCCGCACGCAGGCCACCAGCCAGTTGGTAGATCACCTCGTTCACCAGGCCTTTGTAGGCAACGCGTCCCACGATCCCCTCTGGCACCAGTTTCTTGGAGTCTTTTTCGTCTCCCTGGAAGTAACGGTCTTTGGAGCCTTCCTCCATCGCCTCTACAGAGCCCATGCCGCGGTAGGTTTTATACTTGCGGCCTTCGTAGATCAGCATCTCGCCTGGGGCCTCTTCTGTGCCGGCCAGCAAGGAGCCGATCATCACAGTGCTGGCGCCGCCAGCCAAAGCCTTCACCACGTCGCCGGAGAACTTGATGCCACCGTCGGCGATTACCGGAACGCCTGTGCCCTCCAGGCCTCTTGCCGCTTCCATTACGGCAGAGAGCTGCGGCACGCCAATGCCGGCAATTACGCGGGTCGTGCAGATACTGCCCGGGCCAACACCAACCTTTACCGCATCGGCACCGGCATCGGCCAGTGCTTTCGCGCCCTCGGCGGTGGCCACGTTTCCTGCGATCAGGTCTACATCCGGGAAGGTGTCCTTGATTCTGCGGACAGCATCCAGTACGCCTTTGGAGTGCCCGTGGGCGGTGTCTACGCTGATAACGTCCACGCCAGCCTCCACGAGGGCCTTCACGCGGTCCAGCACGTCCGGGGTCACACCCACGGCAGCGCCCACGCGCAGGCGGCCAAACTCATCTTTGCAGGCAAAGGGGCGGTCTTTCTTCTTCAGGATATCTTTATAGGTGATGAGGCCGGCCAGTTTCCCGTTCTCGTCCACAACCGGCAGTTTCTCGATTTTATACTCCTGCAGGATGTCTTCCGCCTTGGCCAGGTCGGTGCCTTTTTGGGCCGTGATCAGGTTTTGGCTCGTCATGATGGCAGAGACCGGCTGTGTGAGGTCTTTCTGGAAGCGCAGGTCACGGTTGGTGATAATGCCGGTGAGTCTGCCTTCATCGTTCACAATAGGAATGCCGCCGATCTTGTTCTCGGTCATGATCTGCACCGCATCGCCCAGGGTCGCGTTTTCGTTCAGGGTGATCGGGTCCAGGATCATACCGCTCTCGGAGCGCTTAACCTTGCGTACCTGTCCAGCCTGTTTCTTGATCGACATGTTTTTGTGAATAATGCCGATACCGCCTTCCTGTGCCATCGCAATAGCCAGATCAGCTTCCGTAACGGTGTCCATGGCAGCCGAAACAAGTGGAATGTTGATGCGAATGTTGCGTGTAAGTTGAGAGGAAGTGTCGGTTTGGTGAGGGAGCACCTCGGAGTAAGCCGGGAGCAGCAGCACGTCGTCGTAAGTCAGTGCCTCAAATAAAATCTTAGACTGATCGGAGAGCATGGCAAATAAATTAGGGGTTATTATTTGCCGCGTAAAGTTACAGAAACTTACGCGGATAATAATGCAAACAGGTCAGTAATTTTTTTAAGACGGACTTGCCGTGGCGCCGGTGCGGGCTTATGCAGGGGAGGGCAGCGGCAGTCGCCTTTCGGGTTCAGGGGGCGGGGCTGTCCGGCCCGGCAAGTATAAGCCCTGTAGTCAGCCGCTGTGGCAGGCTGCAGTTCGGTAGTACGGCTGTAGCCCAGGCCCAGGGGAGGGCCGCTTAATACGTGGCCATGCCCGGGTCTACCTGTGTGGCCCAGGCGTGGATGCCGCCCTTCAGGTTGAGGAGGTTCTCGTAGCCGAGCCGCTGTGTGAGGTAGTTGATCGCCTGCGCGCTGCGGAAGCCGTGGTGGCAGATGATCACTACGGGGATGTCGCGGCGGATGCGCGCCGACTGCCTGGACAGCTCCCCCAAGGGGATGAGTTCCCCGCCAAGGTTGCAGATCTCAAACTCCTCCGGCTCGCGCACATCCACCAGTTGCATGCGGCTGCTGCGGGCCAGTCTCTCCTTCAGCTCCAGTGCTGTAATCTCATCCATGGGTATCGGGGTAACGCAGGTATAGTTTTAGCGGCCTAAAAAGACATAGGTTGCGCTTGCTCTTCAAAATTAATCAAGCTTTTGTTTTCATGCGCATTGTAGAGGCGTAAATTGCAGCAATGGAAGTTTGGCAAAGTTTACATGTGGGCCTGCCTGCGGAGGCGCTCCTCCTGGCAGCAGTAAACGGGAGCGCCGCGCAGCTGTGGCAGCAGTTCCTGGTTGGCATGCAGCAGACCTCGCTGCTGGAGTACATTGCCGTGGTGGCCGGTATCGTGAGCGTGTGGTACTCCAGAAAGGAGCACATCCTGGTTTTCCCCATCGGCCTTATCAGTACCGTGATCTACGTTTACCTTAGTTTTAAGCACCACCTGATCGGGGAGGCGAGCGTGAACGTTTACTACAGTGTGCTGAGCGTGTACGGCTGGGTGCTGTGGGCCAGAAAGAACCAGCAGGAGGAGTATGTGCTGCACATCTCTTTCTCAAGCCGGAAGCAGTGGGGGCAGCAACTCGCGTTTTTTGCCGTGCTCTACGCTGTCATCTTTTTTGCCCTTTCTTACCTGAAGAGCGCTTTTTACGACGGCGTTATCCCGTGGGCCGATGCGTTTGCCAGCGCGACTGCCTATACCGGCATGTGGCTCATGGCCAAAAAGAAGGTGGAGAGCTGGTACTGGTGGATCGCCACCAACGTGGCCTCCGTTCCGCTCTACTTCGTGAAGGGCCTGGTGTTTACCTCCGTGTTTTATGTGGTGCTGCTGGCCATGGCCTTTGCCGGACTGGTGGAGTGGAAGCGAAAGGTGGAGCTGCGCAAGGCCAGGGTGTCGGAGCCGGCGTAGGAGTAGGTGTGCTATAACATGTTGTAAATGTGGTTGTTGTGTATGGGTTTGTTCTGTTTTAGAACCACAAATCTGTGGTAAAGCGGAGAGTAACTCCATAGTTATACTTTATCTTTCAGGAGTTAAAGTCTATGGGAGGCTGTACAGCGTAAGTATAGGTATCGAGTTTTGCTGCGACCCCGCTAGGACGTAGTTTGTTAAACCACTAACGCTGCAGCACATGAAACAACGCAAACTAGAATTGCCCGATGAACTAAAATTTGAGAATCGGATGAAATGGGGGTACGAGTCTCCGGACGAGAGCCCCAAATTTGTTTTTCTGAGACAATACGGAGAGCCAAAGCCTAAAATTGTAGAGGTTTACAATTTTTACGACTACAGCTTCTCTGAGAACTAAACCTAAAAGGCTGCCCTACCGGCAGCCTTTTAGCCATTCTATCGCCTCATTCTCGCAATCGATAACCAATGTTCTGAAGTTGTCGCGCGCACGTCTGCAAAAGTCCTCCACCGACAGCGTACTTTCTATATTCTCCGGTATCAGGTGTACCAAACAGGTAAGCCCTGCCTGTACAGCGGGGGGCATGCACACCCGCTCCATCCACTCGTTTGCATCCAGAAAAGAGCAGCTGGAGTAGCGGGTATCGTTTAAAATCTTTGAGTACGGGCTTCGCTGCAGGCCCTCCACATACAGCAGGCTGCCGAGCTTCACCTGCTCGGTTGTGGTGGAGCCGTACCAGCAGCCACGAAGCCAGCCGCTTAGCTTGTCCACCTCAAGGGTGAAGTATACTTCATCTTGGTTGTTTCGCAGCTCTTTCTTCATGGTATAGGGTGTTGAGGGGAAAATGGCCTTCTGTTAAGTAGCTAAAATAAGCAAAAAAACAATGACAAAATGCAGCTTTTTCTCCGGATCAGGCCAAAACTTTCATGCCGGGCCCAGCCCTGCGGTAGCCTGCCAGAGCAGTAGCAAACAATGCGCCAGATACTGTGGCAAGTATGGTTATCTTTGGGCGCTGGCAACACTAAACCAGCTTTCACAATCATGATTAAAATCGCCATTACCGGCCCGGAGTCCACAGGCAAGTCCACGATGGCGGCACAGCTGGCCGAGCGTTACAATACCGTGTGGGTGCCGGAGTATGCCCGCAGCTACGTAGGCAACCTGGGCCGCGACTATACTTTGGAGGACATAGAAGCCATTGCGCGGGGGCAGCTGGCCCTGGAGCGGGAACTGCAGCCACAGGCAAACAAGGTTCTTTTTGCCGATACCGATATGCTGGTGCTCAAGATCTGGAGCGAGCATGCCTTTGGCCACTGCCCGGCCTGGATACTGCAGCAATTACAGGCTCAGGACTACAACCTTTGCCTGCTGATGGGCGTTGATTTGCCGTGGGAGCCTGATCCGCAGCGCGAGCACCCGCACCTGCGCCGCTTCTTCTATGAGTGGTACAAGCGGGAGCTGGAGGCGCTGGGCGTGCCGTTCGTGGAGATACACGGGCAGCAGCAGGAGCGCCTGCAGCTTGCCAAGCAGCACGTGGAGGCGCTCCTTTCCAAACATCAACCTTAACTACCAGAGCATGCTATACTTCCTCGAGAACGAAAACTATAAAGCGGGCGTCGATACGCTGGGCGCCGAGCTGCGCCATTTTATCAAGAAAGACGAAAACCTGGAGCTCATCTGGCAGGCAGACCCAGAGGTGTGGGCGGGCCACGCGCCCAACCTTTTCCCCATAGTAGGGGAGCTGCCGCAGCAGCAGTATACCTTCGAAGGCAAAACCTACCACATGAAACGCCACGGCTTTGCCCGCCGCAAGGAGTTTAAGCTGGTGGAGGAGCACCACGACAAGCTCGTGTTTGAGCTGACCGAGGATGAGGAGACCCTGCAGCAGTACCCGTTTGCGTTTCGTTTCCTGATCGCCTATACTTTGGAGGGGAACAAGCTGTCGGTTACCTACCACGTAACCAATACGGCGGAGCAGGCGCTGTACTTCTCGGTTGGCGGGCACCCCGGCTTTAACGTGCCGCTTTACCCCGGCGAGCAGTACGAGGACTACTTTATCGGCTTCGAAAAGGAGGAGACACTGCAGCGCCAACTGGTGAGCAGCGACGGCCTGCAGAACGGCCAGACGGAACCGGTGCTGGAGCAGGGAAACACGCTGCCGCTGCACCGCCACTACTTCTACAAAGACGCTATAGTCCTAAAAAACCTGCAGTCGGAGAGGGTGGTGCTGGGCAGCTCCCGGAACGCCCGCCGCATAGAAATGGAGTTCGAGGGCTTCCCGTACTTGGGCATTTGGGCGAAGCCCGAGCAGCCGCGCTACGTTTGCATCGAGCCCTGGTGCGGCATTGCCGGCCGTGTGGGGGAGAGCGGTGACCTTACAGAGAAGGAGGGGATAAACAAGCTGGCCCCGGGCCAGACGTTTGCCCGCACCTTTAGCATTGCAGTGCTGTAGCGCGCCCCACAGGTACACAGGCAAAGAACCCCGGCTATACAAGCAAAGTATGGCCGGGGTTCTTTTTTGCAGCGGCCTAAAGAGGCACTAGTGCAGGGAAGGCTCCGGAAACTTCGGGACCTTTATCTTTCGGATGTCATACTTCGGTTCATAGTCGTTTATGGGCAGCGAAATCCCTGGCGGCAAATCCAGGTCCGGCAGGTCGTCTCCCAAAGGTTCCCCACCGTCGTCGTCGTTGTCAGTGGAGGGTGGGCGGTTAAATCTGGTGCGCGGGGCAAAGGCATAGTATGCCAGTATAGTTAACAAGGCTACAGTGTATAATATGCTTATCATCATTGTGGTTCTCTTTTAATAATTCAACTTCTGCTGTTCTTTCTGCACGGCGAAAACCCTCCGTCAGTAATGGCAAGGATTATAGCGCCTTAGTATGTTTTACAACGTACTTTTTGGCTAAGTGGTTATCCACCAGCGGCAAAAATTAACAGGCCGTTGGCGGGGTTGTGTTATGGTTTGGCGGGGTATAATTTATCCTGCTTTTGTTTAGTAGATAAAGTCGGTTACCTTTGCCGGTACTTAGGGGTGCCTTATGATAACGGGCTGAGATCATACCCATTGAACCTGATCCGGGTAATGCCGGCGAAGGGAACGGTACGGGAAACATTTAAAGCAGGCTGCTAGCCCCTGGCATGTCTGTATGTTTCATCTATTATCATTTCACAATCTAATGAAGATAGTATTGATTGCACTGGCGGTGATGCTACTGCCACTGCAGCTGCTTGCCCAGTTTAAACTGAGCGGGCGTGTGTCGGACGTTGCCAAGGGCGATGCGCTGGCAGGAGCCAGCGTGGTGCTGGAGCGCACAGGCACAGGCGTTGCTACCGGGCCGAGCGGCTATTACGAGTTCCAGAGCCTGCCAGCGGGCGACTACACTTTAAAAGTAAGCTACCTGGGCTATGAGCCGGAGGTGCGGCAGGTAACGCTGCAGCAGGACGAGCGGGTGGACTTTACCCTGCGGCAGCAGGCCCTGCAGACCGGCGAAGTGGTGGTGTCGGCCACGCGCGCGAACGCCAAAACGGGCACTACCTTTACCAACGTCAGCAAAGCCGAGATCGCAGAGCGCAACTTCGGGCAGGACCTGCCCTACCTGCTGGAGCAAACACCGTCGGTGGTGGTAAATTCTGACGCGGGCGCAGGCGTGGGCTACACCGGCATCCGCATCCGCGGCTCCGACATCACCCGCATCAACGTAACCGTAAACGGCATCCCGATCAACGATGCCGAGAGCCACGGGGCCTTTTTCGTGAACATGCCCGACCTGGCCTCCTCCATTCAGGATATACAGGTGCAGCGCGGGGTGGGTACCTCCACCAACGGGGCCGGTGCCTTCGGGGCAAGCCTGAACGTGCGCACCATCGGGGTTAACCGGGAGGCGTATGCGGAGGCGGTGAACGGCTACGGCTCCTTCGATACCTGGCGCCACTCCGTCTCCTTCGGCTCCGGGCTCATCAACGACAGGTTTACGGTGGACGGGCGCTTGTCCAAAGTCTCCTCAGACGGGTACATAGACCGTGCTTTCTCCGACCTGAAGTCGTACTACCTCTCTGCCGGCTACCACGGCAAAACAGGCATGCTGAAGTTTGTGACCTTCTCGGGCAAGGAAAAGACCTACCAGGCCTGGGACGGGGTGCCGGAGGATAAGCTGGAAACCGACAGGACCTACAACGGCCTCACCTACGAGAACGAAACAGACAATTACCAGCAGGACCACTACCAGCTGCACTACTCCAAAGACCTGCTGCCGCGCCTGAACCTGGGCGGTGCCTTCCACTTTACCCGCGGCCGCGGCTACTACGAGCAGTACAAGTATGACCAGAAGCTGTCGAAGTACGGCATCTCTCCGGTCGTGTTGGGCGACACCAGCATCAAGCGCTCGGACCTCATCCGCCAGAAGTGGCTGGATAACTACTTCTACGGCGCGACCTATGCCTTAAACTACTTCACCGAAAACGGTAAGCTGAACGCGACGCTGGGCGGTGCCTGGAACAAGTATGACGGCGACCATTACGGCGAGGTTATCTGGGCCCGCTTCGCCTCCGACAGCGAGCTGGGGCAGCGCTACTACTTCAACAACGCCGTTAAAACCGACTTTAACATCTTTGGGAAGGCTAACTACCAGCTTACGGAGCGTCTGGGCGTGTTCGGGGACCTGCAGTACCGCACCATCAACTATGAGATTGAGGGCGAGGATGATGACCGCCGCGACGTTACCCAACAGGTGGATTTCCAGTTCCTCAACCCGAAAGCGGGGATTACCTACGAGGTGGCGGGCGGCCAGACAGTGTACGCGTCCTACGCCGTGGGCCACCGTGAGCCGGTGCGCTCCGACTTTACAGACCAGACACTGGCCGACCAGCAGAACGGCGTACGGCCTGAAGCGGAGGCGCTCTACAACCTGGAGGTCGGGTACCGCCTGCGAGGCACCAGCCCGGCTATACTTGGCCAGCGCGCCCGCTACACCCTCGATGCCAACTTCTACCACATGGACTACGACAACCAGCTGGTGCAGACAGGGCAGCTGAACGATGTAGGCTCCCCGCTCCGCACCAACATTAAAGACAGCTACCGCGCCGGCGTAGAGCTGGCCGCAATGCTGAACCTGGGCGAGCTGGTGGAGCTGAGCAGCAACGTGACCTTCAGCCGGAACAAGGTGAAGAACTACACCGATTACCTGTATGTGTATGATGCCGATTACAACGTGGAGGACATTGTGGAGACAAACTACAGTGAAACGGATATCTCCTTTTCTCCCGCCGTGGTGTCGGCGCACAAGCTGGAGGTGCAGCCGCTGAGGGGCTTTAAAGCCGCCTTCCTTTACAAGACGGTGAGCGAGCAGTACCTGGACAACACGGGCTCGGCCGCCCGTAAGCTGGACGGCTACCAGGTGGCGGACCTGCGCCTGCGTTACACGCTGCGCCCGTCCTTCCTGAAAGAGCTGGAGGTGGCGCTGCTGGTGAGCAACCTGTTCAACGCGGAGTATGAGGCCAATGGCTACACGTTCAGCGAGCGCTATGCCGGCGATGCCACCCGCTACGATTACAACTATTACTATCCGCAGGCCACGCGCAACTACATGCTCACGGTGGGCGTGAAGTTCTAACGGCGAATTCCTGTTAAACCGATAAGCCAAAAGCCCTGCCGCCCGGCGGGGCTTTTGGCTTTGGTACCTCCCGCACCAGAGGGTTTTGTGCGTAGAGGCACAGGGGGCGCCGTTCAGTGCTGCAGTCGCTTTAATCTTTAAGTTAAAACATGGTGATTTTGCCGAAAATTTTAACTTTGCGTAATACCCTTTCTCAAACCCTTAAAACAGAACTATGGCCTACGAATCATCAGGAGCTCCTGATTATTATAACATCGATGATCTGCTAACAGAAGAACACCTACTGATCCGCCAGACCATGCGCGACTTCGTGAAGCGCGAGATCTCCCCGAATATTGAGCAGTGGGCGCAGGATGCTCATTTCCCTTCCGAGATCGTGAAAAAGTTCGGCGATGTAGGCGCCTTCGGCCCGACCATTCCGACGGAGTACGGCGGCGGTGGCCTCGATTACATCAGCTACGGCATTATTATGCAGGAGATTGAGCGCGGCGATTCCGGCATGCGCTCTACGGCCTCGGTGCAGGGGTCGCTGGTGATGTACCCGATCTACAAGTATGGTTCGGAGGAGCAGCGCAAAAAGTACCTGCCCAAGCTGGCGAGCGGCGAGTGGCTGGGCTGCTTCGGCCTCACAGAGCCGGACCATGGTTCTAACCCGGGCGGCATGGTCACCAACATCAAGGACATGGGCGACCACTACCTGCTCAACGGCGCCAAGATGTGGATTTCCAACTCCCCGGAGTGCCAGGTGGCGGTGGTGTGGGCCAAGAACGAGGAAGGCCGCATCAAAGGCCTGATCGTGGAGCGCGGCATGGAGGGCTTCTCCACGCCGGAGATCCACAACAAGTGGAGCCTGCGCGCCAGCTGCACCGGCGAGCTGGTGTTCGATAACGTGAAGGTGCCGAAAGAGAACCTGCTGCCAAACGTAGAAGGCCTGCGCGGCCCGCTCGGTTGTTTAGACTCGGCTCGTTACGGTATTTCGTGGGGTGCCATCGGTGCGGCCATCGACTGCTACGAGTCAGCCAGAAAGTACAGCATGGAACGTATTCAGTTCGACAAGCCGATCGGGGCTTTCCAGCTCACGCAGAAGAAACTGGCTGAGATGCTCACCGAGATTACAAAGGCACAGCTGCTGGCCTGGCGCCTGGGTTCGCTCATGAACGAGGGCAAAGCCACCACGCAGCAAATATCCATGGCTAAGCGCAACAACGTGGACATGGCCCTGCACATTGCCCGCGAGGCACGCCAGATCCACGGCGGTATGGGCATTACGGGCGAATACCCGATCATGCGCCATATGATGAACCTGGAGTCGGTGATCACCTATGAGGGCACGCACGACATCCACCTGCTCATTACGGGTGCGGATATTACCGGTATTTCGGCGTTTAAGTAATCATTGCTCGTAATTCGAGTGGCTACACAAAGTATAAAGTATAGCAAAGGCAGCCGCGGGAGTGGCTGCCTTTGTTGTTTACGTAGACCTCGCGGTTTGTGTAGCTCTAGGGAGTGCCTTTAGAAAACAGCACCTTTAGGTATTCTGCCTGCAGGCACTGTTTCTTTGCCACTGCTATACTGTAGGAGTAGTTATCTGCGGCACCAGCGGACGCTTGCGCCAAGCTATGAGCTGCAGCAGAAGCTGGAGGAGGTTTAGGAAAGCCCCGGCTACTCCTCTTCCTCCCAGCCGGTTCCGCTGCGCCTGCCGCCGGGGCTGTACGTCATCATGCTTCCCCAGAGCCTGTCAAACTCGCGGCTGTAGTCCTGCACAATGCTGAGGTTGTCGGTGATAAGGATGTTCTCGTGGTTGTGCATGGCTGCGCTGCGGGTCCAGTTGTAGCTGCCGGTCAGCACACGCGCCTCGTCAAAAACAGCGAACTTGTGGTGCATGTGGCTGCGTGTTTTGTCTATCCGCACCTCCAGGCCACGCGCAGCCAGCTCCCGGATGTCTGAGCCGGTGTCGTGGAGCTTGTTGTTGTCGGTGATGATCTTTATACTTACCCCACGTTTGTAGGCGCGGATAATAGCCTCCGTAATGCGGTTGTCGCTGATCGTGAACACGCAGATCTTTATACTCTTCCCGGCCCCGTCCATACTTTCAACAATGGCGTTGAGGCAATCGTCGCCGGGGCTGAAGAAGGCATGGCTGGTGATCTTTGGCTGCTGCGGCTGCATATGTGTGCTGTTGGCTCGTCGTTAAGGTACTACAGCTTCCGCAATTTGCAAATTAGCAGTTTAGCGATTGCTAATGATGTTAGATTTGTGGTGGGTAACTATAAAATAATTAGCAAAATTGCGTAAATTCGTAGGCTGAAATGGAGCGAAAGCACCGCCGAAACTGTTACCTTTAGGAGCAGCGAAAGCTCATTTTTTGTAGAAGATTATACTTATGAGAGAAGATTATCTCACCGGCGAAAACGAGTACATGACGCCGGCCGAACGCGACATAGACAAGGCACTCCGCCCGCTCAGCTTCCGCGACTTTACGGGGCAGGACAAGGTGGTGGAGAACCTGAAGATATTTGTGCAGGCGGCCAAACGCCGCGGCGAGGCGCTGGACCACGTGCTGCTGCACGGGCCTCCGGGCCTGGGTAAAACCACGCTCTCGCACATCATCGCCTCGGAGCTGGATGCAGGCATTAAGATGACCTCCGGCCCGGTGCTGGACAAGCCAAGCGACCTGGCAGGCCTGCTCACCAACCTGGAGACGAACGACGTCCTGTTTATAGACGAGATTCACCGCCTGAACCCGATTGTGGAGGAGTACCTGTACTCGGCCATGGAGGACTACAAGATCGACATCATGCTCGATTCCGGCCCGAATGCCCGTTCCGTGCAGATCAGCCTGAACCCGTTTACGCTGATCGGGGCCACCACGCGCTCCGGCTTGCTGACGGCTCCTTTGCGTGCCCGTTTCAGCATTAACTCCCGGCTGGAGTACTACGACGCCGAACTGCTGCGCTCTATCGTAAAGCGTTCTTCTGCGCTGCTGGGCGCTCCTATTCATGAGGATGCCGCCTTCGAGATTGCCCGCCGTAGCCGCGGTACGCCCCGTATCGCCAACAACCTGCTGCGCCGTACCCGCGACTTCGCACAGGTAAAGGGCGACGGTACGATAACTGTGGATATCGCTAAGTTTGCCCTCAACGCGCTGGACGTGGACCACAACGGCCTCGACGATATGGACAACCGCATCCTGATGACCATCATCGACAAGTTTAAAGGTGGCCCGGTGGGGATCACGACCATTGCCACAGCCTGCGGAGAGGAGTCGGAAACAATTGAGGAAGTATACGAGCCGTTCCTGATCCAGGAAGGCTATATCAAGCGCACGGCGCGAGGCCGCGAGGCAACGGAGCTTGCCTACAGGCACCTGGGCAAAATTCCGCCGCAGGAGATTGCTGCTGGCGGCTTGTTCAACCAACCGGAGTAAATAAGCTGTTTGTGATAAAGTAAAAAAAAGGCAGATCGTGTGGTCTGCCTTTTTTGTGTATACATTGAATATGCAGATGAGAATAATGCAAATATTATAAACAAAACTAGCTAATGTGCGCTAAATAAAGCAAGCTGACGTTTTTCTGCTTCCTTCTTATTTCTATTCTCTCTTCCCTTGCTCGTTTCAATTGTAGTTACTCCATCATAAGCTATATGTACCTCTGTTACAGCAAAGGATGTTACTTGTATTTCTCCAAATTCCGAGAGCTTTCTACGCGTCTCTAGAACGCACGAAATTCTACTCCCATTTTTAAAAGATATCCCCTTTCGAAACACATCTTCCTTGAACTCCTCATGATTCATAAAGAAATCAATTGTTTCCCCCTTGTATATGCCCTTCCACTTAAATATACCTCTCTTCAATACAGGTGAAACAATTTCAATGTCTGCTTCCGCATCTACAATTGGAGGTAACTTATCCGATTCTATAATGTAATTTCCGAAGTCCTCTCTTAAAATTGCTAGGGGTTTTCCTATGGGCTGATTTTCACTATTTATCCTGCTGATTTCTAGCTTTGTTATTTTAGGATAACTTTCTAAAGTTTTATAAAAGTTAGATTTATGTCTGGTGATTTTTAGATTTCTATCTAGGGCAGCCACTACAGAATCTGCGTTAATTGTATTTTGGTTTCTGTTGCTCTCATTAAGCTGTTGTTCTAACACCTTGATATTTAATCGTGCTTCATGAATTTGCAATTCAGTAAGTTGTTTAGATAACTCTTTTTGTTCTGCATCTTCTGTGAGGTAGTGAACCAATAAAGGAGTGATTACAGATAGGACCATTGGCGTAAGCCAATGGTTTTTTATCTTGAGGAAGTATTTGTTCTTTAGACTACCCTCTTCATATGGCTCTGCTTCAACTGAAATCTTAATGTCTAGAACATCAGATACCTCTTTGATAATTAAAAGTATTTCATGCTCACACTTGTTCCGAATGAAAGCATCCATAGTATGAGATTCATCAATAAAGAAGTAATGAAGTTCAAGTTTATTTATCAGAGGATGTCCCATAGTAGTTAATGAAGAATAGAGCAGGCTTTTGTATTTCCTTAATCTTATGATCTAAAGTATAAAAAAGAAAAAGTATATTATATGTGAATATATGAATTAATTGTATTGATAGAACTTTTAATCAACAGAGAAATAGGCAGTAACACAATTACTTATCGTCATCCTTAACTTAACGGACCTTTTTCTCCCTAACTTTGTTCTTCTGAAAGTATAGCCGCCAAAGTATAAAGCGGCACCAAGTATAAATTGAGCAAAGAGAAGTATACATACCTGATCAAGCAAAAGGCGAAGGAGCTGGGCTTCATGTACTGCGGTGTGTCTAAGGCAGAGTTTCTGGAGGAGGAGGCACCGCGCCTGGAGCGTTGGCTTAACCAGAACATGCACGGGCAGATGCGCTACATGGAGAACCACTTCGATAAGCGCCTGGACCCGCGCCTGCTGGTGGACGGCGCCAAGTCGGTGGTGTCGCTGCTGCTCAACTATTACCCTGCCAAAGACGACCAGCAGCAGGAAGAGGATACCTATAAGGTCTCCAAGTACGCCTACGGCACCGACTACCACTTTGTGATAAAGGATAAGCTGAAGACGCTGCTGAGCTACATAAACGAGGAGATAGGGGAGGTAGGCGGCCGCTGCTTCGTAGACTCTGCCCCGGTAATGGATAAGGCTTGGGCGAAGAAGAGCGGCTTGGGCTGGGTGGGCAAAAGCTCCAACCTGATCACGCCGCAGGTGGGCAGCTTCTACTTTATAGCCGAGCTGATCATAGACCTGGACCTGGAATACGACGGGCCCATAAAAGACTACTGCGGCTCCTGCACCCGTTGCCTGGATGCCTGCCCGACCGGCGCCATCACCGAGCCTTATGTGGTAGACGGCAGCAAGTGCATCTCCTACTTCACCATTGAGCTAAAAGACCAACTGCCAAGCGAGATGAACGGCAAGTTCGGCAACTGGGTCTTCGGCTGCGACATCTGCCAGGACGTGTGCCCCTGGAACCGCTTCAGCAAGCCGCACAGCGAACCAGCGTTTGCGCCGCACCCGGAGCTAAAAACGCTTAAAACCAGCGACTGGCAGGAGCTGACGCACGAAGTGTTTTCACAGCTGTTCAAGAAGTCAGCCGTAAAGCGCACGGGCTACAATGGCCTGGTGCGCAACATCCGCTTTGTTCAGGAAGATTCAGATAAGTAGGCTAGGCAATTACACTCGCAGATTTCGAAAATACCTTGTTCAGGATGAGCAGGTACATGCCTGAGAATTGGTCGTAGCACCATTGCTTTAGCTGCTGTATTTCTTCCTGCCCTAAAACTTTAAATGCTTTTCTCAGCTCTTTTTCAAACAACATCTTGTCGAAGCTCACCTTCAACAGAATGGTTTTAACGTATTCCAACATTTTGGTAATAGAAAGTAGTAGTTTGTTTCCTAACACGGGTACTGTTAATAATACGGAAGAGAAGGGAAAAGGTGCTGGTAAAGCGTTATAATTATATTGGATATTAGTTAAAGTCTTGATTTTCATTGTAGAAATAAAGCAAAAGGGGCTGCTCTACGGCGGCCCCTTTTGCTTGGAAAGGCTGTTGCGGGTGCTATTTCACAATAAAAAGCTCGGCAATGTCATTAACGATAGCCATGCTCAGTGGCTCGTCAAAGGCTTCGGTTACCTGCTCTGGCGCCACATTTGACACCTGCGGCACGTTTACCCCGGCCTGCACCGTCTGGTCTTCGCCCTGGTAAACTGGTTCTGCCGGTGCTGGTACCATCTCACCCTCCGGACCGCCGGTTATCCAGCCCTTCAGCCCGCGGATTCGGCGCACAATGGCTGCATGGCGTGCCTCCACGGAGTGTATCTGCAGGGCGGCCGTCAGTATAGCGGGGTTGCCGGCAAGGTTTGCCGCCTGCCCTTTGTAGGCGCGCACACCGGTATCCTCAAAAGCCTGCGACAGCGTGAGAAACACCTGCGCGTCGGAGTTCCAGGTCGGAAACGCGCCTCCTGCAGAAAAATCAAAGGTAGGTGCGTCTATCGGAGTGCCTCCCAGGCTCGTAATCGCCGACTTCAGGAAGTTGACGTGGGCCAGCTCGTTATCGCGCACCTCCATAAAGAACTCCCTGTTATCGCCCAGGTTAAGGGCGGTCGCGGCTAGCGCCTGCTCGTAGAAGTTATACTCCAGGTACTCCAGTGTGAGGGCGTAGTTCAGGATATCCACAATGCTGTTGGTGGACTGGCCGTAGGCTTTCTTAAACATGCTGCCCATGGCCAGCGGCACAGCCGCCAGGGCTACTTTTTTGCCGAAGCTTCCAAAGCCGCTCATGGCGGCGCGGCGAGAGGCGAGGCGGTCGTATACTTCCGGGTCTACTTTCTCAATGTCTTTGATGATCTTAAATATATTCATGTCTGGTCCTCCTGTTGCTTATTGGGGTAAATTGCTAAAGTCGATTTCTGTGGTGATAAACGGTGCGGCAGCGGCCAGCACAGCGCTTGGCATCATGGCGCGGTCCAATCCGTCCTCGTCGATAAACTCCTCGCCGAAACGGCCGTTGCCGGCGATCAAATCATCGATGGCGGCGGCATGGCGCGCCTCTACCGACACAATTTTACCCGCAAGCAGCAGATAGTCCAGGCCAACGCCGGTGTCTGTGAGCAGCTTGCCTGCGCCGTTGTAGGCGGCCACCCCCAGGTTTTCGAATGTCTTGGCCGTCTGCAGGATGCTGCTCTTGTCGTTGAAGTTTACACTGCTGAAATCCACCTCCAGGGCCGGAATGGCGTTGGAGCCCAGGGCTGCCTTAAACAGCTCGCGGTGCGCTACCTCGTGCGCCTTCAGGTCCATCATCACGTTCATCTCATCGGAGGTAAGGGCGTTGCCGGCCTCAGCCACCACCATGGTATAGAAAGCCGCTTCCAGTTGTTCCAAAGCATAGGCATAGTTCAGGACCCCGACGTCCCCCGAGCCCAGGTTAACCGCACCGACAGGCGGCGGCGTCATGTCATCGTCATCGTCGTCATCGCAGGCGGTGGTCAGCAGTATGGTGGCCGCGGCGGCAGAGGCGGAGGCGTAGCGGAAAAAGGTGCGGCGCTGCATGGGGAGCTGCAGGTGCTTGCCCAGGCCCTCCTCGTTTTCAACAGGTTTAGTTTCTTTACTCATAATTTTACTTTTTTATGTTGATAGATTGCTGACTTTGCAGAACTTGTTCTGGAGAGCGGTATCGCCTGGAAACCTGCCTGTTGCCCTGCAAAGTTTCATAACCTACGGGGGCCATTTGCGGCCGGATTTGTACTGAGCTGTAAAAAAATGGTTCTCCGCAGCCGCCAAAGCTTCTATCCGTTTGTCTGTATATAGCATTATAAGCTGCAGAAAAGGGGCTTTAAAGGCAGTACGGTAGTGTTTAAAGAAGATGAGGCGGTGCCGTGCGCTGTGTTATTGGCTGCAGGAAAAGCCACGTTGTTGCATGCTTTTTTTCAGTTTTTGGCAGGGATGGTATATTGATTTGCACTTTTTTATTCTGGAAACCGTGCCGTTGGCTACTATGAAAAAACTGTGGCAGAAGCTCAGAAACAGAGCCTTGGAATCGTTAGATTTGCATTGTTGGTTTTCTGTTAGCATTTTGCCTCCATGCGATTCTTAGCCCTGACTCTTCTTCTTTGCCTTGCCTTATTTGTGCCTGCCCGGGCACAGCAGGCCAGCATTGAGTTAGGAAAGAGCCCGCTGCCCCTGAACCAGTACTTTACGGTGTCGGTGCGCCTGCAAAATCAGCAGCTGAAAGAATACACTCCCTTCCCGGAAATTGAAGGCTTTAAGAAAAGCAACAAGTACTCCTCCACCAAAACCATCATTACCGGAGGGACCACCACCACCATCCTCACCATCACCCAAAACTACGCACCGCTGGAAGAAGGGGAGTATACTTTAAAGCCCTTCTCGATGAAGGTGAACGGGCAGACGCTACAGTCGAAGGGGATGGAGCTAAAGGTGACGCCGATGCAGGCCAATGCGCCTCCGGTCTCTAACCTGCCCCCCGACCTGATCACGCTCGACGAGGAGCAGGAGGCTCTGGAACAGGAGGAGGCCCCTGAGTTTGTAGACAAGGACGATAACGCGTTTCTCTCGCTGTACACGAGCAAAAACGAGGTGTTTGTGGGGGAGGGAGTGCACGTGGCACTGTACTTTTACCTGGCCGAAGAAGACCAGCGCCTGCTAGATTTCTACGATTTCGGCAACCAGATCACCGGCATCCTGCGCCAGCTGAAACAGCCGAACGCGTGGGAGGAAACCTTTGACTTTACAGAGATTACCCCGGAAAACGTGACGGTGCAGGGAGAACCGTACCTTCGGTTCAAGCTGTATGAGGCAGTGCTGTTCCCCATCAACCTGGAGCCCCTGCAGTTTCCGCAGCTGCAGCTCCGGATGATCAAGTATAAAGTAGCTAAAAAACCAACCCTGGTGGCCGAAGAGCGGCAGGAAGGCTATAAAACATTCTACTCCCGGCCCAAAACCGTGGAAGTGAAGGAGCTGCCGCCGCACCCTTTGCGCAACGTGGTGCCAGTGGGGAACTACCGGCTACGCGAGCGCCTGTCGCAGCGAAGTGTGCCGGTAAACAAGAGCTTTACCTATGTTTTCCAGGTGGAGGGAGAGGGCAATCTGGCTGCGATTATGCCACCTGTGCCCGAAGCGCCCCCAGGGCTTGAGTTCTACCCGCCGGATGTGCAGCAGGACGTGACCAAGCGGTCGGGAAGGGTGCTGGGGGCCAAGAGCTTTTCGTACGCAGTGCTGCCCCGCGAGCCGGGTGCCTACGCACTGGGCAGTGCCATGGAGTGGATCTACTTTAACCCTGCCACCGCTGCCTACGACACGCTGCGGCCAACGCTGCAGGTGCAAATAACCGGTGCCCGCGACAGCGATGCGCAGGTGCTGTCCAGAGATCTGGGTTCTTTTTATAACATCATCGAAAACGAAGACAACACGCTGGTCGATTTGCACCTCTTCGAGGAGATCAAGCGCTACACCAACATTATTCTGCTGGTGCTGCTGGCGGTGTCGGCTTTCGTTTTCATAAAGAAATAAGTATGAGCAATTCTTACGGAAGCGTTTTCCGGATAACAACCTTCGGCGAGTCGCACGGCGCGGCCGTTGGGGTGATAGTGGACGGTTGCCCGGCAGGGCTGGAGATCACCACAGAGGAGATTCAGCAGGCGCTGGACCGCCGCCGCCCCGGCCAGTCTGATATCACCACTCCCCGCAAAGAGGAGGACAAGGTAACGATACTTTCGGGTATGTTTGAGGGCAAGACGACCGGCACGCCCATTGCCATGGTGGTCAACAACAAAGACCAGCACAGCCACGACTACAGCCACATTGCGCAAGCCTTCCGCCCATCGCACGCCGATTATACTTACACCACCAAGTATGGCCTGCGCGATTACCGTGGCGGTGGCCGCAGCTCTGCCCGCGAAACAGTGGCCAGAGTAGCAGCCGGTGCCCTGGCCGCCAAATTGCTGCAGCACCACGGCATCACCGTGCAGGCCTATGTGTCGCAGGTAGGGCCGGTGAAGCTGCGCAAGCCGTACCACAAGCTGGATCTGAGCCAGATAGACTCGAACAAAGTGCGCTGCCCCGACGGTAAAATTGCCGCCCGTATGATTGGTGTGGTCGAGGAGGCCCGTGATAACCTGGATACCATCGGCGGTGTGGTCAGCTGCGTGATAAAGGGCGTTCCGGCCGGCCTGGGGGAGCCCGTGTTTGACAAGCTGCATGCAGAGCTGGGTAAGGCCATGCTAAGTATAAACGCCGTGAAAGGCTTTGAGTACGGCAGTGGCTTTGAAGGTGTAAAGCTGAATGGCTCACAGCATAACGATCAGTTTTACACGGATGACGAGGGCAACGTGCGCACCCGCACGAATAACTCGGGCGGCATACAGGGCGGCATCAGCAACGGGCAGGATATTTACTTTAATGTTGCCTTTAAGCCTGTGGCTACCATCCTGCAGCCGCAAACAACTATAAACGATGCCGGCGAGGAAATTACGCTACAAGGCAAAGGCCGCCACGACCCTTGTGTGTTGCCGCGCGCTGTACCTATTGTAGATGCTATGGCAGCCTTAGTGATCGCGGATTTCCTGCTGCGGCAGCGCGTAAACAAGTTGTAGCTGATTAAAGCAGCAGCCCTAGGTAAAGGTGCGCGTGGGCACACGTCCCCGTTGGAGTAGTTCCTCCTCATAGTGGGTGGGCCGGCAAAAGCCGTTTGTCAGGAGGGGGGTTCTCGTGCTGGCCCGCAGCGTGGTTCTGTCGTTGTGGTCAGTGATGGTGAAACCTTTTGTGCTAAGGCTGCCCTGGAGCAGCGGCCCTACCCCGGAGAAAGGCTCGTGGAGTAACCGGAACTTAACATCCAGCTGTAGCAATGCAGGCGCCGTCTCATTCTTTGCACGGCTCAGTGTATAGCACGGAAGATAAGATTTACTTGTACCTGATCGGGATACTGAACAGCTTAACGTCACTGGGCACCAGGATCCGCTTTTGCTGTTGCATCTGCTGCTGCTGAAGGCCATGCGCTGCACTGGCCTCAGAGTCCATCGCAGGCCCATCTGTGGCATATTCACCTGGCACTTCGCCTACGTTTACCTTAGGTGTGTGCGTTGCTGGTAGCTTGACTTTAGCAATAGCTGCTCTCAGGTCACGCTCGGTCGCCCATGGCATTACATCCACTGTAGGAAGCTCGGTTGCCTGCTCCTGAAGGGTAACAGTTGTAGCGTAGCTGTGGGTGCTTATATCCTCCGGAATCAGGACGTACTGCTTTCCATAGCCTAGCATGCTGATAACCACGCTGTCGCCGGCAAGCACTGGCATCGAAAAGTAACCGCCTTCGCTGGTGTGTGTGCCACGGGTGGTGTGGGGTACATACACTGCAGCCCCTCTCAATCCTGCTTTCTCATCTCCGCCGGTCTGCACAATGCCGGATAACTGCACCACATGCTCCTGTGCAAAGGCAGTAGCTGTGCTTAAAAGCACAGTTAAAAAGGCCAACGCCAGGCGAGAAGCGGTGTTTGTTTTCATAGGCAGGAGTTACGGCTTCGCACAGCTTGTATATAAATATATAACTTTAACGATAAAGCCGTGTGTATATTTTGCTTTGCCTCAGCAGGAGCCATAAAAAAAGCCTCCCCTACGCAAGTAAAGGAGGCTTTTAAGCTTAGCTGTTACACTTACACCAACCGCAGGTGTACCACCAGGTACCACACCAGAATCAGCGCTGGCAGCAGGAACGGGATAGAGTAACGTATGATATAGGCGAAGAATGTCGGCATCTTGATACCCGCGCTTTCGGCAATGGCCTTCACCATGAAGTTAGGCCCGTTACCAATGTAGGTGAACGCACCAAACAGTACGGACGAGAGCGAGATGGCCTCTAGCAGCACTAAGGTGCCAGGGTCGGCGCCCGTGCCTGTGGCGAACTGCTTCACCTCTACCACACTGTTTTGAGCCATGTCATACTTGGCCATGGCCAGCGACAGGAAGTTAGCATAGGTAGGGGCGTTGTCCAGGAAGCCGGAGAGCGTACCCGTTGCCCAGTACAGGAAGTTCGGGGTAATAAAGGCTGAGAACTCAGGCGCCGAAGCGATAGCGGCAGACAGCTGCAGCGCCGGCATCATGGTAAAGAAGATACCGAAGAACAGGAACACTACCTCCAGGATAGGGTGGAAGTTAAACTGGTTACCGGCCAGCGCTGTTTTGCTGGAGAAGCGGTAGCAGGCAAAGGCTGCGCCCAACTGGATGATCTCACGCAGGAAAGAGAACTTGTTGCCGTCATAGGCAATGTGCGGCAGCCCCTCAATCACGTTCGGGTCCAGGAAAACGGCTCCGATGATGATAGCCAGCCAGAACAGGTTACGCTTTCCGCTGATATAGAACTCGGTTTTCTCTGTGTTTTTCGCCACTACCTCAGGGCGTGGCTGGAAGTTCTCTTTGTTACGGCTGTCAATAACGTAGAAGATGGCACAAAGTATAATGATGACCAAAATCCACGGGAGGAACAGGTGCTGCATCGTCCAGAAGAACGGAACACCCTTCAGGAAGCCGATGAACAGCGGAGGGTCCCCAAGGGGCGTAAGCAAACCACCGGCGTTACTCACAATAAAGATAAAGAACACGATCTGGTAGGGCTTGATGCGGTGCACGTTCAGGCGTATGAACGGGCGGATAAGCAGCAACGAAGCACCTGTGGTACCTACTAAGTTGGCCAGAACCGCGCCAATGGCTACCAAAGCCACATTCATGGCCGGGGTCGCGTTAGCGTTGATGTTGATGTATATACCGCCGGCGGCAATGTAGAGCGAGCTTAGCAGGATGGCAAAGGTAACGTACTCGAAGAACGTATGCACCGGCATGTGGAAATCACCGAGAACAAACAGGTAGTAAGCCAGTACGGTAAGGCCGAGCGTTACGGCAACGGTTTTATAGTTGTGTTCCCAGAAGTGTCCGAAAAAGATAGGGCCAGAGGCAATCATACCTATCAGGAGTAGGAATGGGACAATCATAAACATTGGGACGAGGTGCTGGGCCTGGGCCAACAGAATGAGGTTGTTTAGCATGGTTTAGATTGGTGCTGTGTTAGTCCGGTCTAGGTTATTTGCTTGCAGCACAAAGATACAGTTTCTGGGTTAAATAGCTAACGGTTTGCAGGGTTTGCCCCATAATTGATGTTGGTACATGGAGCAGCAGCAGCGGCAGCCGATGGCAGTGGAACGCCAAAAAAGAACGGCCCCTGCCCGGCAGGCTGCCTGTAAAAGGCAAAAAGCGAGAAGTGCTTTCTCGCTTTTACCGGCATGGTCCCGTCGTGTTGCCCACAGCTACTCTTCCTCCTGGCCTGGCGTCGTATCTATGTAGACTGTCGGTATATCTTCGTTGCGCACTACGTCCTCGTCGTCCTCTGAGGCCTTTTCCGCTCCGTCTTCCAACTGTGCGACTAAACTGTCTAGCTTGCCTTGTACTCTCAGTATTTCTTTTCTTATCGCTTCTTTTTCTTCTTCTTTCATGATGCTTGGGTTAAATCATAGGATGCCCGTAGGCTTCCTCTACTACCGCTTTTATACTATAAAAGCCGCGCAAAGGCTGCTTCCGAAGGTGTTTTTTACTTAACTTGAGCAGTAACTAGTGCAATGCGAGGGCTGTAGCGGGGGAGCCTGTGCCTGTGTCGTTCGCTGCCTCTGGCTGCTGTTACCGGCAACAGAAACGGAAGAGGGGGCCAAAGCTTACCACTTCTCATAAATATTGGCTAATTTTGGAAACTTTAAGATATAGCCACTGGTTTTAACCTTAAACAGCGAAATCTCATGACAGAAAATAAAGAAAAGATGGTTTCTGTGTACGCAGAGGCTAACCCCAACCCAGAGTCGATGAAGTTTGTGATGAACGTGCAACTGCTGCCTGAGGGCCAGAGCGTGGATTATCCGAACCTGGAGAGCGCTCTGGAGTCGCCGCTGGCGCAAGAGCTGTTCAACTTCGACTACGTATCGCGCGTGTTTATCGCGAGTAACTTTGTGACCGTAACCAAAAGCGCTGACCTGGAGTGGGTAAAACTGATCCCGGAGCTGCGCACGTTCCTGAAGTCTTATGTAGAGGCGGGCGGCCCGATCTTCAACGAAGGGTTCTCTGCCGCAAAGCCTGCAGCCACGGCCGATAACGGTGAGACATCAGCCGAAGACGCAGACATCGCCAAAAAAATCACAGACCTGCTGGATAACTATGTGCGTCCGGCGGTGGAGCAGGATGGTGGTAACATCACCTTTAAGTCGTATAACGAAGGCGTGGTAACGGTGCACCTGCAGGGTTCCTGCAGCGGCTGCCCATCGGCCACTGTAACGCTTAAAGCCGGTATCGAGAACCTGCTGAAGCGCATGGTGCCTGAAGTGAAAGAAGTTGTTGCTGACGGTGTAACCGTGTAAGTTACTCCTTCCAAGCTTAACGTATAAAAACAGCCAGCTCCTACCCAGGGGCTGGCTGTTCTGTTTTATGCCCTCTCCGGCTCTTGCCTTGGAAGCACTGCCAGCCATTTGTGTACCTGTCTGGAAAGCGGTGTGACTTTGGATTGTATAGGAAAACCTTTCCTTAAAGAGAGAGCCTTAGCTGAGAGGAAGAAAAAACTCTACGTAAAGACAGTAGCTATCGGAACTGCCCCCAGTCCTTGGGTTGAGCGCCTTGTGCCTGTTGCGGTGCCCGCTAGGGCAGCCCGCAGCGGAGCGAGGGCAGCTTCAGGCGCACAGCGCGATGCCCTTATCGAGGGCCTCTACCCCCAAGACGAGCCCTCGCGGGCATGAGCGCTCCAAAGTGTAAAGTGAAACAGTAGGTGCGTGAGAGCTGCAGGATGAACGGAAGCTAGAAAAGGTAGCTTGCTTGAGGTTGCGGTAAGCAATTATTATAAAAGTATAGCAGGAGCAGTCGCGGCACAAGCGGACGCTTGCGCCAGAAAGGTACAAGTATAGCCAAGGCAGTAACAGGTATGGCTCTGCAAGCCAGTCGAGTTGCAAACTCGACATTATAACAAGTCACAAGTCTGAAGACTTGCGCCAGCGGGGCCAGCGGGACTGGGTATTGTCACAGGTATAGCTGCAGCTGGTTCAGTAAACTGCTTAACAGGGCAAACTATACATACCTGTAATAAAAAAGCCCGGAGCATCTGCCCCGGGCTTTCTTTCTTATAATCATATGGGCTTAGCGGGCCTGCTGCACTTTTGGTGCTGCCGGCTCCTTCGCTTTCTCTTTTGTTGTGTCTACCACAATTGGTGTGGCGATGAACAGGGAAGAGTAAGTACCAAACAGCACACCGATAATCATGGCCAGCGAGAAGCTGCGCAGTACTTCACCACCGAAGATGAAGAGCACCACTACTACCAGGAACAACGTTAAAGATGTGATGATAGTACGGCTAAACGTGCTGATCAGGGCTGGGTTTACCACCTCTCTGATGCCGGAGCGCGGGTTGTCGTTCAGGTACTCACGCACGCGGTCAAAGATAACCACGGTGTCGTTGATCGAGAAACCGATGATAGTCAGAACCGCTGCGATAAACACCTGGTCCATTTCATAGGAGATGCCGAACAGGTTCAGGATAGAGAACACTGCGATAATCATCAGGGCATCGTGCAGAAGGGCAACTACGCCACCCAGTGAGAACTGCCATTTGCTGAAACGCACCATCACGTACAGGAAGATACCAACCAGTGCCAGCAGCACAGCGATCAAGGCTGTATTCTGGATGTCGTCGGCCATGGTGGCGCCTACCTTCGATGAGCTCAGGATTTCCGGGGTCAGGTTGCTGTACTCCTGAAGGCCTTGCTCCAGGGCAGTGGCTACCTTCTCATCGGCCTCGATGCTCTCGTCGTCGGCCAGCCAGCTGGTGATTACTTTCACGCGGTTAGAGGCGCCGAAGGTTTTCACTTCAGTGCCAGCCTCCTGGAAGTCATCCATCAGGGCAGAACGAACCTCAGAAGCCGGAACAGCCTGGTCAAACTCAATTACATAAGAGCGGCCTCCTCTAAAGTCCACACCCAGGTTAGGGCCTTTGATAGCCATTGCCACAAAGCCAAAAGCAAGTATAAACAGAGAGAAAGCGTAAGCAGGTTTTCTATACTTCATCACGTCGAATGTGATGTTGCGGAACATCTTGTCGGCCAGTGAAGTAGAGAAGGCAAGCTTGCCGCCTTTCTTAAAGGTACTTTCCACAAACAGCCTGGAGATGAACACAGAGGTGAAGAACGAAGTCACGATACCGATCATCAGCGTGATGGCAAAGCCTTTTACCGGGCCTGAACCGAAGAAGTACAGGATAAAGCCTACGATGAAAGTCGTTACGTTTGCGTCGAAGATCGTGCTGAATGCCTTACCGTAGCCGGCGTTGATTACCTCACGCATGCTCAGGCCTTTGGCAGCCTCTTCGCGCATACGCTCAAAGATCAGTACGTTCGCATCCACGGCCATACCCAGAGTCAGTACGATACCGGCAATACCCGGCAGTGTAAGGGCAGCACCAAACTGCGCCAGCACACCAAGGATAAAGAACACGTTGAACAGCAGGGAAAGGTCAGCAATGAAACCACCGCGGCTGTAGTAAGCGATCATGAAGATAACCACAATGGCGAAACCTGCCAGAGTAGAGATCAGGCCCTGGTTAATAGCCTCCTGGCCCAGTGACGGACCTACGATAGCCTCTTCCACGATACGGGTAGGGGCTGGCATTTTACCGGCTTTCAGGATGTTGGCAAGGTCTTGTGCCTCTTCGATGGTGAAGTTACCGGAGATGGAAGAGTTACCACCTGTGATTTCTCCCTGCACCACCGGGGCAGAGTAGACATAGTTATCCAGCACGATCGCCACCTGGCGACCTACGTTATCACCTGTCAGGCGGGCCCATTTCTTGGCGCCGGTCGGGTTCATGTTCATCGTGATCTCAGGGCGACCGGTCTGGTCAAAATCCTGGCGGGCTTCGTTGATTACCTCACCCGTCATCGGAGCCTTGCCGTCACGGCCTTTCTTGATCGCGTAGAACTCCACAAACTCGGCTCCGTTATCGCCTGTGATCGGCTTCACGCCCCACAGGAATTTCATGTTCGGAGGCAGAATAGAGCGCACATCCGGGCGGCTAAACAGGTCGTTGATACGGGCTGTGTCGCGTACATTGGCGCCAATGCCACCAGGCATCTGCGTGAAGAGCGAAGCCAGTACGCCTGTTCGCGGGTTGTTGGCAAGCGAGTCGATCGCTGTTGCTGCTGTGTCTTTGGTAGCGGCGGCGATGGCGGCAGAGTCTGTCTGGATAGAGTCGTTGCCGGCAGCCTGTGCCAACACGTCCTGGCCGGCTTCCTCTACGATGGAAACATTGCCTGTCGCGTCTCCGGCGTTAGCGTTTGTGCCGCCAATGTTAAGTTTGCCGGCTTTCTGCTGCTCATCCAGGTACTGGCCCACCTGCACAAAGTACGGGCTGAACTCCTGTGGAGACCACACTTCCCAGAACTCCAGGTTTGCCATGCCCTGCAGGAGCTTGCGCACGCGGTCTGGGTTGTCGATGCCCGGAAGCTCGATCTGGATACGGCCAGTGCCTTTCAGGCGCTGAATGTTCGGCTGTGTTACGCCAAAACGGTCGATACGGGTACGCAGGATGTTGAAAGAGCGGTCAATGGCGTCTTCCACCTCGGCTTCGATAACCTCAATCACCTGCTCGTTGGTAGACTCGTAGCTGATCTTGCCACGGTTGGCCGTGTTAGAGAAGATGCGGCTCAGGCGGCCGTTTGGCTCCACCTCGCGGTAAGCTTCTGCAAAAAGCGTCGTGAAACGCTCCTGGCTGTTCTTCTGCAGCTCCTGCGCACGGGCCAGCGCTTTCTGGAAGCTCGGGTCTTTGCTGTTGCCAGACATCGACTTGATGATCTCTACAGGCGATACCTCCAGCACCACGTGCATACCACCTTTCAGGTCCAGGCCAAGGCCTAGCTCGTTTTCCTTTACATCCTGGTAGGTAAGGCCTAGGAATACAGGCTCTTTCCAAACAGAGTCCAGGTAAGTCTGCTTTTTAAGCAGGTCGACATTGCCTTGTGCGTCCGTGGCGTAAAGCTCGGCTTTGTTTTGCACGCTGCGGGCAATGAACGAGAACGACAGGTAGTACAGGCAGAGCGCCGATACGATCACCGTCAGAACGATAATTAATGATTTGTTCCGCATTGTTAAGTTTAAAGTAAGTATATAGTATGATCTTGGATACAGTAATGGTTCTCCCTTAGCGCTTTAGCTATGTCTGTACTATAACTGCAAAGCGGCTAGCGTATGTTCCGTCGGCGGCCAGATATAGCGCTGCGGCGGCAAAAATAAAAGGAGAAAGGCAATAGGAGGGGTACAGCCTAGGGGGCGTTGGGCTGTATGGTGTTTGGAATAAGCTGGGCCACAAAACCATTGCCGGGAGGAATGGTGGTGTAGGCCGGTAAAAGCTCGTTGGCCGGGGAACCGAAGGATGGCTGCTGCGGAAGTGGCTCAATGTCCTGCTGCAGGTCGAGGGCCACAAAAGAGGTGGTGCCCTCCAGCGATACCTTCTGCTTTACGACTGTCTTGTCCTCTGTATCCGGGGCAGTGGCCAGCCTGGAGCTGGGTTGCTGCGTTGCGCCAGCCGCCGACGTAAAGGCTGCCACTTCCTGGCCGTTGAGCATGAGCGCCCACAGCAGGGTTACCGACATCAAGAGATGCCTGAGGTGGCAGGATATGTTAGCGGCTTTTGGCATGTACAATCGCAAATATGAAATCTTTTCTCTTAAAAAAGAAATATTAGCGGTTAATATCGATAAATCGCTTTACGTCCTGCTTCTTGCCGATAAGCAACAGGATATCTGATGGATAGATGATGGTGTCGGCCTTCGGCACGCCGATAATGTGCTCTACCTGCGTTGGCTTGCCGTCCTGGATCTCCTCAAAAAAGCGCTTTATCGTGATCAGGTTGAGGTTATACTTCTCGCGGAGCGATATTTTGGCCACACTGCGGTTGGCGATGTTGCGCGGGGCGTTAATCTCCACGATCTCGTAGTTATCGGGTAGCGGGAGGAAAGTGCGTATACTTGGCTGCAGCAGGCGCTCGGCCACTGTTTTGCCAACCTCTCCCTCCGGCGACAGGATCTCCTGCACACCCATCTTCTCCAGGATGCGGCGCTGCTGCTTATTGGAGGCGCGGGTGATCACACGCTTCACGTTCAGCTCCTGCAGGTTAGCCGTGGTGATCAGCAAAGCCTCGAAGTCCTCCCCGATGGCCACAATCACTGCGTCCATGTCCTGGATGTTCTGTGCCTCCAGCGACCGGATGTCGGTGGCGTCTAGCGCCACGGCGTAGGCTACCTGGTCCTTGATGGCCTCCACATGGTCCTCGTCGTTGTCGATGGCAATGACTTCGGCGCCGCGCTCTGCCAGTGTCGTCGCAATAGAGTTGCCGAAGATACCCAGCCCGATTACCGCAAATTTATGCCTCATGCTTTTATTCTAGCGTTTAGGTATGTGGTAAGCACCTCCAGCCCGCGCTCAAAGTTGGCGTTGTTCGGGATGATGATGTCCGCATCGTTCTTGTATGGTTTAATGTACTTCTCGTAGGTAGGGGCCACATGGTTCGTGTAACGGTACAGCACGTCATCCAGGTCGTATCCGCGCTCTACCTTGTCGCGCACAATGCGGCGCTGCAGCTTGATGTACTCTTTTGCGTCGATGTACACCTTTAGGTCCAGCAGGTTGGCGATCTCCTCAAAGTAAAACACGAAGATGCCCTCCACTACCACAATCGGAGCCGGTCTGAACTCCAATTGCTTAGGTACTACGTTAGGATTGTTAAAAGTATACTCGGTGCGGTAAACGGTTTCGCCCTGGCTCACCTTCAGGATGTCGTGCGCATAGGCCTCGTCATCAATGCAGGAGGGCAGGTCGAAGTTAACGATGCCGTTCAGGTCTTTGGTCTGGTGCTCGCGCGGCTTGTAGTAGTTATCCTGAGAGATCAGGCAAATGTTCTCGGGGGAGAACGACGTCAGCAGCTTATTCAAAAAAGTGGTTTTGCCTGAAGCACTACCTCCTGTAATTCCGACGATGAATGGCTTTTGCATAGGGAGCTATAGTTTCAGCCTACAAAATTACGACTTTAACAGGTATATGCCACATGCATACGGTTTTTTTATGCTGGCCCGGCTACAGCGCCTTTAAAAAGCGCACCAGTTCCTGTACGGCGCGGCCACGGTGGCTAATGGCGTTCTTTTCCTCGGCGCTCATCTGCGCAAAGGTGCGGTCGTAGCCGTCGGGCATAAACACGGGGTCGTAGCCAAAGCCTTTGTCGCCTTGCCAGTCTTCTGTTATACGTCCTGTTACGATGCCCTCAAACTGATGTTCCTGCCCGTCCAGGATAAGCGTGACGCTGGTGCGGAAGCGGGCCTGGCGGTTTTGCTGCCCCTCCAGGCTTTGCAGCAGCTTCTGGATGTTGTCGCTGTCGGAGCGCTGCGGGCCGGCGTAGCGGGCCGAGTACACCCCGGGAGCGCCGTCTAGCGCGGCTACCTCCAGGCCGGTGTCGTCGGCAAAGCAGCTCACGTTAAAGTGCTGCCACACGTACTCGGCCTTCTGCCGCGAGTTGCCCTCCAGCGTGTCCTGCTCCTCCGGCAGTTCTACGTTGCAGCCAATATCCTCCAGGCTCAGCAGGGCGTACCTGCCTTCCAGCATCTGGCTTACCTCGGCCAGTTTGTGTTTGTTGTTGGTTGCAAAGCAGAGCTTCTTCATTTTTGTGGGTTTGTGGTTACTTGTATACTATATAGCGAGGCCTTGTGGGCAGGGCACCCTTAGTGCAGGTACGCGCCAAAGCTCTCGTCGTCCAGAATCACGTCGATGCGCTCGTTGATGGTGGTAGCCAGTGAGTAGCCCGTGTAGGTGGAGGCGATCGGGTAAAGCGGGTGGTGGCGGTCTACGAGCGTGGCCACCTCTACCTTTTTGGGGTTCTGCGGCAGAAACGTGTTTAGCGTGTACGCCAGCGTCCTGCCGGTGTTCAGCACGTCATCCACCAGAATCACGGCCTTGCCGGCTATACTTGTACTTTTGGGCTCCTGCTGCACCGGGTCCTGCACCGGGGCCACCTTGTTGAGCGTAATGCGCAGCAGGGACACCTTGATAGGGGAAATCTGCTGTAGCTGCACTGCCAGCATCTCGGCCAGCGTGTAGCCGTCCTGGTGGATGCCTGCCAGCACGAGCTCCTGCTCCTCAAAGTTGTGCTCGTAAATCTCGTAGGCCATGCGCGTCACCTTTTGCTCAATCTGGGTGCGGTCCAGTATCAGGTTCTGGTGGTTTGTTTGTGGTGTCATAAGTATAAAGCCTGGCGTTTGTTTATGCGGTGCTATACGTGAGCCGCTTAGGCAAAATTAAAAATATAATTGCTTTGGTGGCACCTTTTGGTAAGTGTACAAAATAATTTGGCTTATAGCGTTTTACTTTAGATAAATCTTGTTAAATTTGCAGTCCGATTCAGAAATTAAGGTTAAATAACGTTACAATAATGAAAAAAGGCATTCACCCAGAATACAGACAGGTGGTTTTTCAGGATATGACAAGTGATTTCAAATTCATCACTCGTTCTACTATGACTTCTGAAGAGACAATCACTATGGAAGATGGTAAAGAGTATCCGGTAATCAAGGTGGAGGTTTCTTCTGCTTCTCACCCGTTCTATACTGGTAAAAACATCTTCGTGGATACTGCTGGACGTGTTGAGAAATTCAACAAGCGTTACACAAAGAAATAAGCGGTTTACCCCGGTTAAAACGTTTCAAAAGAGAAGTCTTCCTGATCATTTTCGGGAAGACTTTTTTATTTTTGTCCTATGAACATCATACTTTTCGACGAACCTACCATCAGGCAAAACCTGCTGCCGCTGACTTTTACCAGGCCGGTGGCCGAGGTGCGCGTAGGCATCATGACCATCGCCGAGAAATGGGGCGAGTACATGCGGGAGCCGGTGTCGTATCTCACACAGCCCTACCTGCAGCAGAAGTATGACCTCAACCTGGGGTTCCATAACCTCTACATAAACGGCGCCGTGTGCCCCGACGAGGAGCTCGTAGCCGCCATCCTCAACCTGAAGATGGGGGAGTCGCTGCACCACAACGGCCTGCTCATCGCCATCAACGGCGACAACCTGGAGCTGAACGAAGTGGAGGAGCTGGCCAACTATGCCTCTACCCGGGAGCACGAGTGCGAGTCTTGCACGATTATCCGGGATGTGTGGGATATCTTCCTGCAGAACGGGAGCCAGATCCGCAGCGACTTTGCCAAGCTGACCGCAGGGCGCCAGAGCCAGCCCGTGGGAGACAAGCACACCATCGTTTACAACGAGGAGAACATCTTTATCGAAGAAGGCGTGAAGATTCGTGCGGCTATCCTGAATGCGGAGAACGGGCCGATTTACCTGGGTAAAAACTCCCAGGTGCACGAGGGGGCGGTGATAAAGGGGCCTTTTGCGCTGGGCGAGGAGAGCAACGTGAACGTGGGCGGCAAAATGCGCGGCGACGTGAGCATCGGCCCCTTCTGCAAGGTGGGCGGCGAGGTGGCGGCCTCGGTTATCTTTGGCTACACCAACAAGGGCCACGAGGGCTACCTGGGCAACTCCGTGCTGGGCGAATGGATTAACATCGGCGCTGACACGAACACCTCCAACCTGAAGAACAACTACGCCGAGGTGAAGATATGGAACTACGCCAAAGGCGGCTTTAAAAATACGGGCCAGCAGTTCTGCGGCCTCATCATGGGCGACCACAGCAAGTGCGGCATCAACACCATGTTCAACACCGGCACGGTAGTGGGTGTGAGCGCGAATATCTTCGGGCCGGGCTTCCCGCGTAACTTCATCCCGTCGTTTAGCTGGGGCGGGGCGGCCGGCTTCGAGACTTTCCAGATGCGGAAGGTAACGGAGGTGGCCGAGAAGGTGATGGCCCGCCGTAACAAGCAGCTCGACCAGACGGAGCGCGGCATCTTGAACCATATTTTTGAAGAGACGCAGCAATACCGCGTCTGGGATAAAAAGGCTTAGTTCCTTTTACAGGGTACAAAAGGGACAAAAGACAAGGGAGTTGCTCTGCAATTGCTGTCTTTTGTCCCTTTGTCTTTTATCTTTGTGATAACTCATAACTCTCAACATATAACTCTTAACTCAGTAAGTGCAGTTTTCACAAATCATCGGCCACCAGGAGGCAAAGCAGCTGTTACTGAAATCGGTGCAGCAGAACCATGTGGCGCATGCGCAGCTGTTTCTGGGGCAGGAGGGAAGCGCAAACCTGGCCCTGGCGCTGGCCTACGCCACGTACATTAACTGCGAGGACAAGCAGCCCGATGATTCATGTGGAACATGCGGCAGCTGCGTGAAGATGAACAGGCTGGTGCACCCGGACTTTAACTTCGTGATGCCCGTGACCGCTACCAAGGCGGTGAGCAAGGATGCGCTGAGCAACAAGTTCATGAACGAGTGGCGCGAGTTTATCCTTAGCAGCCCGTTTCAGGGGCTGAATGAGTGGATGCAGCACATCGGGGCCGAAAACAAGCAGGGCATCATCTCGAAAGACGAAAGCCGCCAACTGGTAAAGCTGGTGTCACTGAAGGCCTTTGAGGGAGCTTGCAAGATTGTCGTGATCTGGCTGCCCGAGCTCATGCACCCCTCTGCGGCCAACGCCCTGCTGAAGCTGCTGGAGGAGCCACCTGCCCAAACGCTGTTCCTGCTCGTGTCGCAGTCGGCGGAGAAGCTGCTGGCCACCATCACCTCGCGCACGCAAATCATGCAGGTGCGCAACTTTACGGAGCAGGAGGTGATGCAGTTTGTGCAGCAGAAGTATAACCTGGAGGATGACCGGGCCCGGCAGATCGCCCAGCTGGCCGAGGGCAGCCTGAACGCCGCCGCCAAACTCACCAGCGAGATCAGCAGCGACTACTTCTCCTTCTTTACCGAATGGATGCGCCACTGCTACAGCTATAAGTTCAGGGAGCTGGTGGACATGAGCGATAAGTTTCAGACACTGGGCCGCGAGAACCAGAAGAACTTTCTGCTTTACGCGCTCAACCTGTTCCGGAAGGTGATGCTCTTCGGCGTGGATGCCTCGCTGATCTCCTTCCTGCCGCCCGCTGAGCTGGACTTCGTGCAGAAGTTCTCGAAGGTGATAACCGGCAACAACGCCGGCGACCTGGCAGAGGAGCTGAACCAGGCCCATTACCATATTGAGCGAAACGCTAACCCGAAGATGGTCTTTGTGGACAGCTCCATTCAGATCGCCGGGTTCCTGCGTAAAGGCTAGTTTCAGGTACGGGAGCTCATTAGGGGCTGCCCTTGACCTTAGTTACAAGTATAAACAGAGGCGCTGCACAAGTATAAAGTACAGTAGCGGCTCATAGCAAGTATAAAATGGCAGAAAACATAACAGACAGAACGATACGCATCGGTACGCGCGGTAGCAAGCTGGCGCTGTGGCAAGCCGAGGCAGCCGCTGAAAAACTGCAGGCCGCCGGATTTAAAACAGAGCTGGTGATCATCAGCACCAAAGGAGACCAGGTGCTGGACAAGTCGTTGGATAAAATAGGCTCAAAGGGAGTGTTTACCGAAGAGCTGGAGGTGGCGCTGCGCGAGGGGCAGGTAGAAATTGCCGTGCACAGCGCCAAAGATGTGCAGTCCACGATACCAGCCGACCTGGAGCTGGTGGCGTTTATGGAGCGGGAGCAGGTGAACGACGTAATCCTGAGCTTTGACCCTGACTTTAAGCTGGAGCGCGAGAGCAACGCCGTGATCGGCACTTCCTCCACCCGCCGCAAGGCACTGCTCAAAAAGTACTACCCGAACATCTCCACGGCCGAATCCAGGGGAAACCTGCAGACGCGCCTGCGCAAGCTGGAGGAGAAGCAGTTCGACGCGCTGATGCTGGCCTATGCCGGTGTGTCCCGCATGGGCTACGATCACCTGATCGTGCACACGTTCCCGGAGTACGAGTTTATACCGGCCGCCGGGCAGGGCAGCGTCGCCATTGAGTGCGCCAGAAACCTGGAGCCGGAGCTGAAGAAGGGTCTCAAGCAGGCGCTGAACCATACCCAGACGCATGTGTGCCTGCTGGCAGAGCGCGCCTTTCTGCGCACCATGGAAGGGGGCTGCAGCATCCCGTCTTTCGCGCTGGCGACGCTCACTGGCGAAGGGGTAAGTATAACCGGCGGCATTGTAAGCCTCGATGGCAAAATACTGCTGCAGGAAACGCTGGAAGGGCCGACAGTGGCTGCCGAAGAGATGGGCGAAGAGCTGGCGAACATCATCCTGGGCCAGGGCGGCGATGAGATTCTGAGAAGCATCAGAGCGGAGCGCGGCGAGTAGCATATAGCCGCTGGGCTGCGGCACTTCTACGTGAGTTATTTTTATAGTATGGGCTGTAAGCGAAGGTTTACGTAGAGCTACTAAACAGAAGGGCCTCCTGCACATGTGCAGGAGGCCCTTCTGTTATAGCAAAGTATACGTTAGGCTTTGGCTGCTTCGGCTTCTACGGCATCTTCGGTAAGCGGCTGCTTTTTGGAGGAGCGTGCGTAGGCCAGGAACGCCTGCATGTCGCGCTTCACAACGGGGGCGAGCAGGTACAGGCCGATCATGTTCGGAATACTCATGGCAAACAGCATGGCATCAGAAAAGGCGACCACGCTGCCCAGCTGCATCGGGGCACCCAGTACAATAAAGGCACAGAACAGCACCTTAAAGCTGATATCGGCCGCTTTGTTGTGGCCAAACAGGTAGGTCCAGGACTTGAGACCGTAATAAGACCAGGTAATCATGGTGGAGAAGGCGAAAAGGATCACTGCCCCCGCCAGAACAATCGGGAACCAGCTGATAACGGTGGCAAAGGCGGCAGAGGTAAGGGCAATGCCGTCGCCGGTGCTATCCACCTGGTACATGCCCGATACGATAATCACCAGTGCCGTCATGGTACACACGATCACGGTATCTATAAACGGCTCCAGCGAAGCCACGAAACCTTCTGTAACTGGCACGTTAGTTTGCACGGCAGAGTGCGCAATGGAAGCCGAACCGATGCCTGCCTCGTTGGAGAACATGCCGCGGCGCAGGCCCTGTATCATCACGCCCACTACACCTCCACCAATAGCTGTGGTTGTAAAGGCGCCTTCAAAAATTGCGGCGAACGCCTCCGGGATGTGCGAGAAGTTAGCAAGCAGCACGATAATGGCGGCCACAATGTAAACACCGCACATAAGCGGCACCACTTTCTCGGTTACGCGGGCGATGCTCTTCATACCCCCCAGAATTACAAGGCCCACCAGCACAGCCATGATCAGGCCGAAGATCCAGGCGTTACCGCCTCCGAAAAAAGAAGAGGCCTCGCCGCCCGTTACGGCTATAAACTGCTGCGTGGCCTGGTTGATCTGAAACATGTTGCCGGCGCCTATGGCCCCGCCAATACACATGATGGAGAAGAACACAGCCAGGAACTTGCCTACACCGGCCATGCCACGCTCGCTCAGGCCTTTGTTCAGGTAGTGCATCGGTCCGCCCGAAACGGTGCCGTCGGCGTGCTCATCGCGGTACTTCACACCCAGGGTGCAGGACACGAACTTGGACGACATGCCCAGCAAACCCGCCAGGATCATCCAAAAGGTTGCCCCCGGGCCACCCAGGGAGATGGCAATGGCGACACCGGCAATGTTACCCAGGCCTACCGTGCCCGAAACAGCAGCCGTCAGGGCCTGGAAATGCGTCACCTCGCCCGGCGCGTTTTCCTGGTTATACTTTCCCCGCACGATGTCGAGCGCGTGCCGGAAGCCCCTGATGTTGATAAAGCCCAGGTAGAAGGTGAAAAACAGGGCGCCGGCCAACAGCCAAACCAGGATCAGCGGAATCCCCAGGTCGTCTGTAACACGGACTTCATAAAAGATAATGTCGGAGATAAACTGGGCGGTAGGTCCGACTGCAGCATCGATTCTTTCGTCGACGGTGGTTTTGTGTGTTTGGGCAAAGAGGGAGCTGCAGGCCCCCAAACTGAGCACTGCAGATAGTATGAATTTTTTCATTTATGAGGGTTAGTTGATTAGTCAGTATCCATAAATTTAACTTTTTCTGACGCCAATGTAAAGTTTACATTCAGATTGCCTCTGTCAGTACAGATAATAATGGGTATTGTGCAACGTGTGGAGCTGCCTTTTGTACGCTGTTCCACGGGGGGCAGTTGTGGCGTGGCTAAATGTGCAGGTCAGGGGCGGCGATGCACGAGAAAAAGGCAAAAAAATGTCATTGAGAGCCAAAAAGGATTAAATTTGAGAACCTGCCAGCTACGGCCGGTACGAAACCTGAACTAAATTTTGATCTGTATATACGTATGAAACTCCTGAAAAGTATAGCTGCCGGAGTGGCACTGGCCGCGCTTCTGCCGCTCTCTGTGCTGGCCCAGAAACCCAAAGGCAAAGACCAGCTTGTAACCATCTCCACCCCGCAGGGCGAAATCAAAATGGTGCTCTTCGACGACACGCCCCAGCACAAAGCCAACTTCCTGAAGCTGGCCAGAGAGGGCTTCTACGACGGCACCACGTTTCACCGGATCATCGACGGCTTCATGATCCAGGGGGGCGACCCGAACACCAAAGACGATGACCCGCGGAACGACGGCGGGGGCAGCCCGGGCTACACGGTGCCTGCCGAAATCAACCCGAAGCACAGGCACGTGCGCGGCGCCGTGGCCGCCGCCCGCCAGGACGACCGCGTGAACCCGGAGCGCGCCAGCAGTGGCTCCCAGTTCTACATTGTGGAGAACCACAACGGCACCCCGATGCTGGATGAGGTCTACACCGTGTTTGGGCAGGTGGTAGACGGGCTGGAGGTGGTGGATAAGATCGCCGAGCTGCCGAAAGGCGGCCGCGACCGCCCCTTGTCTGAAGTGGAGATGAAGGTGACGGTGGAAGAGGTGAAGAAGAAAAAGATCGCCAAGAAGTACGACTATAACTACAACACACAAACGCTGGAGAAGAAATAACGATGAAAAGAATACTGATTACGGGCTCTAACGGGCTACTGGGCCAAAAGCTGGCCGAGCTGCTGCTGCCGAGGCAGGAGGTGGAAGTGCTGGCGACCAGCCGGGGCGACAACAAACTGGCCGAGATCTTCCCGACACTGCCGTTCAGAAGTATGGACGTGACCAAACCGGAGCAGGTAGAGCAGGTGGTGAGCGAGTTTCGCCCGACACACATTATCCATACCGCCGCCATGACCAATGTGGACCAGTGCGAGAGCGACCGCGACGGAGCGCTGTTGCTGAACCGCGATGCCGTGCAGTACCTGGTAAACGCCTGTGAGAAGTATAACGCCCACCTGATCCATGTCAGCACAGACTTTATCTTCGACGGGGAAAATGGGCCTTACGATGAGGAAGCCGCGGCGAACCCGGTTAACTTCTACGGCGAAACAAAACTGATGGCAGAGGAGGTCGTGAAGCAGGCAAAGTGCAAGTGGGCCATCCTGCGCACGGTGCTGGTGTACGGCGTGGTGAACGACCAGGGCCGCTCCAACATTGTGCTGTGGGTGCGCGATAGCCTGCAGGCCGGCAAAGTGATCCGGGTGGTGACGGACCAGTTTCGCACGCCCACGCTGGCCGAGGACCTGGCCATGGGCTGCTGGCTGGCCGCAGCGCACGACGCAGAAGGCGTTTACAATATCTCGGGCAGCGAAATGCTGACCCCTTACGACATGGCCATGCAGGTAGCCGACTTTTTTGCGCTGGATAAATCCCTGGTGGACAAAGCAGACGGCAGCACCTTTACGCAGCCGGCCAAACGACCGGCGCGCACCGGTTTTATCATCCGCAAGGCGGAAACCGAGCTGGGGTACCGCCCGCATACCTTCGCGGAGGGCATCCGGGTGGTGGCGGAGCAAGCCCCTGTGTCACGGTAGCTGTACCGAAGCGCCTGCTATGCAGGTTAAACATTAAAAATATCTGATTTTTAATGGTGCTGTCCTAAGCATTACCTATATTGTGTGCCTAAATTTCAGTGAATTACGACCTTAATACCTTAATCTAACTAAACTAAACACTTCTACCCTTTTTTATGAGTGCTAACAAAGAATCCTGGGGCTCGCGCGTCGGTCTGATTTTGGCGATGGCCGGTAATGCCGTAGGTCTCGGAAACTTCCTGCGCTTTCCGGTGCAGGCAGTACAAAATGGCGGCGGCGCCTTCATCATCCCTTACCTTGTCTGTTTTTTGGTCATGGGTATTCCCCTCCTCTGGATAGAGTGGTCTATGGGCCGCTTCGGAGGAAAGTTCGGGCACCACTCCACACCCTTCATCGTGGACACCATGCACAAGAACCGCCTCTGGAAATACATTGGCGTGTTCGGTATCTGGACAAACATTGCCGTTGCCTCCTACTATTGCTACCTGGAGTCCTGGACGCTTTCTTATGTGATGCACTCGCTGGCCGGCACTTTCGCTGACCTGGATCAGGATGGCGTGGCCGCTTTCTTTAACGAGTACGTGTCCATTGGCAAGTCTACGCTGGGCATACCGTTCGAGCCGGTTGTGTTCTTCGTGCTGTGCCTGCTGCTGAACACCTGGATTCTGTCGCAGGGGCTGGCAAAAGGCGTGGAGCGTGTGGCAAAAGTGGGGATGCCAATGCTGATCGTGTTCGGCGCGTTTCTGGCCTACAAAGGCTTTACGGTGTCAGCCGGTGAGAACGGTGCCATTAACGACAGCGCCGTAGGCCTCAACTTCCTCTGGACTCCGAACTATGAGCAGCTGTGGTCGCCAACCGTGTGGCTTGCCGCTGCCGGTCAGATTTTCTTCACCCTGTCAGTGGGTATGGGTACGGTGCACTGCTATGCTTCCTACGTACGCTCTAAAGACGATATCGCCCTGAACGCCATGTCAGCGGGCTGGATGAACGAGTTTGTGGAAGTTGTGCTGGGCAGCTCCATCCTGATCCCGATCTCTATCGGTTACCTGGGCATTGACCGCGTAACAGAACTTGTACAGCTGGGTGGCCTGGGCCTTGGCTTTAAAACGCTGCCGTACCTGTTCTTCCAGTGGGGCGATGTGATCGGTGCCGTGGCTGGCTTTATGTGGTTCGGTTTGCTGTTTTTCGCCGGCATTACCTCCTCCCTGGCCATGGGTACGCCTTGGATCGGCTTCCTGCAGGACGAGTTTAACTGGAAGCGTAAGTCTGCGGCCTGGTCTTTCGGCCTGATCGTGCTCATCCTGGGCATGCCTACGGTGCTGTTCTTCAAGTATGGCGTTTTTGATGAGTATGACTACTGGGCAGGTACCGTGTCGCTGGTGGTGTTTGCCCTCTTCGAGACAATTCTGTTTGCGTGGGTGTTTGGCATGAACAAAGGCTGGCGCGAAATTACCTCTGGCGCCGATATCAAGGTGCCGGGTATCTACCGCTTCATCATCAAGTTCATCACGCCGCTGTTGCTGCTGTGGGTGTTTGTTGGCTCGCTGGTTACGCCGAAGGGCGGCGACTGGGGCAAAGCCTTTGCCGGAGAGTGGGTGCTGGACGATGGCTCCATCATCAACAAGCTTAAGAACGTAAGCCTGAAGCGCCAGCTGGCTGAGGCCACAGACCCGGCCGTAATTCAGCAGCTGCAGGACACGCTGTTCTTCGTGAACGCTTCGCGTATACTATTGGTAACCGTATTCCTGAGCATCGCGCTGCTGGTGTACATTGCCTACAAAAAAAGAGTTAGAGAAGGAAGAATTTAATCACCATGAATACATCTGCACTAGTTGTCATGCTTACCACCATGCTGTTGGTAACGGGCTTAATGATCTACTTTTTCTTTCGCGTGGTGAACACACCGCCGAAACCGGAGCCGGATTCGTACATCGATAACGACGATGAACCGGAGCGGCAGGTAAGACCGTAGAACGATACATGAAAAAATTAAGGCACTGGATACGCAGGAACTTTGGCTTTTCGCAGCGCGAGGTAAACGCGTTTCTGGTGCTTCTCACCTTACTGGTGCTGCTTACGGCAGCACCTTTTCTTTTTAGCTGGGTTTATACTTCGGAGAGCGGCGGCTTTACCTCCGCGCAGGACCGCCAGCTGCTCGATAGCCTGGTGGCGCAGCTGGAGGCAAAGCAACCTGAGCCGAAAGCGAAGTACGGCGTGGCAACTGTGGCGCTTCGCCCCTTTAACCCCAACCAGCTGACGGTGGAGGAGTGGCAGGCCTTCGGGTTGCCCAGGTACCTGGCGCAGCGCATCCTCAACTACCGCAGCAAAGTAGGCGACCTGACCTACAAAGCCGAGCTAGGCAAAATCTACGGCCTTCCGGATTCTGTTTTCCAGCGGCTGTACCCGTACATACAGTTGCCCGAGGAGCGGCCGAACAAGTATAAACCGGGAGCCTACGCCGGGCGCCAGCCCACGGCCAACCCAAACTGGAGCAGCAGTCGCCCTGCGCGCGAGAAGTTCATCCTGGCGCCTTTCAACGTCAATACCGCCGATACTACCCAGCTCAAGCAAATCCGGGGCATCGGCAGCAAGTTATCGTCCCGCATTGTAAAGTACAGGAGTGGCCTGGGTGGCTTTTATAGCATGGCGCAACTGCAGGAGGTGTATGGGCTGCAGCCCGAGGTTGTGGATAGCCTGCAGAAGTATACGTTTGTGGCGAAAGGCTACGCGCCCAATCAGCTACACCTGAACACGGCTACCGCTGATGAGCTAAAGGCGCACCCGTACATTTCCTCCAACGTGGCACGCGCTATTGTGGCCTACCGGGAGCAGCACGGCACGTATGGGCAGGTGGAGGATGTGCGGCAGGTAAAGCTGGTAACGGCGGAACTTTACGAAAAGCTGCAGCCGTACCTGGCGCTGTAGGAAGGATTAGTTTTTCTTTAGCAGCTTTTTGCCTGAATAGAAGGTGCCGCTCAAGCCTACTAGTAAAACAATTACTCTTCCGGTAAGCGCACCTTGGTCAAACGATGACAGCACTTGCTTATCTAAGGTAAGCAAAGAAGTTGCAGAGGCGGCGAATAGGAGAAGAAAGACTCCAAAGACAATGGCTTTCATGTTATACAGTAAAAAAGGGCGGAGAAGTATGCCTCCGCCCTTTTTGATTATTTTGTAACGGTGGTGGTAGTTGGGTTGTAAAGGCCAAAGGTAAGCCCGTTTATCAACCCGTCCACAAATGAGTGCTCCACTTTAACCGTGTAGTCCTGAGCACCACCGGCCATTTCAGCAGGGTTTGATGTGCTGATGGGAGCCAGACCATAAACTACATAATGATTCTTTTTCTTTACCTCTACATTTGACTGAGCACCTTTTCCAACAGAGAAGGTGTAGGTGTAGCAGGATGTCATCATAGTAGACATAAGGAAGGCAGCTCCAAATAGCGTAAGATTTCTTTTCATAACAATGAATTGTGCTAAAAGTACAAAAATTTAATACAGGGCAAATATATATAAATTCTAATACTTAATAGACCATTGGTGAAAAGATAGTGTGTCCTGCGCCAGGCTGTGTGCTACGAGGTAAAGGCCTTTGCCTGTATAAAAGTATAGAAGAACACCGCGTTCGGGCTTTTGGCCACCGCGCGCATTTCCTCTTTCACCTTCTCTGCCAGATCGGCATCCACGTAGCCGGCCTCCAGTAACTGCGGCAGCCCGCTTAAGAGCAGCTCCGTCCAGAAGCCAATCATTTCGGCTCGCTTGGCAGGGTTTCGGTTGTCCAGGTGGTAGGTTTTGGTCTCAGTGGTGATGCGCTGGAAGCCCACTGACTGCAACAGGTTGCCGAGCTTGGCGCCCACAAACAGGTCGCCGCTTAAGTCATACTGCAAATCGTTGAACCGCATCCAGTACTGCAGCACGTTAGGCGAGTAGGGCTCCACAAAGAAGCTGGAGTTAAGCACCTCCGTGATTACGATCGGGCTGCCGGGCTTTAGTACGCGGCGCACCTCCGACAGCACCCGTGCCGGTTCCGGAATGTGCTCCAGCACCCAGCACAGAAAGGCACCGTCAAAATCTGCCTGCGACGTAAAGCTCATGTCCATGGCGTTTTCCTGCAGCAGCTCGTAACGGTCTTTGGCATACAGTACCGTAGAAAGGTACTTTCGTGCCTGGGCAATCTGTTTCTCAGAGTAATCAACGCCCGTCAGGAACAGGTGGGGGAAACGGCGCAGCAAAATCTCAGACTGAGCCCCAACGCCACAGCCTACCTCCAACAGTTTCGTGACAGTGGAAAAGTCGATGTCGGAGTAAATCTTATTCTCCATGAACCTTGCCTGCTTGTACAGGCGGTTCTGCTCTTCCGGAGAGTAGCCGTGCAGGTACTTCTCTTCGGGTTGTTCGTTTGATACTGCTACCATTCTGTTTGCTTGTTGTACTAAGTAAAAATATGTCATCGGCAGAGGGAGGGCCGGCGCGCTACTGCGGCCTTATTGCTCCATCCCGTGTATCAGTTTCTCCGCCTTCTCCAGCACCTGTTTCTCCGTTTTAAAGGCAAGCATCTCCTGGGCCTGCGCCAGTGGTACCCACCGCGCCTCGTTTACCTCATGATCGTGATCCGCAACGCTGCCGGACTCGAAAGCCAGCAGAAAGAAGTGGACAAACTTATGAAAGCGCACGCGCTGCTTGCCGCGGTCGCCCACGTACCAGTAGGTTATCGTCTCGATTTTCTGGAGGAGCCTGGTCTGGATGCCGGCTTCCTCGCGCACCTCGCGCAGGGCTGTTGCCTCGGGTGTTTCACCCGCGTCCACGATGCCCTTTGGCAGTTGCCACCGCACAGGCGTCCCCACCGATATCAGCGCCACTTCTACGCCTGCGTCCGCCATACGGTAAGCCACGCCGCCCGAAGAAACCTGGTCTACTGTTTCCAGTTTGGGTTTACCTGCGTCAGGGGGAGTTTTTGATGTCATCTGCTAACGTGTCAAGTACAAAGCTAGTCATAGATTTATACTTGATATGTGGCGACAAGGATTTATTGCACCTTGGTGGTGTCCTGTGTTAGCTGCTTCCGCTGCTCGTTTAGCCAGAGCAGGGTGGGGTTGTAGGCCATATCGTGCACGCCCACAAACAGAAGCAGCTTTACGTTGCCGGACTCCCGGGTGAACACGACCTCTGGGTCTGCCTCCGAAAAATATTCGTCGCTGTAGTTGCCTTCCAGGCTCTCGGGTAATTTCTGCTCCTTTACGATGTACGCCATCTGCTCCTGCGAAATGGTGTCGGAGGGGTGCGCCAGGGCGTTAAAGGCGCGGATGGAGTGGCTGGGCGGCACGAGCAGGTCGTTTATACCGTGCGCTATCAGGATGGGCACATCCTTCGCCTGTCGGATGTAGGTGCTCGGGCTGCGCTTTTTTCCTTCGGCCTCTGCTGCTGTTCCCGGGAGGGGTTTCCCCCCCAGAGCGGTTTCTATCTGGGCGATATACTTGCGGTGCGGGTAGTAGAGGTTAAAGTCATACCAGTCGGGCACATCAAAAACGGGCACCCAGGCGGCTACACCAGCCCATAGCTCAGGGTGGCGGCCGGCAGAAACCAGGGAGGTCATGGCACCGCCAGAGGCTCCCAGCAGGTAGATGCGCGATGTGTCGATGTTGGCGTGCTGCTTGGCGTACTCTACGGCATCCACCACATCCTGAATGGCCGCATCAGAGGCCATTGCCTCCGGGTTATCGAAAATGCCGCGGAAGTTGGGCTGGATAAAGGCCCAGTCATACTTCTTGGCCCAGAGCGCGAAAGGCAGCGAGGGCACTTGCAGGTAGGTGTTGCTCCAGCTGTGCAGCACCACCAGCAGCGGCTTCTTCCTGCTGGACTCAGAAGTATAAAACAAGGCTGGCTCTACCTGCCCGTCTGCAGTAGACTTAATGCGTACGTCCTGTACTTCGGGCAGGGCCTTTTTCCAGGCAGCCAGGCTCTCGGTGCTCACCTTGCCCGGGTACTTCTTTACGGTAGAGTACTGCTCCATGCGCTCAATCGGCGGGATGGGCTTGTCCTCCTGTTTACAGGAGAAGAGCCCCAGGCACAGTAGCAGCAGGAGTATAAAAGAGTGAAAGCGGGTTTTCATTTATAGTTGTTTTAGCAGGCGCAAAGGTATGCTTTGGTTGTACTTCTACAAGAACTGCATTATGATAAAAATGTTGCACCGCACTTTGGGAGAGAAGGCAGCGCGCACGCCACAGCTCCCGTGGAGCAGAGGCCTGTGCGGGCAGTTACAACAAGCAGCCGGTTCGCTGTAATCGGGCCTTGCCAGCTTTTAAGGCGGGCGCCATGCCCAAGCCTGCAGGTAAAGCCGCTGCGGCAGGCGGCGTAGCTGAACAAGGGGCGCACGCCATTTTTAAAGGCCCTGTGCCTGCAACATACGCTGTTGGTTTGGTTACGCTTGAAGCGGCTTTCACCCGCAAGGCCACGGCAGGAAAGCACAGAAGAACCAGCCCCGCTGTTTTTGGAGCTCACTTCCAACTCTGGCCAAATCCTGCTAACTTGCTTAATTCGCTTAGACTTTCCGCTAACTTCTTTCGTTAACGGGGCAGTACACCATGAAAGATATCCTCAGAAACTACCGGCGCAGGCTACTTAATCTCGGCTCCAGCAACAGAGCCCTGGTATTGCTGCGCCTGTACCGCGAGCTGCACCTGGATGTAGAGGCTGTTGATTTCCTGAACGGTAAACCTGCCTTTAAGGTGCTGGAGCAGCTGCTGAGCGGCAGGAAACGGATCAGCCTGAGCCCTTACGCTGATAGCCGGCACGCGCCGGTGGCCGCCGTGAGCCGCAGGCTGCGCTTTATAAAGCGCAAGGCCGAGATGATTCTGGAGGAGCGCGGGAGTAAGGAGCTGTACCTGGGCTGGCCCTTCGTGCACGGCAGTTTTTCGGACGGCACCGCCGTGCGCTGCCCGCTGCTGTTCTTCCCGGTGCGGCTGCAGGTAAACGCAGCACAGGAGTGGGAGCTGCAGCCGGATGAGGTGCAGCCGCCGCAGTTTAACCAAAGCTTTCTGCTGGCGTACGCGCACTACATGGGCACGCCGCTGGCCGAGGATCTGCTGGAGCTGGACCTGAGTACGCTGCCGCAGCACCCGCTGGAGTTCCGCACCAAAGTATACGAGCTACTCAAGGAGCAGCAGCTAAGTATAAACGCGGGCCGCGAGTTCTTCGCCGAAAAGCTAAAGCCCTTTGCAGACTATAAAAAAGCAGACTACGAGGCAGCGCTGAAGCCGGGGCAGTTGCACCTGGAGCAGGAGGCGGTGCTGGGGATATTTCCGCAGGCGGCTTCTTTTCTACTCTCCGACTACGATGCACTGCTGGAGCAGGACGGGCTGCAGGAAATGGAGCAGCTGTTCGGCACGCCCGAGGAGCATATCAACCTGAATACGCAGGCGCAGCACACCTTTACCGCCTTTGCCATGGATGCCTCGCAGGAGGCGGCGCTGCAGGCGGTAAAGCAGGGGCAGTCGGTGGTGGTGCAGGGGCCGCCGGGCACGGGCAAATCGCAGCTTATCTGCAACCTGGTGTCTGACTTTACCGCACGGGGCAAGAAAGTGCTGGTGGTGAGCCAAAAGCGCGCCGCCCTGGATGTGGTGCACCGGAGGCTGTCGCAACAGGGGTTAGGCCCTTTTGCCGCCCTCCTGCACGACATCAACGCCGACCGCAAAGCCGTTTTCGCACAGCTCCGGGAGCAGGTGGAGCAGCTGGACGCGTACAAAAAGCAGAACCTGGCACTCAACAGCATCTACACAGACCGCACTTTTCTGGAGGTGAGCCGGGGCATTAACAAGAGCCTGGAGAAGCTCGAGAGCTTTAAAGCAGCCCTCTTCGATGCGGGCCGCAGCGGCTGGTCTCCCAAAGAGCTGTACCTGCGCAGCAGCCTGCAGCAGCCGCACATCCCCCTCCACTCATACTTTAAAAACCTGACCGCCGAAACGGTGGCTGAGTTCCTGCCGCGCCTCCGGCAGTACCTGCAGCAGGCCATCCCGTGGCAAAAGGAGGAATTTGTGTGGCAGGAGCGCCGCAACATGAAAGACTACACCTGGCAGGAGCGGCAGGAGCTGGAGAAGGTAATACAGGCGCTGCCCGGGGAGCATGCGGCGCTGAAGCAGCACATCACCGACCTGAGCGGCTATGCCTTTGGGTTGGAGGAGCTGCCAAAGTACAGCCAGTCGCTGGAGCGTATACAGAAGCTGCAGGAGCTGCTGGAGCAGGAGGGCGTGCTGCAGGCGCTTCAGCCGTTGCTGCAGCGGCCCACGGAGCCGAAAGAGCTGCAGACGCAAGTGCTGCGGCTGAAAGCACTCTACCTGGTGTGCCCGGCCCCTGATGCTGCCATTGCCACAGAAGACGTTGCCGCGGTGAAAGCGGCCGTGGCGACCTATGAGCAGCAGCAGGGCCAGTTGTTGCAGCGCCTCAGCTGGTACTTCTCCCCCGAAAAGCTGACGCTGAAGAAAGCGCTGGCAAAGTATAAACTCACCCTGGACGAGGCCGGCGTGGGCGAACTGCAACGCCGCCTGGTGCTGCGCCGGCAGGCCGAAGAGCTTATGCAGGGCATCAACGCAAGTATAAAATCCGGACTAAAGATAACCGAGCACCCTAACGAGGTACTGCAGCGGGTGCAGGTAATGGAGCAGGCGATACAGGTGCACAAGCTGCTCCGGGAGCTGCACCGAGGCAAGGTGCTGCACGAAAAGCTGCTGGGGGTGGTGCAGCTGCCCGAGCACCTGCAAAGCCTGGTGCAAAGTATAACGCAGGCCGAAGAGACGTATAAAAAGTGGCTAAACTGGCTTACCGAGGCACAGGTGCAGCGCCTGACGCAGGATAAGGAGTACCAGGCGGCCTTGCTGCAGGAGTTACCGGAGGTGTTTGAGCACCTGGTGGCTTTTGACGGCCTGCTGGTTTCTTTTACCGCGGCAGAGCGCGAGGTGGCCGGTCTGCTGCTGGAGCAGGGCATAAAAACGGCGAAAGAGGGTGAGGCGCTGTTGCTGAACAGCCTGTACCTGGCCTGGCTGCATGAGCTGGAGGGGCAGCACCCGGAGCTGCGCATGCCGAGCAACGGGGAGCTGGAGCGTGTGGAGGAGGAACTACAGCAGCTGCTGCTGAAAAAACAGGAGCTGAGCCAGGAGATCGTGCTGTCGCGGTTGCGGGAGCAGGCTTACAAAGACATTGAGGTGAACCGCCTGGGCAACCCGGTCACGTATCGCCGCCTGTACGCGCAGGTAAGCAAGAAGCGCAGCCTGTACCCGCTCCGCAAGCTGTTCGAGCTTTTTTCGGAGGAGATGCTGGACCTGGTGCCTTGCTGGCTGGCCTCGCCCGAAACGGTGTCGGCGGTGTTGCCGCTGGAGCGCTGCTTTGACCTGGTAATCTTTGACGAAGCCTCGCAGTGCTACGCCGAAACCGGTATACCGGCTATGCTACGCGGCAAGCAAGTGGTAGTGGCCGGTGATGCACAGCAGCTAAAGCCATCGGATATTTACCGCGCCCGCTGGAGCGGGGCCGAGGGCGAGGAGCAGGTGGAGGAACTGTCGGCTGAGTCTTTGCTGGAGCTGTGCGCGCTGTACCTGCCCCAGACCATGCTGACGCAGCATTACCGTAGCCGCTATCCTGAGCTGATCGAGTTCTCGAACCGCTATTTCTATAAAAACAAGCTGGAGCTGATTCCGGAGCTGCTGGATGCCAACGCCCGCCAGCCTGCCATCACTTTTGTAAAGGTGCACGGGTTGTGGCAGCAGAACCAAAACCTGCCGGAGGCGCAGCGCGTGGTGGAGCTGGTGCTGCAGTACCTGCAGGCAGGGAAGGAGGAGCTGGGCGTCATCACTTTTAACTACGCGCAGCAAATGCTGGTGCAGGACCTGCTGGAGGAGGCCGCGCAGGCGCAGAGCATCACCGTGCCGGCCTCTGTGCTGGTCAAGAACATCGAAAACATTCAGGGCGACGAAAAGGAAGTGATTATACTTTCGGTGGGCTACGCGCCGGATGAGAAGGGCAAGATGGCCATGCACTTTGGTAGCCTGAACCAGTCCGGCGGAGAGAATCGCTTGAACGTGGCCGTTACCCGCGCCAAACAGCAGGTGGTGGTGGTGAGCAGCATCAGGGCGGAGCAACTGCAGGTAGAGCATACGCTGCATGCTGGGCCAAGGCTGCTGAAAGACTACCTGCACTATGCGCAGCAGGTCAGCCGTCGGTATTTTGAGTATCAGCCCAGGAGAGAAAGCATCCCTGCGCATGTGCCGCTGCTCAAAGGCATGCTCGCGCAGCAGTTGCCGCACCTGAAGCAGGAAGTGCCCTTTGCCGACCTGACACTGGTAAAGGAGGCGGCCTACCAGGGTGTCGTGCTCACAGACGATGACCTCTACTACAGCGCCCTCTCCGTGCGCCACTCCCATGCCGACATTCCGCTGCTGCTGCGGCAGCGCCACTGGCCTTACCGCAGCGTGTATAGCCGGCAGTTCTGGGAAAAGCCGGAGAAAACGATCAGCGAGCTGAAAGCCAGAAAAGTGAAAAGCTAAGGCGGCGGCTTTGGGGCGTTGTCCTGGCGCAAGCGTTCGCTTGGGTCTACTATTCAATACAGACCCATACTTGCGAAGGCGAATGTTAGCCGACACGATAGGTACCTTTGAAAGGAGAGGCACCAGGAGCACCTGTGCCAGAGGGGCCTCGCTTGTATACTTTCTGTACCATCCCTCCGTACATACCCTCTAATACTTTCACTTTCTAACGTCAAGCACCCTTGCTCTACAAGATATTTACCGTTTACGTGTATCTGCAAAGCCTTTTCTGCGGATGCGGCCCGGACCGGCGCAACGGCGGTTTCGAGAAGCCGGGCTTTAAGTATAAACTGGAGCGGGTGGCAGAGCTGGACGGCCAGATACAGGAAAGCTCCGGCCTCGCCCATGCCTCCGATAGCTCTACCTTCTGGACCCACGGCGACAGCGGCACACCGGCAGAACTGTATCGGTTTAATTTAGAAGGCGAGCTGCTGCAAACGCTGCCGCTGGCGCTCCAGAACAAGGATTGGGAGGAGCTGGCCGAGAGCGGGGAATACCTGTATGTGGGAGACTTCGGCAACAACCAGAACAGCCGCCGCGACCTGCAGATCCACATCCTGCAGAAACCCGGCTACACCCCGGCTGGCACAATCTATTTCTCTTTTGAGGACCAGGCAGCCTTCCCGCCTGAGGAGGGCAACCAGCACTTCGACCTGGAGGCATTTTTCTACTACCAGGATTCCCTCTACCTCTTTTCCAAAAGCCGGGGGAAGAACAAACAGCTAAAACGCTATACTTTGCCTGCCACACCCGGTACACACGTCGCGAGGCTACAGGAGCAGATGCCGGTCAGAGCCATGACAACAGCAGCCGCGCTGTCGCCCGATGGGAGGCAGTTTGCCATACTTGGCTACGGCAAAGTATACTTGTTTGAGGTGCAGAACGGGCAGGTGAGCCTGGGCGGGAAGCATTATTGCCTGCCAATAGGTAAAACAGGCCAGGCCGAAGCCATTCTCTACACCGGTACCAATCGGCTGCTTATCACCAACGAGAGCGGCAAACTGTTCCGGTTAACGCTCGGAGGTGAATAAGGAGGCCTTTAGATGGCCTACTACGGTATTTTCTGTGCCTATTACGCCTTAATCCGTAATCATCAACCTCCAAACAGCCGTACTAGGGATATACATACCATGAACTAGAATTTATGCATACAACAATATTAGTTACAGGAGCCACAGGTACGGTAGGCAGAGAGGTGGTGAAGCAACTGTCGATGCTGGACGGCGACATACGGGTACGTGCCGGTGTACACTCGGTGATAAAGGGTGAAAACCTGAAGAGGTTGCCCGATGTAGAAATAGTGGAGATGGACTTTGAGGAGCCGGAGTCGCTGCACGCGGCGTTCACGCACGCAGACAAGGTGTTCATGATCACGCCCTTTGCCCACGACCAGGTAGAGATGGCCAAAACACTGGTGGATGAAGCCAAAAAAGCAGGCGTGAAGCACATTGTCAAACTATCGGCGCTTGGCGCAGAGGCAGAGCCGGGCATACAGATGGGGCGCTGGCACCGCGAAATAGAGAAATACGTGGAAAACAGCGGGATTAGCTATACGTTTCTGCGGCCGGCCTCTTTCATGCAGAACTACATTAACTACAATGCGGAGAGCGTGGAGAAGGAGGGGAAATTCTACCAGCCCACCGGCGATGGGAAAGTAAGCTACATAGACGCCCGCGACATTGCCGCTGTGGGGATAGAAGCCCTCACCAGCGACGGGCATGCAGGCAAGGCGTACAATTTAACCGGGCCCGAGGCGCTGTCTAACTATGAGGTGGCGCAGCTGATGAGCGAGGTAACGGGCAAACGGGTGGAGTTTACAGATGTGCCGGAGCCAGCCGCCAAAAAGACCATGGTGGACCAGGGCACCCCCGAATGGATGGCTGATGCCTTGCTGGAGCTTTACAGGGTGCAACGGGCCGGGCACGCCAGCAAAGTAACCGGCACTGTGGAGGAAATAACCGGGCGAAAGCCGCACACCATGCGTCAGTTCCTGGAAGACCACAAAGAGGCCTTTGCATAACAACAGACCCTTACGGTTTATACTTGCTGATAAAGAAAAGCCCCTCCTGAAAACCTTCAGGAGGGGCTTTTTATTGGAGTATGTTAGCTGACGCTGTTACAGATTGCGGTAGCGGTCGCTGCGGCGAGTGTTGTAACGGTCCTGATCGTTATCAGAGTCGTTGTCGCTGTAGCCGCGGTAGTTTTCGCGGGAGCTGGAGCCACGGTTGTCGCTGTAGTAGGACGTGCCGCTGTCCATTGACCCGTAACGGCTCTGGTCGCCGCCGTAGCCGCCCTGGTTGTAGCCACCGGAACCGTAGCCACTCTGGCCGTAGCGGCTGGAGTAGTCGCCCTGGTTAGAGCTGCTGGAGCCGTAGCCTCCCTGGCTGCTGCTGCCTGAGCCATAGCCGTAGCCACCGCTCATGCCGCGGCCGGAGTTACTGTCGCCATAGCCACCGCCTCTGTTAGAGGAGGATCTGCCGGAGTTTCCGTAGCTAGAGCCGGCGCTGTAGTCCTGGCCGTAGTCGCTGCCCTGGGAGCCGTATCTGGCTGAGCGGCCTGAGCTGTACTCATCGTTATAAGAGCCACCTCTGGAGCCGTAGCCTCCCTGGCTGCCGTAGCCACCCTGCATAGAGCTTTGGGAATCCCAGCCTCTTTGCGAGCCGCGGTTGTCTCTGTCGTACTCGCTCATGCCTCTGCTGGAGCCGTAGCCCATGGAGCCGTAGCGGTCTCTGTCGCCGTAGCCACCCTGCCTGTTGCTTCTGCCGGAGCCGGAGCCAGACATGCCGTAGCCTTGGCCTTGCTGGCCGCTGTAGCCGCCCTGGCCATAGTTGCCTTGCTCGTAGCCGCCTTGGTAGCCGCCGCCGCGCTGGCCGTAGTCTCCCTGGCCATAGTTGCCCTGGCTGTAGCTTTGCGAAGCCGAGCCATAGTTGCCGCCTTGTGAGCCGTAGCCACCCTGGCCGCCTTGCTGGCTGTAACGGCCCATGCCGCCCTGGTCATTCATCATGCCATAGTCATTGCCCTGGCCTCGGCCGGAGCCACCGCTCATAGAGCCGGAGCCGCCGTAGCTGGATTGTCGGCCTCCCTGGCTTTGTGTGCCGTAGCTGTTGCCGCCCATGTTTGATGCGCCGTAGCCCTGGTTGCCGCCGCTGTACGAGCCGTAGTTTCCACCACTGCCGTAGCCGCCTCCGATGCTGCGCGAGTTGCCTTCCGAAGAGCCACCCTGCATGCCGAAGCCGCCTTGCGCGCCGCCGTATACCTGGCCGCCCTGCATGTCGCCTTGTCTGTTCTCAGCACCGCCCTGCATGCCGCCGCGGGTCAGGCCATAGTCCTGGTCCTGGTATCTGGTGCGGTTACCTTCCATGCCGCCTTGGTTGCCATAGTTAAAGCCACCTTCTGAGCCTTGGCTGTAGCTGTTCTGTGAGCCGTAGCCACCGCTCATACTTTGGGAGGAGCCATAGCCGCCACCGCTCATGCCCTGGCTGCCGTAACCGCCCTGGTCACCGGAGTTGCTCTGTTGCTGGTTATAGCCGCTTTGCATAGCGTAGCCACTGTTCATGCCGCCGCCTTGCTGCGATGACCCGTAGTCGCTCTGGTACCCATAGCCGCTCTGGCCGCCGTAGTTGCTGTTCTGCGATCCATAGCCGTAGCCTCCCTGGCTGCCGTAGCCGCTCTGGTTACCGCTGTTGCCTCCCTGGTCAGAGCCCTGGAAATTTTGCGAAGAGCCGCTGGTCATGGAGCCATAGTTGCCGTACTCCGAAAGGTTTCTGTTACGGTCTGAGCTCGACGAAGAGTCGGAGCTGCCTGAGGAGGATCTAGAAGAGGAGGAGCCTGATGACTTTCCTTCTTTCTTAGACGAGCCTGCCTTGGCTTTGGTGCTCGACGACTTGGAGGTTGAGCCGGAGGTTTTGCTTCCGCTTGATGTGCTGCTCTTTGGCGAAGAGCTGGATGAGCTGGAGGCTGATCCGCTCATGCTGCTTCCGCTGTCGCTGCTTGATTTATCGGATGTATTACTTGATGTTGATGACGTTGGATTTGAACTGCTGGATGAGCTGCTTGACTGGTTACTGTCCTGGCTCGAGCTCTGGTTTTTCTCGTTGTCTTTCATAGTTCTGATCTCCTTGTTTATAGTTGACGTTTATTAAGTTTGTTTATTCTGCTACCAGTGAGACCGAGCCTGAAGGAGTGAGAAGAACAGGCTCAGAATTTTTGTTGCCGTTATACCTAAAGATTACGTGATTATAGGCCTTTTTACGTGTAGCAGAACGTTTTAGCTATACGAACCCCACGGCACATGGTTATTGCTATATTTATAGTGTCGCGTTCAGAAATTACAATTGGGCGGGGTGCCTCATGGGCCGGCTCAGGAGGGGCGGGAAAGGGCGAAAGGCAGGCAAAACACAGGCAAAAACAAAAATCGGCGCGCCCAGGTTGAGCCGGTAAGTCCCTGACGGTGTTTTTGTTATTAATTTCTTTTGATGATTGCTACTTATTTGCAAGATATACTTACCTTTGCTTCATTATTAATTGTTATCATAATGAAGACAGGTAAAGTAAAATTCTTTAACGTATCTAAAGGTTTCGGTTTCATCGTGGAAGATGATACTAACCAAGACATCTTTGTGCATCAGTCAGGTCTGATCCACGAAATCCGCGAGAACGACCGTGTATCTTTCGAGGTTAAAGATGGTAAAAAAGGTTTGAACGCTATCAACGTAGAGAGAATCTAGGTTAAAGCGCTATCAATAGCCATAAGGCATTGTCAAAAAAGTCTTTTACCCGCTCAGTTTGCTGAGCGGGTTTTTTGTTTACTCGCTTTTCTCCTGCTCGTGGTGCTTCTCCTGGTTGCGCTCTTCGCCTTTCTCCAGGCCTTCCTGTATCAGCTCGTTCGCCTCCTGCTTGTCCTCCTGGTCGGCATGCGGGTGCTCCTGCTCTTTTTCATGCTGTGGCTCGTAGTTGAGCGTAATCACCATCGGGAAGTGGTCTGAGCCGAACTTCTGCAGGCGGCGCAGGCTTACTAACCTGAAAACAGGATCGTAGAACACGTGGTCGAGCGGGTAGCGGAAAATGGGGACGTGGGCGTTGTAGGTGTTGTAGAAGCCACGGCCCACGCGCGGGTCAATCATGCCGCTTGTCTCTTTAAAGAGCTTGGTGGTGTTAGACCAGGCCACATCGTTCAGGTCGCCGGCTACAACAGCAGGGTAGGGGGCCTTCTTCGCCTCTTTCGCCACCAGTAGCAGCTCCGCTTCGCGCGTTTCCGTGTTCAGCATCAGGCGTGGCGGCTGGGGGTGCACCGTAAACAGGCAGAATTTATTGCCGCCCGGCAACTCCACCACGGTGTAAAACGATGGGATGCCCTCCTCCACCAAATACCTGATCTCGCTATCGTGCAGCTTGTGCTTACTCCAGAACAACATGCCATAGGTGTTTTCCAGGGGCTTTTTAATGGCGTAAGGGTAACGCTCGTCCATCACTTGGCACACGTTGTCGTGCCAGCTTTGGTTGGGCTCGTTCATGATCACCATGTCGGGGTCCTCTTGCAGCACCCGCTCCAGAAATTTATCATACTTGTTGTTCACCATACGCACGTTTGAGATCATCAGCGTGAAGGCGTTGGCTGGCTTTGCCTGTTCCGTGCGGAGTGCCTCTACCCGCCTGAGCGGTGTAAAGTGGATGATGTAGCGTAGCTCGTTCAGGATAGCCAGCGCCCAGACGGCGACCATAACATACTCAAGTGGCTCCTGTAGCTCATAGCTTACCACATAGGCGGCCATTACAATGCTCAGTAAAACGGCTACGTGCAGGCGGGGAAAGTCCAGCACTCTGATCCACCAGGCAGGCGAGGAGATGAGTGGCAGGAAAGAGAAAAGGGTGAAAATACAACCTAGCAATATAAGTGTGAACTCCATTTAGTTTGGGTGCTTTAGAATGTTCTGAATACTCTTGCAGGAGAGCATTTGTTGCCTATGCTCCTTTGTACGTTTTTTCGCTTATCCAGATGAACTTATACTTGTGCTAAAAATAATAGCCCCGGCAGAAGCCACTAAGGGCTGCCGGGGCTATTATAAATGCTGGGCTCCTGCTACGCTACTTGGCGGAGGCGCTATCTTTGGCTACACGAATGCCCACCGCCATGATGTGGGGCAGCGGGTCGCGGCGCATGTACTGCGTTAGTTTTAGCTTGTATGTGCCTGGCTTGCTAAACGTTACATTGTCCAGGGCCAGTGCCTGCAGGTCGTAGATGTCACTGGAGCCATCGCCAAGCGGCTTGCCTGTTTTAGAGTCCATGAGCAGCACCTCGTGCAACTTGGCGGATAGCTGTGTGCTGTCCGGGCCTATCAGCTGGTGGCGCAGGTACAGGTTGTAATAGTCGTACTGCAGGTTATAGCGGATGTTGAAGAACACATCGTATGCCTGCGTTGTATCCTGTATCTCAAACTCAAAGACAGGCGCGTTGTCTATCTGCCAGCTTCCTTCCGGCAAGTCTACGTTCTGTTCATATACCCGGGCCGGGTCACAAGAAGCAAGCAGCAGCAAAACTGCTGCTGCCCACATTCCTAAAAGTCTATGCATCGGTGCGTGGTGGTTTGTTGCCTTGGTCAGGTTTCTTGCCTCTAAAAGGTTTGCGTGAGCGCTTCTTCGGGCGCTGTTCTCCATCGGCCTGTGCGGCTCGTTCAGGAGTAGCGGCACCCGCCTGCCCCTCAGCCCTCGGAGGCCTTGGCTCACGCTTCTCCCGGCGCTCCTTTGGCTCGCGCGGTTCCCGGGCTTCGCGTGGCTCTCTGTTTTCGCGTGGTTCCCGTGCTTCACGCGGCTCTCTGTTTTCACGCGGCTCCCGGTCTTCTCTGCCGTCTTTGTTTCTGTTTTTGTTGCGGGGTGGCCGTTGGCGGCGCGGCTTTTGCTCCTGCTCTCCTCCCTCGGTTGCCTGCGCCGGCCTCTCTTGCTTCTCTCTTCTGGCCTGAGGTGCCTCCGCAGCTTTTTCCTGCGGCTGCTGTGCCTCCTGGCCAGTAGCGCCCGCTGGTTTCTTCTTCTTCTTTTTCTTCTTCTTCTTGCTCTTGAACTTATCGTCCAGGCGCTCCAGGTTGCCCTCTACCTGCGCTACAAACTCGTTCTGCTTTGGTTCTTCCTGTGCCTCCGGCAGCAGCATGTCCACCGCCACGCCCTTGGCATTCTGCTCCAGAATCTCCTGCACGCGCTCTACCGGTACCGGGTACCAGTTGTTGTCGCCTTTGTAGCCAAACCACATCATGCGCTTAAAGATGTCTGTTTTCTGAAGTATGGCATCTCCCTGCTGTGTCTGCAGCGGCCGGTTTACGGTCGGGATATCCTTCAGCGCATCCATGTACGTCTCCAGCTCATAGTTAAGGCAGCACTTCAGGCGCCCGCACTGGCCGCTGAGCTTGCTTGGGTTCAGCGAGAGGTTCTGGTAGCGCGCCGCCGTGGTCGAAACGCTCTTAAAGTCGGTGAGCCAGGTAGAGCAGCAAAGCTCCCGCCCGCACGACCCGATGCCGCCCAGGCGGCCGGCCTCGTGGCGCAGGCTTATCTGGCGCATCTCCACGCGTATCTTAAACTCCTCGGCCAGCTTTTTAATCAGGTCACGGAAGTCAACGCGGTCATCGGCCGAGTAGAAGAATGTGGCTTTGCTTTTGTCGGCCTGGTACTCCACATCGGACAGCTTCATCTTCAGCCCGAGCTGGTGAATAATCTCACGGCTGCGGTACATGGTGGTGCCTTCCTGGTCGCGGGCCTCGTTAAACTTCTCCATGTCGCGCTCAGTGGCGATCCGGTAGATGCTGCGAATCTCTTCGTTGTTATCCACCTTCTTCTTGAGCATCTGGAGGCGTACGAGCTCGCCTTTCAGCGACACAAAGCCGATGTGGTGCCCGTTGGGCACGTCTACCACCACGGCATCGCCGGTGGTCAGGTCTAAGCGATTTATATTACGGAAGAAGTCCTTTCGGCCCCCCTTGAATCGTATCTCTACAATGTCGAACTCCTCAAACGATGTGGGTATTTCCATATCGCTGAGCCAGTCGAACACATTTAAACGGTTGCAGCCTCCTGTGCTGCACCCGCCGTTGCTTTTGCAGCCGCTTACGCCGGTGCTGCATCCGCCACTAGAACATGAACTACATCCCACTTTTATATCTCCTTATATAGCTAGGCTATTCTTGTTTTCGAATTTCGTTAATTAACAAATATACTAATTTTTTAGGCTTTTGCTTTTGTGGCCCCTAAAAGTACAAGTAAGGCAACAAGGTAACGTAAAATTTGGTGCCTGCAACAGGCAATGAATACGAGCCCTGAGGAAAAAAGAACGGCCTTGCGGCAGGCTTAAAATTAAAGTATAATTTTAGGGGATGCTTCGAAAATTACTGTCTCATGCGGCGCTCTATGGCCTGGCTGCGCAAGTACCGCGTGTTGCCGGCGTGCTGGCCCTGCCCATCATCACGCCCTACCTAACCACCACGGATTACGGCGTGGCTGGCGTGGTGACGGCGTATGTCGGAGCCCTGGGGCTGTTCCAGTCGCTGGGGCTGAGTGTGGTTATGGGGAACACGTTTACCAGGCACCCTACCCGCTTTAAGTGGGTGTGGCGGCAGTTGCACGGTTTCATTCTCCTGTGGTCGGCGCTGTACAGCGTGCCGTTGGTCGGGCTGCTTTACGCCGTGATCCCGGATGAGGCTGAAGCCAACCGCTGGGAGCTCATACTGCTCAACCTGGTTCCGGTGGTGCTGCTTAGCAATACGTCTTTTTTCGGAAACTTCCTGTACCACATGAGGCAGCGGCCCTTGCCGGTGGCCGCCTACTCCTTTATAACCGGGGGCGTAACCGTAGCGCTCAACATTTACTTTATCGCTTTCCTGAGGCTGGGCTACATGGGGTGGTTCTATGCGACCTTCCTGGCGTCGGTGGCGGGGTTCGTGCTGCTGTTCTACCCTGTGTATGTGCAGGAGGGGCTTTGGCCTATCTTTAAGTTTAAGCTGTACCGCATCAGGAGCAGCCTCAAAGTGAGCCTGCCGCTGCTTCCGCACCATTTTTCCTTCTTCTTGCTTGATGCCTCTGATAAGCTCATGCTGGATGCCCTGAGGGTTCCCTTGCCGCGCATTGGCTTTTACAACATCGCCTCCAGCTTTGGGCTGTACTTTTCTGCGGCGTCTAACGCGGTGGTGGAGGCGGCTACCCCGTTTTACATGCGCTACTTCTCCAAGGAGGGGGATCCGGAAAGCCTGTTGGAGGCGCGCCGGATGACTTTTTCGCTGCAGGTGCTGTTTCTGGGCGCCACCGCGCTCGGGTCGCTCTGGATGAAGGAGGTGTTTGAGCTGTTGATCAGGAACGAGACGCTGCAGGGGGCTTATCCGCTGGCAATCATCATGCTGATGGGCTACACGTACAGGCCGATGTACCTGGCGGTGGTCAACAGGCTGTCGTTCCAGGAGAAGACAAAGGAACTCTGGAAGATTTCTTTAGTGGCTGGCGTCGGGAACGTGCTGTTGAACCTGCTGCTGATACCGGTGTTCGGAATCGAGGCCGCAGCCTTTACCACTTTTGCCGCACTGGTTTACTTAGGCTACAGTGGCTTTCTGCTGAAAGAGTACCGGGCGCTCAGCAATGTGCCCTATTACCCCTGGCGCTGGCTGGCGCTGACCATCGTGCTGCTGCTGGCGGTATACGCCCTGGCCGATGCTGGCCCACTGTTAAAGGCTCTCATCAGCCTGCTGATCCTGGCCTTTGCCGGTAGTGGCCTCTGGCGCCTGAATAAAGCAAAGGCAGGAGCTTTGTAGTGCTCCTGCCTCCAAACTATAGGCGGTGTACTTTGCCTAGGGCTTTAGCACCACCTTTACGCAGTTGTCCTGCTTGTTACAGAAGATGTCGTAGGCGTGTGAGGCCTGGTCGAGGGGTAAGGTATGGGTAATAATGTCATCCAGCTTAATGCGGCCCTGGTCCACCCAGCCATACAGCTCATCGATAAACTTTTGAACCGGCGCCTGACCTGTCTTGAGCGTCAGTCCTTTGTCAAAGATCTGGTACCACGGGAAATTGTCATAGGGGGAGCCATAAACGCCTACCACCGACACAATGCCGCCGCGGCGTACGGCGCTGAGGCACATCTTCAGGGCGTTGATGGTTCCTTTTTCCATGTGGACCACACTGGCTGCGCGGTCCAGCAGGGATTTGTCGGCTTCCATTCCCACTGCGTCTATGCATACATCGGCGCCCCGGCCACCTGTCATGTCACGGATAGCCTCGATTACATCCACGTTTTTTAGGTTGAGCGTTTCCGAGTTGGCGGACCTGCGGGCCATTTCAAGGCGGTAGTCCTCCAGGTCGATGCCGATCACGCGTTTAGCGCCTTTTATCCAGGCTACTTTCTGCGCCATCAGCCCCACCGGGCCACAACCAAACACAGCCACTGTTTCGCCGCCGGTTACCTCGCCCCAGTGCACTGCCGAAAAGCCCGTCGGGAAAATGTCCGTCAGGAAAAGCACCTGCTCGTCGGTAAACTGGTCGCTGACCTTGCGCGGGCCCACATCAGCGTAAGGCACGCGCACATATTCGGCCTGGCCCCCGGCGTAGCCGCCATACAGGTCGGTGTAGCCGTAGAGCGCGCCGCCCTTCTGGTCCGTCAGCCCGCCCTCGGGGCCGTAGTGGTCGGGGTTTGAGTTTTCGCAGTGCGGGAAGTGCCCGTGCTGGCAGAAGAAGCACGTACCGCAGGAGATTGGGAACGGTACAACCACCCGGTCGCCCTTCTTGATGTTTTTAACCGCGGGGCCGATCTCCTCTACCACGCCCATAAACTCGTGCCCCATCACCATGTTCTGCACCTGCGGGATCATACCGTTGTAAATGTGCAGGTCTGAGCCGCAGATGGCCGTGGAGGTGACACGGATAATAGCGTCGCGTGGGTCCTGGATGCGTGGGGCTTCCACGTTGTCTACCCGGATGTCTTTTATTTTGTGGAATACAGCAGCTTTCATAGTGCTATTGGTTTAGGTTTTCTGTGGCGTATATTGATAATTGTATGTTTTAACGGGTTAGTAGTGAAACAGTTGTGGCTGTAAAGGCAGCCTCCGCTTAAAAGTATGGCATGGATAGAGGCAAATGCTTAGTTTTATCGTAAACACTGCACATCAAACTTAAAGCAACGCACAATGCCAGACTTCCGCTTTTCCTTTCTCACGCAAAAAGACCTGCCGCAGCTACGCGAAACGTTTCTCAAGGCCTTTGCCGACTATGTGGTGCCGATACAGCTAAACGAAGAGCAGTTTCAGTTAAAAATCAGGAGGGAGGGCATTGAGGCTAACTTTAGCGTAGCCGCTTATGTGGGTGACGAGATGGTTGGGTTTATCCTGACGGGGCTGGGGGAGTGGCAAGGCAAGCCAACAGCCTATAACGCAGGCACGGGCGTGGTGCCGCAGTACCGGGGGCATCAGCTTACGCAGCAGCTCTACCGATATATGCTGCCCAAATTGCGCGAAAGCGGCATAGAGCAGTGCCTGCTGGAGGTGATACAGGACAACGCCCCCGCCTTTAAGAGCTACCGCAGCATGGGCTTTGAGGTGACCCGCTCGTTCGACTGTTTCCGGGCACAGAAAGAAGATCTGCTGCTGTCGGTTGAGGCCCCGGAAGGCGTACAAATTAGCCCTGCCGTAAAACCCGACCTAAAGACCTACCGGTGCTTCCGGGATACGGCGCCTTCCTGGCAAAACAATTTTGAGGCCGTTAAGCGTAGCGGGGAGCAGAGCCTGACGCTGGAGGCAAGAAACCAGAGCCAGGAGGTGGTGGGGTACATTTCGTTCTTTACGCTGAACGGGGCTGTGGCGCAGCTGGCTGTTGATCCGCTATGGCGCGGAAGGGGAGTGGGCACTGCACTGCTGCGGGAGGCGGTACGGCTCACAGAGGCTCCTGCCATCATGTTCATCAACGTGGAGCGCACCGCCACAGGTATGGTCTCTTTTCTGGAGCGGCGGCACCTTAGGGTGGTCCTGCAGCAGTACGAGATGCTGCTGCCCATCGTGTAAAGGAGCCGCCTGCGGGGCAAACTCGCTGGCTACGGATGGCCTGTGCACCTGCCATTCATATTTCATACCTTTGCGCCCTATACTTAACAATTCTATACTATGAATGCAGCATGGGTGTACCTGGTTTTGGCGGGGATCTGTGAAATTGGCTGGGCCTTTGGCCTGAAGTACAGCGAAGGCTTTACAAAGTTAGGCGTGAGTGCGGTAACGGTGGTGGTGATGATCCTGAGCTTTGTTCTGCTCTCCCAGGCAATGAAGACACTTCCCTTAGGCACGGCTTACGCTATCTGGACGGGAATCGGGGCGGCGGGCACAGCCATACTCGGCATCGTTTTCCTGAACGAACCGCGCGATCTTATCCGCATTTTCTGTATTCTGCTGATTGTGGCAGGCGTGGTGGGGCTTAAGGTTTTCTCCGGCTCCGAGAGTTAATTACTCGGCCAGGTAAACGTCTACGGCTGTGGGGGTGAACAGGTAAAGCCGGTCGGCACTCACCAGGGCGGTAAGGTAATTCTTCTGCGATGGAAGCTCCAGCACGCGCTCCTGCTGCGTGTACAGGTTCAGGAAGTGCAGCCTGCCCTCTTTTACAAAGTACAGCTCATTGTTGCGGAAGCCGATGTGGCGAAGGCCGGTGTAGGGAAGCCGCTTTTTGTAGTTGCCCAGGTTATCAAACACAAAAATGCCGCTGTTGTAATCCAGCAGGTACACCAGGTTCTGGTACTCGCGCAGCTGGCGTGCATCAAACTGCTCGCGGTCCAGCAGCAGGTTGAGCGGTGTTTCTACCGTTACCTGGCGCAGGTTGGGGTTCAGCTTGCTCAGAGTTTGGCTTGTTTCGTCGAAAAGCCAGAAGCCTTCGTCTGCGGCAGGGGCCGCTACTTTGGCTGTGCCGTTGTAATTGATGCTCAGTAAATCGGTGGTGCTGATGGGGCGGAGAAAGCGGTCCAGAAGTACCAGTTGCTGGCTGCCCTCATAGAACAGCAGGATCTTCATGGGGTTCCAGGCGTGGATGCTGCTTACGCGCCCGCGGGCAGGGGGGGAGTAGGTGTCCAGCGGCTGGCCAAGCGGGTCCAGGCGAAGCAGGTTCAGGCGCTCGTCCAGCAGGTATACGTTGCCGTTGCGGTCCTGCGAAATCGTGGTTGCGGAGCTAAGGGCTATACTGTGGCTATAGGCAGCCACCACCAGCGTATCCTGTGCCTGTGTCAGCAGCGGCAGCAGGGTTAGCCATAGAACAAGTATAAATTGCTTAGCCTTCAAAGGTTTTCAGTTCCAGTTTATCTCCATCGTACACCCCGTAGGTACAGAAGTTTACCCACTCTCCCAGGTTCACATACTGTGCCTGCTCCCCAATAGGCAGCTCCAGTGGCAGGTGGCGGTGCCCGAACACGTAGTAATCATGGTGCTGCCGCTGTTCTACCTCGGTGCAGTACTGCACCAGCCATTCCCGCTCTCCGAAAAACTCCTCGTCTTTCTTCACGTTGCTGATACGGCTCCTCCTGGACCAGCTGTTGGCCACGCCGATGCCCAGGTTTGGGTGGACGCGGGCAAACAGCCACTGGCACACTTTGTTGTCAAACACCTTTTTCAGCAGCTTGTACGTGTGGTCGCCGGGGCCGAGGCCATCGCCGTGCCCGATGTAAAAGGTCTTGCCGCCGAGCGTGGTGGATATAGGCTCGCGTATGATCGGAATGTTAAGCTCCTTCGGAAAGTAGTCGAACATCCACATGTCATGGTTCCCCGTGAAAAAGAGCACCGGCATGCCGGCATCCGTTAGCTCGGCCAGCTTTCCCTGCAGCCGCACATAGCCTTTCGGGATGGCGTGCTTATACTCAAACCAGAAATCGAAAATATCACCGAGCAGAAGTATGGCTGCCGCATCGTGCTTCACCGTGTCCAGCCACCGCACAATTTTCTTCTCGCGGGCCAGGCTGGCCTCGGCGTTGGGTACGCCTAAGTGGAAATCGGAAGCGAAGTATACTTTTTTGCCTGGTGCAAGCTCGTTAATGCGGAAGGTCATCAATCAGGAATAAGACTAACTGTTTGGGGCCGTGGGCGCCCATTACCAATGTCTTCTCAATGTCGGCGGTGCGGCTTGGCCCGCTCACCATGGAGAGCATCGATGGGAAGTTCTCTTTGTACTTGTTGCGCACGCGCTGCAGCCCGTCTTTAATATCGGGCACCAGCTGGCTTGCTTTGGCCACCACCAGGTGCGTGCTAGGGTAAATGCTCAGGCGGCGGCCTCCGGCGTTGGCTGAGCTGACCAGCACGCTGCCTGTGCGGGCGATCAACGCCTCACAGGTGGTCAGGCTGGCTTCCGTGCCCTGCACAAAGTTCTCCTCGTCTGCGGTAAAGTCTATGCCCGCCTGGTGGACGGCGTTTTGCAGGTTTGGTTCCCACACGCACAGGTGCTGCAGGTTCTGCTCCTTTTTATAGACGTAAAGCTGGTCGAAGAAATCCTCCTCATTGTCGCAGTAGATAAAGACGCCTGCGTTCTTGATGAACATTTCCGCAAACACCACCGACAGGTCCTCCACAGGCACTACAGGGTGAAGTGGGGAGGAGAAGTCTGGGGTAGGAGGCAGAAAAGGCGCCGACTTAGCCAGCGCCTCTCTTACTTTCCTTAATACTATTTCTTTTGATTTTGCTTCGTACATGCCTGTTTTGCTCAAGCTGTTCTCGAATTTACATTGTCTTGTTCAGCAGGGGTGCTTCCGTTGCCCAGCGGCGTGCCGGGTACGTTGCCTTCCTCTTGCTCCGGGTGTTTGGTCTGGCCTACTTCTACCGGGTGCGTCTGCTCTACCTCGCTTTTGGTCTGGCTGCGGTCTGTGCCGGAAGTATGCGCCTGGTACGTTGTCAGGGCATCAAACGGGCGCGGGCCAACCAAACGCTCCAGGTCGCTCTGGAAGAGAATCTCCTTCTGCAGAAGCTCCTGCGACACAATCTCCAGCTCACGGCCTTTAGCTCTGAGCAGGTCTTTTGTGCGCTGGTAGGCGGCATCAATAATCTTGCGCACCTCCTGGTCTATGGTCTCAGCGGTAGCTTCAGAGTACGGCTTGTTGAAGGCCATATCCGTCTGCTTCGAATCGTAGAACGACACATTCCCGATCTTATCGTTCATGCCGTACATCGTTACGATACTATAGGCCATTTTGGTTATGCGCTCCAGGTCACTTAAAGCACCCGTGGAGATTTTGCCAAACACAAGCTCCTCAGCGGCACGGCCACCCAGGGCCATACACATCTCGTCGATCAGCTGCTCGGTCGTGTACAGGAACTGCTCTTTCGGGAGGTACTGCGCGTATCCCAGGGCGGCTACACCACGTGGAACAATGCTCACCTTCACCAACGGATCGGCGTGCTCCAGGAACCAGCCCGCGATGGCGTGGCCAGCCTCGTGGTACGCCACGATTTTCTTTTCCTCCGGAGAGATGATCTTGTTCTTCTTCTCCAGGCCTCCGATGACACGGTCTACCGCATCGTTGAAGTCCTGCTGGTCTACCGCTTTCTTGTTACGGCGCGCCGCAATCAGGGCGGCCTCGTTACACACGTTGGCGATCTCGGCACCGGCAAAGCCTGGTGTCTGGGCGGCCAGCTTGCGGGCGTCCACATCCGCAGCCAGGGTTAGTGGCTTCAGGTGCACTGCAAAAATCTCGGTACGGCCGTTAATATCCGGCTTGTCGATACTTACCTGGCGGTCGAAACGGCCTGGGCGCAGCAGGGCTGAGTCCAGCGTGTCCGGTCGGTTCGTCGCGGCAAGTATGATTACGCCTGAGTCAGTGGCGAAACCATCCATCTCCACCAAAAGGGAGTTCAGGGTGTTCTCGCGCTCGTCGTTACCGCCTGGCGTGGCACCACGGCTACGGTGGCGGCCAATCGCGTCAATCTCGTCGATAAAGATGATACAAGGGGCTTTGGCCTTGGCCTGCTTAAACAGGTCACGCACACGGGCTGCGCCCACACCCACGAACATCTCCACGAAGTCTGAGCCAGACAGGGAGAAGAACGGAACGTCGGCCTCACCGGCTACGGCTTTTGCCAACAAGGTTTTACCTGTTCCCGGAGGGCCTACCAGCAGGGCACCCTTCGGTATTTTACCGCCCAGGATGGTGAACTTGCTAGGGTTCTTCAGGAACTCCACGATCTCCTGCACCTCCTCCTTCGCTTCCTCCAGGCCGGCCACGTCCTTAAACGTGATCTTTACCTTGTTCTCAGCATCGAAAAGGGCCGCTTTTGATTTGCCGATGTTGAAGATCTGGCCACCTGTGCCACCCGAGGTTACGCGGCGCATCAGGAACCAGAAACCGAACAGCAGCAGGATCAGGAAGCCCCACTGGAAGAAGAAGTCAGCAAAACCGGTGCGTTGCTCCGGCTTCAGTGGCACCTGCTCCTCGCGGGGCAGCTCTGCCTGTAGTTTGTCCAGGTCCTCTTTAAACGATTCCGCCGATATCACCTGGAAGTGATAATGGGGGCCCTCCTCCATCGTGAGAACGCCACGGTCGTTTAGTTCGGCCTTGTATTTTTCGTTCTGCAGGGCTTCCTTCTCAAGGTACACCTCTACAGTTTTTCCATTTACGAGGGTGAGTTTCTTTACGTCCCCGCTCAGCAACATCTCTTCAAAGTCCTGCTGCGTGGTCTCAATAGAAGAGTTGCTCTTGTTTAGGTAGGTTAACCCGAAGATCAGCAGGATCAGCACAGCCAACATCCACAGCTGCATGGTAGGGCGCGGTGGCGTGTTCGGGATGATCGGCTTTTTCTTTCTGTTGTTGCCTTTATTATTCTTTTCTGCCATTGATGTTTAAATGTCAATTGTATGGAAAACAGGGGGCCTGCGCCAAATGTTTCGGCCAGGGCCCTGGTGTTAGACAGATTCCACGTGTTTTATCTTGGCGTCGCCCCAAAGCTCCTCCAGGGCATAAAACTCGCGCTTGTCTTTCAAAAAAACGTGTGCTACTACATCGACATAATCCAGGAGCACCCACTCTTTGTTGGTGCGGCCCTCGGTTTGCCAAGGGTTCTGGCCGACGGCTTTGTGCACCTCCTCCTCAATAGAGGAAGCGATGGCGTCGAGCTGCGTGTCGGAGCTTGCGGATGCTATTACGAAGTAGTCAGATACGGCATTTTTAAGTGATTTAAGGTTCATCACAACGATATCGGACGCTTTCCTCTCCTGCATACCTTTCACTACAAGCTCTGCCAATATGTCGGAAGTAGCCTCAACCTTGGTTTCTTTCATTTGTGCTCTTTAAATTTGATGTACAAAAGTATTAAATCTCCTCTAATAATATGTTGCCTACTACGCTGTTTGTTGGCCAGCAGCTGCTTTTTATACCAGCCTGTGCTTCTACCAACTCGGAGGCCCAACAGCTTCTTATCAAAAATGAAGCCACAGAAGGCTGCACCGTTATCACGCACCGGCAAACGCAGGGGCGGGGGCAGCGGGGAAACACCTGGGAGGCCGCGCCTGGCCAGAACATTACCCTCTCTGTAATTCTGTCACCTTCTTTCCTGCCCGTCCGGCAGCAGTTTTACCTCAACATGGCTGTTTCGCTGGCCGTGCTTGACCTGCTGCGCGAACAGGGTCTGCAGCAGGCACGGGTAAAGTGGCCAAACGATTTATTCTTTGAAGATAAGAAACTTGGCGGGATTCTGATAGAAAACTCAATTAATAGTCACTCTCTACAACACAGTATTATCGGGATTGGTTTAAATGTGAACCAGTTACAGTTTGCCTATCCAACGGCTACCTCGATGGCTAACGTATGTGGCCGCACTTTTGATTTGGAGAAAGTGACGATGCGCCTGCTCGAGCACTTGGAGAAGCGCTACCTGCAGCTGCGTGGCGGCCATACGGCCCGCCTGAAGTACGAATACCTGCAGGTGCTGTACCGTTACCAGGAAGTGCATCCGTTTAAGATAGGGCAGCAGCAGGTGCAGGGGCAGATTCTGGGGGTGGATGAAGACGGCCGCCTGGCCGTGGAGATCGAGCGGGAGCTGCGCTACTTCAGCTTTAAGGAGATTTCGCACGTTATTTAGCGTACGCGCCGAATGTGGTTAATGGAGAGCTGGTTGCGGCTGCCCTGCACCGGGAGCAGGAGCATCTCCAGTTGCACGTTTATCTGCTCGGCCATACTTTGCCCGGTTAGCTTAGGCGCGGCGATGTGGTGGTCGGAGGTGTTGACGGTGAAGTCTGTTTTCAGCAGCAGCCTGTCGCCCTGCCGCACCAGGGTGCCGGCTATGTTGCGGCGGCGGCTCACGCCGTGCACGGTCAGGGTGCCGCGCGCCTCCACCTGGCCCCCCGCTTCGGTAAGCTCCCCCTCAAACACGGCCTTCGGAAACCGCTTGCTGTCCATGTACTTGTCGTTGAACCGCTCCTGCATCATGGAGTTGGCAAACTGAAACGAGGCAACAGGTACTTCGAAGTACAGCTTATGGCTTTGCAGGCTTACAGTGCCAACAGCCTTTGCCGATGTGCCTTTGATCAGGCTGAGGGGCGCGCCCGCGGCAAAGGTGACCGTGCCGGTGCCATTGTATAGTTGCTGCTGCGCCTGTATGCCGTGGCAGAGGCAAAACAACAGGTAGAGCAGTGGTAGTATTCTTCTCATAATGCCAGGTAATCCTATTTATCTTGAACCGGTGTCGGGTGTTAAAGTTGTGGCGCTCACTAAAGAAAAACGGCGGAAAGTGTAATTCACCTCCCGCCGTTTTTTTGTGGCTTATTGTATGATGAGTTTCTGTGTCTGTTTTCCGGAGGCGTTCTGCAGGTGCACATAATACAGCCCTTTGGGGATGTTGAGGTCGGAGACCGTTAGTTGCACCTCCCGTTCCTCTGGCGCAAGGCGCTGCGTGTGCACCGTTCGGCCATTCCTGTCCATGATCTGGAGTATAGCGTCGCTTCCGCCCGGTGTGGCCACCCGAATGTAGTTGCTGGTGGCGGGGTTAGGATATACCTCCATGCTGGCCCCGGCCAGTGCCGCGCGCTCTACGGCAATTACCTTGCTGTACTCAAACTGGCCGTCGTAGTCCACCTGCTTCAGGCGGTAGTAGTGCTGGCCTGCGTCAGCCGAGGCGTCCGTAAAGCTGTAGCGCTGCGTAACGCTGGAGTTGCCGGCGCCCTGTACCTCCCCAACCGCGGAGAAGCTGTTGCCGTCCTTGCTGCGCTCCACCTCAAAGCGGTCGTTGTTTTCTTCGGATGCCGTGGTCCACGTTAAGGCTATGCCGCTGGCGGTGGCTTTGCCCTCGAAGGAGACAAGCTCTACCGGCAGTGGGGTAATTGGCTCATCTTCGCAGCTAATGGTGTTCAGGCCGGTGTTGGTTAAGGTGCCGCCCGCGTTCACGGTCATCTGGAAATAGGGCGACAGCTCATAGAGGTCCGTCGGGACGATAATGGCGAATACGTCGGCGGTGCCGTTGGCATAACCGTTTGTCTGCTGCCCCTGGAAAACGATCAGGTTTGCCTCCTGGTCAATTGTTGTCTTGTACTGGAAATCAGCGGTCTTGTACACGCCTCCGTTGTTCATGCCGGCAACGCCCAGATCGGCCGTGGTTTCCATCGTCTCAATCATCACGCTGCTCACGTCGGCGGGCAGCTTGTTTGCAATCCGCAGGCGCACGGTGGTGGTGCCGTCGCCGTTATCAGTAGCGCCCGCAAAGGCAAAGGAAGCCTCCTCCAGCTGAATAACGCAGGCGCCGGGGTTGGTGGGCGGGCTGCAGGCGTTCAGGTCGAACACCACTTGCTGGCTGCCTGAGATGTTGTTCTCGTTTCCTTTCAGGGCCTCGCTGCGCAGCGTGGCGCGAACGCGCATCGTGGAGAGCGCCTGGAAATCGGCCTGGGTCAGGTTAAAGGCAAAGGTGTCTACCTGGCCCCCTGAAAGGGCGTAATTGCTCTTGGCGTTAAACTGAATCGCGTTGAAGGGGGTCTCAACCTCGTTTGGGCCTTGCTCGCTGGATACCCCGTTCCGCACGCGGTAGGCGGGGGCGTTGCCGTGGTACACGCTGGCCGGTGATGCCGCCCGGGCTCCTTCCGGCAGCTCAAAGGCAACGTAGGCCAGCTCGTCGCAGCGCACCTGCAGGCTGAACTTAAGCTGCATCAGGTCTCCCTCTACCGCTGTGGCACCGTGGTAGGTGAACCTGTAGCAATCAAACTCCTGTGTGCATCCGCCTGTTGGCACTGGTCTTTGGGCCCAGGCCCAACCCGTCGTGAAAAAAATAAGCGTAAATAAAAGTATATATCGTTTCATGTTGATCTGTATTAAAACTGTGAAGTAATCCAATTTTTGTATATAGTTTGTTTAACGGAGCCACGTGCTTGTAGTTGCACATTATAAATAGGGTTTCGGGTAGTGCAATGCTTTTCTTGGATTGTTTAAACTTTTGTATACTTGTACTGAGGCTTGTTTTGCGCTCCCTGTGTTGCAACTTTGCTCTTGTGGGTGAATTGTAGGGTAATTATGACAATACCTTAATTTCTATATAGGTATTATAGTTTATAATGCGAGTGTTTGTATTTGAAAAGTATAAATATGGCTGTGCGCTTGTTGGCTGCTGCATGCAGGTCGGCTAGCCGAAGGAGTCCAACGCAGCAGGGAAGCTTCTAAAGGGGGAACGGTATTTGATAGGCAAAGGGTAGGGGAAGAAGATGCTGCGGCCTATCTGCCTCATGCACAAATATTTTAAAAATTTAATTTACTGTTACGGCATTTTAATCTATCTTTGGTATGCTTACTATAGAAGTAGTGCGATTGCTTTAACATAAAAGCGCTTGAGTATGAGAATTTTTACTAGAATTATATTAGTGACCACCCTGATCGGCTCCCACCTGGCGAGCTTTGCCGGCGACCGGCTGGCCGCAGGTACTAACCCGACTTACAAAGGGGGAACCACTGTCTGGAAGCTGATGCCTGACAAGGTGGCGCAGCTGACGCTGTCGGCCAACAACGCCAGGCCGAACTTTGTGGAGAAAGAGGACCACACCTGCTCCAAGATCTATGCTTCGGCGGTGAGCCAGGCGTTTCATGTGGTGGAGGTGAAGCAGAGCAAGAGCATGTATGCCAACATTACGCTGGCGGCCTTTGCCCCGGGCAGCGATGTGAAGGCTTCTTTGCCGTCGATCAACGCCTACCCGAACCCGTCGCGCGGGCGCACCATTCTGGCGCTGAACCTGCCGGGCAATGACAACTATAAAATCCGTATCTCCAACACGATAGGCAAAGTGCTGACAGTACAGGAAATCGGCCCGGCCGAGAAAGCCGAGGTGAAGCTGGACCTGACCAGCCTGCCGTCCGGCGTGTACTTTTACAGCCTGCTCGTAAACGATAAAACGGTGGAAACGAAGCGGCTTGTACTGCAGAAATAAGCTTTATCGTTTGCTATAAGTATAGGAAGCCGGCCAGTTGGTCGGCTTTTTCATTATAAACTTCTAAAAATCGCCGGCCGCTTTACAATATTTATTATTTTCGGGGCTGAATCAACTATAGCTATGACGGACTATCGGAAGATAAATAATATTGCAGGCTGGGTCGTGTTTCTGATCGCGACAGCCGTTTACGTGCTTACGCTGGAGCCGACGGCCAGCTTCTGGGATGCCGGTGAGTTTATTGCCTGTTCCTACAAGCTACTGGTGCCTCACCCGCCGGGAGCGCCTTTCTACCTGCTGATGGGCAGGCTGTTCTCCATGTTTGCCTCCGATGTTACGCAAGTGGCCTGGTGGGTAAACCTGCTGTCGGCGCTGTGCAGCTCGGGTACCGTGCTCTTCCTGTTCTGGACCATTACCATACTGGCGCGCAAGCTGCTCGTGAAGGAGGGCGCAGTGCCCACCACAGGTAACATTATCCTGGTGATAGGCAGCGGTGCCGTGGGCGCGCTGGCCTATACTTTCTCCGACTCTGCCTGGTTCTCGGCAGTGGAGGCCGAGGTGTACGCCATGTCCTCGTTCTTTACAGCCATCGTGTTCTGGGCCATCCTGCGCTGGGAGGCTAAGGTAGGCGAGGCGCACTCAGATAAGTGGCTGATCCTGATCGCGTACCTGGTGGGCCTTTCTATTGGCGCGCACTTACTGAACCTGGTAACCATTCCGGCACTGGGCTTCATCTATTATTTCCGACTTTACAAGCCTTCTTTCTGGGGCGGCGTGATAGCCTTTGCCATCAGTGCCCTGATTGTGGTAGCCATACTTTGGGGCATTATCCCGGGGCTGCCTTCTGTGGCCGGCTGGTTTGAGGTGCTCTTTGTAAACGACTTTGGCTTACCGTTCAGCTCCGGTATCATCGTGTTCCTGGTGCTGTTTATCGCTGCCATTGTTTTCGGCATCCGCTACTCCATCAAAAACAACATCCGGGTGCTCAACACGGCGCTGCTCGGGCTGGTGTTCGTCTTGATAGGTTATTCTTCCTACCTGATGATCCCGATCCGCTCCTCCTACGAGCCGACAATTGACGAGAACGACCCGGACGACATCCTGACCTTTGTGGCTTACCTGAAGCGTGAGCAGTACGGAGACCGCCCGTTGCTGTACGGCCCGCAGTACAATGCGCAGCCGGTGGCACAGGAAGAGGGCGCCCCGCGCTATGTAAAAGGGAAAGACAAGTACATTATTACCGGCAACAAGGTGGAGCCGGTGTATGACTCTAAAGATAAAGTGCTGCTGCCGCGCATCTACAGCGACCAGCCGGGGCACATAGAGGCCTATAAGAAATGGGTGAACCTGCGCGAGGGCCAGGTGCCGACCTTTGGCCAGAACCTGAGCTTTATGCTGAACTATCAGCTGGGCTTCATGTACTGGCGCTATTTCCTGTGGAACTTCGTGGGCCGTGAGAGCGATGTGCAGAACGCCGGCGTGCTGTGGTTTGGCAAAGACGACCCGAACGCGCCGCCGCGTGTGCTGGAGAGCGAAGCCCGCAACTGCTTCTATCTGCTGCCGCTGCTGGTGGGCATACTTGGCCTGATTTACCAGGTGCGCAAGAATGAGCGCGACGCCTTTGTCGTGGGCCTGCTGTTCTTCTTTACCGGTATCGCTATTGCGCTGTACCTGAACCAGCCACCGGTGGAGCCGCGCGAGCGCGACTATACCTTCGCAGGCTCTTTCTACGCCTTCAGTATCTGGATTGGCCTGGGAGTGCTCGGGCTGGCCGACCTGTTGGGCAGAGGGCTTAAAAACACAACGACCCGTGCTGCCGTGGCGACTGTCGCCTGCTTGGCGGTACCGGGCATTATGGCTGCCGAAGGCTGGGACGACCACGACCGCTCTGACCGCTACCAGTCCGTGGATTCTGCCAAAAACCTGCTGGATTCCTGCGCTCCGAACGCGATCCTGTTTACGAACGGCGATAACGACACCTTCCCGCTCTGGTATGCCCAGGAGGTGGAAGGATACCGTACGGATGTGCGCGTGGCCGTGCTGAGCTACCTGAACACCGACTGGTACATCGACCAGATGAAGCAGCAGTCTTACCTGTCCGATCCGTGGCCGCTGACGCTGGGGGAAGAGAACTACCGCCAGGGCACAAACGACTTCCTGCCGTATGTGGAGCGCCCGCAGGTAACGGCCGGTATCGACCTGGACCAGTACATTGCCCTGATCAAGCAGAACCACCCGGCCCTGCAGGTGCAGTACGGCGCGGGCACTACGCTGCTCACCATGCCAACGCACAACTTCTTCCTCAACGTAGACAAGGAGAAGGTGAAGGAGATGGGCTTTGTGGCCAAGGATTACGAAAACGAGATCGTGGACCGCATGCAGTGGACCATCACCAAATCCCTGCTTGAGAAGAAGCACCTGGTGATGCTGGACCTGCTGGCGACCAACGACTGGAAGCGCCCTGTCTACTTCTCCACCACCGTGAACAGCGCCGACTACATTGGCCTGTCAGGCTACTTCCAGCTGGAGGGCCTGGCTTACCGCGTGGTGCCTGTGAGAGCGGGAGAAGATGGCCCGGGGCTGGTGAACAAAGAGGTGATGTATGAGAACATGATGAAGAAGTTCATGTTCCGCAACTTCGACAACCCGGATATCTTTTACGACGACAACTATTACCGCTTCTCGGCTAACGCCCGCGATAAGTTCGCGACGCTGGCCGTGGCATACCTGGAAGACGGAAACGAAGCGCGCGCCAAGGAGCTGGTGGACTACTGCTTCGAGGTGCTGCCGCTGGACACAGTGCCGTATGATTATTACACGCCGCAGTTTATCCCGATCTATGCCGCCCTGGGCGAGGAGGAGAAGGCCAAGGAGCTGCTGGAGCTAATGGCGCAGGGTTCGCAGAAGGCGCTGGATTACTACTTCGCCAAAGGTGCCCTGTTCGACCAGGAGATACAGGTGAACATGGTGATTCTGCAGCAGCTGATCGGCACAGCCGAAGAGCTGGGCATGCAGGACAGAGCATTGCAGTTGCAACAGCAGTTTATGCAGTATTTACAACGCATGCGCCGCTAAACAAAATAGCCTCATTATCAGTACAAAAAGCCGGATCGCCCTTGCGCCATCCGGCTTTTTTCTTTTCCTGGGATAAAACTATAGCTGCTTTACAATGAGGTATTTATACTTGCTGCTTTGTCTGGTGATGTGTGTGCTATCAGGCTGCGGGGGCTACCGTGGCACGAACAGACTGGAGCCCGTCCGGGTGCAGCAGGAAGTCCCTGACATTTCGATGGAGCACAGCTACTACGCGAAGAACGACAGCCTCTTTCTGCTCTTTAAATTCGAGGATGTGCAGCAGGTGCTGGATATCCTGCAGTCCACCTCCTCCTACGAGTACGCTGTCAGGGCCGGCCTGTCGGAAAGGGATGCCGCCTTGCTTCAGGACTCCATCGACATGCCCGACCGGAAGATAACGGATGTAGAGGGGCAGCTGCACCTGCAAATGGGCCTCCCGGCGCGCGTTGTGCAGGAGCCGAACGTGCTGCACCTGCAGGTCTGGCAGGTGCTGTCCGGGCAGGAGCGGATGGGCGTGAGGTTTAAGGTGCCGCTGCGGCAGGAGATGATGCAGAAGGACTTCCGGCTGGTGCATGCCAAGTCGGGCAAGCCGCTGTTTCAGAACTTTATCACCACCTCGGACAAGCTGCTGGCGCGCCAGTACGGCAACGGCGACAGCCTGCTGCGGGTAGAGCGCTTCGAACTGGACTTCAGGCCTGCGCCGCCGCCCATGAGCATGCAGAAGCCGCCTGTGCCGCGCACCATTTCGGCCGTTAGCTCCCGTACCGTTGGCCCGTCCGATACACTGCGCTTTACGGAGGAGGGGCTGTACCTCTTTAAGCCCGGCTCCGCCTCCTCGCAGGGGGTGCTGGCACTGTCGGGCAACTACCCGCAGATAACGAAGGCGGAGGAGCTGATCCCGCCCTTGATCTACCTGACGACGTCCCAGGAGCGGGAGGCCTTGCTGCAGGCCGACGACCCCAAGGCGGCCGTGGACAATTTCTGGCTGCAGGTGGGGGGTAGCGAGAGGCGGGGCCGGGAGTTGATCCGGACATACTACAGCCGGGTGGAGATGGCGAATAAGCTCTTTACGGCGCACAAGGCAGGCTGGGCCACCGACCGCGGCATGATATATCTCATCTACGGCAGGCCCAGCAGCGTGAGCGAAGTGGGGCCGAATATCACCTGGGTTTACCGCGAGTCTGAAACGGCGCCGTACATCAAGTTCGTTTTTACAAAAAAAGAGAATAACTTTACCGAAAATTATTATGAGCTGATACGGCGCCGCGAGTACGAGGACAGCTGGTACAGCACAGTTGCAAAATGGAGAGCAGGAAAGACAAATTTGTAGGCAACCGCCACGGTGGCCCCAGAACACCCAAAGAAGATAAAAGCGAGATGATTTTTGGCTCGCGCCCAATACTGGAGGCGTTTGCGGCCGGAAAAGAGCTGGAGAAGGTTTTCCTGCTGCGCGGTTCCCGCAACTCCACCACGGATGAGATTGTAGCCCAGGCCAAGCGCTTTGAAGTACCGGTGGTGATGGTGCCGGTGGAGAAGCTGGACCGCCTCACTCGCAAAAACCACCAGGGAGCGGTGGCCTTTATTTCGCCTATTACTTACCAGCCTCTCAACGAAATTATCACGTCGCTGTTTGAGCAGGGCAAAAACCCACTCGTGTTGATACTTGACCGCGTAACGGACGTGCGCAACTTCGGTTCGATTGCCCGGAACGCCGAGTGCATGGGCGTGGATGCCATCGTGATCCCAAGCCGCGGCGGGGCGCAAATCAACGCGGATGCCATGAAAACCTCTGCCGGTGCGCTGAACATTGTGCCGGTGTGCCGTGAGCCAAACCTGAAAGATACCCTGGAGTACCTGAAAGAGTACGGCTTCCAGGTGGTGGCCTGTACCGAGAAAACAGAGCACCAGCTGTCAGACTATGCCGTGGACATGGTTGGCCCTACGGCCATTATCATGGGTAGCGAAGAGGATGGTATCTCGCCGGAGTACCTGAAGCGTGCCGATGTGAAGCTGCGTATCCCGCTGATGGGCCAGATCGGCTCCCTCAACGTATCCGTGGCAACAGGCATCATCCTGTACGAAGCCATGATTCAGCGTCTGAGGGACGGAGGCTACGCCAGCCTGAACAAGCTGGAGCCGATGTAGGCCTGAGAAAAAGATAAAGGATTAAAACGACGAAGGACAAAAGAGGAAAGGCTGTTATGGTCTTTCCTCTTTTGTCCTTCGTCGTTTATCAAGAAGCAGCGTTGGCAGCGTTTAAATGTAGTCCACGCCTTTCCTGGACTTGGCGTCGGCCATAAACTCCTTTACCTTTTGCTCCTCTGTTTTCTTGCAGATCATCAGCACGTTGTCGTACTCTGCCACAATGTAGTCTTCCAGCCCCTGTAGTACGACCAGGCGCTCTTTCGGGGTTTTAATGATGCAGTCTTTGGTGTCGTAGAGCATTACCTCGCCGTCCACCACGTTGCCGTTCTCGTCTTTCTCATTTATGGTGTAGAGCGAGTTCCAGGTGCCCAGGTCAGACCAGCCAATATCCGCCAGCAAAACATACACGTTGTCCACCTTCTCCATAATGCCGTAGTCGATGGACACGTTGCGGCAATGGGAGTAAGCCTTGGTGATGAAGTTCTGTTCCTGCGGCGTGTTCATAACGCCCGTGCCCTCATCAAAAATTTCGGTTATCTCAGAAAGGTGCTGCTGGAATGCGTTTAATATGCTCTTCACGCTCCAGATAAAGATACCGGAGTTCCATACAAAGTCACCGCTGTCCAGGAACATCTGCGCCAGCTCCAGGTTCGGCTTTTCGGTAAAGGTCTTTACCTTTTTGATCTTCGCGTTCTCCTCATCGATGTACTGGATATAGCCATAGCCCGTGTCAGGGCGGCTTGGGGTGATGCCCAGCGTAATCAGGATGTCGTCCTGAGAGGCGGCGGCCACGGCGTTTTTAATCACCTCGGTAAACACATCCTGCTTCAGCACTACGTGGTCTGCCGGTGTTACCACCAGGTTGGCGTTCGGGTTCAGCTGCGCGATTTTATAGGAGGCGTAGGCGATGCAGGGGGCGGTGTTGCGGCCGATTGGCTCCAGCAGCACCTGGTTATCAGTCAGCTGCGGCAGCTGCTCCTTTACCAGGGCCTCATAATCCTTGTTGGTTACCACAAACACGTTCTCAGGGGGGCAAACGTCCGCGAAGCGCTTGGCAGTCATCTGCAGCATGCTTTCGCCGATTCCTAACACATCGTGGAACTGCTTGGGGTAATTCGTACGGCTGAATGGCCAGAAGCGGCTTCCGATGCCGCCGGCCATAATAACCACGTAGGTGTTTTTATCCATGTTATACGAGTCCTTCTTTGAGTAAATCGTGGAGGTGCACGAAGCCCTCGAATTTACCTGATTTTGTGACAATGAGTTGCGTTATACTTTTATCCTGCATAATGGCCATGGCCTCGGCGGCGTAGCAGTCGGGCTCAACGGTGAGCGGTGCCGGCGTCATGATGTCAGTGGCGGTGATCGCCTGTATCGCCTCATACTTGTTGAGCATGCGGCGCAGGTCACCGTCGGTGATGATGCCGACCAGCTCTTCCGAGTCCTTTTTAACCACGGCTGTGGCCCCCAGGCGCTTCGAGGAGATTTCGATAATGATCTCTTTGAGCGTTGCGTCTTCCTTTACGCTAGGTGCCTCGTTTTGGGTATAAATATCCTCCACCTTCAGGTACAGGCGCTTGCCCAGGGAGCCTCCGGGGTGCAGCGTCGCGAAGTCGGAGCTGCTAAAGCCGCGTGCCTCCAGCAGGCTTACCGCCAGGGCGTCGCCCAGGGCCAGCGAGGCCGTGGTGCTGGTGGTGGGGGCCAGGTTGTGCGGGCAGGCCTCGCGCTCCACATTGGCGTTAAGTACAAAGTCGGCACTCTGGGCCAGGTAAGAATCGGTGCTGCAAACAAGGGCTGCCAGCTTAGAACCTTTGCGCTTTAGCAAAGGAACTAGTACCTTTATTTCAGGGGTGTTACCGCTCTTGGATATGCAGATGACGAAGTCGTCGGGCTGAATCATGCCCAGGTCGCCGTGGATGGCGTCTGCGGCGTGCATAAACAGGGCCGGCGTGCCGGTGGAGTTGAGCGTGGCCACGATCTTCTGGGCGATGTTGGCGCTCTTGCCAATGCCGGTCACCACTACGCGCCCCTTCAGCTGCAGGATAGCTTTGACGCAGTTTTCAAACTCTTCGTCGATAAAATCTGCCAGTCTGGCGATTGCTTCGGCCTCGGCGTTCAGTACTTTTTTTGCGGTAAGAGCTATATTATTAGGGAGATTCAAGTTAAATTTGTGTTAGGGCACTCGTTTGGAGTGCGTTGCAACAAGATTAAATTTTTGCAAGATTACATGTCTATTCAACAAGAGGTAAATCTCAAGAACAAATTAAAAGAAGTTTTTGGGTATAATCAATTCAGAGGGAATCAGGAGCTGATAATAAATAATATTATTAACGGCAAGAACACCTTTGTGATTATGCCTACGGGCGCGGGCAAGTCGTTGTGTTACCAGCTTCCTGCTCTTTCTTTACCGGGCACAGCCATCGTTATTTCGCCGCTGATTGCCCTGATGAAAAACCAGGTGGACCAGCTGAACGCCTTTGGCGTAAACGCCCACTTTCTAAACTCAACGCTTTCTAAATCAGAAACAAATAAAGTAAAGAAGGAGACCCTGGCAGGGGAGGTAAAGCTGCTGTACGTGGCGCCGGAGTCGCTTACGAAAGAGGAGACCGTGGAGTTCCTGCACGCCTCCAACATTTCCTTCGTTGCCATTGATGAGGCGCACTGCATCTCGGAGTGGGGGCATGATTTCCGCCCGGAGTACCGCCGCATCCGTGGGATCATCGACCAGATCGGCAACCTGCCTATTATTGCCCTGACCGCCACTGCCACGCCAAAGGTGCAGCTGGATATCCAGCGAAACCTGCAGATGGATGAGGCCTCTGTATTTAAATCGTCCTTTAACCGCACCAACCTGTACTATGAGGTGCGGCCGAAGCATAACACCAAAAAGCAGCTGATTCAGTATGTGAAGAAGCACAAGGGCAAAAGCGGTATCGTGTACTGCCTGAGCCGCAAAAAGGTGGAGGAAATTGCGGAGCTGCTCCGCGTGAACGACATCAAGGCCCTGCCGTACCACGCCGGCCTGGATGCCAGCGTGCGCATGGCCAACCAGGATGCCTTCCTGAACGAGGACGCCGACGTGATTGTGGCCACGATTGCCTTCGGTATGGGGATTGACAAGCCGGATGTGCGCTTTGTGATCCACTACGACACGCCGAAGTCGATTGAAGGCTACTACCAGGAAACGGGCCGTGCCGGGCGCGACGGCATGGAAGGCAACTGCATGATGTACTACAGCTATGATGACATCATTAAGCTGGAGAAATTTAACAAAGACAAGCCGGTAACGGAGCGCGACAACTCCAAGCTGCTGCTGCAGGAAATGGCCGCCTACGCCGACTCGGCCGTGTGCCGCCGCAAGCAGCTGCTGCATTACTTCGGGGAGACCTTTGAGAAAGACTGCGGTTTCTGCGACAACTGCCTGCACCCGAAAGAGCGCTTTGAGGCGCAGCAGGAGGTGCAGCTGGCGCTGAAGGCAGTGCAGCAAACCGGCCAGCGCTTCAGCATAGACCATATTACGCATGTGCTGACAGGCCTGCGCAACCAGTACGTAACCAGCTACGACCACGATAAGCTGGAAGTGTTCGGGGCCGGGAAGGAGCACGACGCCCAGTTCTGGAGCTCCGTGCTGCGCCAGATCCTGCTCTCGGAGTTCCTGGAGAAGGACATTGACAGCTTTGGCGTGATTAAACTGACGAAGAAGGGCGAGGACTTTATTCAGAACCCGCACCCGATCCAGCTCACCAAAGACCATAACTACGAACAGGAAGTGAAGGAGGACGAGGAGAACGAGCAGTCGCAGGCTTCAGCGGGCCACGACGAGGTGCTGTTCGATATGCTGAAAAACCTGCGCAAAAAGCTGGCTAAGGAGAAGAACCTGCCGCCGTACGTGCTGTTCCAGGACCCGTCGCTGAAAGAGATGGCCACCGTGTACCCCACCACCCGCGATGAGCTGGCGCATATTGCCGGCGTGGGCATGGGCAAGGTGCAGAAGTTCGGTAAGCCGTTCCTGGACATGATCAGCAAGTATGTGGAGGAGAACGACATCGTGACGGCTGCCGACGTGGTGGTGAAGTCCACCGTTAACAAGTCGAAGATCAAGATCTACATCATCCAGCAGATCGACAAGAAGGTGGACCTGGAGGAGATTGCCGCTTCCAAGGACCTGACGATGCAGGAGCTGATCGAGGAGATTGAGCACATCTGCTACTCCGGCACAAAGCTGAACCTGAACTACTACATTAACAATGTACTGGATGAGGAGCGCCAGGAGGAGATCTACGACTACTTCATGAACGCCAGCACGGACAATATTGCCCTTGCCGTGAAAGAGCTGGGCACCGACGACTACTCAGAGGAGGACCTGCGCCTGATGCGCATCAAGTTCCTGTCAGAGTACGCCAACTAACGCTGCAGCAGCATAAAGCACCCAAGCGGCCGGTTACCCCCGGCCGCTTTTCTTTTAGCCGTAGGCAAGTATAAATCGTGAAGTATAAACCGTAATTTGGTGGGCGTGCAAGTATAAATCTTTAACTTCGCAGCAGTGCCTGTTACTGATATTTACCCGTTAATCGATAACCCAAGAATATGAACGTACTTGTGATAGGTTCTGGCGGCCGCGAGCATGCCATAGCCTGGAAACTAAGCCAGAGCGAGTTCTGCGATAAAGTGTTTGTAGCCCCGGGCAACGCCGGTACCGCCAAGTTCGGTACTACTGCTGCCGTAGATATCCATGACTTTGAGGAGCTGGGCAAGTTCGCCGCCGACTTCAACATTATGATGGTGGTGGTGGGCCCTGAAAACTCCCTGGTGGAGGGAATACACGACTACTTCCAGAGCTCGGAGTACCTGAAGCATATCCTGGTGATCGGGCCTAAAAAAGCTGGTGCCATGCTGGAGGGGAGCAAAGATTTCTGCAAGGCCTTTCTGCAGCGCCACAACATCCCGACGGCACGCTACAAGACCTTTACAGAGGCCACGTTCAAGGACGCCGTGGAGTACCTGAAGACGCAGAGCTACCCGACCGTGATCAAGGCCGACGGCCTGGCGGCTGGTAAGGGTGTGATCATAGCCCAGGACTACGAGGAGGCGTTTGATGCACTGGATGCCATGCTGCGCAACAAGCGCTTTGGCAACGCCAGCAGCAAAGTGGTGATTGAAGAGTACCTGCAGGGCATTGAGCTGTCAGTGTTTATACTTACCGATGGAAAGGACTACGTGCTGCTGCCGGAGGCGAAAGACTATAAGCGCATCGGGGAGGGAGATACAGGGCTGAACACAGGTGGCATGGGGGCTATTTCGCCGGTTCCGTTTGCCAGCGAGGCGTTTATGCAGAAAGTGAAGGAGCGTGTGATAGAGCCCACGCTGCGCGGTATGCAGGCAGACCAGCTGGACTACACCGGCTTCCTGTTTATCGGACTGATGAACGTGAACGGCGATCCGTATGTGATTGAGTACAACGTGCGTCTCGGTGACCCGGAGACGGAGGCGATCCTGCCGCGCATCAAATCGGACCTGTTTATGCTGTTTAAGGCGCTGCACGAGCACAAGCTGGGAGAGTTTGAACTGGAGATAGATCCGCGCACCGCTACCACCGTTATACTTGCCTCTGGCGGCTATCCGGAGGGGTATGAGAAGGGCAAGGAGATTTCCGGGCTGGAGAACGTGCCGGAAGGGGTGCTGGTGTTCCACGCTGGCACAAAGCAGTTAAACGGGAAGCTGCTGAACACGGGCGGCCGTGTGTTTGCCGTAACCGCCCTCGGCGATACCATGGAGCAGGCCCTGGAGAAGGCAAATGCCGCCGCTGAGGCCATTACCTGGCAAGACCGCTACTACCGCCGCGACATTGGCTTTGATCTGCGCAAACTGAGCGTATAAGTGCCGAATGCCTATAAAAAAGGGAGGGCCGACAGAATCATCTGTCGGCCCTCCCTTTTTTATAGCGGCTCTGGCTTAGCAGTAAGCCTCGAACGCCCCTTTCAGGTTATCCACGATGCGGTGCAGCTCGTTGCCCTCGATGTGGTAACGCTCGATCATGTGCACCAGCTCTCCGTCTTTAAACAGCGCGATAGACGGGGAAGACGGTGGGTAAGGCAGCATGTGCTCACGTGCTTTTGCCACGGCGTCCTGCTCCATGCCGGCAAATACCGTCACCAGCTTGCTTGGCTTCTTGTCAGCAGCTGCCACGGCCATTTTAAGCGCAGGGCGTGCTTTGGAGGCGGCACAGCCGCATACAGAGTTTACCGCTAACAGTACGGTGCCATTCGTTTTTACTGCCTGCTCTACTTCTTCAGGAGTCATTAATTGCTCAAAACCCGCTGAGGTAAGGTCCTCACGGATAGGGGCAACCATATATTCAGGGTACATTGCCATTTTTACGTTGGGTTAAATTTTTAATGTGTTGCAAAGTTAACAAATCTGGGCAACAAAAGTTGCACGCAGATGCGGGGATGAGGCGCAGCTCCTGAAAACGCTGGCAGAGCTTAGGAGACAAAAGAAACATTTTGTATGAACGTTTTATGAAGTTTCTAATATGGCACAACAACTGCAAGGTGTGAATTGTATAACATACTAAGGCGTTAAGGAGATAAAACAGGCTGTGCGCCTAGAGGTGTTTAATAGCACTTTTGTAAGGAAGTTTTGTTGTAGATGAAACGCTCGAAGTGCAGCTTCCAACAGGGAGCAGGTACACGGCAACAGCCAGGCTCATTTGCATTAATGAAAGGTATTGCCTGCTTCGCGCCTAAGGTTTTTGAGTAGCTATGCGGCTGATAAAGTACGTGTTAGCAACGGAATGTTTAAAGACGGATTACTATGTCTATGCTTCACCCTTACCATAGCAGTGTGTGTGCACGCTATTTTTACTTACCTGCGAGTAAAGAGCGTAACGCAGAGGTCATTGAAGTGCTCAACAGCGACTCGGATGTAGTGGAGGTGCCGATGCGGGAGGAGGATGTGGAGCTGCGGGCGTTTTATGAGCGCCCCCTGTCCGAAGACGAACTCATCAGGTACCGGGGCACCCAGACCTGGAAGCTGTTTTACTCCTGGGAGGAGTTGCAGCAGGACCATATTAAGTTAAACCTGCCGGAGCATGTTCTGCAGCAGCTCCTGCAGTTTAAAAGCCTCTATGAGCTGCAGGAAGAGATGGCTGCTTAGCTGTGCTCCCGCCGTAGGCTGCTGTATACCTAGGTCTAGGTATTTAACTGGAAAAGTACAAGGTGTAGCCAGGAAGGTTGTAATTTGCGTTGTCATATTTGAAGCTTAGATATGAATCACCGCGCAACCTATACTTCCCAAAAAGCCTGGACCACAGAAGAAGAGTACGCTCTGGACAAAGCAATCGGCTTTACAAACAGCTACGTCGGCTATGATTTCTTCAATGATGCCTGCCGTTTTATTAGCAGTAGCCTGGGAGTAAAGCATGCCCTCATTGGCCGGGTTACCTCTGATGCGTATGACGAAATACAGACCCTTGGCTTTACCTATCAGGGCGCTGTCTTGCCTGTGTATACTTACAAAGTAAAAGGCTCTCCCTGCGAGAGCACACTGTTCCACCAGATTTGCTATTACCCGTACGGGGTACAAAAGTACTTTCCTGACGACGAGGAGCTGAAGCGCTTTGGCATCGAGAGCTATATGGGCATCGCCCTGAGTGACCCTGACGAAAACCGCCTGGGGGTTATTGCGCTGATGGATGACAAGCCCGTTCTTAACCCCACTCTATCCGAGATCTTTATCACAATTCTGTCTCCCCGCGTGGAGGAGGAGCTTCTGAAACTAACTGCGGCTGTCGCAGTAGGATAGGGGGCTCACCGGGCTGGGGAATGGCGTTCCCGTGCCGCTCCTGTTATAGAAGCATGGCCCCCGAAAGCACCTGTAACACCATTTGCATCATCTGCCTGCCTTCTTTAACCGCTGCACCAGTAAGTTCTACACGCGCGCTGGTACACCAGAACACCCAAGCAAACAGGTGTCATCTCTCTCGAAGCTGAGGAGAGGCCACCAGTTCTCTCCGCAATCCAACTTTTTGTGTCAGGAGTATGTATGTGGTTGTAAGCGAGAAGGCTTACACTGCTACTGCTGCCCCTATCCCTTCCCTACCTAACACGCGCCTGCCGCCGCTTCGCCTTTAGATGTGTGGCAATGCCATCAAAGCAGTGCTTCAGGGTAGTTGTGTTCTTGCGCCGGCGCCTTGCCGAGCAGCTGAAAGTAATTCAGAGGTTTGTGCCTGGGGCAAAGAAAAGATAACAATACGTTATCCGTAGTCCGTAGAAAGACTCTTAAACAATATATTGAAGTGCACGCATGAAACACCTCTCCATTCGCGCTTTATTACTATTCCTGTGGCTGCCCTTGCTGCTGTCCTGCGACAGGCAGCAAGAGCCAACCGATGCCGAAAAAGAAGCTGCTGCAGCTGTTCCGGTGGTGGTAACGCCTGTTAAAAGCACAGACGAAAGTGGCCAGGTACGGCTAAGCGGTTCTGCCGAGGCCGAAACGGCTGTGGACATGGGCTTTATGGTGAGCGGGAAGGTGAACAGGGTAACGGTGCAGGAAGGGGAGCGGGTAAAGAAAGGGCAGCTGATCGCCAGCCTGGACCCCAGAGACTACAGCCTGGCCGTAGACATTGCCAACGCCAACCTGAGCAGGGTGCAGGACGAGTATGAGCGTTTGACCATTATGCACGAGCGTGGCAGCATAGCCCCAGCTGATTACCAAAAGGCCGTATCAGCGTTGCAGGAGGTAAAGGCAAGGCAGCAACTGGCGGTCAAAAACCTACAGGAAACAAAGCTCTACGCACCCATCTCCGGCGTAGTGGCCCGGCGCGGTACGGATCCCGGAGAGATCATATCACAAGGCTTGCCGCTGTTTTCGGTGGTAAGTATAGAACCGATTCAGGTGCGGGCTTCGGTGCCGGAGGCGGAAGTGGGGCAGGTGGCCCTGGGCCAGGAGGCGCAGGTAACCATACCGGCCCTGGACTCTACTTTTTCCGGTAAGGTCGCGCTGATCGGGGCCGTGGCAGACCCTGCTTCCCGCGCTTACACCGTCAAGATAAACGTGCCAAACCCGAAGCACCTGATCCGTCCGGGCATGGTGGCCGAGGCAACGGTTGCCTCTAACCGTACAGAGCAAGTGCTGGTAATCCCGGGTGAGGCTATCCTGCGCGATGTAGGCGGCAACACCTACGTGTTTGTGGTGGACCGGCAGAAGAACCAGGCCTTCCGGCGCAACGTAACGGTGGGCAGCTTTTTTGGCAACAACATAGAAATCACCTCCGGCCTAACGCAAAACGACCTCGTGGTGACAGGCGGCCAGCAGCGCCTGAACGATGCGGCACCAATCAGAATTGTTGAAAGGGTACAAGCATGAACATCATCAAATCCTCGTTACGGTATCCGCAGATAACGCTTACAGTTTTGTTCCTGGTGGTGTTGGTAGGCCTGAACTCGCTTTTGAACATGCCGCGCCGCGAAGACCCGAAAATCACCATCCGGGCAGGCCTGGTGCTGGCTTTTTACCCGGGGGCCAACTCGGCTCAGGTAGAAGAGCAGGTCACGAACAAGCTGGAGCAGTACCTCTTTCAGTTTGCGGAGGTAAACAAAGAAAAGACCTTTTCGACTACCCGCGACGGAGCCGTGGTGATAAACGTAGAGCTGGAGGAGTGGGTGGAGGAGCCGGACGTGTTCTGGTCAAAGCTTCGGCATGAGATGAACGTGGCCAAAGCCCTGGCCCTGCCACGCGGGGTGCAGGGGCCCATTGTGAACACGGACTTCGGGGATACCGTTGCCATGCTGATAGGGGTGGAGTCGGACAGCCTGAGCTATAGCCAACTGAAGGAGTATACCCGCAGCATAGAGGATGCCCTGCGAACAGTGGAGGGCGTGTCGAAAATTAAGCGCTACGGTGAGCAGCCGGAGCAGATTGTGGTTACCTCGCAGTCCGAAAAGCTGGCCCAGTACGGCCTGAAGCTGCCGCAGGTAGTGCAGGTGCTACAGGCACAGAACGCCATTAGCCCGACCGGCAATGTGAAAACGGAAGGTGCTGAAGTGCCGCTTTACGCAGAGGGCACTTATACTTCGGTGCAGGAGATCCGGAACCAGGTGGTGGGAACCTCCCAAACGGGGCAGGTGATTCGCCTGGGAGACGTGGCCAACGTGCGGCGCGACTATGCCGAGCCTACCACCGAGATTAGTGTAAACGGACACAAGGCCCTGATGATCTCGGTAGAGATGCAGGAAGGGAACAACATCGTGGACTTCGGCGAAACCATCAAGGCCAAGCTGGCGCAGATTTCCCGGAACCTGCCGAGCTCTGTTCAGCTCACCACCGTTGTAGACCAGCCCGAGGTGGTAGACGAAAGCATCTCACACTTTATCCGGGAGTTTTTCCTGGCGATTATTGCCGTTGTGGTTGTGACGGTGCTGCTGTTGCCGTTCCGTATTGCCGCCGTGGCCGCCATGGCCATACCGGTAACCGTTGCCGTAACCTTTGCCCTGCTGCATACCTTTGGCATAGAGCTGCACCAGGTGTCGCTGGCGGCCCTGATCGTGGTGCTGGGCATGGTGGTGGACGATGCCATTGTAATAGCCGACAACTATGTGGAGCTGCTGGATGAGGGGGTGGAGCGTTGGACGGCGGCCTGGCGCAGCGCCAGCGATCTGGTAGTGCCTGTGCTTACCGCTACAGCCACCATTATTGCCGCTTTTCTGCCGATGGTTATCCTGACCGGCTCTACCGGGGAATTCATTTTTGCCTTGCCTGTCACCGTCACCATTGCTTTGGCCTCGTCCTTTGTGGTGGCTATGTTCCTGACGCCTTACCTGTGCTACAAGTTTATCAAAAAAGGGCTGCACGAGCCTACGCAGCCTGAGCAGGAGCAGCTGGAGAACCGGAAAAAGAAGGTGTCCCTGCTCGACAGGATGCAGCACGTGTACAACCGGTCGCTGGACTGGAGCATGGTCCACCGCCGCACGGTTATTTTCGGTGCGATAGTATCCGTGGCGGCGGCCGGGGGCATGTACACACTCCTGAAGCAGAAGTTCTTTCCGGCAGCCGAGCGCGCCCAGTTTGTGGTGGAAGTATGGATGCCCACCGGAGCCAGGCTTGCGAAAACGGAGCGGGCCGTCAACAGAATAGAGGATGTGCTGAAGCAGGATGAACGTGTGGCGGACTATGCCACCTTTGTCGGTACGAGCGCCCCCCGCTTCTACTACAATTTTTCGCCGGAGCCGCCGGTAACCAACTTTGGGCAGATACTGGTTAACACGCACAGCAACGAGGAAACAGAGGAGCTTGCCGCCGCACTAAGGCGCCAGGTGGATGAGCTGGTGCCGGAAGGCCGCCCGCGTGTGCGGCTGATGCAGCAGGGAGCCCCAACGGTAACACCCGTAGAGGTGCGCATCGTGGGCCACGACCTGGGGGAGCTGAAGCGCATCGGAAACCAGGTGCAGGAGATTATAGAAGACGCACCGGGGAGCGCCGAAGTGTACACCAACTTCCGGGAAGACTACTACGGTGTAGGGCTGACGCTGAAAAGTGAGGCCAACCGCCTGGGCTTTACCACCTATGACGTGGCCTCGTCTATCAACACAGGCTTTGCGGGCACACCGGTTTCTGTTTTATGGGAGGGAGACAACCCCGTTAACATTGTACTGCGCCTGGATGAGGAGAGCCGCCAGAACTTCAACAACCTGGAGAACACCTTTATCTCCTCGCCGGTTACCGGGGCGCGTGTGCCTGTCCGGCAGATAGCCAACCTGCAGCCGCAATGGCAAACCGGCCGCATCGTGCACCGCAACGGCGTACGCACGCTAACGGTGCAGAGCGAGGTGGCTCCTGATGCCCTGGCCTCCGAGATACTGAAAGACATACAGCCTAAAATAGCCGAACTGCCGTTGCCGGCGGGCTACCGCATCGAGTACGGCGGCGAGATCGAGAACCAGAAAGCTACTTTCAGTCAGATGGTGGTGGCACTGGGGATTAGCTTGGTGGCCATTTTCATGATCCTGCTGTTCCAGTTCCGCAACCTGAAGGAGGCGCTGATCGTGATGGCCTCTATCCCGCTGAGCCTGTTTGGGGCCTTGCTGGGGCTGATTATCACCGGCAACCCCTTTGGCTTTACCGCCTTTATCGGCCTGATCAGTTTGTCGGGTATTGTGGTGCGCAACGCCATTATCCTGGTAGACTATGCCAACGAGCTCATCCGGCACGGGATGGACATCCCTACGGCAGCCGCAGAGGCAGGCAAGCGCCGCCTCCGCCCCATCTTCCTGACGGCTATGGCCGCCGCTATCGGGGTGTTGCCCATGATCCTGTCTGGCTCGCCTTTGTGGAGCCCGCTGGCCAGTGTGATCGCCGTAGGGGTTGTGTTTTCGATGGTGATGGCCCTGCTGGTGGTGCCGGTGCTGTTCGTCGTCTTTATTAAGCCGCAGGACAAACAAGTTCTTGCCGAAGCCAGTCATTAAACCCTTGAAAGAACAAACCATGCCTAAACCGTTTCGCATCTCTTTCATCAAACACAGTAGGAGAGGTCTTAGACTTATTCGTCAGCGCCTGTGCAGCTGCTTTATACTTGTACTTGCGGCAGCAAATGTGGCCGCCGCGCAGGATATCCGCACTCTCTCGCTGCAGGAGGCGCAGGACCTGGCCCTGGAGCAGAACCGCCTGTTGCGCATTGCCCGGGAGCAAGTGGAGGAAAGCGAGCAAAAAGTAAAGGAGGCGCAGAGCAGGCAGTATCCTTTGGTCTATGCTACGGGGGGCTACACCTACAATGGCGTTACCGAAGACGTGGTGCTGCCGATGGGGGCACTGGGGGTTTACCCGAACAGTAACATCTTTGTTCCCCAAACCGATATCCCGATCCTGGAAAGCAAGCACAACCTGATCATGGCGAGTGCCCTGGCTATGCAGCCCATCACGCAGTTAGGAAAGATACGAACGGGCGTAAAAATAGCGCAAACCGATGTGAAGATTGCAGAGGCAAAGGCGGCTCAGGCTGCGCAGGAGGTAAAGCAAGGGGTGGAGCAGCTGTTTTACGGCCTGCTGCTTGCGCAAAAGCAGCAGGAGGAGGCACAGGCGAACATCCAGCTGACAGAAGCGAAACTATATGATGTAGAGAGTGCACTGCTGGCCGGCAAAACGGATGAGGTGAACAAAATAGGCTTGCAGGCAGCACTTGCCGACGAGCAGCAAAAGCTCCTGGTTATACAGCACCAGGTTGCGGATTATACCTATGACCTGAACCAGCTGCTGGGCCTGCCAACGGATACCGGTCTGCGCCTGGACGGCGTGCAGGAGGAAGAGGTGCCGCTCCAGCCGCTGGAGGAGTACCTGCAACTGGCGCAAACGGTCAGCTACGATGTGCGCATTGCCGAACATACCTCCCAAAAAGCCGCTTATGGTGTGAATGCAGCCAAAAAAGACTACATCCCGAATGTGAATGCTATCGGGGGCTATACGCATCAGAGTATACTGAACGTGCTGCCTGAGAATAACTACTTTTTCGGGGTGCAGGCTAACTGGAACATCATTGACTTCGGGAGGAGAAAAGCTGTTTTAAAGCAGCGTCAGTCGCAGCAAAGGCAGGCGGAGCTGAACCTGGAGAACACCCGTGAGGACGTAACAGGCCGGGTAGAGCAGGCTTACCGGAAGGTGCAACAGGCCCGGCAGCTGGTTGCCGTGGCCCGGCAAGCCGTGCAGTACCGGGAGCAGGAGCTGAAACTGAAGCAAGACAGGTTCGATGCCGGCCTCATCCTGAAAAAGGACGTGCTCGAAAGCCAGGCAGCCCTGGCCAAGTCAGAAGCCGACCTGTATGCCGCCCGGCTAGGGTACCGCCTGGCTTTATCGGATTTGCAGGCAATGACCGGTGCCAGCGCACAGGAGGCAATAGAGCAGTAGTTGTACTTTAATAGTTACTTAGGCAATGTAGTTTTCAGTTGCTCCGATGCTTTTTGTATTAACCAGCATTCTGTTAGTTTAACTTTTTTTTTTATTTCAGAAGTCAATGGAGTTGTGTTACCCAATAGCTACAATAATTACTACTAATCATGTTATAGGTTAGGTAAGGAAGATAGATGTATGTAGCACTGATAAATATTTTAGTATTAAATTTAATGACAAGTTGTACACTTGACGCAAAGTGCCAAAATACATGTGGCAGTGAGATAAGATCAAATGCTTCTATTTATGTTTAAGAATCTCAATGCAGATGATAGTTGAGTACGATACTCTTGAGCAAAATCTTCGTACCTATTTGCCTTTTCCAACGCTTCCAGTAAACCAGCCATTTCTGCAACCGCCTTAGAAGCAAGAAAAGCTCTGGTTTGATTAAAGTAGTATACTCTATCGTTAAATTCGTAATTATTTAGGTTCTCAATGAGTGTTGCAAGTATTGAATATACATATGTCACCTCTCTGAGAGAGTTTTCTAGAACCCCCCATTCAAAATCATAATACGTGTCTTCACTTCTTCCAAGATAGCCAACGCTATTAGTGAAACCACTTTTATAATTCTCCCAAGTCCTAACATCTTCTAGAATTATGCTACTTATTATGTTTAAGGCATTTGCTCCTTTATCTTGCCTTTCATAACGGTCGATTTCAGGGTGCCCATCCCTATTAAAAGTAAGTTTTGTAAGAAAGTAAGAGAATTGAATTGAATTAAATTCGAATTCAAATTTGCTTAAAGCTTGAGTAAGTTGTTGCTGTTGCTCACTCTTTCGTGACTTCTCTCTCTCTTCCTTCAGCGCAATGAACTGAATGCTATTTGCTTTTACCTGAGCACGAAAGGAGATAAAAATGAGTATCGCAGCAAGTAAATTGAAAAAGGGAGCGGTGATTCCTCCAATGGTATCTCCAATAGGACCTGTCTGAGTGAAATCAAAAAAGCTACTAAAACTTGGTCTAGTAAATACTATAACCATAGCGAAAGCTAGTATTATCGCAATTGGAATTATCCACCAAACTTGGAAGAAGTAAGGTAGCCATGATGATTCTATTTGTCCATCTTCAATAGTGGATGCATTAGGTTTGTTATTTTTAGTCTTGGCCAATCTTATGCAATTAGTGTCTTATAGTTTAGTAGCGGCACTGCGAAATAATTCAAGAAATGTATGCAAATAAAAAAAGCCACTTAGCAGTTTTACCTGTAAGTGGCTGATTTTAAGGTGGTCGCGAAGGGAGTCGAACCCCTAACCTTCTGATTCGTAGTCATAACGATACAGTTTATTGCTAGTTTTATGTATTAGTTAAATGTGCCTTATAAGCCAAAATAAGCAGTTTGTGTTTTGTCATGGTTAGCTATCTTAGTTGACTTTTTGATGGATTGTGTGCAAATTGTGTGTACATAAATTATTTGCACACACATGATACCTGTACTTACTTCCATCATGCTGGATACACGAAGGGCTTTAAAAGATGGCTCCTTCCCGGTAAGGCTAAGGCTTACTCATCAAAGGCAACGTAAATACTATAATACGGGCTACTCTTTGAGCGAGGCAGAGTTTTCAAAAGTTCAGACGGAAAAGCCGAAAGGGAAATTTAAGGAGCTTCAGATAGCTTTTCAGGCAATAGAGCAGAAGGCCATCAGTATCATTCGCGACCTTGAAGTCTTTACCTTTGAGCATTTCGAGAAGAAGTATCTGAACGCTGCCGTCAAGAACGACCTCTTTGCAGCCTTCGAGCAGCAAGTCAAAAGGCTGGTTGAGGAAGGCAGGGTAGGGACGGCCAGTAGCTATGAGAGCGCGAGCCTCTCACTGCTGGCTTACTTGCTGAAGGAGCCTTTATCCAGAAATAAGGGTTTGTCTAGAGCTAAAGCAATCGAGAAAAAGGAAAACCTATTGAAGAAACGGAAGCCCTTGGCTTATGCCTCAATTACTGTTGAATTCCTGTCGGGGTATGAAAAGTGGATGCTTCAGAACGGCAGTTCTATAACCACCATCGGCATCTACCTGCGGGCGCTTCGGGCCATCTACAACAACGCTATAGCGGCAGGGGAGGTGAACATGGACCTGTACCCGTTTGGTAAGAGAAAATACCAGATACCCTCAGGCCGCAATGTGAAGAAGGCCCTGACGCTGGCAGACATCGAAAAAATATTCTCCTATGAGCCTTTTACCGAAAATGAAAGGCGTGCGCGGGACCTGTGGATCTTCTCCTACCTGTGCAACGGGATAAACGTGAAGGATATAGCCCGGCTGAAATACAAGCAACTCGACCAAGAGAAAATAACCTTTATCAGGGCCAAAACGGAGCGGACCAGCCGCCAGAATGTTAAGGCCATCACGGCCATGAGAACTACGGAGATTGATGAGATCATCGAGAGATGGGGCAACAAGCCAACCTATAGTGATGACTATGTGTTTCCTTTTCTTGAACCAGGATTGTCAGCGGAAAGGGAGCGGGCAAGGATTCAGCATGCCACCAAAACTATAAACAAATACATAAAGCGCGTTGCCGCCACGGTTGGCATTGAAAAGAACGTAAGTACGTACACGGCCCGTCATTCGTTTTCAACGGTTCTGAAACGTGCAGGAGCACCTATAGAGTTGATATCAGAGTCTCTGGGGCACTCTAATTTAAAGACCACAGAAAGCTATTTGGATAGTTTTGAGGATGATGTGAAGAAGCAATTCGCAGCGCGGCTTACTGATTTTAGAGTGGCTGATAACAATAATAAAGATGTATAAAGCTTGATTGCTTATGTAAAGTAAGAGGTTAAAGGTAATGTAGCGTGCTACGCTTTTGACTTATCTGTTTATCATAACTTGTGTTATGATAAACAGATAATGGTTCAATTTGCTATCTGCACAGTCCTTCGCTTTTCCTGCACTTCCCTTCTGTATGTCCGTTCTGGAGCGGCGAGTATAAGGGAGAATTAACATCATATTTTTAAATAGGGTAAAATAGTCACACAGAGATTAGGGGTAGTGCAAGTTTTAAATGCGCTGCAGTTTAGACTTCAGCTTCCTTTTTTCTGCCCCAATGGAAGTATAACGCAGGCATAAACAGCAGGTTAAGGATGGCTGAGGTCAGTATCCCGCCAACAATCACAACGGCCATCGGGAACTCGATCTCCTGACCGGAACGGTTGCCGGTTACAATGATGGGCAACAGCGCCAGCACCGAAGTCAGGGCTGTCATGATGATGGGCATGATGCGCTCCTGGGCACCCTGCAAAATCAGTTCTTGGCCAAACGGAATGTTTTCCTTTAGCTCCAGGTGGCGGTAATGACTGATGAGCATGATCGTGTTTCGGGCCGCAATGCCCAGTACGGTTACAAAGCCCACAATCGAACCCAGCGACAAAACGGCTCCGCTCAGCAGAACCGAGATGACGCAACCGGTAAGCGCAAACAGCAAACTGCCCATCACCAGCCCGGCCAGCCGAAATGATTTATAGTCGGCATACAGCACCAGGAAGATACCGATCATGGAATTAAGCGAAATACTGAGAAGGGTATTCGAGGATTCGCGTTGCTCGGCATACTCGCCCAGCAGCTCGGGGTGGTAGCCCTGCTCAAAGTCCATCGTTGCAATCTTAGTTTCAATGTCGCGGGCCACGCTGCCCAGGTCGCGGCCCTTCACGTTGCAGGTCACGTCTATTTTACGGGAGGAGTTCTCGCGGGTGATCTCATTGGGCGCCGGCACTATTTGAATGTCTGCCAAATCGCGCAGCGGCACTTTGGCCCCGTTCGGCACGTCCACCAGTAAATTCCGAAAGGCGTTAATATCGTTGCGGATAGCAACCTCGCCCCATACCACCACATCAAATACCTTTTGTTCCTGGTATACCTCGCCCACTTTGGTGCCCCGCATCAGGGTAGACACCGCACGGGTTACATCGCCCGGCGACACGCCAAACTGCAGCGCGGCGGCAGGTTTAAATCTCACCTGTATCTGGGGCACCCGTGTTTGCTGCTGCACTTTCAGGTCCACCACGCCATCAATGCCCTTCACCTCGTTGCCTATCTCGGTGGCTTTTGCGAAGAGCCTGTCGAGGTCCGGGCCATAAAGGCGCACGACAATGGAAGCGCTGGTACCGGTGAGTACCTCCTTGATCCGTTCACGCAGGTAGGTAAGCACATCCCGAAAAAGCCCGGGGTAGCCGTCGATGGTATGCTGAATCTCGGCCACGGTGGCATCATAGTCCGGCACGTTTGGGTCCACGCTGATCCAGAGTTCCGTGAAGTTCGGGCCCACCACCTCGTCGGCTACCTCGGCTCGGCCGATATGTGCCCCAAAGTTGCGCACGCCCTCAATCCCCCGCAGATCCTTGCTCACCTTTACGGTGATGCGCTTCATGGCCTCCAGCGAGGTCCCTGGCTTCTCGACCCAGTGCATCAGAAAATCATACTCTTTGAAGTGCGGCAAAAACTCCTCTCCCAGAAAAGGCACCACCATGGCGGAGGCACTCAGGGTTATAGCCAGCGTGGCTATAATACGCTTCGGGTGCGCCAGCATGGACGGCAGGAAGCTTCTATACTTTGTTTTGAGCCATCTGGCGGCAGGCGGCTCTTTTTCTCGAAGCGGTGCATTAGGTAGCAGCAGCAAAGAAAGCGCCGGGGTCAGGGTCAGGGCGATCAGCAACGAGACAAGTATCGCCACAATGTAGGATAGTGCCAGCGGCTGAAAGAACGCCCCCGACAGCCCCGGCAGCATAAACACCGGCAGCAGCACCAGCGCCACGATCATACTTCCGTAGATCACCGCGCTGCGCACCTCCATCGAGGCATCCAAAACCACTTTAAAAGCCGGCTCTGGCACGGCAGACAATCTGTTCAGGCGCAACCGGCGGGCAATATTCTCCACGTCGATGATGGCATCGTCCACGACCTCGCCCAAGGCAATAATAAGTCCTGCCAGCACCATGGTATCCAGCGTTTTGCCAGTATAGTGTAGCACCAGCGCCGCACCCACCAATGAGCAGGGTAGCGCCGTTACGCTGATAAGGGCTGTGCGCCAGTCGTAGAGGAAGAAGGCCAGCACGAGCACCACCAGCAGGCAGCCCAGCAGCAACGCGGTGTTCAGGTGCGCTAGAGACATTTCGATAAAGCTGGCAGGTCGGAAAATCGTGGAGTCTAGTTCCATGTCCGGCAAGCCGGGTTTCATGGCTTCCAGCGCAGCCTCTACGTTGTGTGTTACCTCAAGCGTGTTGGCTCCCGGCTGCTTTTCTACGATCAGCAGCAGGCCTGGTCCGTCGTTGATGATGGCATCACCGATGGGTGGTTGATTGCCGATGGTAATATCCGCCACATCTCCCAAACGGATGATGTTCCCGCTTTTGGTAGAGACAGGCACGCGCGCCAGCTCCGACACCTCGTTTATACTTTGCGTATTAGCAATGGCCAGACGCTGATTCGGCGTATCCATGAAACCACCACCGGCCAGTTGCAGCGCCCCCGCTGCCGCCTGCTGCACTTCGGCCATCGTCATATTATGAAGGCGCAGCCTTTCAGGATTGATTAGGATCTGGTACTGCTTATCACGCTGGCCCCAGATGGCCACGTTGGCCACACCGGGTATGGCCATCAGGCGCGGACGCACGTTCCAGCGGATAAGGGTGGTCAATTCCATCTGCGAGAGCTTCTCCGATGAAACGCCCACTTTCAGAATGCGGCTGGTAGAAGACAGCGGCGAGAGCATCACAGGCGGGCGGGCCACTGCCGGAAGGGTAACCGCCGCACGCGAAAGGCGCTCCTGCACATGCTGCCGCGCCTCCATCACATCAATGCCCTTCTCAAAGTACAGCACCACCGACGAGAGCCCCAGTACCGACTTGGAGCGCAGCTTCTGCATTTGCGGGGTACCGTTTAGGGCATTTTCCAGCGGAATGGTTACAAGCGCTTCCACCTCCGGCGTAGACAAGCCAGGCGCTTCAGTCTGCACCTCCACGTAGGGTGGGGCAAACTCTGGAAACACATCCATAGGCGTATTGCTCAGCCTGTTATACCCTGCATACAACAGCACAAGCATCAGCGCTACCACAATCACGCGGAGCTGCAGCGACGTAGAAACCAGCCAGCGCATCATTTGCCACCTCCAAACTCGGTTCCGAACAGCTCGGCCGCGCCATCGGTTACCACTTTCATGCCTGCCTCCACCCCCTTGGCGATAACGGCCTGTTGCCCAATTACGGATTGCACCTGCACGCGCTGCCTTTGGTATACCTGCGGTCCGGTTTGGACATATACCCATTCGCCTCCGTTTATATCATACACAATGGCGGCATAGGGCACCGCCATACCATCCGCTTTCCCTTTGGTTTGCAGCGTTACCATAACCTTCTGGCCGGGGTAAAACGATTTGTCTGAGTTTTTGATTTCGTAGAAAATAGCGGTGAGGGCTGCTGTGTAACCACTTGCCACAGGCGTGGACACGGGCATCGCCTCGCTTACTGCCCTGCCACCATTCTCTGTAAGGGGGCGCACCTGTGCTGGTTGGTTTAGGTTGATTTTGTCGAGGTCGCCCATGTATACCGGCACCCGAACCCAAACGGGGGTCAGGCCCGTAATGTCAAGCAAGGGGGCTCCAGCGGCCACCGTTTGCGACTGGCCTGCATAAACCTGTTGTATCACGCCATCCAGGGGCGCTTTGATAATAAATACTGATTGATTGGCTGATTGTCCGGTGCCACCCTGCAGCAGTTCCCGTTTGCCAACGGCATCACGGTAGGCTTTCTGCGCCGCGGCCAGTTCGGCATCAGCCTCCTGTTTCGCCCGCTCGCTTACAGCTCCGTCTTTAAGCAATTGCTCCATGCGGCTGGCTTTGTTGCGGGCTGTTTCCAGCTGCACCCGGCGCATCTCTAGTTCCTGGGTATTGTTGGCAAGGTCGCCTTCTGCGGGAAGTATGGTAAGCCTATACAACACCTCTCCTTTCTTCACCGTGCTGCCGGTTTGGGGCACTTTACTGCCCTTTTGTAAGGCGAGCGTGCCTTTCATGGGAGCTGTGATGGTAGCGGCCTGGCCAGGTTCGGCCTGCACGTCGCCACCAACTTCCAGCGTGCCCGTCACCTCCTGGCTGTCCACCGTAACCGTCCTGATGCCGAGATTTTTCTCCGCTTCCGGGGTGAACGTAACCGTAGTCAGCGCGGATTCTTTTAACGGTGATGATACCGCTGCAGGCGCTTTTTTTTCTGTTTCGGGCGCTTTACCGCAAGCGAAAAGCAAACAGGGTAGCAGTAGTATGAATTGTGGCGTGTACTTCATAATCAGAGCATTTGTCGTCCTAAAGCATAATTCAGTTGCACGGCGGCGCGACGCAGGGCGGCATCGGCATCCACTATCCGCAGCTGTACATCGGTTACCTGCAGCACCGTCTGGAGGTAGAAAAAGTAGGAAACCTCCCCTGCTTCAAAAGCCTTCCGCGCCTGGTCAGCCGTGTTGAGTATGGGTTGCCTGTTCAGCTGCCACAGGTCGGCAGTTTGCCGGGCGGCCTGGTACTGGGCCAGCGCCTCCTGTACTTCCAGTTGCACCTGTCGTTTCGCCTCCACATACAGGTAGGCGGCCTGCTCCATTTCGGCGCGGGCACGCATAATGCGGCCCCGGTTGAAGTTGAACACAGGGAGGGGCATCTGGAATCCCGGCCCCAGCGCCAGCTTGCCGTCATGCTCCCGCCGCGCGTTCAGTATCCCGATAAAACTGACCACCTTGGCTTTCTCCCAGCCTAAACTTTTGGCTTTCGACTCAATGGCAAGGGCAGCGGCGCGCACTTCAGGCCGTGCGCTTAAGGCTACCGGCATCAGTTCATTTAGCTGCATTCTTGGATACGTTGAGGCAGGCAAGGGCTGTAATTGCATGCTGTTGATACTATCTACCCCCATGAGGTAGTATAATCTGGCTTTACGGAGTTGCTCCTGCATGGCAAACTGCAGCCGGTCATCGAAAGCGCGTAGAGAATCGGCGTTGGCAATAGCGGATTCCATTTGGCTGAGGTCGCCGGCCAGGTAGCTTTTGCGGGTAATGCTGGCCATTTCGCTGCGTAAGCGGCTACTCTCGGCTCCTACCACAGCACGCTGCTGCGCAAAGGTATACTCTATATAGGCCAGGCTCACATCCCGGATCAGCCGCATCCCCAGCGCCACCAGGTTTTCGGCGGTGCGCTCCGTTTCGAGGCGGCTGGCTTTTATACGATTGGGTCGCTGCCAAAGCACATCCATCGAAAAGTTAAGCGTGCCTTTCAGCACATCGGTGCCCGTCGGGAAGATAACATTGAGCAGCGGGTTGGGCAGCTGCCCGGCCTCGATAAGGTCGGCCTGGGCAATGGAAATACGCATCAAATCAGCCTGAAACTGCGCGTTGTTGAACAAGGCCGTGGAAACTGCCTCAGCCTGCGAAAGGCCATCCTGCATGTTCACCGTTTGGGGTAGGGTGAGTTGACCGGGCGCAGTGGGTTGCCCAACATTGAAGCTGGCTTGCGCTTCAATGTTCTGGTTGATGTAGGTCCTGTCGAACTCAGAGGTACTCACGCAGCCGCTTAGCAACAGAGACAGACTTATCCAGCGTGCCGCGTTATTATACCTTTTATCCTTTTGGCCCATACATACATTCCCTTTATTTTGTACCTCCTGTTATATTAGGGATCGATTTAAGGGATTGCACATCTCACCCCTAAATGCCTCAGCAGTTTTATGAACACCTGACCGCAAAACACAATAAAGCCCCTCAATTTGTAGTAATTCTGGAGTTCAGAAGATTACCCACTTAATAGTAATCATACTACCCAAATAATGACGCCGCATAGTTGGCTTTATAGGCAAGCCTCTTTACTTCCCTTGTTTTTTATGCTAAGCTTAGGGTATACTATTCAATTCAATGGCTTTTTTACGCTTAGCACATAAATGTGGTACACTTCTTCAGGATTGTTCCTGCTAACATGGTAGGTATTCACTTTGTTGACAAACACCGTGGTGTCGGCCATATGTGCCTGGGTAAGCGTTACCGGTGAAAAAACCACGGCAGGAAGCTCGTTGGGTAGTTGGAGTCGCTGGTTTTGGATGCGGAGTGTGTCCACCTGCTTGCCTACCTCCCAGAGATGTACGATCGGTAAACCATCAACCGCATAGAAGGGGTAACTGCTAACTTCCTTTTCATGCCTGACATGAACAAGGCTCCTGTAACTGCCGACCGGGTGCCTGACTTTCTCATAAAGCGGAAAGCCCGACACCAGCACAAGGCTATTGAGCAGCAGTACAGTAACAATAGCGAGTGTAGCCGTCTGTTTCAGCAGGGCAATCAAGAGGGATAAAGCAAGTATAAGGCTGCTTACAGTAAGGCAGAGTTGATACGATAAGCTGATGATGCCAGTTTGATACGCGAGTAAGTATGCTGCTACCGGAAACCCAATGGCTGCCACAAGCATCAGACCTGTGTTAAATAACAAAAGGCGTTTAGCCCAATTGTCGTTCACGCTTCGCCAAACGCCAGACAAAAGGTAGCGTACATAACCTCCCGTAAGCAAGGCCATCGGAACGATCGCAGGCAGCAGGTAACGCTCTTTCTTCTCGGGGATGACAGATAAAAGCAGCACGGCAACCACCAACCATACAAATATAAACGTGTAACTGCCTACATACCTATTGATGCGTTTTCGGGCGTAAGACACAGACATGGCGGCTAGCGTAAACAATGCCCAGGCTCCGGTTTGAGACCAAAACCCCCAGTAATACCAGAACGGCTTTACGTGCCTGTTCACCCAGGCAGCACTCTCGTTGGACACGTTTCTGGCAAGCGCCTCCGGTTCAACCATGAAAATAAAAACAGGCCAGGCTAAACTCAAGAGCAAAGCAACGCCAAAGGTAAGTACAAGCCTTTTGCGCTTCACCCAAAAACCACTGCGACCGAAACAATAGAGGTAGCTCACTAAAAAAGGAAGCAGCATAGCGTAAAATGCCACGGGCCCCTTGCTCAAAAAGGAGCAGCCCATCAGCAGACCGCAAAGGGCGAACATACTATAACTGTCCCCCTCTTTTCGCAGCCCCTTTACCAGAAGCCAGAGCGCACCCAGCATGAAACTATGGCAGTACACATCCCAGGAGCCTTCACGCCCAATGTTAAACAGGCCAAACGAACTGGCTAAAACCGCCGCCGCCAGAAAGGGAGTCAACTTATCGCGGGTCAACTGGCGCCCAAGAAAATAAAGAAAAAAAACCATGAGCGCTGACATGACGGCAGCCGGGAAACGCAACGCGACCAGATTTCCTATATCGCCGGCTGCCATGCCTGAAACTGCCGTCAGCCAGGTAGGGAGCGGCGGTTTGGCCAAGCGCACCTCTCCGTTCAGGGTAGGCACCAGCCAGTTCCCATCCTCCACCATTTCGCGGGCAGATATAAAATTCCGGGCCTCCATCAGGCTTGGCCCTTGCTTCCCCAGTTGGGGAAAATAAGTAAGCCCCACAAGAAGAAACAGCAACAGCAACTGTGTATGGGTATGCTGAAACCAGCGGCGGCCTACAGCCAAATTGCTTATCGAGAATTTAACTTGCAATGCCATGTGCTTTAATAGTACAAGACCCACTTCCCAACCTTCACGCTATGCTCAAAACTGCCTTTCAGCCAGAGTTTTTCTGCCGGTAGGTCCCCTTTCACAACCAATACGGTGTTGCCGTTCAATATGCGAGGCAGCCTGGCCAAATCCTCGGGCCTGCTTAGCTGCAACAAATTATCTCGCCATGCCTCGTCAGCTTCGAACTGTGTTTCCCGCTCCAGGCTTTTGCTGTCGTCGTGGATGGTGATAAGGCTCCGGTTAAGAGCGAATGCAAGGGAGGGAAGCAGCTGATCGTATACCACCACGGTTTTCCCTTGCATCCGCTCTTCCCTCAATACGCCTGCTAAGTTAGCGGTACTGTTTACCAAGTCAGGGTTAGCGCCCATCAGGTGTGTGGCATACAGCACCAAAAAAACAGTGAATATCAAGGGCATAAACAGTAACCAAGTAAGCTCACCTATCCTCCTTCGGCGCCAAATCATAAAAAGGCTGCCAAGGGTGAGCAAAGGGAAAGCAAGTACCCAAACCGGAATATTTAAACCAAAAGGCAACAGGGGTGCCAAGGTTAATACCACAGCTAAGACTCCAAAGTAAGCAAAGGAGGCAATTAATACACGGCGCACCGCAGGGGACGGTAACGTGTGCAGCACCCACGTTACCAGCAGGGCCAGACCGGAAAATAAAGGCAGGATGTAAAGAATGAGCTTGGAGCCTGAGAGGGAGAAAAACAGCAATGGCACCAGCAGCCAGCATATAAACAGGCGCCGCAACTGACCGGGCAGGGTTTTCAGCCTTCTCAGGTTGAGTAAAGCAACGGCGGACCAGGGCAGGCTTAGTGCCGGGGCCAGCACCAGGTAAAACCACCACGGCTGGGAGCGGCCAAAGGTTGCCGGGTTTGCGTAACGCTGCACCGTGTGCTTAAACAGGAAGTAATCCACAAACCGCTGGTCCTGCCACATCAGGTATCCATACCAGGAAGCACCCAGTATAAAAAACAACAGCAAAGACGCCACATGGTGCGGAATGTTTGATCTGGAAGTGAAGTGGCCCTTTGCCCTATAGCCAACCACTAGGAGTAGTGGAAAAATGAGCCCTACAGGCCCTTTCGTCAGGAAGGCGAGCGCCAGGGAAGTATAGAAAAGGTATAGCCAACCCGCTTTCGGGACTACAGTATATCGGATCCATGCCCAGATCGCCAGCAGCTCAAACGTTGTCAGGAACGAGTCGGTGGTGAGGTTGCGTGCAGACAGGAGTACGGCCGGGATGGTAATGTAAATGACCATGGCTGTGAAAGCCATCCGTTTCTCTTTATACAGCTCAAGGGCAATCTGGTACACCAGAAAAGCCTGCAGCACCAGTGATACCTGTAGAAAGAAGCGGGCACCGAACTCCCCTATGCCAAATAAGGCCATGCCTGCGGCAGAAATCATGTAGGTAAGCGGCGGTTTATGGAAATGCTGAATGCCCAGCAGCCGTGGGTGAAGCCAATCCTTGCTTAGGAGCAATTCGCGGCTAATCTCAGCATAGCGGGCCTCGCTCGTCTCAAGCACGCCCCAGCCACCCAGGTTATAGAGGAGTACAGTCAGAAATACCAACAGCAAGACCAAAGCTGCGGAGGTGCTGTATAGGCCTTCATCTTTCAGCATATCAGGTGTGGTACGGACTGGTTTTCCGGGCTGACCGTTGTTCACGCAGCCCAAGTATAAAGTTCCGGCTGTAGGCCACTACTCCGAACATCTGCCCCAGGAAAAGCACCGGGTCCAGGCGAAGTACAGCGTAGGAGATGATCATGAGGCTGCCCACCAGACTAATGACCCAAAAACCGATTGGGATTACGGACTCCTGCACGCGCTCCGAATGCCACCACTGGTACACAAAGCGCAGCGTGAACACTACCTGCCCGGCTCCGCCCCATGCAATGAGGGCACCCGAGATTTTACTGTGCTCCAGGATATAACTGAAGCTGTAAGTATCACTCCAAAGCAGCCAGCCAGTAGCGGCAAACGGGAACATCAATGCCCCCCACCGAAAAGGCCAGGCCAGCTCTTCCCACACGTTCTTGAGTTTAATGTTGCGCAGGTAGATAAAGTAAGAGACAAGCTGCCCACCCACGATCACGATGTCATTGCGGAGCGCCCCATAGGCCATCAGCAGCATGGAGGCGATTATACTAGTGGTCCAGAAGGAAGCTGGGGAAAGCACCCTGCCCGCTTTCTCGGATGTAATCCACTGGATGAGAATTCGCGCCGAGAACAGCGCCTGTGCCAGTAGCCCAACACCGTATATGGAGAGTTCAGATACGTCCATTCGTGACAGGCTGATTTTCGAACTCCTCGGCAATTTGGTACCGTATATAGCGCTTGCGCATCCACCTAAAGGCAAAGGTATCGTTCAGTGGGCCCCACAGGCGGTTGAACAGGTGGTATTTGGAGTAGCCGGCAAAGCGTTCGAAGTGCTGCACGGGCAACTGCTTTACCTTGCCGCCCTGCAGTTGTATGAGCGCGGGAAGGAAGCGGTGCATCCCGTCAAAGAAAGGAACGCGTTTGGCATAGGCGGCATCCATTATTTTCAACGGACACCCAGTGTCCACAATGCCATCATTGATCATATACCTCCGGAACCCGTTGGCTATTTTAGAGGACATCTTCTTCACAAACGTATCCTTGCGCCTGGCCCGGATGCCGTTTACCATCTGGTACTCCGGCAGAAACTCGAAGAACAGCAGGAAATCCAAAGGAGAAGTCTGCAGGTCGGAGTCAATGTAGCCGATATAGGAGCTCTGTATATGGTCGATGCCTGCTTTTATGGCGGTGCTCAGCCCGCGGTTGCGGTCTAAAGAAATGAAACTGTAGCCGGGTCTGCTGGAGCAGATCTCGCGTATCTGGGGCAGGCTGCTGTCCGTGGAGCCGTCATTCACGAACAGCACCTGGGTGGGCATGGGCGATTGCCGCAGAAAGGCGTCCATGGCCTCGCAGAGTCGTGCCAGGCAGCCTTCTTCATTGTAAACAGGTACGATAATGGTAAGCTCTTCTCTCATTTTATGTGTGTTGATGCTTATTTCTTTTAGGTTGCTGAACTTCCGGTCCCTGCTATCCCAGCGCTTTTTTTAAGTTTTTGCATACTGATACTGCTCCCGGTAATAGGTCTTAAACCAATCTACAAAATGAGACAGCCCATCTTCCAGAGCAATGGAGGGTTTGAACCCTGTCGTGGCCGTCAACTCCTGGGTATCGGCAAAGGTGATGGGCACATCCCCTGGCTGCATGGGCTGCAGATCCAGCGTCCCTTTTTTGTGTAAGAGGCGCTCCAGTATGGCCACCATCTCCAGCAGGTGCTCTGGGCTGCTGTTGCCAATGTTGTATATCGTATACGGGGCTGTACTTCCAACTGTGGTTCCGGCTTTTGGTGCCACAAACAGTAGGCGCACGATGCCTTCCACCACATCCGAAATAAAGGTAAAGTCGCGGTACATCTCCCCGTTGTTGAATATCCTGATTGGGGTGCCTTCCATAATAGCCCGGGCAAAGCTGAAATAAGCCATGTCCGGCCGGCCCCAGGGGCCATATACCGTAAAGAAGCGAAGCCCGGAGACAGGTAAGTTATACAGGTGGGAATAACTATGGGCCATTACCTCATTCGCTTTCTTGGTGGCAGCGTAAAACGAAACAGGTAAGTTAGTGTTATGCTTCGTTGCAAATGGTACCTCATGGTTCAGACCATAAACCGAACTGGAGGAGGCGAATAGAAAATGCTTAATTGGATATTTGCGGCATGCCTCCAGCAGATTGGCGAACCCCACCAGGTTACTGGCCACGTAGGACTGCGGGTGTTCTAAACTGTAACGGACACCCGCCTGTGCGGCCAGGTTTACCACGATGTCGAACTGCTGTTCCCGAAACAAGTCATCTAAGGCTTTCTCATCCACGAGGTCAAGTTGTATGAAACTCATTGCTTCATCCTCATCACTGTGGACCAAGGTATTGTATTTAATATGGGTTTTGCTGAAGCCTTGAAGCGCCAGCCGGCCGTACTTCAGCGCAGGGTCATAATACTCATTAAGTAAGTCTAAGCCAACAATGCTGCCTCCAGGACCACGAAGCGCCAGCATCAGGTGATGCCCTATAAAGCCTGCGCTCCCTGTCACCAAAACTTTATGCTTATGCCACATTTACTATATCTCGTAAAGTCTAAATATTTCGAAATAGAATTAAAAAATAAAAGAACTGCCAGATTCTGGAGAAAGTTTGGAGGAAAGAAGTGATGCTGCTATATGTAAAGCAGTCGGCTTAATAAAAATCAGTCAAGATAGTAGCGAAGCAGCCACCCTGCGGCATCAAACTTATTCGCTGGCACTTCATTATCAATGGTTAGCCTTGTATGTTTATCTAGATCATAAGTGTTTCTATACTGCGAGTCGTTGACATAAACGGACTTCCCCAGCTTGCTCCCATTGCTTTGGACATGGTAAATATCCTCGCCAGCACCGCCCCAAACCTTCAGCTCGATGGCCGGCTGGTGCTCTCCCGTAACAAGGAAGTTGTCGTTGCCATCCAAGCCATAAAAGTCAATCTGCTTTGTTTCGTGTGAGAAAAAGGTGCGCTCCAGCAACAGTTTGTCAACCTTACCTTCCTTACTAGTCTTGTAAATCTTTACCTGTAGCTCGTCCGGGCTTACACTATGCAGCTCAAACCGCTCGTGCTTGTCACTTCCAACCAAGGTCACCTCCTGCATCAACTCTTTGTAATAAGCAGTGGCTATTTGCGGCAGCGCCTGCCTGCGCGCTTTTAGCTTGGCCATCAAGGGGCCGGCGGTTAAGCTGTAAACAGTATCCGGCATGGCCCGGAAGGCCTTCTCGATAACTTCGTCTGTCAGGAGCAGCTGCACCGTGTCAGCCACCTGCAGCCAGTCCTGCTGCGACAGGCTCACCAGTATCAGTTCGTCCAGGTTGCGGCCGCTCCTGTTCAGCTTCACGACCTGGGCAGGGGTGATTTCCTCCCGGTAGGTCTGGAAGTGGGGCTTTAGTCCGAGGCTGGTCAGGAGCCAGGGAATTGGCCCGTCTTTGAGTTTATAGAATACATTGTCGCGGTCGCGGGGAATGCCCCTGTAGGTTTTGCCCTTCCCTTCGTCATACTCTGCCCAGCGCCAGTTATCCTCATGCCGGCTCCAGTCCCCTAGCAGCATGTCAAACAGGCGGCTGCGCAGGAAATGCCTGGCGTCGATACGGGTGTCATTGTCCTCCAGGCGATCTTCCAGCATATGGCGCGTATTTTCCACTTCTGGTGCGTAGCCCATACCCGGCTCCAGGCGCTGGTCACCGGAGGGGTGTTTCTCCAGCAGCGCCATCATACCGCCCACTTTGTCCATATACGTCCTTAACCGGGGGTCATGGGGCACATACACCAACTCCGGCTCCAGGTAGTAAATGCCTATGGCTTTGGCCATGGTTGGAATCGTAAGGGCCGCATAGGGGTGCGTGGCAGAGGTGGCATCCCGGACAACGTCCGCCACATAGGACTGCTGCCATTTTTGCGGCAAGGAGCTGGCCGGTTCCTTATCAATGGAGCGAAGCACATACTCGTTTCCTGCTGAATCGGCAAGGTGCAGGTTAATGGTTTGGCGGCTTCCGCCCATCTCCAAAGCGCTGAGCCCGCCTTTCGCTTTGCCCAGGTCGAGCACCTGTACTGGCACCGGTGTTGTCCAAGCTGTGCGGTAGTGTTTTCCATAGAGCCATTCATGAAGGCCGCTACGGGCATACCGCTTGCCTGCCGCCAGCGTAATCGTACTATCCGTAAAGTCCGGCGAAGCCCTCGCAGGTGTAGTTACCAACGACACTTGCTGCACCGTATGACTAAAACGTGGGCCGCAACTCTGTAGGAGTAAGCACACAAATAACAGTTGAATTACTCTCAGACGATTTAAAAATAGCATAATTAACTCAAACAGATTAGGTCTTGTCATGTCATTAGCAGCATGTATCTTTGGAACGGTGCTCACATTACTGGTGCCTTGTGTAACAGGTGAAAATAAAAGGCAAATCTGTAGACATCCTGAATTGGCTGGTCATTCAGGATGAAAACTATTTAAGCAGGGCTACACCTCGTCGCGGGCAGAATTTCTCCAGATTTGGTATGGAACTTTACTCTCAAATTCATCTAAATGAAAATACTGCTTGTTGAGGACGAGGTAAACCTTCTCAATACAACCTCCAATTATTTGCGCAAAGAGGGCTACTTATGCGAGGAGGCCCCATCCTACCTGGCTGCCGAGGACAAGATAGCCACGCATCAATACGATGTCGTGATTTTAGACCTGACACTCCCAGATGGAAACGGGCTGGACTTATTACATAAGTTAAAAGCGCTCTATCCTGACACAGGCGTTTTGATAGTCTCGGCCAGGAACTCCCTGGATGACCGGCTTACAGGCTTGGACCTGGGAGCTGATGATTACATCACCAAGCCTTTTTTTCTTGCTGAATTAAACTCCCGTATCAATGCCATCATCCGCCGCAGGCAGTTTAAGGGAAGTGCTACTGTCGTGTTTAACGAAATCGAGGTGCTGCCTGATGCCATGCAGGTGAAAGTAAACGGCAATCTGCTGGAGTTAACCAAAAAGGAGTACGACTTGCTCCTCTACTTTGTCACAAACAAAAACCGCGTGCTCACCAGAGAGGCCATCGCAGAGCACAGTTGGGGAGACCACGCAGACTCAGCGGATAACTTTGACTTCATTTACTCACACATAAAGAACCTGCGCCGAAAGATCGTGCAGGCAGGGGGGACAGACTACCTCCACACGGTTTACGGCGTTGGGTATAAATTCTCCTCCACATGAGGCTGCTACAAAAAGCGACACGCTCTTATATACTGTTTACTTCGCTCCTGTTCCTGATCGCGGGAGGGTTACTCTATGGGCTTCTGACGGACATCATTGAGCAAGAGGCCACCGAACAGCTGCTCGGCAATGAGCGCCGCATTGCCGAGCAGCTGCGACACGGTCAGCATATCATCAATCTTCCACCGGTGTTGGAGGTTAGTAAGCTAAACCGACCTATACAGGAAAGTATAACAGTAAAGGACACCATCGCTTTCGATAATGTTGAAAACGAACTGGAAGCTTTTCTCCAGGTGTCCTCTGTCCGGAATATAAGCGGACACTCGTACCGTATCGTGTTGAGGCAGATGATCGTAGAGCCGGTAGAATACATGTCTACCATTGGTCTCTCCATGGCTATCGTCATGGTGCTCCTGCTTATGTTCACGGTATTGATGAACAGGATCTTCTTTCATCAGCTCTGGAGCGCTTTTTATCGAAGCCTTGCGACCCTAAAAGGATTTTCAGTTCATCAAAACACGCCACTCAAGCTCGAAGACAGCTCTATACTTGAATTCTCAGAGCTGAATGCAGCTATTGGAAAGCTGACAGAGAAGGCACGCTCAGATTTCAGGGCGCTCAAGGAGTTCTCCGAGAATGCCTCTCATGAGACACAAACCCCCTTGGCTATCATACAGGCCAGACTGGACGAACTGCTGCAGGATCCGGCGCTCAGCGAGCAGCAGGCTAACCATATACAATCAGCTTATGTAGCCGCCCAAAAATTGTCTAAACTAAACCAAACGCTACTACTACTCACCAAAATTGAAAACCAGCAGTTCAAAAACACTGAGTTAATCAATATCAATGATTTGATAGGTAGGCAAATCAGCCAGCTGGATGACTTTGTGAGGGACAAAGGGTTGCAGGTACATGTGAACCAACAAGGCACATTAACCGTGCTATCTAATCCCGCTTTGGTTGATATGCTTATCTCCAACCTGTTAAGCAACGCCATCAGGCACAACGTCAGAAAAGGATTTATAGAGGTTATGGTGACGGCCCGCTCCCTCACCGTCAAAAATAGCGGCGTGCCGCTAAAAGGATCACCCGCTAAGCTGTTCGAGCGCTTCCATAAAGCCAACCCTTCTTCCTCTTCCCTGGGCTTGGGCTTAGCCATTGTGCGCTCTGTCTGTAACCTGTATGGTTGGCAAGTGCAGTATCAGGCTGAAGACAATACCCATATCCTATTAATACTTTTTTAAGTGGCTACTTTCGGCACTTAATCAAATAGTCAGTATTAAGCGTTATGCATGATCCGTATCCAGGTTTTCTCCAAGTTCTTACATCATTTTAGGGCAAAAATAGAATGGTGCAACTGCGTGAAGAGCTTAAAGCGTAAAAATATGGTGAAATGCGATACCGAGGAGAAGCTGTCAGCGCAGGCGCAAGCCTACTGTTCGCACCTGCTCCAACACAAACTGCCTCCCGGCCTCTTTTACCACAACATACTACATACCCAGGCAGTAGCAGAAGCCGCTGTGGCAATAGGGTTGGGCTGCGGGCTGCCGCCGCAAAGCCTCCAGGTGCTGCAGATGGCCGCCTGGTTCCATGATACCGGTTATGCCTACAAATATAAAGGCCATGAGCAAGAGAGCTGCGCACTGGCCAAGGAGTTTCTTCGTGAACAGAATGCGGACGACCTTCTTCTTGGGCAAGTAATCGCCTGCATTGCAGCAACCAAACAACCGCAAGCCCCCAAAAGCCTGCTAGAGAAAATCCTGTGCGACGCCGACATGTGCCACCTGGGCCAAACGAGTTATGCAGGTTCCTCTGATTTGCTACGAAAGGAAATCGAAGTTTTCACAGGCGAAGAATTTTCTGACGCTGCCTGGCACCGTCAAAACGTGCAGTTTCTGTCCGAGCACAGCTATTTCACAGCTTTTGCCCGGAAAACCTTCGACGCTCAGAAAAAGCTGAACCTGGAACACGAAATTAAGCTTCTTCAACATTCAAATAAGACCTAAAGGAATAGCAAACCCCGTATGTTCAAGAAACCCTTTACCCTTATATCCTCGCAGGTCGATAAGTTGTTTGAGCTGCCAATGATAAAAGAGCTGGAAAGAAAGCACCCCAAATTCGTTGGCTTCCTCCACGACCGTTTGGGAGTACAGGGTTTCTTCGGCTTGCCCTTTACCACACTACTGATAGCCGTGTTCGTTAACTTTGCTGTGCTGTCGGAGCTATCGGAGCACATCGTAAACTCCCCGGGCATGAAAGCCGTGGATACTTCGGTTACCATGTTCTTCTTTAACCTTCGAACCGATCTTCTCAGCAGCGCTATTTACTACTTTACCCAGTTGGGTTCGGTGTACGGGGTAGGCTTTACCTTTGTCACGGCCATGGGTGTGCTTCTCCTAAAGGGGAAATGGCATCATGGCGTGGCACTTTTGGTATCAGTGCTAGGCAGCGGTATCTCCATTTATTTTACGAAGGCTTATTTTCACCGCGAGCGCCCCATGGATGTCGGGTACTATGACCTAAGCTCGTTTTCCTTCCCCAGTGGCCACGCCGCCGGATCAGTAGCCTTGGTAGGCATGCTTTGTATTTTAATATACCAGGAGCGGGATCAAATAAAGGCTGCGTCTGCATGGCTGTGGCTGGGGTTGCTTTACATCCTACTAATTGGGTTTAGCCGCATTTACCTGGGGGTGCATTTTCTGACTGATGTGGCAGGCGGTTATCTGTTGGGCAGCCTGTGGGTGATGGTGGCGCTATCTCTTCTGGAGTTCCTCCTCCTGCACCAGAGAAGAAACCGGCACTCAGTCTAGGCACCTATGCTTTCACTACGTCGATGCCTGTCGAAAACCTTCCCGCGCGTATTACAGCCAGCGAAAGAATTTCTCCAGGATTGCTCCAGATTTAGCTGTTATTCTTGACAAGAATTCAGTACAGGCCTACCCTGTATGAGTGCATAGGCTATCCTATACCTTAAAAATACAACGGCTATGTCAGCATACTTGGCTACACCAAAATTCTTGATGCGAGGCGCTTGGCTAAGCTTTTTGATTCTGCTGCTCTCCCCCCGCACCCACTTGCAGGGACAGGATACCATGGTAGTACCTCACACGGGGTATCAGGCGCAGTATACCCTTCCTGACAATGTTATAACAGAAGATTCGCATCAGACTACCTATTTAAGAAATACGCTTTATGTCACAGGCACAGCCGCCTTATGGACAGCTGCATTTGTACTAACAGATGAGCCCCTCCAGCAGTACGCGCAGCGTTATCGGGGCAAGGTAAGCAATAGCTTTGCACAAGTCGTGGAGCCACTCGGTAGGCAAAGGTACTGGGTACCCGCTGCCGGGGCTGTGTTTGTTGGCGGCCTCCTGGCAAAAGACCAGAAGCTAAGGAAGGTCGCCCTGATTTCATTTGGAAGCGTGGTTGTAAATGCCACACTCACCAGTGCCCTAAAGAACGCTATCGGCAGGTATAGGCCTAGTGAGACCTCAGAGAATGAGGTATTTGATGCTTCCCTTAACCCATTCATCCACAACCCCCATAGCTCTCTGCCGTCCTCGCATACTTCCACGGCCTTTGCCGTCGCTACCTCGGTGGCAACTGTTTATGCCGACCATAAACTCATACCGCCAATCGCCTACGGCGTTGCGACACTTGTCGGCCTTTCACGGATACACGATAACGCACACTGGGGGTCAGATGTATTGGCAGGCGCCGCAGTAGGCTACTTGAGCTCAAAAGGCGTAAGTTACCTTTACGATTGGGCAGACCATAGGCTCAGAGCCCGCAAACAAAGGCTTGTGCTTACTCCACAAGTCAGCCCTGGAACCGCAGGTTTGGGCGCAACTTTAATTTTTTAGTCTATGGAGGGGATAGAAGGTGAAGCAAAGGTATGTATCCATCCACCTGTGGTAATGATTTTGACATACTTCTCGTAGTCGCGATACTGACTGTAGGCCACAAGACAAGTGGCCGTGTCTAATTTTAAAATAGCCTGTCTCAATAAATGACCGTTATTTGAGATGAACAATCTATAGCCGCGCCGATTCCGAAATAGTTACTATTCTTTCTCAAATTGCCGTCTCATAAATTAAAAGGAGTTTACTGTATTTGAGACGAGTTACTGAGACAAAATATGTAGATAGGATATGCCCGGACCTCGACCCAGACCCAAAAACTAGAGCTATAGCTTGACGCATTCATCCACTACGGATGCGAGCAAATATTCAAAGGATAGAAATCTGGTAATAGCAAGGAACGGCCGGAGTCAGAGAAGTTGATCTCCCAGCTTAGGCCTGGTGGCACTGTGGTGGTGTTGAAGCTCAACTGGCTGGGCCGCTTGCTGCTGGATCTGATCGACTTGGTGGCCGAGTCTCAGTTAAGGGGGATTTCGAGAGCCTGCAGAAGGGCATCAACACAGCCACTTGCCGCTCCATCTCAAACGCCTTGCCTCGCTGGCCGAGTTTGAGCGTGAGCTCACTAAGGCGGCCCTGGAGAAGGCCAAGTCCGCCCGGATCCTGTTTGACTCCGGTACTAAGTATGTCCTCCTATAGGTAGAAAAAGGGCATTTTCAAACTTAGATTTATGTTTTGTAAAGGTCTTCAGTAGTCAATTGAAGACATGCTTTTAATCTTTATTACCGTTCTCGCAAAATCTCCACCTTCTCCCGCTCGCTCTGCAACAAACGCTCATACAGTTTCTTATTCTCCTCAATCACTTCCATCAACTTATCCAAAGGATTAAAAGTGCATTGATAGTTTAGAGATGATGAATGGTCATGATAATTATTGCCAATGATATTAAAAACTGCTTCCTCGCTAAAGTTCTTGATGGCTTCAGGCTGAACACCCAGTATCTTCGCAACCTTAGCCAGAATATCTTCTTCCACAGCCTCACTCGCTTCTATTCTGGATACAGTCTGCTGGCTCACGCCCAACTCCTGGGCAAGCGTTTCCTGCTTGATGCCGCGCAGCTCGCGGATGCGGCTGATCTTACGGCCAATATGTGCTGGTTTCATCGTCGTTTCCATTTACCAAATATAGCATTTTCGTGTGAGTAAGAAAACCGGCAGGGTGAGTAAAATACGCAGGCCATGGGTTCGGTACACGAAAGATAGGCGCCATCTTAGGGTAAACCTTAAACTGCATTGATGGAAAGCGTGAAAAACAACTTAACAAACGGGATTATTCACCTGTCCGAAGAGGAAAAACAGGAGCCCGTGTCCGTTATTCTGGAGCTGTTTGACTGTAGTTCTATTTACCACCTGCGCGTATACCTGTGGAAGTACCTGAAGGCGGCCACCGGTGAGGTAGGATGGCACCAGATGGCACAGCCCCTGGATGCGGTGGTGCTGCAGAAGCGGCTAGAAAAGCTCATGGAGGCCTGCTGGCTCCTGCTCCGGGAGAAAGAAGCGCGAGACGGGGAGGTGCTGCTGCCCTGCTTCGCGCCGGGCTCTATGGATTGGCTGGATGATGACAGGCAGATGCACCTGGAGCGCTACAAACTGGAAGATGACTATGGAACCGACATACAGTACCTGCGGCAGCGTGAGCTGGAGTACCCGGTGCTCGTGCTCAAGGACTTCTTCAACACGCAGTCGCTCGACGAGTGGAAGGGCCTGCTCTCGGAGTGGACCGAGTACGCCCTGTGCGCCACCAGCCTGCTGCAGGACACGGAGAACTACAAACTACTGCAGCACTACGATCAGTTGGAGCGCCTGCTGGAAGTGGCCTATTACTTCACGCTGCTCCTCGATTGCCAGGAGGACATACTGGGAAAAATCACAGAAGAGGCCACTGGAGCAGCTGAGCTGAAAGATAAAGCGCATGGAAACAGTTTGGAGAGGGAGTGAGGCAGAGGAGGCACTTGGTTTTTTAGCGCCGCCAGAGCTTAACGGGGATGTAGCGCAGATCATCTCATTCCTGGCAGAGACCGTGCAGCCTGAGAAGATCTTCCTGCTCCACCCACCCGACCTGGACGGTGAAAGCGAGGCAGGCTATGTGGACCTTGTGGTGGTACTGCCCTGCAAGCCCCACATCCGCTTTGCCGAGCACCAGGGGCTGGTGGAGTTTGCCAGCCTGCGGCACCGGCAGGTGACCTGCTCGCTGCACCGCTCCGATGCCGTGCGTGCGGCACTTGAGAAAGGGCACGTCTTTTACTCGCTCTGCTGCAGGCCCGAGAAACTGGTGTACGACAACAATAGCGAAGCCTATCCCCAAACGCCAAAGCACCTGTGGCAGGGGATAGCAGCCAGGGCCAGCAAAACCTTTGAAGTCAGCTACGGGCGGGCGCAGTCCTTCTACGCTTGTGCCTGTCAACGCCGGGAAATTGAAGACGATGCCATTATGCCTTTCCTGCTGCACCAGGCAGTGGAGCTAACCTACAGGGCCGTGCTTCTCTCCCTGATGGAGAAGGAAACGCACACGCACTCGATCAAAGCCCTGATCAAGCACAGCCGCCGTGTCGCTCCCCAACTTGCCGCTGTCTTTCCGCGCGATACGCCGGAAGAAAGGCAGTTGGTGCACCTGCTGGAGGAGTCCTATCTGAAGGCCCGTTATGATCAAGATTTTAGTGTAGGCAAGGCAACTGTTGAACTACTCTTCAGGCGCGTGCAACTGCTACAGCATACAGCCAGGCTGGTATTTGAACAGAAACTGAAGGCATGCATAGAATTATCTTAAGTGTATGGAAACAGTAATCGTAAAACGTCCGCTTCACCTGGGCAACCAGGTTCGGCGGGTGCGTGCATCTCTTGGGCTAAAGCAGGCAGCCTTGGCCGGTGAACTGGGCACCACGCAGCAGAACATCTCCCGCATTGAGCAGGAAGAACATGTAGATGAACTGATGCTGGAGAAGATCGCAGGAGCACTCGGGGTGTCTAAAGATGCTATTAAGGAGTTTGGTCCAGATAATGCTGCCTTCAAACCTGCAGCATCAAATCAATATCCAGTAAAACTTGAAGCTGAATCCACTATAAATGAATGTGGAAACTCGCCTGCGCAAAGCTCGGTTGATCTCATAGGGAAATTAGTGGAGCTAGTGGATGAAAACAGAAAGCTCTATGAGCGCCTGCTGACCAGTGAGAGAGAAAAGACCGAACTCCTGCAGCAACTAAAACAAGCTTAAAGTTGAGTACCCCGAGATAGCAAGTTAGTGTCTTGCTTGGATGCATCTGAAAGGTGTACATATCTTACTTCTGCTCCAATAGAGGATCAAGATGCACGGCCTCTCTTTTTTCAAGCCAAATTTTAGCATCTTTCGGGTTCTGTTGAAAAGTTGAGTCAGCCCAATTTCCTGCACCTGGGTAAGCCTGCCGGATCATCCTGTACTTGACATCGCTTTCCCGCAACCTACTGTTCTCCCGATAAAGGCTCAGGCATAGTCCCACAAAAACAGCAGCCGTCAGTAAAAGCACAATGCCCCCGATCACAAAGCCCCGGGACCTGTCCTCGAAATGGTGGTAGTGCCGGACGGGCAGCACTTTTGGCAGCTTGGTGATAGTTTCCCGGAAAGAACTGATCTGGGCGTAGATCTGCAGGGCCTGCACGCCCAGGTCATGCTGCTTGATAAACATTTTGACTTCTTCAAGCTGGGCTGTATAGTCAAGCGCCGGTGTTGGCTGAGTTGGTGTCAGCGGTTCGCGACCCTCCAGTTTTTCTAGCCGCTTGCCGTGCAGGGCCAGCACGCGCTCCGCGTCTGAGAGCCTTTCTTCCAGTTCCTCTGAGTTCATAAGCGAATTCTCCTTTTCTTTTTGCTTTTCTTTTTCTTGAAGTGGTAATCAGGTGAATTGGCCGCCTCCGCTGCCTGTCCTGTGGTGGGGGCCAGCAGGCTCTCCAACGGGCCCATAGGGTCGTGGCGAGTAAGGTCTCTGCCTCTAGAAATACTTCCAGGGGAAGTATTTGCAGGCGTAAGGCCCTTTTGCTGTTTGGCAGCAATCGAATGCTGCAGCGCTTGCTGCCGGTTCTGCTCGAGCTGTCTGCTGATAGCCCCGTAGCTCAGGCCCCGGTCGATGCTGGAGCCCTTGAAGCTCAGCAATCCCCGGCGAAAGCTCACGCCCTGCACCTGGTCTGCTCCCCGTTTGTACTTGTAGTCGATGGTGATGCCTTTAATTTGTAACAGGCTTTCCAGCTCTGGCCAGCTTTTGGCCTGTGGCAGCGCCTGCCGGATTGCGTCATGCAGCGCGTACTTTGCCTTGTCGGCCCCTTTCAGGCGCTGGCGGTTCACCCGATCCTTGCCCGGGGCCAGGTAGTAGCCGTGGCGCTCGGTCATCTCCCGGCACACCCTGGCGTTGCGCCGGTGCTGGAATTTGTCGGAGATCGTCTTCCCCTCGTAGTTGACCCGGTTGTAGACGATGTGCAGGTGCGGGTGCTCTCGGTCCCGGTGCAGCACCACCAGGTACTGCGTATCCCTGATCTGCATCTTTTCCAGGTACTCCTTTGCCCGCTCCACCAAGATTTGCTCATTGAGCTTTGCCTTGTCATGCACGCTCCAGCTCAGGGCGAGGTGCCCCACGGCCTTCTCCAGTTCGGGCCGGAGCCTGCGCTGCAGGTTAAAGTCCGCCACCATGGCCGGTACGGCATCAGTACGAATGCCCTCTGCGGCCAGCACCGTAGCCTCGGGCTTCTGCACCACATAGCGTACGCAGCCCGAAAAGCTCTTACCGGTCATCACTTTGCCGATCATCTCTACCAACTAAGTGAAGCGTGCGGTTAATCTCGTCAAGCGCTTGGCGGCATTTGCCCTGGACTGACAGCAGCCCCTCGCGGTGCGCCAGCCGGGCCAGCTGGTTGAGGTTGTTGGCAAGGCCTGAGAGCATGCGCAGTGTGGCCATTTCCTCAGGGCGAAGGCGTGCGGTGACCGTTGTTTTCTTAGCCGCTGCCCTGAACCAGGCTGAGAGGCTGAGCCCTGCCTCTCGGGCCTTACCCGCGACGAGCAGCCGCTCAGTCTCAGTTACCCGTACCACAAGGGTGAAGTTCCGCTTTACCTTTTTGGCGGGGCGGCCGCCCTGCTTTCTCTCTGACCTTTGGTACGGTGTCGTTTCTACTTCCATGTGCTGATGTATTTAGAGATGGATAATGATTCCTGCTGCGACCACCGGGAGCAGCGGGGAGGCCCAGGGCCGGAAGAGGTTTTTGTATGACAAAAACACAAACTTGCTCCCTGCACTTATAAGCATTCCCCTGTAGGGCCTTTAGAGGTGGCCGAGCCGTAGCCGGTGCCGCTTTGCCTGCCGCTGCCCCGACGCCAGGTAAGCGTTCACGTCCTTGTGACCGCGGTAGAGGGCAGAGACGTCCTGGCAGTTCAGCTCCGAGCGGAGAAGTCGCTCAGTCACCTTTCTACCGGGCGGGTCATGATCCAGGAACAGTAGCACTTGCTTATGCCGCCCGAGCACCTCCAGGCCCTTGCCCAGCTGGGTGAGGGAGTTGAGTACCAGGAAGCTGGCACTTGCCTTCAGGTGTGGCCAGAGCTCCAGGAGTGACAGGAAATCCATGAACCCTTCCAGCAGGCAGACGCTATTGGCGCCGCGGTCGATGAATGTGATGTCCTTGGGGGAGGAGGAGCCCTTGAACCAGGGGTTGCGCAGCTCATAGCCGCCCGAGCGGTTTTCAAATCCGATGGCTGAATGTTGCCTCGCATTGATGGAGAAGCCCACCTCCCGGCAGTAAGGGACAGCCGTCCGGAGGCTGATGCCGCGCTGGCGCAGGTAAACTGTCATCCGGCTCTTCTCTTCCAGGGGGCTGGAGGCTAGCACTTGGAGGCGACGGGTGTCGCTGTCCTTGTCAGGCTCGTGCTCTGGGCGATTATTTTTATCCATTGAAGATGCGGTAATGGCAGGCGACGCCGCGGAAAGGCAGGAATGGCCGGAGAGTAGCTGGATAACTTCCCGGATCGAAGCGGTTCGGTGCAGGCGCAGGGCCAGGTCGAAGACCTTGCCTCCCTCCCCGCTGCCGTGGTCGTACCAGCGGTTCAGGTGCGTGTTGACCTTGAAGGAGGGGGTGCGCTCGGCGGCGCGGATCGGGGAGATGTACCACCAGTCCGCACCCCTTTTACGGGCAGGCTGTATGCCCTGGCTTGCCAGCAAGTCGGTGATGGAAAGCTCGCTGTTGATCTGCTCTATGTTCATCTTTGTGGTTGGCTTAGCTTATTTCGAAATCAAGTTGGCCAGGTCCTGTGAAAGAAATCGCTGAAGGATCTTATGCAGTAATTGTGGAGGGGTAATGTACCGGAGAACAGGGGGAGCGACGACCTGTAGCTGTGACCTTTTGCTCCCCCTGGATTGCAGTATAGTGGCCTGGGGCCGGTGGATTACAGTCTTCTGGTAGGGGTGGGTAGCGCGTCAGGCTTTCCTGGCTACTCGTAGCATGTGTTGCTGCGCCTCTTCCTGTATCTCGGAGACCGTCTTTTTCCGTCCCTTGCGCACCCACTCCTCCAGCTCGCTCTTGTAGAAGTAAAGCCGCTTGCCCTGCTTGTTGTAAGGGACCTCCCGGCGGCAGGCCTTCACGTAGAGGGTGGAGACGGACAGGTGGAGGAAGGCGGCGGCCTGCGTGACGTTGAAAATCGTCTCCGTGTCTTGCGGGGTGTGCTGCTCGGTAAGCAGCAGCTCCAGGCGGTCCATTTTCTCGTGCAGCAGGCGCATGGCCTGGGGCATTTGCTCGAAGGTGAAGTTTTCCATGGCAGTGATTGGTTTGGTTTACACTGCAATGGTAATGGCTTTGTTTTCAGGGTTACAAGAAGGCAGGACAGCATCCTGCCTGTTTCCTACTGAAGGTTATAGTTTTTTTGCGTGCGCAGCACCGGGTAAACTGCATAGGTGCCGTCCGCCTGCTTCCGTACGTCGAGGATGGGGGATTGGCAGGGCCTGGCGTTGGAGGAGATGATGGCCGCCAGGTAACCGGGAGGCAATATGCGCTGCTGCTTGCGGAACACGTAGGCAAAGTGGCTGGAGATCCATACCTCCAGGTCTGACTTGAGGCAGCCCACGATCAGGTTGGCCTCGTAGAGCTGCTTGAAGGCGTCTGCCAGCTGGTTACCGTTCCCGTGGAAGACTAAGGGAGCGGCAGGCGGTTGGTTGTCCTGCAGGAGGGGCAGGAGCTGCTGCTGGTCCTCGGGGGTGAAGTAGCCTTTGAGTATGTGGTAGAATTCCTCATCCATTCCCTCCACAAAGCGAGGGGTGCTATTAACCGGTTCACCAGATAGTGGTGGCGCTGAGTCTGCCCCTTGCACCAGCCCAACGGGCACAAGGCTGCTGATGCGCTTCTTCAGGGAGGCTAGTAAAGACTCTCTGAAGCTTACCGACTCGCTTAGGTCATCGACCAAAGTCTCCTCAATCAAGGCATGGGAGTGCACCGGACAAAGGTTTTCAACAATGAACAGCTTATCCAGGCCTACCATTGAAATATAATCCGCAGGGTAGTCCTGCCAGCGGTAATCGAAGGAGTAGTTGTGGTAGTTAACCCAAAAGGTTTTAAATCTTTCCTCAACTGCTTGGAGCAGGTCATGGACCATGCAGAGTTGCTTGCTGTCAAGGGACACAAGGTCCAGGGCAGCCAGTTCGGAAAGAAGCCGGAGCTCGCTTGCGAAGGCGGCAGGGGCTCCATAGGGAGTTTCATGGCTAAGCTCGTACGTTTGTGCTTCCTTGATTTCAAGAGGGTGCGCCTGGCGTTCCTTCCTTTGCGTAACGCGGAGCTGGAAAGTCTGCAGGCAGGCCAGGAACTTCTTTAAGTGTTTCATGGCGCGTCAGGCGTATTGGATTCACTATCTACTTACTCTTGCAGGCTGCTGCATGGAATTCAAATTTGGGCAGCACCTGGCGGTGCTTATCTATACGATAATTAATAAATTAGTATATATAATAATTAAAAAGTTGTTATGATAAAGTGGCCGCAGTCAAACATGGAAGCCAAGCAGAATTTGCAGGACGGAGAGGAATCCCTATTACACTAATCGAAAGGATAAGGCAAAGGAAGAGCATGAGCTGGAGCTTATGGATTTCTTTGACCTTGAGGAGTTCGAGCTTAAACGGAAGCTAGGTGTTGGGAGAAAGATGGATGACTATTTAGTTAGGGCGCTTGGGTTCTCTAAAAAGGAGTAAGCTGTCTGAATAGTTAATAGTTAAATGAGCAAAAAAAAGGGCTACAAGAGCCCTTCATCTGCCATGGAGTAGTACGTTTCGCTGGTGAGGATGATGTGGTCCAGCACGACAATGTCAAGCAGTTCCCCTCCCTGCTTCATTTTCTTTGTCAGCTGCAGGTCTGCTGCACTTGGTTTGGTGTTGCCAGAGGGGTGGTTGTGGCTGAGGATGATGGAGCTGGCGCAAGCTTTAAGTGCTGCTGCGAAGATTAATTTCGGATCAGCTACCGTGCCTGCTACCCCTCCTGTAGATAGCTCATAAATACCCAATACCCTATTGGCTCTGTTGAGCAGCATCACCTTGAACTGCTCTACAAACTCAATTTTTCCAGTATCCCAGCTTTGGCGGAGAACTTCAGCGCAGTCGGTAGAACTGGTTACTTGTGGACGCTCGGATGGCTTTACTTTAGAACGGTAGGTCAACTTGATTTCTGCTATTCTGTTCAATCCGGATTTTTTAGTCAGCTTTTCCATAATCTTGCTCTTTTAAAGTGTTAGGAATTGATTATGGTGCCCTACCTGCCTGACGGACGGATTAAGGGCATAGGTGGAGCCTGAAAAAATGCGGAGGGCTCCCGCTGGGATACCCATTTTTTCAGGACTACCTTGTCCCATATCCGGGCGGAAGGCTAACTTTGCGCCGAAATGAATGACCTGGGCTTTTGCTTTGGAATGTCTTGAGCGGTGCTCCTTTAAGCTTATCTTTTTTTACTGCTCAACCTATTGCTTCAGCTTAAGAATATAGGGGGGAGCACAAGTTTTGCCCCAGTAAAGTGAGGGACGGTTGAGTGGGAGTATTTTAGGTGCCCGGTAGCTCCAAGCTATGCTACACTAGGCCTATCATCTAGCTCAATTGCCCAGACAACGTTTGATAGCCTTTCTCTTATTTTAATTAAAGTGGCAAAAATAGCAGTATCGGCGGGCAGTGTGCCGTACACAAGGTTTTTAAAGCTACCATTGAAAGTCGGTTTCAGTTCCTCCCAAACGTTTTCCAGTTCACTAAAGATAAAAGCTTCCAAAGGGTGGTGCCGTAGCCAGCTGTTGTTATTTCTGAAGCTTATCACGTCATCTTGCCCTACCTTTAGAAGCATTTTATCGAAGTTGTCGGAGTTAAGGAAAGCAGTAAATTCCTCCTGTCCCAAAAGTACGTGCAGATCGTAGGTATGCCTTATCTTCTGCTTTAGGTTCTCCAACGGATATTCTCCGTAGGAGAACCGCACTAGGCTCATGATCTTTTCACAGATAGTTCGTGTGGGCTCCAGTGCCCGTACTTCAAATGGCATCAGCCCGTTCTCTTCAGCCAGAGCGCCCTGTTCGTTGCGCAACATCATGTCCCCAACAAATGAGTTTACTTTCCGAGTTGTATGAGGTTCAAAGTGTCCTAGCCATGTAGCCTCCACTACAATGGCATCCCTTACCTGACCGTAAGTCCCCTGAAACTCTTTCCCGTAGGAGTGCGCCGTTTTGCGGTTCATGCCCATTTTATGGGTCAGCCTCTCTATGCTTACTTCAGGTAATGCTGTGCCTACCACTTCGCTGATGGTCCTGATCTTGGTGGTCAGCCTGTTGTTTGACTCTCCTTCACGTCTTAATACCGCCAAGTCTATGTCCTCCGAGAACCTCTCTATCAAGTGGTAGCACTTGGAAAGTGCTGTTCCGCCCTTGAACACGGTATCGGTCCCAATAGCATGGTGGAAGATGGTGTGCAGGGCAAACGTCACCCAATAGTCCTTTTCCACATATATATCAGGAATGCCCATTTGCTGTGCCGTAAACTGAGCAGCCTGCCGGAAGAGTTGCTTGTTTAGGTGCAGTATCATCTTATGTTCCATTTTTCGGAGGTGGTTAACGCCTTTCCCGCTCCTGACAGTTTGTAGGTGGTAATAGGGTTGAGTGTCCTGTAAAGCGATTCCGTCAGATGGTTATCGCCCAGCTCATCTAGCAGAGCTCCCAACAGGGCCTTGGTAGCGGGAGGGTACTTCAGCGCCAAACGGACCAGCAGGCTCTTATCCTTATCTGGTAATTGCTTTAGAATGGTTAGCAGACGTCTGCAAGAAGCTCCCACCGTGGCATCGGGGATCCTCTTAATGTAGCGTATGGCATCGAGCAGTTGCAATAATGGGATGTTCTCCTTGCTGATGGTGTTTTTCTGCCTAATGAAGGCAATGGTATAACGCTCCCGCTTAAAGGTGGGGCGAACATCATTCTTGCCTATCTGGATGGTATTGCTCACCTGCGTGGTCAAGCCAAGCCGGTTGTACATGCTGAAGCCGGTCAGGTAGCCGACAATTTTGCCGTCATCTTCTAACAGGTCCTTTACGACCTGTGACTCACTAGGCGCCAGTTCACCGAACGGAGTGATTTCGGGCTTGTAGTATTTACCTTTGGACAGCTTGGCTATCTTGCCTGATGCCACCATCCGGTTAAGCGCTTTGATGACCGCCTCCTTTTTGTCTGCCACTGCACCAAAATCTGTGTAGGTAAACACATAGCCGCGAGGTAGCCTGTCTATAGTGGATGCGATGGTTTCTGTTACGTTCATGCTTTACTTTTTACTTAAAGTATGCAAGTATACGAATAAATGTCCAGTATTTTAGTAAAAAAACTGGACATTTAGAATGTGAAGATGATTTAAGCAAGGAGAATGTAATAGCCGTATAAAGCCTAGGAATGCGTGTAAGTATAAAGAGCTTAAAGGTGCTGCCTAAGAGTTAGACGAAATAAAAGAGCCGTAGGTATCAGCGGTACAGTTCTGACATAAAACAAAGTTAAGGAAATGACAAGCTGCCTCAGAAAAAAGAAAGGGGCATCAGGCGGAATTGAAATTACTAAACAGACGGTGTTTTGTGGATGAGGAGACTATTAAATAGCGGCTATTCGTGTGCAAATTGTGTGCACATAAAAAAAGCCACTTAGCGATTTTACTCGTAAGTGGCTGATTTTCAAGTGGTCGCGAAGGGAGTCGAACCCCTAACCTTCTGATTCGTAGTCAGATGCTCTATCCAGTTGAGCTACGTGACCGTTTTCCGTTATTGTGATGCAAAGTAAAGGCCTTTTTTCTTTATACGCAAGCCCTCTTCAAAAAAATTATTCATTTTTTGCCGCCGCTTTCCGCAGGGAGCGCTTTAAAGCCTTGTCGAACAGGAAGTAAAGGCCTCCGATAGAAATAACAATTAACGCCACCATCAGGATCTGGCCGCTGCGCCCGCTATCGGGGTTCTGCAGGGCCTGCACCACATCGCGTGCCTGCGTGCCCACCCAAAAGAAGAAAACTGTGCGCGGTAGCATGCCCACGATGCTCGCCAGGAAAAACTTCCGCTTGTCAATCTGCAGCAGCGAAAGCACGAAGTTCATCAATGCGAAGGGCAGCACCGGCGAGATGCGCGTCAGGAAGATCAGGCTCCAGCTTTCGCTGCGTAGCTCCTGCATCAGTGCCCGTGCCTTATCGAAGCGGTTCAGGAAGCTCATCATTTTGCCATGGTCCACAAACTGAGCAATGCTGTAGCCGATCAGCGCGGCGATGCCATACGACACCACAATGCCGGCAAAGCCGCTCCAGCCCAGGTAAAAGCCGCTCACCAGGGCCACAAAGGTAGTTGGCGTAAGCGCCAGGGCCATGGTAACCGAAATAACGGCGAAGTACAGCAGCATCTCCCACACCGACAGCCCCTGCAGCAGCCCCTGGTAGTTGTAGAGTACTACAGCCGCTGTTGAGCTCACCACCACCGGCACCACGACCAGCAGGAGCATGGAAACAAACGTTGAGGCATTTTCGCGTATAAAGCTTCGCAGGTACGGGAGTGACTTCATGTAGGGTAAACGTGTTGGTGCTGTTAAGGACATAGACGAAACACAAAGGACAAAAGATTTTCGCGGGTTTAAAAGTGCTGTTAGCAGGGCAAGGGGCGGAGCAGGCACTGCCTTAACACTTCGGGGGGATTTTTTTAACTTGCAGGAACGCTCCCCCGGCCAAACCGGTGCCGTATATGTGGCACAGCGGCAGGAGGAGGGGAGTATTATTCTTTCATAAGTATAAAACACAACCTATGAAATTCGGAACAAAAGCTATACATGCTGGCGTGGAGCCAGACCCGAGCACAGGCGCTATCATGACGCCTATTTACCAAACCTCCACCTATGTGCAGCGCTCCCCCGGAGACCACAAGGGCTACGAATACTCCCGCACGCACAACCCAACCCGCACCCAGCTGCAGAATGCGCTGGCGGCGCTGGAGAACGGCAAGCACGGCCTCTGCTTCTCTTCGGGCATGGCCGCTGTGGACGCCATCATGAAAATGCTGAAGCCCGGCGACGAGGTGATCTCTACCAACGACCTGTACGGAGGCAGCTACCGCATCTTCACCAAAATCTTCCGTAACTACGGCCTTAAGTTCCATTTCACCAACATGCAGGAGCTGAGCAACGTGGAAGGGTTGATCAACGAAAACACAAAGATGATCTGGGTGGAGACGCCAACCAACCCGCTGCTCAACATCCTCGACATCAAGGCCTACGCTGACATGGCTAAAAAGCACAACCTGCTGCTGGTGGCGGATAACACGTTCGCCACGCCGTACCTGCAAACGCCGTTGGATTTGGGCGCTGACATTGTGATGCACTCGCTCACCAAGTACATGGGCGGCCACTCGGATGTAGTGATGGGCGCGGTTGTCGTAAAAGACGACGGCCTGAACCAGCAGCTGGCCTTTATCCAGAACTCCTGCGGTGCCACCCCGGGGCCGCAGGACTGCTTCCTGGTGCTGCGCGGCCTGAAGACCCTGCACCTGCGCATGGAGCGCCACTGCCAGAACGGCCGTCAGGTGGCGGAGTACCTGAAAGGGCACCCAAAGGTAGGGAAGGTGTACTGGCCGGGCTTTGAGGAGCACCCGAACCACGAGGTAGCCCAAAAGCAGATGCGCGACTTCGGTGGCATGGTGTCGTTTGAGCTGAAAGGCGATAATGTGGACGACGCGACGCGCCTGCTGGAGAACCTGAAGTTGTTTGCACTGGCGGAGTCTCTGGGCGGCGTAGAGTCGCTGTGCGGGCACCCAGCCACCATGACGCATGCCAGCATTCCGCGCGAAGACCGCATGAAGGCGGGCCTGAGCGACACCTTGATTCGCCTGAGCGTGGGCGTGGAAGATGCCGAAGACCTGATTGCCGACCTGGAGCAAGCCATCGGTTAGCTTGCAGGGGCACAAGACGCCAGGCTTTCTTGTACATGAGGGCGCGCCGCCTGCTGGTAAAGCAGGCGGCGCGTCTTTTTAGAGCGTTTTAACGCGGCCCATCTTTGTGCACACCCGGCACGTAAGCAATCTTACAGGTTCGTCTTACATCTTTTTCTAACGTCTAGTGTCCGAAAAAAACATCGTCTACAGGGAGCGGCAGCGGTTCAGCCAGTTTTGGCTGTGGGTGGTGGTGCTGGGGGTGGCCAGTATCTTCTGGGTGGGCTTTGTGTCTCAGGTGCTGTGCGGCGGCGCGCTGGGCAGCCATCCGGCGTCCGTGCCGGGGCTTACGCTGCTGTTTGTGCTGCTGGGCTTGGGCTTGCCCTTTTTCTTTTACCGCATGTCGCTCACAACAGAGGTGCAGCCGGGGGAGGTGCGGGTGCGCTTCTGGCCTTTTCACCTGCGCCCGGTTAAAATCCCGCTGCACCTGGTCCGCGACTACGAGTTGGTTACCTACAACCCCATCAGCGACTACGGTGGCTGGGGCATACGCTGGAGCTGGAAGGGCAGGGCCTACAACGTGTCGGGCAATAAAGGCGTGCAGCTCCACTTCTACAATAAGAAACCCCTGCTCATCGGCTCGCAGCGGGCACAGGAGCTGTTCCGGGCGATAGGGGAGGCCAAGCAGATGGCGGGCAGAGCGGGCCTGTAAGCACAGGCAAGGGCACAAAAAAAGCCGGTGGCTCCGAAGAGGCACCGGCTTCCTGTATTGAAGAGGTATGTACTAGGCTTTGATGCCCAGGATTTTGTAAACCTCTGTAAAGTCTGGAGTCAGGATGATTTCAGTGCGGCGGTTTTTAGCTTTCGCCTCAGCAGTACGTCCTGTGTCAACCGGCATGTAGAAAGCACGGCCAGCAGGCGTTACTCTGTCCGGAGACAGGCCTTTTTCTGTCATCAGACGGGTGATCTCAGTGGCACGCAGCACACTCAGGTCCCAGTTGTCAGTCAGGTACTTCATACCGTTCATTACCGAAACGTCATCTGTGTGGCCTTCTACCATTACACCAACTTCCTGGTTCTTCTTCAGTACGCTTACCAGCTGGTCAATCGCTTTCTTGCCTCCTGGGTTTACTTTGGTGCTACCTGTAGGGAACAACAGCTTATCAGACATAGACACGTATACTTTGCCGTCTCTCACTGATACGCTCAGGTCGCCTTGGTTAAAGCCTTGCAGGGCAGTGTTCACCTCGTTCTTCAGGTTGTCGAGGATCTTCTGCTGCTCGTTCATGGCACGCTCCATGTCAGCTAGTTTCTGCTCGCGGTCTTTCAGAGAAGAAGACAGCTCGTCTACCTTTGCTTTAGAGGCAGCCAGCTCACGCTCCTGCGCTTCTTTGCTAGCCTGCAGGTCTTCGTATTTCTTTGAGGAAACGCAAGATACCATCATCGTGGAGCCTAATGCCAGCGCCAGAGATGCTTTGAAGAAGTTGAATTTCATGGGTGTTAGTTAATAGTTGTTTGGATAATGTTTGAGAATATAGGTTACAAATATGGTAAAAGATAAGGCTGCAAGCCAACAAAACTCTATAAAAACCAATAATTTACCGTGCGTTTCTGTTCCAGAACGGCGACTTCTTTAGAATATTGTACAGGAGCTATATTTTTTACAAGGTATTTATTTCATTTGCCTGTGCCTCGGTAAGATACAGCCGGCGCAGGCGCGGCTGCAGAAACCAAATGCCCAGTGGCAGCAGCAGGAAAAAGAAATAAGTCCCTGCAAACTCCCCGAAATCAACCGCTCGCTGCTGCTCTACTTCTACCAATAATCGAGCCATAAAATATACTATATAGAGATAACAAAGTGTAGCCAGCAAGTGCAGCGGCACCAGCAGCACCAGCATGCCCAGGGGCAAAGTGCCGCCCACCACGCTTTCCCGCACAAGGGCCAGCGTGTAGACCAGCAGCAGGGTGTAGAGCAGCAGGTACAGCGTGCCCAGGTGAAAGTATAGCGGCGCGGGTTTTATACTTGCCGGCAGCCTCCTGCGCAGCCAAAGCCCCGTTTGCCACAGCCAGAGCGTGTACACCGTGGCGGGCAGGGCGTCGATCAGCATGGCCACGGCATCGCCGGTGCGTACGTTCAGGGCATCAAGCAGGGCCAACAGGCCGTACTGCACCAGAAACGGAAGAACGAAGAGAAGCAGGAAAGCCTGCCAATGGCGTAGCCGGAGTAAAAACATAGGTGCGGGGATGATGGGTACAGGCGGCAAGTTGAGGATTTTGTTCTACATACGCCAAAAAGCCTTATCTTAACAGGGTATTAACGAACTGCACAAGTACACCGAAACATGAAAAAGAGCTTATACTTGCTGTGCCTGTTTCTGCTTACGGCCTTTGTGAGCATGGCACAGGGGAAACCCGATTACAGTAAAATAACGCTGGTGATACACGGCGGGGCCGGCACCATTACCCGCGCCAACATGACGCCGGAGAAAGAGAAGGCGTACCGCGAAAAACTGAACGAGGCGCTGCAGGTTGGCTACGGTGTGCTGAAGAAAGGCGGCACCAGCATGGATGCCGTAGAGGCTACGATACATGTGATGGAAAACTCGCCGCTGTTTAACGCAGGCAAGGGGGCGGTTTTCACCAACGAAGGCAAAAACGAGATGGACGCCGCCATGATGGACGGCAAAACGCTGCAGGCCGGCTCCGTGGCCAGTGTAACCACCATTAAAAACCCTATATCGGCGGCGCGTGCCGTTATGGAGAAGTCGGAGCACGTGATGATGATCGGGGACGGGGCCGAGAAGTTCGCCAAAATGAACGGCGTAGAGATTGTGGACCCGTCGTACTTTTACACCGAAACGCGCTTCAACCAACTGCAGAAAATAAAGGGGGAGGAGAAAACGCAGCTGGACCACGACGGCGGCACCAGCAGCAGCGAGAATATTTTTACAGAGGGCAACAAGTTCGGCACCGTGGGCTGTGTGGCGCTGGATGCCTACGGCAACCTGGCGGCAGGAACCTCTACCGGCGGCATGACCAACAAGCGCTACGGCCGGGTGGGCGATGCCCCGATCATCGGTGCCGGCACGTACGCCGACAACAGCACCTGCGCCGTATCGGCAACCGGGCACGGGGAGTACTTTATCCGCAACGTGGTGGCCCACGATATTGCCGCCCTGATGGCCTACAAAGGATGGCCTGTGCAGAAGGCCGCTGAGGAGGTGGTGATGAAGAAGCTGGTGGGCCGCGGCGGCGAAGGCGGTGTTATTGCCCTCGACAAAAACGGTAACGTGGCCATGCCCTTCAACTCGGCGGGGATGTACCGCGGCTTCATGAAGAACGGCAAAGCCGAAGTGTACATCTACAAAGACTAAGCAGACCGGCTTAAATAGAAAAAGGGGCGGGAGGCGTGGTTCTCCCGCCCCTTTTTGTTCCTCTCCGGGTGTTGCCTCTCCTGCTGCCGCCTATGCGTGAATCCACTCCCAGGCCTGCTCGCGCTGGCTGAAGTCGAAGTACCGGACTTCGGCCGAAGTGAAGGGCTTGGCCATCGTGGAGAGCCAGTCAATCCACTTCCTGTCGCCCACCAGGGCGGCTTTGCTAAAGTCGGCGGCGTGCTTCAGGTCAAACTTAATATCATCCCACAGGGCCTTTAAGGTATACTCTTCCACATCCTGTACCTCTGCATACACACGGATTTTGCCATGTTGCTTTATGCGCTCCTCCAGCACCGGCAGCATTACATCGTAATCGTTCCGGTCTACGTTGCCTGATATCCTGAAAGCCACCAGGTCTCCTTTGGATTGTTCTAGTAGTTGTAGCATGAAAGTATAGACGTTTGTTCTACCTTGCCTTACGAAGGCAGCACGGTATCGTTTAGAACCCGGCCTTTATCGCTGCTCCACCTGCTGCAGTTCGCTCATCAGCACCTCGTTGGTCGTTTTTTCGGTGCCGTCTGCAAAGCGTATCCTGTAAGGCTCGCCGGTCAGGCCGGAGCGGGAGGCAAGCTTCTCCACGAAGCCCTGGGCCGTCTGCACATCATCCTTGTGCTTCTCCCACTTAGACTCCAGGTGCTCTGCCGCTTCTGCACAGGTGTGTTCGCTGCCGTTGCGGATAAAGGTGGCCCCCTCCATTTTGGAGATTACTTGTATCAGGTGGTTTACCTTCTGCTCCTCGGTGTAAGGCGCTGCAGTGGCAGTGGCAGCAGACGTGTCTGTTGTTATTTGGGCCTTAACATCTTGTGCAGAGACAATTCCGACAGCCAGGATTACGGGTAGCACTGCGTAGCGCCAGCTCTTTGTTTTCATTTTTATTTTATGATTATAGCGTTATTATTAGCAACTTTAATGCACTTATATACAAGCCTGAGCGTTTATTGGGCTCAGCAACGGTGGGTGCCACCGGCAGCCACCACTCAAGACAATAGCGTTTTTATGAGAAGAATAGTTTTAGCGCTAGCGTTTCTGCTAGTGTGCCAGCAGGCAGCTTTTGCTCAGCGCAACATAGAAACCCGCCTGGGCTATAGTTACAACGATGATTTTCAGTTTTCGGATGAATGGCAGTACCTCTCCACAGACATTTACCTCTATAACGGCAACAGGTTTACCCGTGTGCTGAACGAGCTGGAGACCGGCTCCCGGAAACCAAAAAAGAAGTACGGCAATGTGCTGGAGTACCTGCTGATCACGGCGCAGCTGAAGAACATGAAGATCTTCGGCAACGACGACATTGTGTACCCCCTCTACAACTTCTCCATCACACAGGATAGCCGCGACTATAAAACGCAGGTGAGCGACCACCAGGAGGTGGTGCGCATCATCGATAAGATGCCGCTCGGCTCCGGGGGCAACAACATTGACGCCGTTATAAACGCCAAGGCCATTACCAACGGCGAGAGCGACCAGGTGTTCAGCATGGTGGCCAACCAGCTCATGAACATCTCCAAACTCACCACGCCCACTGGGGCTGTGCTGTCGCTGGTGGGGGAGTTCGGCAACCTGCTGAGTGCCCGCACCACCAAAAGGGAGTACAAGTTCAGCTCCACGATCCGGCTCTACGAGGGCCAGGACTTTGACACGCGCCTGCACTCGGTGCGCATCTATGTGTTTGTGCCGAGCGATGTGAAGAAGGTGGACATCAAAACCGTAAAGCTGACCGACTACCTGCAGAAGCACCCCAACAAGCTGGACCGCCGCCAGCTGGAGGAGATGACCGGCTACAAAGACTACCCGTTTATGGTGGTGGCGAACTACAAATCGCTCTACAAAATGGATGTGCTGACGGGCGACGAGGTGACGCTGGACCTGATTGAAAAGCGCAAGCAGAAGATACAGGCGGCCTATGAGCAGAAGATGATCAACGACGAGACGTTCAGGCAGGAGAAGCTGTATGTGGAGTTTCTGCGGGTGTTTGCTGACATGAAGCAGAACCTGAACACGTACCGCCTGAACTACCGCAACAACAGCCCGGAGATTAACGCCAAAAACCTGTTCGGCATTGTGCAGGAGTACAAGCGCCTGAAAGGCACCTTCGACGCCCGCGAGAAAGAGTTCTCTGGCAACAGCACGTATCTGAACATCTTTAGGCCGGAGTATGAGGCCATACTTAGCAACGCCGACCTGTACCTGGAGGCAGACCACAACCTGAAAAACGGTAAGCTGCTGGTGAACACGCTGGGCGACATAGAGAACAATGCCAAAGCATGGGACACGCCGGAGAAGCGAGAGGCTGCCCTGGCAAGGCTTTACGCCGTGGAGCTGCCAAAGCCGGAGTTCCTGTCGGCATCGGTGGAAGGGGAGGCCATTGTGCGCCTCACCAAAAAGCTGGAGGACCAGCAGTATAACGAGGTGTTCCGGAAGGAGGTGCAGGAGTTAAGCAGTACGGAGGCAACCGATGCCACGCTGCCTAAGCGCAACGCCCTGCTCGACAAGGCCACCTCCAGCAAGTGCCAGAGCTGCCGCGACAAAGTGCGCGAAGCCATTACCGAATACAACAAGCGCTACGACGGCTATAAGCTAAAGCAGGCCCTAAAGAAGAAAGAGGAGCTGAACCTGGTGGCCGAGGCAACGGTGTTCAAGTACCTGAAGCACCAGCTCTGCATCGAGAACAACCTGCAAACGGTTTCATCTACCACCAACCAGATGCTCGACCAGTACATTAGCCGCATGTATGAGAAGAACAACGAGCTGGGCAATTCCATTAAATCGCTGGACAGCCTGAACAAGTTGGAACTGGGGGAGGATAAGCTATCGAAGGTGCAGGAGTATAATGCGCGGCTGCAACACCTGATAAACGAGGTGGAGAGCAACTTCAATATTCTCTACACGCTGGATAAAAATCTCTGCAATTGCGGCGATGCAAGCTAGTGCAGCTATAACCTCCTGCTGAGCGAAGCGTTCTCAGGAGTATGCAAGAAGTACAGGACACGTTTAACTTTCTTTTCGGCATCCATGACGAGACCCTGACCTGGTGGCAGATGTCGTTCAGGGCGGTGGGGGTATTCTTTGCGGCGCTGCTCATTATCCGGATCGGCAACCACCGCATCTTCGGCAAAAACACAGCTTTCGACATTGTGCTGGGGGTTATCTACGGTTCTGTGCTGAGCCGTGCCATTACCGGCAATGCGCCGTTCTGGCCCACTATTGCGGCTGCCTTTACGCTGGTGATGCTGCACAAGGGGCTTGCTTCCCTGGCTTACCACACGAACTTCGGCCTCGGTAACATCATTAAGGGCAAGCCAAAGATACTCGTGAAAAACGGAGAGCTGCAGCGGGAGACGATGGCGAGCAGCAGCGTGACCGAGAACGATATACTCGAAGCCTTGCGCAGCGCTGGCCATAAGCCCGACATCAGCAACATCAGCGCCGCTTATCTGGAGCGTAGCGGCAACATCAGCATCATCTGCAGCGAGTAAGGCGCTGTAAACGGAAAAGGCCTCCCAAATAGCTTTTGGGAGGCCTTTTTATGCATTCTGCTTTTAATAGCTTACGCCATCTGAGAGTCCAGCTTCTGAGACAGCACATTTTTAGGCACAGCGCCCACTTGCTTGTCTACTACTTCGCCGTTTTTGAAAACCAGCAGCGTCGGGATGCTGCGGATGCCGAACTTGGCAGAAGTCTGTGGGTTCGCGTCTACGTCTACTTTACCGATCACGGCTTTGCCTTCGTACTCGCCAGCCAGCTCCTCTACGATCGGGCCTACCATGCGGCACGGTCCGCACCACTCAGCCCAAAAGTCTACCAATACCGGTTTATCTGAATTGATGATCTCATCAAAATTCGCGTCTGTGATTTCTATCGCTTTGTTAGCCATAACGTTATTGTTTTGTTGTGTTTGGTTCAAAGTTTAAATATAGTAACTAATATAGGTTTGGCAAATACGCCGCCAAACTCCCCATGCCTGACAAGCTGTCGTGCTGGTGGTACCAAGAACAGCAAACCACGGCATTTGTTATACTTACGGTAGTAAGCGCCATAGGATGCTATTTGTTTGTATAAACAAATGTTGTAAATAAAAGTTTCGGATGCAACTACAGGCGGCGAAAAAGTGCTGAGGGGTGGCTGCAGCGTGTCGGGAAGAGGGGCTAAGGTGGCTTTCTCTTTGCTGTTTCAGCAGCCCAGCTACGGGTAGCCCTCCCGCGCCAGTGCACTTACCGGAGCTGGGCTACAGCAGTAAAAAACGCATGTTTATACAGGTGCTGCAACGCTGTAGCGGAAGGCAGTGGCCTTTTTGCAGGTGATGGCTCTGGCCTAACGCTCATTCTCCAAGGCAAAGCCAAAGAACCAAAATGAGTACACGGCCTGCAGCAAAACAAAAGAGGTACGCTACAGCAGCGTACCTCTTTTTATACTTGCATCAGCTACAGAACCTCCATTCTGTTCACCTGATGAGTCTTTTGCTTCTGAATCTAGATTAGCTTACACTCACCCAGCCCCATATCCTTGATCGACGTTATAAACAGCTTCGGATCAATTCTATACTTGCGGGAGTAGGTGGGCAGGGCCAGTTTCTCCTCCGGCACGTGCAGCGTGATTTCCAGGCGCTTTTGTCCGACACTCGCAACAATGGCACCTTCCAACGCCTCGGCCAGGTTTGGTGTAAAGTGCTGGAGGTTGATGTTGAGCTGTACGCCCTGTGCCATCTTGTCCATCACATCGCCGAGCAACTGTATGTTCTGCGGCTTCAGTTCCCACTGGTCCTCGGTTTTATAGCGCAGCTGCACTTTGCCCCTGATGAACAAGTATAAACCTATCTTCAGGTAAGGCGAGAACTTTACATAGTCCTCTCCAAACAGCGCCATCTGCATGGTGGTGTCATAATCTTCTATAGTGAAGAGCGCAAAGGGATTACCGTTTTTAGCCGTTCTGATAACCACATCGGTTACCATGCCGGCCACATTCACATCCCGGTTTTTATACTCTTCGATGTTCGAAAGGGCACAAGTGCAATAGGAGTCTATCTCCAGCTTAAACTGGTCGAGCGGGTGGCCCGACATGTAGAAGCCTACCACCTCTTTCTCACGGCGTAGCATCTCTGCCTGCGTCCAGGGCTGTACTTCAGGTATTTTAGGCATTGGCGCTGCCACGGCGGCACTACCCCCAAAAAGTGATTGCTGTGCCGCCTGTTGCTCTGCCTGGTAGTTGTTACCGTAGCGCACGGCTTTCTCCAGCAAACTCATACTTTCGCCTTCCGGCACCTCCATTAGCTGGGCGCGGTGGTAAAGCTCCCATGAGTCGAAGCAACCAGCCAATGCCATACTTTCAAAGGTCTTTTTGTTTACCGCCCGCAGGTTTACACGCTTAGAGAAGTCAAAAATATCCTGGTACATGCCGTTCGCCTCGCGCTCTGATATAATGGCATCTACCGCAGACTCACCGGTTCCTTTTATCGCAGCCAGACCAAAACGGATTTGCCCCTGCTCGTTCACATTGAACTTCAGCAAGGATTCGTTTACGTCAGGGCCAAGTACAGCTACACCTTGCTTGCGTGCTTCCTCGATAAAGAACGTCACCTTTTTGATGTCGTTCATGTTGTTGGTAAGCACAGCAGCCATGTATTCAGCAGGGTAGTGCGCCTTCAGGTAGCCTGTTTGATAAGCTACGACAGAATAAGCAGCGGAGTGGGAGCGGTTAAAGCCGTACTGGGCAAACTTCTCCATCACGTCGAACACCTCAGAAGCCTTCTTAGAAGGAATCTTATGAATTTCGGCGGCACCGGCTATGAATTTCTCACGCTCCTCGGCCATCTTCTTCATGTCCTTCTTACCCATAGCTCGGCGAAGCAAGTCGGCACCACCCAGCGAGTAACCTGCCAGAATCTGGGCCGTCTGCATGATCTGCTCCTGGTACACCATGATACCATACGAGTAGTTCAGAATTGGCTCCAGTAGCTCGTGCGGGTATTCTACGTCCTCTCTGCCATGCTTCCGGTTAATGAAGTTCGGGATGAACTGCATCGGGCCCGGTCGGTAAAGGGCGTTCATGGCAATCAAGTCTTCAATGTTGGTAGGCTGCAGGTCCTTGAGGTACATGCGCATACCCTCCGACTCGAACTGGAACGTACCAATGGTATCACCGCGCTGGTAAAGCTGGTACGTCTTTTCGTCATCTATCGGAATTTCATCTATGTCGATTTCAACGCCGTGGTTCTTCTTGATAAGCTCCAGTGCATCTTTGATGATGGTTAGGGTTTTCAGCCCCAGAAAGTCCATCTTCAGCATACCGGCACTCTCAATCACCTTACCATCAAACTGCGTTACCAGCAGGTCGGCGTCTTTAGAAGTCGAAACCGGGATGTAGTTCGTGATATCGTCCGGGGCAATGATTACACCTGCGGCGTGTATACCTGTGTTTCGCACAGAGCCTTCCAGCTTTTCGGCCAGCTTCAGTACGGCAGCACGGTGGTCAGTACCCTCACGGATAGCAGCCAGATCCAGGTTCTCCATAAAGGCCTTCGCCAGTGTTGTACCCGGAGTATCAGGCACCATCTTCGCCAGTTCGTTGGCTTCTGCCAAAGGTAAAGAGGTAGAACGCGCCACGTCTTTGATGGATGATTTAGCCGCCATCGTACCAAAGGTAATAATCTGGGCTACCTGCGTTTTGCCATACTTGTCCACCACGTAGTCAATTACACGCTGGCGGTTCACGTCGTCAAAGTCAATATCAATATCGGGCATCGACACACGCTCCGGGTTCAGGAATCGCTCGAACAGCAGGTTATACTTGATCGGATCGATGTTGGTGATACCAATGCAGTAAGCCACCGCAGAACCAGCCGCCGAACCACGACCAGGCCCCACAAACACGCCCATATCGCGGCCACGGTTAATGAAGTCCTGCACGATGAGGAAGTAACCGGCAAAGCCCATCGTCTCGATAATGCGCAGCTCATAATCCAGGCGCTCCTCTACGTCAGGGGTAATGTCTGTATAGCGCTTCTTGGCTCCCTCATAAGTGAGGTGGCGCAGGAAAGCGTCAGGACCAGCGTGCTCAGGTGGTATCGGGAAGTTTGGTAGCAGGATATCGCGCTTCAGTTTTGGCGGCGTGATCTTGTCTACAATCTCGTTGGTGTTATCTACAGCCTCCGGCACATCCTTGAACAGCTCGTTCATTTCGGCCTGCGTTTTGAAGTAGAACTGGTCGTTCGGGAAGCCAAAGCGTGTTTTCGGACCGGCCTCATCAATACGATTCAGCATCTGGCGCACAGTGGAGTGGTTGCTATACTTGCTGCGCACGTTCTCCACCGTATCATAAATTACCTTCTGGTCATCAGACAAAAAGCGGTAATACTTTGTCTGGAAATCGCCAACTGGTGTGCTTTGATCTTCGCCTGTATTTACGCACAGCAGGATATCGTGCGCATTCCAATCCTCCTGGTCTACATAGTGCGAGTCGTTGGTGCAGATAACTTTTACGTTATACTTCTTCGCCCACTTTAGCAGCACCTGGTTTATGTCTTCCTGGCTTTTGCCGGTGCCATCTATGTTCTGCAGGCCGTGGCGCTGAATCTCGATATAATAATCCTCCCCGAACACATCCAGCCACCATTTAAAGATTTCCTCGGCCTCTTCTTCGCTCTTCCAAAGTATAGCCTGTGGCACTTCGGCACCAATACAGCAGCTGGTGGCAATAAGGCCTTTGCTATACTTCAGCAGCAGTTCTTTATCAATGCGGGGCCATTTGCTGTACACACCTTCTATGTAGGAGAGTGAGCAAAGCTTGGCCAGGTTCTGATAACCTTCTTGGTCTTTGGCTAGCAATAACTGGTGGTGGCGCACATCCTTTACCTCTTTGCTGAAGGTTTTAAGGTGGCGGTCTTTCACCAGGTAAAACTCGCAGCCCACAATCGGCTTCACGTTATACTTGTTTGCCTCGGCCACAAAGTTGAAGGCGGCAAACATGTTTCCGTGGTCCGTCATGGCTACGGCAGGCATACCATCGGCCTGCGCTTTTTTCATGAGCGCACTGATGCTGGCCTGGCCGTCGAGCAGCGAGTATTGTGTGTGGGTATGTAAATGCGAAAAAACAGGCAAATCTCTAGGAATTAGAAATTAAAAATTATGAATTAGAAATGACTTATGTTGCTAAAGGCCATTTTAACCAATGCTGTACCAGTTGTTAAATTTAGAATCATCTTAGACCTACAAATCTCAGGGAAAGTATGATTTCCCTGCATTCATAATTTCTAATTTTTAATTCTAAATTGGCGCAGCTCGGGATGTTAAAATTACGGATAATCGGGCCTCCTCCCAAACTTAAAGTGGCCTTATCTGTAACAAAAATCAGGCAGGTATAGTCCCCGCAGCCGGGCAGAATTGCCGTAAATTTACCTGGGGCTTATGGCTTGGGGTTTGCGTCTTGTGCTCTTTCAAGAGTGGCTGTAAAAGTAACTCTAACACTTGAACCTCTCGTAAACAAAGGCTTGTGCTGAGGAAAGTGCAGCGAAGTATAAACTATGGCAGCAGTAGAAAAATTGAGCGGTATGTTCCGGGCCCTGAGCTCGCGTAACTATAGGTTGTTCTTTGTGGGGCAGGGTATCTCCCTTATCGGTACCTGGATGCAGCAGATTGCGCTTAGCTGGCTGGTGTACCGCCTCACCGATTCCGTGTTCCTGCTCGGCGCGGTTACTTTCTCCAGCCAGATTCCTTCGTTTATACTTGGCCCCTTTGCAGGGGTGCTGGCCGACAAGTTTAACCGGCACAAGGTGCTGCTGGTTACCCAGACCCTCTCCATGGTTCAGGCGTCGACACTGGCAGTGCTGGTGCTGACCGATACCATCGAGATTTGGCATGTGCTGGCTTTAAGTGCGTTTCTGGGCGTTATAAACGGGTTTGATATTTCCACGCGGCAGGCTTTTGTGGTCGAGATGGTGGAGCGGCGCGAGGACCTGAGTAACGCCATTGCCCTGAACTCCTCCATGTTTAACATGGCACGGCTGGTGGGGCCAACCATTGCCGGCCTGCTGATAGCAGCGGTGGGAGAGGGCATGTGTATTCTCATAAACGCGGTCAGTTATGTGGCCGTTATCGGTTCGCTGCTGCTGATGCGGCTGAAGCCTTTTGAGCGGGTGCAGCAGCAGCGCAAAGTATGGCAGTCGCTGCGCGATGGCTTCCAGTACGCCTTCGGCTTTCCGCCGATACGGGCACTGATCATCATTGTGGCCCTGCTGAGCCTGTTCGGGATGCCCTTTACCGTGCTGTTGCCTGTTTTTGCCCGGGACATCCTGCACGGTGGCGCCAACACACTGGGCTACCTGATGGGAGCCTCTGGCCTGGGTGCCCTGAGCGGGGCGTTGTTCCTGGCGCAGCGCAAGTCGGTGGTGGGGCTGGGGAAGGTCCTGCTGTTTACCATGACGCTTTTCGGGCTGGCCCTAATTGCCTTCTCCTTCTCGACCATGCTGCTGCTCTCGCTGGCGCTCATGCTGTTTACGGGCTTCGGAATGATCGTGACGATGGCCTCCTGCAACACCCTGCTGCAAACGCTGGTGGATGACGACAAGCGCGGCCGCGTGATGAGCCTTTATTCCACTGCTTTTATGGGGATGGCTCCGATTGGGAGTATGCTGGCCGGCTCCGTGGCGGAGCAGGTCGGGGTAGGGTACACCCTGGCGGGCTGCGGTGTGCTCTGCGCGTTCAGCATCATTCCGTTTGCCATAAACCGGCCAAAGCTACGCCGCATGGTGCAGCCGATTTACGAGCGCCTGGGCATTGTGCCGGAGATTGCCACGGGGCTACAGTCCGCCTCCAACCTGAGCGCCCCGCCGGAGGAGAGGTAAGGGAGTTAACGTACTTATCCATCTCTGGCTCTTTTACAGTCCTTTCCTGACGTTTTCCTGGCGCAAGTCTTCAGATTTGTGTCTTACTATGATGTCGAGTTTGCAACTCGACTGGCTTGAAAAGCCATCCATACAGCTGAACTACAAAACAGCTTTTCTGGCGCAAGCGTCCGCTTGTGCCACGGGCTGCCTCGCTCGCGCTCGTCACCGGAAAAACTCACATAAGCGCTCACCGGAGAGGCTGGAACAGTTTTCGGTAGCCAAAGCTGAGGTGGTTCCTCCAGCTGCTTTGGCTGAAACCTTTTCCTCCTCCTTACACACGGGAGAGATCAATCTAAAGCAATGGAGTATGTGGGGGCCGCCATAAGTAGCCGAAAACAAACAGGGGCAGCTTCTGAATGCTGCCCCTGTTCCAAAGCCTATGTGCTACGGTGTCTAAAACTACTTCTGTTTGATCAGCAGCTTTTCGCCCACACTCACAGAAAAGTCGGACTTGTTGTTCCACTCCATGATGTCTTTGATCGTGACGCCATACTTGCGCGAGATCTGGTACATGCTTTCGCCACCAGCTACGGTATGGTACACACGGCTGTTACCCGCTGGTGCAGCTGCCTCTTCGGAAGCAGGGGCAGCAGTGGTGGTGGCAGGAGCCTTAATCCGTAGTTCCTGGCCTAGCTGAATGCTGTTGTCCGCTAAGCTGTTCCACTGGCGCAGCTCCTCCAACAACACGTTATACTTTTTGGAAATCTGGTAAAGCGTTTCGCCAGCCGCCACTTTGTGGTAGGGGCTGCTGGTGCTCAGCAAGGTAGCCGGCACTTCCGCTGCGTCTTCTGCCACTGCTTCTGCTGTGGCAGCTGGTTCTGGCTGCATTTGCGGTTCGGCAACAAGCAGCTCCTGTCCCATCTTCAGAGGAGTATCGCCTAAGTTGTTCCAGGTAGCCAGGTCGTTCACCGTCACGGCGTACATTCTGGAGATGCCGTACAGCGTTTCACCCTGTTTCACGACATGCGTTGTGGGGGTGCCTGTTTGCTTTTGTGCCGGTGCAGGCGTAGCAGCAGGGGGGGCGGTGGATGGGAACGTTTCCGCAGCTACCACCTTTTGTTGTGCAGGTGCACCAGTGCCTGCCGGGAAAGGCTTTTCGGCCGCTGGCTTTGGCTGGGCCGCCGCTTTGGCTGTACCCGGGTAAAGGGCCGTGGCAGTCTTCTTTGCAGCAGGTGCCGGGGCTGCAGTTACTGCTTCCGCCGTTTCTTCCTCCACTTCCTTCAGTGCTGTTTCTTCCACAAGCTCGGCTTCCTGGGTTACGGCAGCGGCCTTTCTTTCTACAGCCGGTTGTGTTTCCTGTGGCTCTGTTTCCTGGCGGTTACCTTTCAGGCTGTTAATAAAGCGAGTGAAGATGTTCTCTTTCGGCTCGGCTGATGCTTCTGCCACAGGCTCGTATGCCTGCTTGGAGGTGTTTGCCACGCTCTTCTTGTCCAGGTCGCGCACCTCTACCGGTGTGCTGCCCGGGCGGCGTTTCTGCAGCCACAGCACACGGCCCGGCACCGGTACCTCGTTACGCTTCATGCGGTTCTTAAACAGCAGCCAACCCAGCCTAACGCCGTAGTGCTGGGAGATCATCTGCATGGTTTCGCCCGGTTGCACTACGTGGTACTCCGTGTCGGCGCTGGTGCGCTTTTTCTCGATGTAGTAAGCCGTGCCCGGCGCTACTTTGTCGAAGCTGTACATGTCGTTGTACTTCAGGAACCGGCGGGTGGAGATGCCTGCCTGCAGGGCCAGCTTATCCTTGGTATCGCCCTCGCGGGCTACGAGCGCGTTCAGGTTGTTGCGCTTGACCATGGCTGCGGAGGCTTTCCGGGTGCCTGCCTGGTGGGTAAGCGAATGGTTATTGTCCTTCGCGGAGGCCAAAAAACCGCCTTCGTTGCCATTGCGCACCGGTATCATCACATAGTAATCCTTATCAGAAGGAATAGAGTTGCCCAGCAGCCATTTGTTATACTTCTCCAGCTCTGCATAGTCAGTTTTGGTGGCCAGCGCGATTTCCGAGAGGCTTTGGCCAGGGTTGGCGCGCATCTCACGCAGCGACACGGCAGGCGGGCTGGCCTTTCCAATAAAGCTGTCGTAGGCAACTTTGTGTGCCAGGAAGGTGATCACGTATGGGTGGGCCTTCTCGGTGATCTCCATTTTCCGGGCGCCCTGGTCAGATGCCTTGGTGTAGGCTTTGGCCCCGGTATAGCCCAGGTAGTAGGAGAGCAGGGAGTTGAACCAGTTGTTGTAGTAGTTGTTGCTGCGCTTAAAGTACAGTGCCGCGCCACGGCTTGCCTCAATAATGTGGCGGCGCTCGTCCACCACTTTGTCCATGCGCAGGTTAAAGTCCAGGGCGGCCTCGCGCTTAAACTGCCAGTACCCCACGGCGTTTGAGGTAGAAATGGCATCCCCGATCAGGCCGCTTTCCTGCAGCGCGAGGTATTTAAAGTCATCCGGCACGCCTTCTTCTTTAAAAACACGCTCAATCACCGGGAAATAAGCATCGGCCAGGTCTACCTTAATTTTAAAGTAGGTCTGGTTGCGGTGAAGGGCATCCACCTTTTTCTGTATCTCCGCCTGTGCTCCATCTGAGATATTCAGGTGGATATCGGCAAAATAAATGTTTTTGGGCACTGTTACCCCCTGCGCCAGCACAAGCAGCGGCAGAAGCAAAAGCGTGAGAAGGGCGGTAAAGGATTTCCTCATGGCGTGGTACTCTAAATGTTTGGCTAAAACGGTGGACTGATCGGCTCTACTTTCTGTTGAGTTAACTATAGATAAATAGCTCTATGCTAATATGTTCAGATATAATATAGCAGATGCAAAATTAATGTAAAAAGCCTCGCATTTAAAACGCTTGACCAAGTTCTTGCATTATTTTTTGTTGATAAAAAGGGCAGAAGTTTTCTGCAGGCGGGCCCTGGCGCGCTAAGCGGCAGAAGTATAGGCGGTTAGCCGGAGCGGCGGCAGGAGGGAGGTGAAAAACAGGAGAGGGCGGTGCCTCTCCTGCAGGGTATTATTTTTTCCTGGCGATCATCAGGCCGTCGCGCACGGGCATCAGGATGTTCTCCACGCGCTCGTCCTGGTGCACGTACAGGTTAAAATCCATGACGGCTTTGGTGTCCTCGTCCAGCTTGCGGCGGTACTTCTCCAGCACCTTGCCGCTCCAGAGCACATTGTCGGCAATAATGTAGCCGCCGGGGCGTACTTTGTCGATCACCATGTCGTAGTAGCGGCTGTAGTTGATTTTGTCGGCGTCTATAAACACGAGGTCAAACGCTGCGTCTATGGTCGGCACAATGTCCAGGGCGTTGCCAATGTACAGCTTGATTTGGCTGCCGTAGCCGGAAGCGTCGAAATAACCGCGTACCCGGTCTTCCAGCTCCTCGTTTTTGTCCACGGTGTGCAGCATGCCGTCCGGCTGCAGGCCTTCTGCCATGCACAGGGCCGAGTAGCCGGTGTAGGTGCCGATCTCCAGAATCTGCTTTGGCTGTATCATTTTGGCGTACAGCGAGAGCAAGCGGCCCTGCAAATGCCCGGAGAGCATACGCGGCTTCATCACGTTCAGGTGCGTTTCCCTGTTTATGCGGTGCAGCAGATCACTCTCCGGCGAGGTGTGGTCTTCGGAATACTGCAGCAGTTCTTCGTCTATAAATTCCATGAGCAGGTTTGAAAAGAAGGTGATGTGCAAATGTACGAAGAGAAGATGCGGTTGCTGTCCCCCTTCAATCTACACGTTCACCTCAATCTCTAATTCATATTTTCTAATTTATTAGTGCATAGCCGCGCTACGCCGGTACATAGTTCAGGAAGCTCAGGTGCTCCTCGCGCAGCACATCGTTGGCGATGTCCACCAGGTCGCCGGAGGTGATGCTCTTGATCTGGTCAAATATCTCGTTCAGCGACTCAACCTTACCCTGGTCCAGGATGCTCTTGCCGATCATCATCATCAGGCCGATGTTGCTTTCCTCGGCCATGGCCAGCTGCCCCATCAGCTGCTCTTTGGCCGTGTGCAGTTGCAGCGAGCCTAGCGGTTTCTCACGCAGCTTCCTGAGCTCCTTTAGCACCAGTGAGGTGGTGCGCTTTAGCTGCTTCTTCTCTGTGCCGAAGTAGATGCTCAGCAACCCGGTGTCGATGTAAGTGGCGTAGTTGGAGTCGATCGTGTAGACTAACCCGTGCTTTTCGCGCACAGCCAGGTTCAGGCGCGAGTTCATGCCCGGGCCGCCCAGCAGGTTGTTCAGCATAAAGAACGGGATGCGGCGGTCGTCGGCAAGGGCATAAGCAGGGCAACCCAATACGCAGTGTGCCTGCGAAATAGGCTTTTCGATGGTGATGGCCTTGGGTACATAGCTGTTAAAGGGGAGGCGGTGGATCGGCTTCTCGATGCGCGGAATGTCGCTGAGGTACTTTTCGGCCAGTTTCACCACCTTCTCGAACGGCAGGTTACTTACAGAGCAGAACACAAGGGCATCGGTGCTCAGGTTGCGGTCGATGAAGTTCCGGAAGTCCTGCTTCATAAAGCCCGACACGCTCTCTTTGGTGCCCAGGATGTTGTTGCCCAGCGGGTGGCCGTCAAACACCACCGCGTCAAACTCATCCACAATGGCCTCTTCGGGCGTGTCTAAGTACATCGACATCTCCTCCAGAATCACCCCGCGCTCTTTTTCAATTTCCTTCTCCGGAAAGGTAGAGTGGAAGGTGATGTCGGTCAGCAGCTCAAACGACTTCTCGAAGTGCTTGTCCAGCACGGAGCTGTAGAAGCAGACTTTCTCCTTTGTCGTGTAGGCGTTCAGCTCACCGCCTACCGCCTCCAGGCGGTTAAGGATGTGGAAAGACTTGCGCTTTTGGGTGCCTTTAAAGGCCATGTGCTCCCAGAAGTGGGCCAGGCCCTGCTCCTGCGGCAGCTCATCGCGGCTGCCAATATCCATGATAAAGCCGCTGTGGGCTATCTTGGTGTGCAGCACCTGCTTGTGTACAACTCTTATTCCGTTGGGTAAAGTATGGATATGATAATCAGGCATTCAATTCTATTAATTAGCCTGCAAAGGTACGGGAAAGAGTGATGAGTTCCGAGCAATGCCGGCGAAATGCCTTGCCGCACCTGCCGCACTGCAGCACCGTCGCCCTACCTTCTTTTTTCCAGGCCGCCCACGTTAATGACAAAGCCCACCGAGAACACCGAGTAAGCCGCCGTCAGCTCGTCCCGGTTCTTCAGGCCGATGTTGGTGCCGGAGGTATACTGCAGCTGCACCGCAGGGTTAAGGGTGAGGCGGGTGTAGAAGATCGGCTCCAGGAAGATATTGTCCTCCAGCTCGCCCGGCACATTGTTGAGCGAGTACTCGTGCATGTCTACATAGCTGGCGCGCAAGGCCGTGCCGTAGTTTAAAGGGAACTCCCTGCCCAGCAGGCGCAGCGATTTTTTGCGTTTGGAGCTGAAGTTAACCTGCACAAAGTATTTGTTGAAGTTGGCGTCGTGGCGCTCGTAGGTCATTTCGCCGGTCTCGCTGTCTTCGTGGTTTTCGGTGCGCTCGCTGCTGCCACCACCGAAGCCGCCGTAGATCTCCAGCACGCGGTTGTTATCTGGGCCGAAGGTGGTGAAGTAGCCGCCGCCCGCCTCCAGCAGGTTGTGGCGCAGGTCACGCTTACGACGCTCGCTGCTCAGCATAGCGCCGTTCAGGAGCACGGCGAAGTGGTCCGACACCGCGTAGGCAGTGTTAAAGGTGATATTGCCTTTCAGGGTGACGTGGCCGCCGGCGCTTAGCTCCCCCTTCTTGGTGAACATCGGCACGTTGGGCACGTTGGGCATGTATGTGGAGGTGCCGCAGCCCGCCAGCAGCAGGGGCAGTGCCAACAGCAGGCCCAGGCGTTTCATACTTGTTGTAGAAAGGGAAAAGGTTGTAAAGCGTGTATGCATAAAGTAAAATTAAGCGCAGAGCGACCAACTTAGATAATGGCGGCCCGAATTACAAGCATGCAACGATAGATTTAGTGAAATATTCAGATTATTACGTTAAAAACATCCGCCACCTGTTGTACTTTTAACTAAAGGTACTTTGGCGTAGCTTTGCCCGGAGGCAGAATTATCGGCATGAGAAAAATACTGATCATACAAACGGCTTTTCTGGGCGACGTAGTGCTGGCAACGGCGCTGGTGGAGAAGCTGCACGCGTTTTACCCGGAGGCCCGGCTCGACTTCCTGCTGCGCAAGGGCAACGAGGGGCTGCTGAAGGACCACCCTTTGCTGCGCCAGGTGCTGATCTGGAACAAGAAAGAGGGCAAGTATAAAAGCCTGATGCGCCTGCTTTCGCAGATACGTGCCGAAAAGTATGACCTGGTGGTGAATGTGCAGCGCTTCGGGGCTACAGGTATATTAACTGCTTTTTCCGGAGCCAAAGAAACGGTTGGCTTTGAGAAGAACCCTTTCTCCCGCTTTTTTACCCGCCGCTATGTGCACGATGTCCGCTCCGGCACGCATGAAGTAGAGCGAAACAACATGCTTATCCAGAGTGTAACCAACGCCATACCTGAAAAGCCAAAGCTATACCCTAGCCAAACGGACTTTGCCAAAGTACAGGACCTGAAAGCGGAGCCGTTTATCTGTATGGCGCCTACTTCGGTTTGGTTTACAAAGCAATACCCGCAGGAGCAGTGGGTAACGCTGATCAACAGCCTTGATCCCAAGTATAAAGTATACTTGCTGGGCTCTCCGGCAGACAGGCAGCACTGTGACGAGATCATCGCTCAAAGCACAAGCAACAGGATAGTGAACCTCTGCGGACAACTGAATCTGTTGCAGTCGGCTGCCCTGATGCGTGATGCGGTGCTCAACTATGTGAATGATTCTGGCCCTATGCACCTGGCCTCTGCACTGAATGCCCCTACCTGCGCCATCTACTGTTCTACAGTACCACGCTTCGGTTTTGGTCCGCTGGCAGATTTCTCGACAGTAGTGGAGCGTGAGGAGCCGCTGTACTGCCGCCCTTGTGGCTTGCATGGTTATAAAGCCTGCCCGGAAGGTCACTTTAAGTGCGCCCGCGACATCCGCAACGAGCAGTTGCTGCAGGTGCTGGAAACGGTGGAGGCCGAAAATTAGAGATTCTGCAATTCCTGCCAAGTATAAACGCCGATGCAGCTAATCGTTATCACATCGCCCAAGCCGGTAGAGCAGGAGCAGCAGATTTGCGCTAGTCTGTTTGAACTTGGTCTGGAGACACTGCACTTGCGCAAACCTGAGGCAAGTATAAAGGAGCTTCAGGAGTGGCTACAGACGCTGCCGAAGGAGTACCACAGGCATATCATGCTGCACTCATATCACCAGCTGGCAGAGGCGTTTGAAGTAAAGGGCCTGCATTTTAGAGAAGCAGACAGAGCAGCAGCGGCTGTTACGCCAAAGTATAGCTTAGCTTTTTCTACCTCCTTCCACAGCCTTGCAGATGTACAGCAACCCCAGCCATACGTTGACTATGGCTTTCTAAGTCCCATTTTTCAGAGTATCTCCAAAAAAGATTATCCTGCAGCATTTACCAAAGAAAAACTCCAGGAGGTGGTGCCACAAGCAAAACTGCCGCTGATAGCTTTAGGGGGAATAACAGCAGAAAAGCTGCCGCTGGTGCAGGAGATGCGCTTTAAGGGCGCAGCCGTGTTGGGTGCTGTGTGGGAGCAACCAAATCCGCTAGAGGCATTTGCAAAGCTATCAAAGCAGTAAAGGCATCGCAGCGTGCGAAGCTCCTGCGAGCGTCTGGCTACAAAGCAAATAAACTGTACTTACTCTTCCCAAGCGGCCAAGCCACCTGCTAAATTATAAAACTGCACCTCCGGGAAGTATGGCTGAAGTATAGCAATGGCTTTTTTACTGCGGCTACCCGCCTGGCAGTGCACCACCACTTCCTGTGCTAGCTGCAGGTCTCTAGGTTTGCCTGTAAGAGAAGATAGCGGTAGTAACTCTCCACCTATGTTGTACAAGTTATATTCATGAGGCTCGCGCACGTCCAGTAGCTGAATCTTCTTGCCATTTTGCAGCCGTGCCTTATACTCTTGTGCTGATATTTCCTGCATGTCAGGTGTTGTAGGAGCGGCACAGGTAGCCAAATCGTAGCTAGGCTGTAACTGCTTTACCTCCGCTTTTGCCGTGCGTGAAAACCTGAACGAGGAGAAGCTTAGCGACAGCGCATCGAATAACAGCAGCTTACCCGAAGCTACTTCGCCTAAATCAGCAATCACTTTTATAGCTTCGTTAGCCTGTAGCGTTCCGATAATGCCCGGAAGCACTCCGATGACACCAGCCTCGGCACAGTTTGGCACCTCTCCCTGCCCGGGCGGCTCCGGGAAAAGGCAACGGTAAGTTGGTCCGTTTTTGTAGTTGAAAACTGTTATCTGGCCTTCAAACTTAAAGATGGAGCCAAACACCAACGGCTTCCCAAGTATAGCGCAGGTGTCATTTACAAGGTAGCGCGTCGGGAAGTTATCAGAGCCATCTATCACCACATCATATGGCTGCACTAGTTCCAGCGCGTTTTCAACTGTGATGCCTTCGGTATGGATGTTAAACTGAACGAAAGGGTTCTGCTGCGATAGTTTTTGTGCGGCGACTTCTGCTTTCGGTTTGCCTACATCAGCCAAAGTATAAAGAACTTGGCGGTGCAGGTTGCTTTCGCTCACTACATCCATATCAGCAATACCAATAGTGCCCACACCTGCCGCAACCAGGTACTGCAGCACAGGACAACCCAGGCCGCCAGCGCCAATCATCAGCATTTTTGCCTGCTTCAGCTTTTCCTGCCCTTGTTGCCCCAGCTCCGGAAGTATAAGCTGTCGGTTGTATCGCTTCAACTCTTCTTTCTCTAACATTTCCTGTAGGTTCTATTAATGTGCCATAGCTGTTATCTGCTGGTGCGAGCTTGTAGCTCGTACCAGCCCCCTCATGCCGCAAGTTTAGCGCTAGCGTAACTTGTGGCTAAACATGGGGCCAGTTTGTAACTGGCGAGAGTGTAGTAGTATATACGCCAGTTATAAACTGGCTGTCACCACATTTCACCACCTTTACCGCTGCGCTCAAACTGGCGGTATGGCAAGTCTTTACCCCAACACATTATCCCAGTCTTTCCAGATGGCATCGTAGCCTTGGTTACGGATCATCTGTACGATCTCTGCCGGACTGCGTTCGTCGCTGATTTCGAACTGCTCCAGCGCCTGTTGCCCGGAGGCATAGCCGCCCGGATCGGTTTTGGAGCCGGCACTGATGGAGGTAATCCCAAGCCGCACCACATTATTGCGGAAATGCTGGCTCTCGCGGGTAGATAGCGATAGCTCCACTTCTTCGTTAAAGATACGGTAGGCACAGATTAGTTGCACCAACTCCCGGTCGTTCATGTCTACTTTGGGTGTCAGCCCACCTGAGAAAGGGCGCAGACGCGGGAAAGAGATGCTATACTTGGTTTGCCAGTAGGTACGCTCCAGGTACTGCAGGTGCAGCGCTGTAAAGAAGCTATCGGTGCGCCAATCCTCCAACCCAATCAGTACGCCCAGCCCAATTTTATGTACACCTGCTTTGCCAAGGCGGTCGGGTGTTTCGAGGCGATAGGTGAAGTTTGACTTCTTGCCTTTGGGGTGATGTTTTTTGTAGTCCTCATGGTGATAGGTCTCCTGGTACACCAGCACTGTGTTCAGGCCAAGCGGAATCAGTTGTTCATACTCCTGCCTGTCCAGCGGCTGTACTTCCATGGAGATGTGCGAGAAGTATGGTCTGATCAGTTGCAGTACCTCCTTAAAGTATTCTACACCTACTGTTTTGTTTGCCTCGCCTGTTACCAGCAGCACATGGTCGTAGCCATAGCTTTTAATCACCTCCACTTCTTTCAGAATCTGCTCCGGGGTGAGGGTGGTGCGAGGGGTAGGGTTATCCAGGCTAAAACCGCAGTAAGTACAGATATTCTGGCACTCGTTGGAGAGGTACATTGGCAGGTACATCTGTATGGTTTTGCCAAAACGCTTCTGCGTGAGCCGCTGACTTAGAGCTGCCATCTGCTCCAGGTAAGGTGCCGCCGCCGGGGAGATAAGCGCTTTAAAATCTTCCAGGCTCCTGACCGGGTGCATCAATGCCCGCTCCACATCTGATGCTGTTTTAGCATAGATGCTTTCCTTTATCTCGTTCCAGTTGAGCTGGTTGAATATATGTTTAAAAGACATGGTTATGTATTTAATATAGATGCTGAAGGCTAATGCCTTTACTGCTTGCCAACAAGATCCTTTCAGGATGACAGGAAATAAAACAATGGCTGCCGCTGGCGCGAGCTTGTAGCTCGTGACTCACAGTGGACACGAGCTACAAGCTCGCGCCAGCCTCACGTCAGCGGCATTTTATAACTCATCCAGAAAAGCGGTGAGTGGGCTGCTGGCATGTGCCGTTACCCCAACAGGAGCCAACTTTGCTTCGTAAGCCATCCGCCCTGCTTCTACCGCCATTTTAAAGGCTTTTGCCATCTGCACCGGCTGTTGCGACACGGCAATGGCCGTATTCACCAGCACCGCATCAGCCCCCAGTTCCATGGCCTCCGCCGCATGCGACGGTGCACCAATGCCGGCATCCACCACTACCGGCACCTTACTCTGTTGTATGATGATTTCCAGAAAAGCACGTGTTTGCAAGCCGTTGTTGCTGCCAATTGGCGAACCCAAAGGCATCACAGCGGCTACGCCAACTTCTTCGAGCCGCTTGCACAATACTGGGTCAGCATGAATATAGGGCAGCACCACGAAGCCAAGCTTTACCAGTTCTTCTGCAGCTTTCAATGTTTCAATAGGGTCGGGAAGAAGGTATTTGGGGTCGGGGTGAATTTCTAGTTTAAGCCAGTTTGTCTCCAAAGCCTCCCGGGCTAGCTGCGCTGCAAACACAGCTTCTTTGGCGTTGCGCACGCCAGAGGTATTAGGCAACAGGTTAAACTGCGGGTGCCCAAGGTGCGATAGAATATCGTCCTGCTCGTTCTGCACGTCCACGCGCTTCAGGGCTACTGTTACCAATTCTGAGCCAGAGGCCAACAGCGCTTCCTCCATTTGCTGGCCGGAGCTGAACTTGCCTGTGCCTGTAAAGAGGCGGGAGTTAAAAGTTTTATCGGCGATGGTTAGTGGTGTCATAAGTTGTGCTGGGGTAATGGTTGTAGGTTTTGCATGATTTCAGAAATAGCGGCGGCTCTGTTTGCAGCTTGTGTAATGGCCGAAGAAACCGCAATACCATGTATGCCTGTCGGCATAAGTAGTGGCACATCCTCTGCGGTAATGCCTCCAATAGCTATAATAGGTGTGGTAATGCCAGCTGCTTTGCATTGCTCAAGTATAGCGGCATAGCCTTGCAGGCCAAGTATGGGACTCAGGTTGTCTTTCGTAGTTGTGAAGCGGTAAGGGCCGAGGCCTACATAATCTACTCTTTGCTCCACCAACTGCTGTATGTCCTCAAAAGTATTGGCCGTGCCTCCAATAATCTTTGTTGGGCCGAGCAGCTTACGAGCTTCTGCCGGTGACATATCCAGCTTACCCAGGTGCACACCGGCTGCACCTACTTCTGCTGCCAAAGCAGGATTATCATTAAGTATAAACGTGCTGCCGTAGTGCCTGCAGATGCTTTTCGTCTGTATCGCGAGGGCCTTCCATACTTCGTAAGGCTGGTTCTTTACGCGCAGTTGCACCCACTTTGCACCGGCTCTGCAGGCAGCCTCGGCAGCCTGTGCATGTGTCAGTTTAGCTGTTTCCTGCGTGATGTAGTGTAGTTTCGAGATCATGTTTAAAAATGGTGATAGCCTAACAAAGTGCTATTGCTGTTGAGGAAACGGGTAGTATAATCTTTGGCCTTGCGGCAAGCTTTGTGCAACGGGTAATCTTTCGCCAGTAGTGCCGTGATGGCCGCTGAAAGCACGCAGCCGGAGCCATGCTTGCCTATTTGTACCTGCTGCTTTGGCCGGAATGGTTTTGCCTCACCTTTATAGTATAAGTAATCATACCCCGGCTTCTCCTGGTTATGCCCTCCCTTTAGCAGCACATGGCAGTGTTGGCTTATTTGTGCGGCTGCTTCCGGTGCAGGTGTGTCAGGCATTAGTTGTTGCATCTCTAACCAGTTTGGTGTGATCAGGTACAGCTGCTTGCAAAGCTTTTTTAGCTGCTCCGCCTGCACCTGCTCATGAAAAGTGAAGCCTGCGCTGGCCTTCAGGATCGGGTCCCAAATCAGCTTTGTGTCTGGCGACAGCTTTTGCATCAGCTTAATTATCTGCTGCAGTATTTCCATACTTGGCACCAACCCGATTTTAGCAAACGGCACTTTATACTTGCGCAACAATATCGTTAGCTGGCACTCTAGCTGCTCCACGTTCAGCCAGTCCAACCCTTCAAACTCCGACTCGTGCTGGTAGGTGATAGCGGTGCACACATTAAGTCCCTGCACTTTCAGCGTTTCAAAAGTTTTGATATCTGCCGTTAAGCCCGCACCACCGCTAGGATCAAATCCGGCGATGGTGAGGGTATAGGGCCTTTGTTTTGGCATGTGGTTTATACTTTATTTTGTTACTTTTTCTACTGCTTTGTGCCTTTCAGAAGTAGAGGCATGAGCTGTAAGAGCGAAAAAACATTCATGCCGCCAGTTTGAGCGCAGCGGTAACTGGTGGTAAAGTATGATAACCAGTTTGTAACTGGCATAGGTATGTAAGTAGAGCGCCAGTTACAAACTGGCATCATGCAAAGCCACAAGTTGCGCTAGCGCTAAACTGGCGGCATGTGCAGCCCAGCTACTAAGAGTAAATCTCCGCTCCTTTCGCTTTGAAAGTCTCTGCCTGTTCAGCCATGCCTTGCTGCAGGGCTTCCTCTTCTGATGCTCCTTTTGTTCTTGCATAATCCCGAACCTCCTGCGTAATTTTCATAGAGCAGAAGTGAGGGCCACACATTGAGCAGAAGTGGGCAACTTTGGCACCTTCGGCAGGTAGTGTTTCGTCGTGGTACTCGCGGGCTGTATCTGGGTCGAGGGCAAGGTTGAACTGGTCTTGCCAGCGGAACTCGAAACGGGCTTTGCTCAAGGCATTGTCGCGGTACTGTGCACCGGGGTGGCCTTTGGCTAAGTCGGCGGCGTGGGCGGCCAGTTTGTAGGTGATCACACCATCCTTTACATCCTTTTTGTTCGGCAGGCCAAGGTGTTCTTTTGGTGTTACATAGCAGAGCATGGCAGTGCCGTACCAACCAATCATGGCAGCACCAATGGCTGAAGTAATGTGATCGTAGCCGGGAGCGATGTCGGTGGTAAGCGGACCTAAGGTATAAAATGGCGCCTCGCCGCATACTTCCAGCTGCTTATCCATGTTCTCTTTAATAAGGTGCATCGGTATGTGTCCCGGGCCTTCAATAATCACCTGTACATCATGCTTCCAGGCAATCTTAGTCAGCTCACCTAGTGTCTCCAGTTCTGAGAACTGAGCAGCATCGTTGGCATCAGCAATAGAGCCTGGTCGCAAGCCATCACCCAAAGAGAAAGCCACATCATAGGCTTTCATGATTTCGCAGATCTCCTCGAAGTGCGTGTACAGGAAATTCTCTTTATGATGCGCCAGGCACCACTTCGCCATAATAGAACCACCTCTGGACACAATGCCTGTTACACGATTAGCGGTAAGCGGCACGTAGCGCAGCAGCACACCAGCATGTATGGTAAAATAATCCACACCCTGTTCTGCCTGCTCTATGAGCGTATCGCGGAAAATCTCCCAAGTCAGGTCTTCGGCTTTGCCATTTACTTTCTCCAGCGCCTGGTAAATCGGTACGGTGCCAATCGGAACAGGGGAGTTGCGGATAATCCATTCGCGGGTTTCGTGGATGTTCTTACCAGTAGAGAGGTCCATGATGGTGTCGGCACCCCAACGGCAAGCCCATACGGCTTTCTCCACTTCTTCTTCTATACTTGATGTGACAGCTGAGTTACCGATGTTGGCGTTTATCTTCACCAGAAAGTTTCGCCCAATGATCATCGGCTCGCTTTCAGGGTGGTTGATATTAGAAGGTATAACAGCTCGACCGGCGGCTACCTCCTGGCGCACAAACTCTGGTGTGATGAAGCCTTTAGGTGTGTTCGCGCCAAAACTGTTGCCAGCGTGCTGGTGCCCCATCTCCGCATTCTCAGCCAGGCGCTGGTTCTCACGTATGGCAATGTACTCCATTTCAGGAGTGATGATACCTTTGCGGGCATAGTGCAGCTGCGTCACATTCTGACCTGCTTTGGCTCGGTAAGGCTTGCTCAGGTGCTGAAAGCGCAAGGCATCTAAGCTGGCATCGTTCAGGCGCTCCTGTCCATATGCTGAGGTGATACCGGGTAGCTGCTCCACATCACCACGGCTCACAATCCACTCTTCGCGGAGCCTTGCCAGACCCTGGCGCACATCAATTTCAACTTCTGGATCGGTAAAAGGGCCGCTGGTGTCATAAACCGTTACAGGTGGGTTTTGCTCGCGCTCCTCTACACCCAGAAACTTGGTTACAGTATCTTCCAGCGTTATTTCGCGCATGGCTACTTTAATATTATGCAGCTGGCCCGGAACGTATACTTTGCGTGATGCCGGGAAAGGCGTGCGCGTAATGGCGCTGGCGGTAGGAGTTTTGTCTTGTCTCATGTTTTCTTCTTGTTGATTTTTCCTGAAACTTATGGCGCAAGCGTCCGCTTGTGCCTTTGAGAAAGCTGTACAATGAAAGCACAAGCGGACGCTTGCGCTATGCACGGAGAAAGGAGCCTCATCCGCCCTGGGTGGCACGGATGAGGGTGAGCCTGTCGTTGGGCTGCAGCAGGTAAGAATCCCAGTTGCTTCGGGGTACTACCTGGTCGTTAATGGCCACGGCAATGCCACGCTGTTGCTCTAGTTGCAAAAGCTGAAGCAAAGCAGATACAGAGGAAGGCTCAGAGAGCTCCTTAGCTTGGTTGTTTAAGAAAATTGTCATTGTTTGCTCGGGATAGGATGCAGCTAGCACTGGCGCTTACTGGCCGAGCAGAATTAAGAAGAAGTAGGAGGACAGGTGTATATCTCGTCATAACTTTTCCCTTCGTCAGTGCTAACTGTATCAGGTTCAGAGGGTATTTCTCAGTCCGGCCTTTCTGTATTGGCGGCAGGACACCCCTAAAGTGTTGTGCTAAAGGTATAAATTTTACTTTATACTTTCCAAATCTATACTTTCCGGCTGCTTAAATTCATGTGATGATAGCTTCATCTGTGGTGCATACTAGGGGAAGTTTAGTGGCGTTCAAAAACCAGAAGATTCCTTGCAATTGCTGAAGCTATATTTTTATGCTATTTTTAAGTACGAAGCGATTCTAATAACCCAACGGAAATAAAACTAGATGAAATACCACCCTATCGGACAGGAGCTGTTTATCAACCACCGCCATAACTTTGTAAAACAGCTTAAGCCAGGTGCCATCGCCATCTTCCACTCCAACGATGTGATGCCGACAAACGCTGACGGCACCATGCCGTTCCGGCAGAACAGCGACCTTTTCTACCTGTCAGGCATTGACCAGGAGGAAAGCATCCTGGTGCTCTTCCCCGACAACAAGAATGAAAAGCTGCAGGAGCTGCTGTTTATACGCGAGACCAACGAGCACATCCTCACCTGGGAAGGCTATAAGCTGACGAAGGAGCAGGCCCGGGAAACATCGGGGATAGCGGCTGTGTACTGGACGCACCAGTTTGAGCAGGTGCTGCACTCGCTTATATTCGAGGCAGAGCGCGTGTACCTGAACAGCAACGAGCACCTGCGCGCCGTGGTGGAGGTAGAAACCCGCGATGCCCGCTTTATCAGGAGAATAAAAGAGCTTTACCCGCTGCACAAGTATGAGCGCAGCGCGCCCATCATGCACCAGCTGCGGGCCGTAAAGTCGGGGCGGGAGGTAGAATTGATTCAGGAGGCCTGCGACATCACCGAAAAAGCCTTCAGAAGATTACTTGGCTTTATAAAACCAGGCGTGATGGAGTATGAGATAGAGGCGGAACTGTACCATGAGTTTCTGCGCAACCGCTCCCGCGGTCCGGCCTACGCGCCTATTATCGCCTCCGGCGAAAATGCCTGCATCCTGCATTATGTAGAAAACAGCCGCGAGTGCAAAGACGGTGACCTGGTGCTGATGGATTTCGGCGCGGAGTACGCCAACTACGCAGCAGACTTAACCCGTACCGTGCCGGTAAGCGGCAAGTTTACCAAGCGCCAGCGCGAGGTGTACGACTCGGTGCTGACAGTGATGAAAGCGGCGACCCGCATGCTGGTGCCCGGCAACACGCTGGACCAGTACCACAAATTTGTGGGCACCGTGATGGAGAATGAGCTCATCAAGCTCGGGCTCCTGAACGAGAGCGACGTGCGCAACCAGGACCCGGAGCGGCCACTTTATAAAAAGTACTTTATGCACGGCACCTCGCACCACCTGGGGCTGGATGTGCATGATGTGGGCAACCGCTTTCGGCCGTTTGAGGAGGGGATGGTCTTTACCTGCGAGCCCGGCATCTACATTTGGGAGGAAGGTATCGGCATCCGGCTGGAGAACGATATCCTCATCACGCACAACGGGCCGAAAGACCTGATGGAAAACATTCCGATAGAGGCCGACGATATTGAGCGGCTAATGGGCAAATAACGGTATTTGTAAGAAAACAGCCAGAGGCGAAGGGTTGTCGGGATATTACCGGCAACCTTTTTTATTGTGCTTACACTAAATTTATTGCCCTTGCATCAAAATATTTTTCAGAGTAAAACCTTGCACGGTAGTTTCAGTTTGAAGTATAGAGCACACGGGGCCGGCGCTTTCCTGCTGCAAAGAAGTGCAATTTAGCGCCTGTCTCACAGTGCACTATGTTCAACCGAATTGCTTCTTGTGCCTATGATTCACTACTACCAATCTATAAAGAGGCGTGCCGGGGTACTAGTTGGGTGCCCCGTGATGGGTTTATTTTTTCAGGAAGAAACAAACTCGTTTTGAAACATGCACGTATTGTCATATCAACATATACTTTGTAGAAATTATGCGAACACAACTATCAAACTTTAGTAGACTCGCTTTCGCGCTCGTGTTCTTGCTTATGGCAAGCCCCGGATTATTTGCGCAAAGCTCTGATCAAAAGACAAACCTTCAAATATACGGGAGTGCCTTGCAGTATAAAGGCGATATAACAGGCGATGATGGCTTCAGTGACCTTGAGTGGGGTGGGGGCATCTCCTTGAACCGCTATTTGAGCCCATCTTTTGATGCAGGCCTGCACCTGACTTATGGTAGCACGGAAGACAAAGGCGAAGGGACTTATTCCGGTTCCTCTTTCGACGCACAAATGGGTACCGTTATGCTGGGCCTGCGCCTGAAAATGTATGGTACTATCCTGAAGGAGGATGCCTTTATCGGCCCTTACCTGCAGGTAGCAGGTGGCGGCGCCTGGGCTAAAACCGATGCCAATGCCCCTGCCGGAGGTCCTGCCGTGCATAACGACGATAAGTTCTTTACCATGGCTGGTAGAGCCGGAGCCGGTATCCGTTTCCGTTTCTCAGATGCCGTGAGCGCTTTCGTGGAGACCAACTACATGATTATGGGCCAGGATAAAATTGACGGCTACGATGTAGGGGATAACGACCAGTTCCTGATGCACAACGTGGGCCTTGGCTTTAGCCTCGGTAAGGCGAAAGACACAGACATGGACGGTGTGCCGGACAGAAGAGACGACTGCCCTGACACCCCGACCGGCGTGCAGGTGGACAAGAACGGCTGCCCTGTTGACACAGACGGTGACGGTGTGCCGGATTACCAGGATGAGTGTCCGTCAGAGGCTGGCGTAGCCAACCTGAACGGCTGCCCTGACAGAGACGGCGACGGTATTGCCGACAAGAATGACCAGTGCCCTGACGAAGCAGGTACTGCTGCTACAAACGGTTGCCCTGACGCAGACAACGACGGCGTGGCTGATGCCAACGACAACTGCCCTGATACGCCGGCCGGCGTGCAAGTGGGTGCCGACGGTTGCCCTGTAGATTCAGACGGTGACGGTGTGCCGGATAACGAAGATGCCTGCCCTAACTCTGCCGGTACTGCCGCTACAAAAGGCTGCCCTGAGCTGGATGAGGCTACTCTGAAGCTGATCGACGAGAAAGTGCGCTTCGAGTTTGACAAGGCACGTGTACAGGATGCCTACAAGCAACTGCTTGACAGCGTAATTGTGGCCCTGCAGAAATACCCTGACCACGTACTGCTGATCAAAGGCCACGCTGACTTCATCGGTAGCGAGGAGTACAACCAGGCACTGTCTGAGCGCAGAGCTGAGGCTGTGAAGGAGTACCTGATACAGCAAGGCGTACAGAACCCGGACAGACTGGTAACCAAAGGCTACGGTGAGACCCAGCCGCTGGTGAAAGTTAACGAGCGCCTGTCCAGACGCAGAACCGAGACTGCCCGTAGGATAAACCGTAGGGTAGGGTTCGAGCTCAACACGCCGGACTTGCAGCTGAATATGGAATAAAGAAGTAATAACAGACACTATGTAAAAAGCGCTGCAGGCAAATGCCTGCAGCGCTTTTTTTTATGGAAACCGCCCGCGCACAGCAGGGGGAAGGCTGGGGCAGCGCAACGCCTTCGGGGTGGCTAACGCCTGAAACCAAGAAAGGCAAGCCCAACTGGCCTGCCCTTCCTGAAAATCAACGTTCACTGCAACTTTAATCAGGTGGCAGTTGCGGCCACACTTTGCTCTTCCAGTTCAAACGCCTCTGCCAACAGCTCATAGGAGCGCAGGCGGTCTTCAAAGCTGTGCGTAATGGTTACCACAACCAGCTCCTCCACGCCATACTGTGCGGCTAAGGCTTCCAGCTGCTGTTTTACCTGCTCTTTTGTGCCACTAACCACTCGCTGGCGGTTAAAGGAGATGCGCTGCTGCTCGGCCTCGGAATACTGTTGCTTCTGCACGTCCTCATAAGGCGGCACACCGGCGCTGATCCCCTTCTCGATGCGCAGCATCAGGAGGTCCATCGTGCTTTGCAGTTCCTGCGCCTTTTCCGCTGTATCGGCGCAGAGCACAAAAACGCCCACATTGGCCGCTGGCTCTTGTAAGAAGGCAGAGGACTCAAAATGATCTTTGTAGGCCTGTACCATTTTGGGCCCGCCGACAGGGTTTATGAAATGGGCAAAGGAGAAGGCAAAGCCGAAGTGCGCGGCAAACAGGCCGCTTTGCCCGCTGCTGCTCAGCATCCACACCGGTGGAACGGAGGGAGCCACAGGTGTCGCGCGTATCTTCTCGGTGACGTCTCCGGGCTCGAAGGTGTCGTGCAGGTAATGCCCCAGGTCCTTGAGCTGCTGCATAAAAGCCGCTTCGTTGAAGTCGTTGTAAGGGTTCAGGGCGGCGGCCGTCAGCCTGTCGGTGCCCGGGGCGCGGCCGAGCCCGAGGTCTATGCGGCCGGGGTAAAGCGTTTCCAGCATCTTAAAGTTCTCCGCCACTTTCAGGGCGCTGTAGTGGGGCAGCATCACGCCGCCGGAGCCCAGGCGTATACGTTTGGTTTGCGCTGCCAGGTGGGCAATCAGCACTTCGGGCGTGGAGCCGGCCAGGGCGCGGGTGTTATGGTGCTCCGACACCCAAAAGCGGGTGTAGCCCCACTTCTCCGTCATCTGGGCCAGCGATACTGTTTCCTTTATAGCTTGTTGGGCGCTGCCATGCTTCCTGACCGGAGACTGGTCCAGCACGCTTAGGCGAAGGTTCTTTGGTGTGCTCATGGGCTAGGTTGTACTTTGTGTGTTATAACAGGGAGATGAGTCCATTGTTTTAAACTCTCCTTATACCTGTTCAGGCACGTAAAAGTGGTGCTAAAAAGTTAGGCCAGTTTTCCCGGCTGGAAAACTGGCCTAATGCACATTAAGAACTTAATCTATTATATACTTCACACTAAACTTTTTCAATTATTGGCTAGCTGGCCGGTGTATTTTTCCCAATTTTGGAAAGTGATTTACTAGCCAACCTGCGCTTTTTACCAGCTTCCGGCTGTGCAGGTGCTGCCTACTTGGTAGCGGAAACGGTTACTTTATTCAGAAAGCTGATGATCTGATCTTCATGCAGCACCTTGGCCAATTCGGCGCAATAGCGCTTGTCCAGCTCCTGCTTTCTTACCTCAACCATGGCAGCGTTCCCCATCATGGCCGTGTTAATTGTCTCTAATTCTTGCTTATACTGCGCCTGAAGGTCCAGGAGCTGCTCATACTGGTTGTCTTTCAGCTTCAACTCGCGAACCTCGCTACGCGTAACCTCCTTGTGCAACAGGGTCACCACTTTGCTCTGGTTGGTAAGTACAGGGTTGCTGGCTGCCTGTGCTACGGATATTGTTGCTGCAAAAGTGAAGATAATTAGTGTTACTGTTATAAGCCTGTTCATTGGTTTGGTTTTATATGTATATATAGTTGTATTTATACATTACCAATTGCCGTGCCAGAAACAAAAAACCGCCCTTGCATCACAAAGGGCGGTTTAGTATGATTTAGTTAAATAATTGTATTCTAAAAAATGGAATAACATAGCGTGTGTTTTCTCTTTTTGGGAAAGCTATCCTTTCTGAGCCAGAAGGTAGAGTACAGCCATGCGCACCGCCACCCCGTTCTCCACCTGGTTCAGGATAATGGAGTGGTGAGAGTCGGCGGCATCAGAGCTGAGTTCCACACCACGGTTAATAGGGCCGGGGTGCATCAGCACAATCTCCTTATTCAGGCTGTCCAGCATCTTTTTGTCTATGCCGTAGTAGAGGGTGTACTCGCGCAGCGACGGGAAGTACTTCATTTGCTGGCGCTCCAGCTGGATGCGCAACACGTTTGCCACATCGCACCAGGCCAGGGCCTTGCGCACATCCGTCTCTACCTTCACCCCGAGCTCTTTGATGTACTTTGGCAGCAGCGTGATCGGTCCGCAAACCATTACCTCGGCCCCCTGCTTCTGCAGTGCGAAGATGTTAGACAGCGCCACGCGCGAGTGCAGGATATCGCCAATGATCACCACCTTTTTGCCTGCCACTTCTCCCAGCCTTTCCCTGATGGAGAAAGAGTCGAGCAGGGCCTGGGTCGGGTGCTCGTGGGTGCCGTCGCCGGCGTTCACGATGTTGGCCGGAATGTGCTTGCTCAGGAAGTGCGGCGCGCCGGGGCTGGAGTGGCGCATCACAATCATGTCCACCTTCATGGCCAGGATGTTGTTCACGGTGTCGAGCAGGGTCTCGCCTTTTTTAACGGAGCTGCTGCTGCTGCTGAAGTTGATCACATCGGCAGAGAGCCGCTTCTCGGCCAGCTCAAACGACAGCCTGGTGCGCGTGGAGTTCTCGAAGAACACGTTGGCGATGGTGATATCGCGCAGCGAAGGCACTTTCTTGATGGGCCTGTTCAGGACATCCTTAAAATTGTCTGCTGTCTCAAAAATGAGTTGGATGTCTTGCGGGGTAATGTCTTTGATGCCTAACAGGTGCCGGACGCTGAGCTCTTGCATGGGAGAATGGTTTATTCGTCGGATTTAGTAACTAGCCAGATGGCGTCTTCGTTGGCTTGCTGCTCTTTCCACTCCACGAGCACGCGCTGGCTTTGCAGCGAGTTTACCTGGTGGCCCACATAAGTGGGCTGGATGGGCAAATGGCGCGTGTAGAGGCGGTCTACCAGCACCAGCAGCTCTACGTTGGCTGGTCGCCCAAAGGCGATCATGGCATCCAGGGCGGCGCGTACCGATCGGCCGGTGTAAAGCACATCGTCCACCAGGATCACCTTTTTGCCCTCCACCAGAAAATCTATTTTCGTGGCGTTGGCGGCAAGCGGCGTGTCTCTCCTGCGGAAATCATCGCGGTAAAAAGTGGTGTCGAGGAGGCCTGTGGGTACTTGCTTGCCCAAGATGGACGACAGCGTGCTCTGGATGCGCTGCGCTACGTACTTGCCGCGCGGTTGCAGGCCCAGGATAACAGAATCAGAAAAATCGCCGTGGTTCTCGATGAGCTGGTGGCACAGGCGCATCACCATGATTTCGAGCAGTTGCTGGTTTACGATGAGTCTTTTCTGCATAGCCGGAAGAAGTTAGATGCAAATATAGAAAGTCAGGTGAAGAAGCGAAAGTTTTGTGAGATTTAGCGTGGAGGAAGTGCTGGCGACCGGCAGCGTGTGCCTTCTTACTGTGGGGCCAGCGCGTGCAGGCGTTCCAGTTTGGCCCTGTGTTCCCTTTGCTAGCTACGGCCACCGTGCCTTTTTAAGCGACAGCTCAGGAAAGCTGGGGACTCTTCTCCACTTCGGAGCACAAAAGGAAGGGGGCCTTCTGCCCTGCCGAAGTACAGCCCAGGAAGTACGGCAGCATTTCTAACAGCTCTAAAACGAGATCTTGTTTACATAAAAGACCTCCCTGCTGTTGCCGCTCTTCGACTTGATGCGCTGGAAGCCAAAGGCCGCCATGTTGTTGCCGTACCACCTGATAATGCCGGGCTGATCAGTGTCCTGTATTTTGTCGTCTTCGGTGTAGGTCAGCAGTGTCAGTTCCGTTTCCTGGTCATTGTAGCGGTCCTCATCCATCAGGTGGAAAATGATTTTGTCGTCCTCAGGGTAGGCCATCACCACGCGCCCGTCAGGCAGGTACTGCACCTCTACGGTGTGCGTCAGCTCATAGCTTGTCACGCCAACTAGCGGGAAGGTGTTATCCCAGAGCAGCACCCCGTTCCTGTCGAAGCCCAGCACCACGGCGTGTGTGCGCTTGTACCCCTCCTCCTGCCGGCCAATGGTGATGGTGCGGCCTGCGCCGATGTTCCGGGAGTTGCTGCTGTACTGGGGGTAATAGGCTTCGGCGGCAAGCACGTAGCCCGTCGGGGTTACGATGAGGTCGTGAAGCAGGAGGCGGTAGTGGTAGCTGGGGCTGCGGCCTGTTTTAAGGCGACTTGCCTCGCGCCGGCGGGTACGCTCCTCGCGGCGCGGCTTCATGTACTTTAGGAAGTTCTTAAGCTGCAGCATGTTGTAAAACTCCGCGTTGGCCACAATGTTGGCGGCAAGGGGGGCTGTAAAGAAGCCCTGGTTATAGCGCAGGTCGCGTGTGCCGTAGGTGCCGATGAGCATCTTTCGGGTGCTGTCGCCGGGGGTTATCTCAGCGTTGAGCAGGCTCTTGTCTTCCTTCTGAAGTATAAAGTAGTTCTTTAGCAGCTTGCCGTCCGGGGCGAAGCTCTTCACCTGCAGCCTGGAGACACGGCCGTTGGACTCCGTGATGACGGCGTCTACCCGGTTTTGCGCCGGGTCAGCTAGCAGGTCTGAGAAAGTGGACTCGTCGCCGTAGACGGAGGGAAGGAGCTGGATGTTACCGGTAGCGGGGTTCAGGTGCAGCAGCAGTGGCTTCTGGGTCTTTCTGTTCTGCCCGATGATAAAGTAGTTCCCCTGCAGCACCTGGTACTCGTAAACGCCTTCAATGGGGTCAATTTCAAACTTCTTGTGCCAGATGCTGCCGTTTTTGTCGTGCAGGCGCACAAAGGTGTAGTCCTGCAGGTCGTTGGCGTCGAAGACCAGGTAGGTGTAAGGCTGCTCGCTGTAGTAGCGGAGAAAGTTGCTGTCCGGGGCCAGGGAGGCGGTGTCAGACCATACTTCCTCTAGCTGGCTGTTGTACTTGGTAAAGCGGAAGGTGGCTCTCGTACCCCAGGCGTTGCTGGTTTTCTGGTACACCAGCAAGCTGCTGTCCGGCAGGGCAATAACCTCCGCCTCTGTCTCTATCGGATCGAAGGGCAGTTCCAGGCGGACAGGCTGGGAAGGCTCCTGGGCCAGCAGCGGCACCAGCACGAGCGAAAGCAGCAGGGTGAGCAGGTATCGGGCGTACGGCATAAGGCTATAGGGTGTTCGTGCTATCCTGTGGCGGAATAATAATAAAAATAGCAGCTAAAGCATTTTACTGCAATTAGCTGCTATTCGTTGTTGGCGAGGCGAAATTTATCGCTTAGTTGCCCAAAGCCAGCAGAATGTCAAACTCCTCTGGCTTTAGCGGCATCACAGAAAGGCGCGACTGGCGCAGCAGCGCGATGTTCTGCAGGCGCTCATCCTGCTTTATCTGCTCCAGCGTTACAGGCTCCTTAAAATCACGGAAGGGCACCAGGTCTACCACCACCCACTTGCCCTGCTCTTCGGCGGTAGGGTCTGGGTAAGCGGCTTTGTCAACCTTGGCGATGCCCACGATGGCCTTCTCGGATACGCTGTGGTAGAACAGCACCAGGTCGCCGGGCTGCATTTGCTGCATGTTGTTGCGGGCCTGATAGTTCCGGACGCCGTCCCACATGGTGCGGCCTTCTTTTACTAGTCTTGCCCAGGAATATGCTTCAGGTTCTGATTTTACTAACCAGTGTTGCATGTGTCAGGAAAATTATAGGTGTGGTTATGGTTGGATGTTCGTTTTTTGTACCGGTGCTTTTCTTCTCTGCTGCCGGTACATCAGCACTTCGTTAAAGACGACAGTGCCCAGCACGCCGAGCACCAGGCCGCCCCAGAAGGTGCTAAGTAAACCCAGGAGGACTAAGAGAACTAACAGGGCATGGAGGGCGACCCTGATCAGCATTCTGTTGTTGGGCGGAAGGCTCTCGTACGACCTTATCAGCGGGTAGAACCGCACACTGCCCCTTATCTCGCTGCGCCGCCTGAAGAACATGCGTACCTCCAGGGCAAACTGCACCAGCAGCACGCCCAGCACTGCCCCGCCGAAGAAACTGATGAACAGGTCCGTTACGGCGAGCACCATGAACATGATGAGCAGCAGCATGGCAGCCATGGTACGATTGGTCTTCGATAGCTTCTCGTAGTTCAGCATCTCCTTTTCTTATACTGTTAAGGTGCGGGCGGTGTTCAGAATACTACTCCACCCGTCTTACTTTCAGCAAATCCTCATCAAGCGAAACAATCTGTAGCTGATACTCCAGCGGCGGGTTGCTGCCGGGTGCCATGCGGATCAGGAACAGGCCGTCTTCCAGGTGTTCCCACTGCCCCTGTTCCTCGGTCAGCCCGTCGGTGGGGGCAATCTCGTAGCGCTTGATCACCCCGCCTGGCTCCAGGGTAAACCCGGTGCGCCCGCGCGAGGGGGGGAAATCGAAGGAGTTTGGCCGGTACGCCCAGACGCCATCCTCGTCCTCTTCAAAAGAGTGCAGCCACGTTTTGCCCACCAGCTCTGCGGCCTTTTTGTCACTTTTTTTACATGTTACGGCCATAAACAGCAGGCACAGCAGACAGAGCAAAGATGCGTATTTCATACCGGTTAAAAGTAGTTTACATGCTAAGGTAAGCAATTATGCTTATACATAGAAGTATTGCAATGTAACTGTCGCCATGTTGGATGATGCAGGGGGTGGTATAGGATTTTACAGAGTGCATGCGAAAGCAGCTAAACAGCCGCCGGGGAGCCGCCAAGGTTCGGGGGCTTTTCCTATCTTTGTAAAACACAGACAAGACATAGGCTTTGGAAAATAAGAAGATCATAAAACAGTTTAAGCTGGCAGCCGAGCTGATGGAGCTGCACGACGAGAACCCGTTCAAAATCCGCTCTTACACCAACGCAGTGGGGGCGCTGGAGCTGGTGGAGGAGCCGCTGGAGCAGATGGCGCAGGCGCAGCTGGAGAGCATCCAGGGCGTGGGCAAGGGCATCGCGGCTAAAATTGTGGAGATAAACCAGAACGGCTCTTTTGCCGAGCTGGACCAGATGCTGGAGGTTACTCCTAATGGTGTGGTGGAAATGCTGCGCATCAAAGGCATCGGGCCTAAAAAAGTACGCAACCTCTGGAAAGAGCTCGGCGCCGAAACGGTGGAGGAGTTGCTGGAGGCATGCGAGCAGGACAGGGTGAGCAAGCTGAAGGGCTTTGGTGCCAAAACGCAGGAGAACATAAAACAGGCGCTGCTCTTCACCCAGCAAAACCGCGGCAAACTACTCTACGCTGAGGCCGAAGCGATGGCAGAGGAGCTGCTGCAACGTATAAAAGCAGTGCTGCCGGAGGCACAGGTGGAGCTGGTTGGGGAAGTGCGTCGCCGGATGGAGATTGTGACAGCCCTCCAGTTTGTGCTTGGCTCCGGGGCTCCGGTGCAGGCGCACCAGGCGCTACAAAGTATGCCGGAGCTGGAGGAGGATGAGAAGAACTCCGGCCCGTTTGCCTGGCGCGGCTCCCACGTAAACAGCGGCTTGCCTGTGGAGGTGAAGCTGGTGCCAGCCGAGCGTTTTGCTAACGAGGTGCTGCTGCACTCTGCCGCTCCCGCGCACCTGGCGCAGCCTTTTACGAGCAGCACCAACCTGCTGACCGTTGTGCGCGAGCAGAACTATGCTTCCGAGGCAGACATTTACAAATCGGCGGGGATGGCCTACATTGCGCCCGAACTGCGCGAGGGTACCAACGAGCTGCAGCTGGCCCTGGAGAATAAACTGCCGACCCTGCTGGAGGTCAGTGACCTGAAGGGCAGCCTGCACAACCACAGCACTTACTCAGACGGGGCCCATACTTTAGAACAAATGGCGACCTTCCTGCGCGACGAAGGCTATACTTACCTCGGCATTTCCGACCATAGCAAAACAGCGTCTTACGCTGGAGGTTTGCGCGAGGGCGATGTGCTGCGCCAGCATAAGGAGATCGACGAATTGAACAAGAAGCTGGCCCCGTTCAAGATCTTTAAAGGCATTGAGTCGGATATTCTGGGCGACGGCTCGCTGGACTATGAGGAGGATATCCTGAAAACGTTCGACTTTATAGTGGCCAGTATCCACAGCAGCCTGAACATGGATGAGCAGAAAGCCACAACGCGCCTCATCACGGCTATCGAGAACCCGTACACCACCATGCTCGGCCACCCGACAGGTCGCCTGCTGCTGCGCCGCGAAGGCTACCCGATCAACCACAAAATGGTGATCGACGCCTGTGCCGCCAACAACGTCATCATCGAGATCAACTCCAACCCGTGGCGCCTGGACCTGGACTGGCGCTATGTGCAGTATGCGCTGGAGAAAGGCGTGATGCTAAGTATAAACCCCGACGCCCACCACACCAACGGCTATGCCGACATGAAGTATGGCGTGCTGGTAGGCAGAAAAGGCGGCCTGACCAAGGCGATGACCTTCAATACTAAATCTGCGGAGGAAGTAGAGAAGTACTTCAGAGAGCGCAAGGAGAGGATCAAGTAGAAAGCAACGTATAAAAGGGCGGTGCAAGCGTCCGCTTGTGCCGCCCTTTCTTTTCTGCCACTTTAACGGTAAAATAGCAGCACAAGCGGACGCTTGCGCTAGTATAAGCCAGTAAAGCCGAGCCAAAGTATAACATGCCAAAAATTCTCATACTCCGTTTTTCATCCATTGGTGATATCGTGCTGACGACGCCGGTTATCCGCTGCATCAAGCAACAGGTGCCGGGGGCGGAGGTGCACTACGTTACCAAAAAAGCTTTCCAAAGTATACTTGCCAACAACCCGCACGTGGACGAGGTGCATGTGCTGGGCGATAGCCTGCGGGAGTTGATACGGGAGCTGAAAGCCGAGAACTTCGACTACGTGGTAGACCTGCACAACAACCTGCGCACACGCATTATTAAGGCAAGGCTGGGCAAGCCGAGCCGCAGCTTCGATAAGCTGAACTATGAGAAGTGGCTGATGGTGAACTTTAAGCGCAACCGCCTGCCTGATGTGCATATTGTACAGCGCTACTTAGCAGCCGCCGCAGCCCTGGGTGTAAAAGACGATGGGCAGGGGCTGGATTACTTTATACCTGCCCCAGATGAGGTGGATGTGCAGATGTTGCCGGAGGACTTTCAGAACGGCTACGTGGCCTTTGCCATCGGGGCGCAGCACTATACCAAACGCCTGCCCACCGAGCGCATCATTGAGCTTTGCGGGCGCCTGCAGCAACCGATTATACTTTTGGGAGGCAAAGAGGACGCCGCCACGGGAGAAGAGATTGCCGCGCACTTTGAACCCGGGGCCACGAATAAAGGGCAGCCAGTGCCTATCTTTAATGCCTGCGGTAAGTATAACCTGAATGGCTCAGCCTCGTTAGTGCGGCAGGCAAGGCAGGTGGTGAGCCACGACACCGGCTTGATGCACATTGCGGCTGCTTTCCAAAAGGAGATCATCAGCGTGTGGGGGAATACCATTCCGGAGTTCGGCATGTATCCCTTCCGGACCAGGTACCAGGTGTTGGAGGTGCACGGCCTCAGTTGCCGCCCATGCTCGAAGATAGGCTACAAGAAATGCCCGAAAGGGCACTTTAAGTGCATGCGCGATATACCATTTGATAACTTAGAAATAGCAGATGCCCAAGTATAACTTAGATTGGAAGACAACAGATGCACAACTCCTGGAAGCGCTACTCTTATCCACAGGCGGAGAAGGCGGCGCGCCGCTGCAGGAAGTGCTCTTGATGGCCGACGCCGTTGACGGAACAGTGCTGACGCATCAGGAAGTGGAGCAGGGGCTGGAGAAATTAATGTCTGTCGGTTATGTGGCTATCCAGAAGAACAAGCTGCTGCTAACGCCGGCCTTCCTGCGGGACTATGAAGATGTAGAGGGGGCAGAGGAGGAGCAGCCAGCGCTGCTGCGGCTGTTGCAGCAGCAAACCTTAAAGGCGGAGAACCTCGACGAGCCCAAGATTCTGATCAAGAAGTATAAGCTTAAAAACCAGTACGAGGCCTACCTGGAGCAGTTTGGCGGGTAAAGCCTGGGCAGCTGAACAGGAAGTGCGAAAGCTGCCTATGAGCCTGAGATGTTACAAGCTGCCGCTGGTAGCTCCTGCTGCCCCTTTACAGGTATAGTTTTGCCGCTGCCAGGCTGTGCCATGGGAAGGCCCCTCTAAAAGCAAAAGCCGCTGACTGGTGCAGCGGCTTTTGCTTTTAGAGGGGCCTCAGCCTTTAAACCGTTTACCCGGCACAGGCACCGGCTTGTGCAGAGGGGTTGTGCCAGGCTGTTCTAACCTAAGATATCTTCTCGAACCCTAAGTATGGGTGCAGCACCTTTGGCATGTTAATGCCGTCTGGCGTTTGGTTGTTCTCCAGGATGGCGGCTACAATGCGCGGCAGGGCCAGGGCACTGCCGTTCAGCGTGTGCAGCAGCTGCGTTTTACCGGACTCGTTCTTGTAGCGGAGCTTCAGGCGGTTGGCCTGGTACGTTTCAAAGTTAGAGGCAGAGCTTACCTCCAGCCAGCGGCCCTGGGCGGCAGAGTACACCTCCATGTCATAGGTGAGGGCAGAGGTGAAGCCCATGTCGCCGCCGCAAAGGCGCAGCACGCGGTAAGGCAGCTCCAGTTTCTGCAGCAGGCCCTGTATGTAGCTGCTCATGTCCTCCAGCGCCTCGTAAGACTTCTCCGGAAGCGTTACCTGCACAATCTCCACTTTGTCGAACTGGTGCAAACGGTTCAGGCCGCGCACATCGGCACCCCACGATCCGGCCTCGCGGCGGAAGCAAGGCGTGTGGCCGGTGTTTTTGATCGGCAGCTGCTCCACCGGAACGATCTCATCGCGGTACATGTTCGTGATAGGAACCTCCGCTGTCGGGATCAGGTACAGGTTGTCTGCCGTGGCATGGTACATCTGGCCGTCTTTATCCGGCAACTGGCCGGTGCCGTAGCCGGAGGCCTCGTTTACCATAATCGGCGGCTGCACCTCCACATAGCCGGCTTTCATGGCTTCGTCGAGGAAGAAGTTGATAAGCGCACGCTGCAAACGGGCTCCCTGTTTCTTGTAAAACGGAAAGCCTGCGCCCGTTACTTTGTTCCCCAACTCAAAGTCGATAATATCGTACTTCTGAATAAGCTCCCAGTGTGGCTGAGCGCCTTGGTGCAAGGTGGGGATTTGCCCGTGCTCGAGCACTACCTCGTTGTCTTCGGCGCTTTTGCCAAAGGGCACGCTCTCGTGCGGCAGGTTAGGGAGTTTGTACAGGGCTTTCTGAATCTCCTCTTCTACCGAGGAGAGTTGTTCGGCTAAGGCTTTGGTCTGTTGCTTGAGTTCGGAGGTCTCGGCTTTGGCGGCCTCGGCTTTTTCGCGCTCCCCGTTCTTCATCAGCATACCAATTTCTTTGGATATGGAGTTGGCACGGCTCTGGAGGGAGTCATGCTCGTTCTGGATCTGACGTCGCTGCTGGTCGAGCTCCAGCAGAGCGGCTACTTCAGCGGCCGCGTTTTTGTAGTTTTTCTTGTTCAAACCGGCAACAACCTGCTCGGTCTGCTCTCTTAAAACTGTTAGCTGTAGCATAGTTAGTGTTATGTATAAGCACAAAAATAGACTTTTTTGAGTATTTAGCGGCTTTTACGAAATCTTTTAAGCAAAATTTGAAACTTTTTCTCTAAAACACTCCGTAATATTTGTTAATTAAAAGGCATTGCAATAACATTGCGGTACAATTGAAGAAGGCCATTTTTCCCGTGCCTATCTGACTCTTTCGCAACCTATTCTGTTTTCCTGATTTAAACGAAATCTCTCGCTTTGTTCGCGCACCGCGAAACCTGGCAAGTTAAGTTAACTACCATACCATTATTTATGTACAATATTGAAGAATTGAAAGATAGGCTTCTTTCAGAACTCAAAGAAATTGCTGAACAACTGGGCGTTAAGAACTTTAAGAAGCTTAGCAAGCAAGACCTCATCTACAAGATTCTGGACCAGCAAGCTGTTACCCCTCCTGAGAATATATCTAAAAAATCCAACTATACCTCTCAAAACGCTTCCGCTGACACTGCTGAAACAACCGAAAGTGCAGTTGCAGTAGAAGAGGCAGCCCCCGAAGCCGCCGCAAAGCCTGAAAAGCGCGCCCGTATCCAGGCCACCCCGCGCCGCGAAGAAAGAGACCAAACCGCAGTACCTGCAGAGTCTCCGGTAAAGGACCATGGGGCTCAAAACCACCGCGAGCGCACACGCCGCGACAGCCGCAGCGAGAGCAAGGACGAAAACCGCAGCGAAGCCAGAGAGAGCCGCGGCAACGATAACAGAGGGGAGAGAGAAAGCCGCCAGGATAATAACCGTGGCAACGACAGCAGAGAGGCCCGCAACGACAACCGCGGCAACGATAACCGCGGCAACGACAACAGAGAGAGCCGCAGCAACGACCGCAGCGATAACACGCGCCGTAGTAATCAGCAGAATGCGGCCAACGCGAACAACTTCAAAGAATTTGATGGCATTATCCTGAACGAGGGTGTGCTGGAGCTAATGCAGGATGGGTATGGTTTCCTCCGCTCCACGCACTACAACTACCTTGCTTCGCCAGACGATATCTACGTTTCTCCATCCCAGATAAAGCTTTTCGGGCTCAAGACAGGGGATACGGTCAAAGGCCAGATCCGCCCGCCCAAAGAAGGAGAGAAATATTTTGCACTGCTTAAAGTAGAAACAGTAAACGGACGTACTACCGAGGAGATCCGCGACCGTATTCCGTTCCAGCACCTGACGCCGCTCTTCCCGGAAGAACGCCTGAAACTGACCACCCGCCCAAGCCAAATGTCTACCCGTATCCTGGACCTGTTTGCCCCAATCGGTAAAGGCCAGCGTGGTATGATCGTGGCACAGCCAAAGACCGGTAAAACCGTGTTGCTGAAGGAGATTGCGAACGCCATCTCTGAAAACCACCCGGAGGTGTACCTGATGATCCTGTTGATCGACGAGCGCCCGGAAGAGGTAACAGACATGGCCCGCAGCGTAAAGGCAGAGGTAATTGCCTCTACCTTCGATGAGACGGCAGAGCGCCACGTTAAAGTATCCAGCATTGTACTGGACAAAGCCAAGCGCATGGTAGAGTGTGGCCACGATGTCGTAATCCTGCTGGATTCCATCACACGTCTGGCACGTGCCTATAACACCGTAGTTCCTTCGTCTGGCAAGATTCTGTCGGGTGGTGTGGATGCCAACGCCCTGCACAAGCCGAAGCGTTTCTTCGGTGCGGCCCGTAACGTAGAGAACGGCGGCTCCCTGACGATCATCGCAACTGCCCTGATCGATACAGGCTCTAAGATGGATGAGGTGATCTTCGAAGAGTTTAAAGGTACCGGTAACATGGAGCTTCAGCTGGACCGCAAACTGGCCAACAGACGCGTTTACCCTGCTATCGACGTACCTGCTTCTGGTACTCGCCGCGAGGACCTGCTGATGGACAGAGATGAGCTGAACCGTATTTGGATCCTGCGCAAGTTCATGTCCGACATGAACTCAATCGAAGCCATGGAGTTCCTGAAAGACAGAATGAAGGGCACCAAGAGCAACGAAGAGTTCCTGATCTCGATGAATGGGTAAGGAAAGCTAGTAGTAGCTTAACATATACAAAACAGCCTGCTGACCTGATGGTCGGCAGGCTGTTTTGCGTTTATACCCTTGGTATGCCCTGTCTGCTGTCTCCTGCGTTACCGGTTTTTGTAGCTTGATATAAGCTGTCCTTCTTAGCCGCCGTTCGCCCTCAGGTTTACAGGCGGCTGGTTCCGTTTCAGGCTTTGCCCCGTTGCCAGCCCGTTATCGCAAACTGCACAAAGCATCTAGCCCAAGGCCTATAGTTATACTTATTCCATAGCTGCTGCCACTGCTGCAGAACAAGTGCAATTTCCTGCTTTGGTGTGGCAAGGGTGGTTAAGGCGGCACTGCAGGAGGGGTAACAGCAAGCGTAGCGCCTGGGGCAGGGGAGCCTTGAAGGAGAGCTACCACCAGAACTCATAAGCCGGGCGGAGCAGGAGGTGATAGGTGTAGGACGTGACGAACCCAAAAACAATGTGGGCAAAGATAAGTGTGGTGAGGTACGTTCTGAGCTTAATGAGGGGCGGGCGGGGGTGCATCATAAAGAAGAAGTACCAAACAAGCATTGCCACCAGCCCATGCGCCAGGCCGAACAGCAGGCCCCAGGAGGCTGTAGGCAGCCCAACGCCGGAGTCCCAGAGGGCAAGGTAGATTACGGCGAAAAAAATGCCCACACCGTAATGGGCAATGGTGCCAGCTACTTTGGTGCCTGTCAGCTCAGAGAGGCTGCCGTCGGGACGGGTGCGGTTAAGGAGCATGGTTCCGAGGATGCGCACGACCTTCATCACCCGGTGCGTCAAGAAAGAGAGTAAATACAGGAAAGCGGTCATGGCAGCGGTACCGGCTATGCCTGCCACTGCGGCGTCTAGAAACTTCATAGGCGTTGCGTTCTGTTGCTATATCCTCATACTACGGATGCCGGTTTTAGTTCGCCAGCATGATCGCCACGAAAGCCGCACTGATGCAGAGAGAGGATATCTTGTTCATCCGCATGGTGTTTTCATAGTTTACCACACGCAGGTCGTGCTGCGCGCGCAGCACCCAGCCCGTAAAAAAGTATAAAATTGGCGCCGTGCACGTCAGGAAGATGAAGATGCTGCGCATTTGGTTCATGGCAAAGTATAACCACAGCAGCAAAGCGGCCCCGGCCAGTAAGCTGAGGGCGGCAAAGAGGTAAGTGCCCTTTATGCCCAAAAGCAAGCTCAGGGTACGGTCGCCGCGGCGGCTGTCTTCTTCATGCTGGTAAATCTGTGTAAGGGGATAGGAGCCACACAGGAAAAGCGTGCTTACGAGCGCAAACCACACGTTTGGCGTTTTGAGCACCTGGGGCAGTGACAGCCCTACGCCTACCTGCACCATGGCATAGGTAAACGCCCCTTGGAAGAAAGTGACGACAAATGTGCTGGCGACAGGGTGCTTCTTCAGCCGGATGCCCTCGTAGCTGTAGGCCTTGGAGATGAGCAGGTACAGGGCCACCAGGCAGGCGAACAGCGGCGAAAGCAGCAGCCCGAGCAGCACAGCGCATACATCGAAGAGCAGGACCAGGTGCATGAGTTGCCGGTTTACCCTGGGCGGGTTCTTGAGCCCGCCGATGCTGCCTTCGTCGCGGTCGTAGTAGGAGTTGTACCCGTTGCTAGCCGGGTAAACAAACACATGAAGTATAAGAAACACCATGGCCGCCCGCCAAACGTCCACCTGCTGCAGGGTGCTGAGCGCAAACCAGAAAACCGGCATCAGGTATACCGAAAACGGGATGCGCATCAGGGTAAGCGCGCTGCTGTATTGTTTTGTGTGCTTCAATGGTTTGGCGGTTAAGTTAACTGGTGGCTGCATGGCCTGGGCATCTATCCGTTCGGCTAACTGGAGGTGCCTTGCGCGGTAGGGTAGCCGATAAGGTAAATTACGTGCTTTCCCAAGCCGGAGCCCGTCCTGCCCGTCTGCCAGGTATAATGCGGTGCCTGTAGTTGCTCTACCATACGCTCTAACAGCTTTGGAGGGTAAATCCGCAGCAGCGAAACCGTGCCGTCCCAGATAATGCCGAGGGGGATGAGCGGAATGATGTACGTGAAAAACAGCCTGCTCAGCTTGAAGGGACGGATAAAAGGCGTTACCAAAAGTATCACCACCGGAAACAGCAGCCACAGGAGCAGCATCTCGCCCCAGGACTTTTTGGCGCCTTCAAAAACGCCGATGGCGGCACGCTTGTCCACGGCATCCTGCAGGATGGCTTTGGCTACCGGAGGCGGAAAGTGATGGAAGGAGGAGAAGATCGTGCGCACGCCGCGCATGCTTGCAGGCACGGCGGTGCAGTCTACAGGTTCAGGTATAAAGCTGATGGTGCCGGAGGAGCCCTTGCGCAGGTATTCGTATGCCTCCACATTGGGATACAGGTCGGTGAGCGTAACCTGCACGGAAGCCCCTATCCGCTTGCTCAGCTCCTGCCGCAAAGGGGCTATGCCGCCGCCTGCCCCTGAGCACAGGTCGGTGATGTGCCGCTGCTGTGTGTGCTCCAGCAGTTGCTGGAGCTGCGGTAGCGCGGGCTCGTACGTGTTCAGCCGGGTGATCATGAAGCGCAGGAAGTCCTGCATGCCCTCACGGATGGCCTGCGGAAACCATGGCAGGTCCTCAAGCTCGCAAAGTTGGAGGCGGGTTTTCAACAGTTCTTTTTGCTTAAGGTACTGCACACCCGCACCAAAGGTTGCTACGGCAGCCCTCGCCGCACCAGCCCAGCAGCCACCGGGCACCTGGCCGGGCTTTTCTACCCTGCCAGGTACAGCCGGGGAAGTATGAGCTTAGGCAATCCCGCCTTCGCCGGCGCCTACTTTCAGGCCATCGCCCGTATTGCTAAAGAACTGCCAGTACTCCGCCGCAGGCTGGGCCGGGTCAGGCATCACCGAGATCGTGGTGCCGTCACTGAAGTACAGCATCAGCCCCAGTTCGCCCTGCTGCTCGGCGCGCTCAACCACCAGGTTCGGGTTGTTGTTGATCAGGTTCGCCATGCGCTGGTCCAGCAGGCTGGAGCCCGGCTTTTTCCAGTCCCAGACCGGGGTTGGCAGGCCCGCCTCACGCTTCCGGATAAACACCTCGCTATGCTTGATAGCCTCGCCAGCGGGCTGCTGCAACTGCCAGGGGCAGTTTACGGCCAGGGTTATCTCGCCCACATCCAGCACCAGCCCCTGCGGGGTAGTATAGTGGGTGTGCCCGAAGTGGAAGTACTGCACGGTTTCGGTGCGGGTTGTTTTGGTAAGCGGCAGCCCTACTATCCGGTTAAATGTCTGCTGAAGCGTCTGTTGCATGGTACGTGTTTTGTTTAGTTCTGCATCCGGGGCAAATATAGCCACCCCCCTTCAAAATACGGTAGCTTTGGCTGCGCTTCGCTAAGTTTTGTGATGGATAATCCTTGGAAGTTGTGGACAAAAGGTATCTTTGTGGTCGTTTCGAAAGACGAATTAAAAGGAATTTTACCGGGTAAACCGCTGTTTGTTAGCAATGCCGAAAGAGCAAGAGAAAGTACAAGAACCTAAAACAACAGTGTTTGGGAAGGTGGTGAGCTTCGTGTGGAAAGTATTTTTCCTGGGCTTTGCCGTAGTGCTGCTGTACCTGCTGAGCGTGGAGTACAACCTGCTGTACCTGTTTGGTGCTTCCCCAAGCCTGGACAGGCTGGAGAACCCGCGCTCTGACCAGGCCTCCGAACTCTATACCGCCGACGGGCAACTGATCGGAAAGTACTTCCGCGAGAACCGCAGCCCGGTGGGTTACAAGGATATGTCGCCCCAGCTGATACAGGCACTTATAGCCACTGAGGATGTACGCTTTTACGAGCACTCCGGCATTGACCCGCATGCGATCGTGTCGGCCGTGTACGGCAGCCTTCAGGGCGATGCACGGGGCGCGAGCACCATTACACAGCAGCTGGCCAAAAACCTCTACAAAACCCGAACCGACGACTCCAAAGGTGTGCTGGGCCATGTTCCGGGCATTAACATCGTCATCTCCAAAACAAAGGAGTGGCTAACCGCCATCAAGCTGGAGCAGCGCTACACCAAAGAGGAGATACTGGCCATGTACCTCAACACCGTGGACTTCGGCTCCAACTCCTTCGGCATCAAGGTCGCCTCCAGCACGTTCTTCAATACCTCACCGGATAGCCTAAAGGTTGAGCAGGCAGCCGTACTGGTGGGGCTGCTAAAAGCCCCGACCTACTACAGCCCGCGCTTTAACCCCAAAAACGCCACCCGCCGCCGCAACACCGTGCTGGGGCAAATGGTAAAGTATGGATACTTGCCTCAAGCTGAAGCAGACTCGCTGAGCCAGTTGCCGCTGGTGCTGGACTACAGCGTGGAAAACCATTACGATGGCCCGGCTACGTATTTTCGTGGTGCTGTGGCTGATTACCTGCAGGAGTGGTGTAAGGAGAACGGGTATGACCTGTACCGGGACGGCTTAAGGATCTACACCACCATCGACTCCCGGATTCAGGCGCATGCCGAGGCCGCCATGGAAGAGCAGATGCGTACGCTGCAGCGGCGCTTCGACAACCACTGGAAGGGCAGAAACCCGTGGGTGGATGAGAAGGACAAGGAGATCCCGGGCTTTATTGAGGAAACCATCAAGCGCACCGCCTATTACCGCCGCCTGCAGAAAAAGTACGGCGATGATATGGCCGCCATTAAGCGGGAGCTGAACCGCCCGCGTGAAATGAAGGTGTTTACCTGGGACAATGATTCGCTGGAGAAGACCGTAACCATGAGCCCGCTGGACTCGCTGGCTTACTACAAGCACTTCCTGCACGGCGGCATGATGACCATGGACCCCTTTACCGGGCATATCAAGGCATGGGTAGGCGGCATCAACTTCAAATACTTTAAGTATGACCACGTAAAACAGGCGCGGCGGCAGCCCGGTTCAACCTTTAAGCCTTTCGTGTACGTGTCGGCCATCGACAACGGGTATTCGCCCTGTGATAAGCTCGTGGACAAGCGCATCACCATTAACTATGTGGAGAAAGGGGAGAAGAAAAGCTGGTCGCCAACCAATGCGGACTGGGAGTACACCGGTGCGCCTATGACCCTGCGCCGGGGGATGGGCAAATCGGTTAACTCTGTTACGGCGCAGCTGACGGAGCTGGTAGGCTGGGAAACAGTAGTCGCCTATGCCCATAAGCTAGGCATCACCAGCCCGCTGCAGGCGGTGCCGTCCATCGGCCTTGGGCCGAGCGATGTGTCGGTGTACGAGATGGTAGGGGCCTACAGCACCTTCCCGAACCACGGCTTTCACACGGAGCCTATGTTTATCACCCGCATCGAAGACCAGAACGGGAACCTGGTGCATCAGTTCACTCCAAAGCAGAAGAAAGTGCTGAGCGAGGAAACGGCCTTCCTGATGATGCACATGCTCAAAGGCGGAATGGAGGAGCCGGGTGGCACCTCGCAGGCGCTTTGGGAGTACGACCTTTGGAAGAACGGTAACGAGATCGGCGGTAAGACCGGTACCACCTCTAACCACTCCGACGGTTGGTACATGGGCGTAACGAAGGATCTGGTAACCGGTGTTTGGGTCGGAGGCGAAGACCGCAGTATCCACTTCCGCACTTCCCAGCTGGGCGAGGGCTCTAAGACGGCGCTGCCTGTGTACGGCCTGTTCATGGAGCGGATTTACAAAGACCCGGCACTCGGCTATACCATGGGGCGCTTCCCGAAACCGACGGTCAAGATCACTAAAGAGTATAACTGCACCACGGTGCTGCCAAAGCAAACACTGCCGGACTCCGCTGCTGTGGATTCGGTGCTGGAGCTGCTAAACATTGGCAACATACTGTAAAAAGTGCAGGTGCAGATAAAAACGAGCGGGGCCAGCTAAAGAATAGCTGGCCCCGCTCGTTTTATAGGATAACTTATTTTTAGTCTTCTTCCTCTTCGTAGAAGGACTCCAGCGCCTCCTCCAGGTAACTGTACTCAAACGTGAAGCCGGTGTGCAGCACTTTGTTGGCGCTCACACGCTGGCTGGCAAGTATAACCTCGCTCATCTCGCCCATCATCAGGTTAATGGCGAAGGCCGGTACTTTGGGCAGCACGAGCGGCTTCTTCATGGCTTCTGCCAGTTCTTTGGTAAACTCCTTGTTGGTTACCGGGTGCGGAGCCACGGCATTGTACACGCCTTCAAACTGAGGGGCCTCAATGGCCTGTATAAACAGCCTGCAAGCGTCATCAATATGAATCCAGGACATGTACTGCTTTCCGGAGCCGAGCGGTGCGCCGGCCATCATTTTCACCGGTCTGGCTATTTGCGGCAAAGCGCCGCCTTTCACGCTCAGCACGATGCCCAGCCGGAAGATAACGGTGCGTATGCCTAGATCCCGTACCTGCCAGGCGGCGGCTTCCCAGGCTTTGCACACCTCTGCCAGAAAATCATCGGCATACGTGCTTTCCTCAGATACCAGCTGGTCGCCGGAGTCGCCGTAAATGCCAATGGCCGAGGCCGAAAGCAGGCCCTTTACATGGTGCTCAGACTGGCTCAGGCACTTTTGCAGCAGGTGAAGGCTGTCGGTGCGGCTATGGAGGATTTCTCTTTTGCGCTCCTCGCTCCACTTATCGGATGATACGCTTGCACCGGCCAGGTTAACGATATAGTCGGCGTAGGAGATAGCGCTCTCGTCTATATACCCCGCTTCAATATCCCACTTAAAGGTTTTATAGGTCGATACTTTATCCGGCCTGCGGCTAAGGTGGGCTACTTCATAGCCCTGGTCTATCAGCATCTCCGATAGGCGCATCCCTACTAAACCTGAACCTCCTGTGATTAGAATTTTACCTGGCATATATTCTTAAGCATGTTGTGCGCAATGAGTATCCTATACGGAGCTTAGGTATATTTAAGTTTTTTAATATAGCTTAAGGGCTGGCAGAGCCGTTTTTTAGGCTGCCCTGTGGCAGGTAAGGCTGTTGCCTTAGCGCTTGCCGCCGCGTATGTGCCCTAAAAACTCAGAGCGGTACTGCTCCTGCTCAAACAGGCCGGAGTACTCTGCTGTTACGGTGCTGCTGCTAACATCGTTCACGCCGCGGCTCATCACGCACAGGTGGTCTGCCTCTATCAGCACCGCCACGTTCTCTGTCTGCAGCGCCTGCTTCAGTTCGTTGGCGATCTGCATGGTCAGGCGCTCCTGTACCTGTGGCCGGCGGGCATAGTAATGCACCAGGCGGTTAAGCTTGGAAAGCCCTATCACATGCTCGTTGGGTATGTAGGCTACGTGGGCCTTGCCAATGATCGGCACAAAATGGTGCTCGCAGGAGGAGTACACGGTAATGTCGCGCTCCACCAGCATCTTGTGGTACTTATACTTGTTCTCGAAGCGGCGGGCGACCGGCTTGTTGTCCGGGTGCAGGCCGTGGAAGATTTCCTTTACATACATCTTCGCCACACGGTGCGGCGTGCCTTTCAGGCTGTCGTCTGTCAGGTCTAGGCCAAGGGTATGCATGATCTCGCGGAAATGCCCCTCAATGATCGCAATCTTCTCGTCGTCCGAAAGGTCAAAGGCGTCTGCGCGTAGCGGTGTCTCCAGAGAGCTCATCACGTGGTCATCCATCGCCTCCTCTTTCTCCAGGTCGTGGTTATCCATTATATTCCACAAAGTTTCTTTCTGTCTCATACAGTGTAATCGCTAATTCGTAGTCAGAGCTGATTTGCTCGCGAAGCTTGTTCCATATCACCACGGCGATGTTTTCGGCGGTCGGGTTCAGGTTGCTGAACTCCTCCGTGTCCAGGTTCAGGTTCTTGTGGTCAAACTTGTTCACCACCTGCTCCTTTACCAGGTCGCTCAGCTTTTTCATGTCGTACACGTAGCCGGTGTCAGGGTTCACCGTTCCGGTTAGCTTCACGATCAGCTCATAGTTATGGCCGTGGTAGTTGGGGTTGTTGCACAGGCCAAACACTGCATTGTTTTGCTCGTCCGTCCACGCTGGGTTATGTAGTCTGTGTGCGGCGTTAAAGTGTTCCTTTCGGCAAACGGTTACTTTCATAGTGTAATTAACAACTATCGTGGTGTTAATGTTTGGCGTCCGGTAAGACCACCTCTGACTGCGGATACTATAAGCTGACAAAGTTAGTGCAGGCAACCCGAAACCCAAACCAATTTAGGGCTAAATTAATTCGTTTTGCCTTGGCTCTTTCTGCGCCTGATTCTGTATTTTCGTAGCTGAAAATAAACATAGTACAAAAGTTACAAGTCTTATGAGAGGATTTTTACTTGCTGTTTTGCTGATGGTCGCCGGTGTTTGCCAGGCGCAGTCGGTGCAGGTGAGAGAGGTAGAGCAGGATGTGCAGGGGGTAAAGCGCCGCGGGCAGCAGCTATCGGTGCAGCTAGACCCCAAAACCGTTGAGAAGTCGTGGAAGGAGTACCTGGGGCAAAAAGCCGGGCGCGTTAAAACCAGCAAAGGCGTGATGACAGTGGAAGGTGCTGTGATTGATACAATTTCTACGGTGCCGATGCGGTTGCTTTCCACCGTTGGCAGCGATGCCCAGGGCAGCTACGTGTGGTGGAACTTAGACATGGGCACGGCCTACATCAATAAAAACGGCACCCCGGCTGAGTACACTGCGGCCGAAAGCTTCCTGCGCGGCTTTGCCCGCAAACTGTACCGCGACGATGTGTTCCGGCAGATAAACGCTGCTGAAGATGTGCTGCAGGCAACCAAGGCAGAGCAGGACCGGGTAGTAAAGGAGGCAAACGAGATACAGCTCAGCATAGAGAAGAACAAGCAGCGCCGCCTGGAGCTGGAGGCTGAGCTGGTGCGCAACGCTGAGGAGCTAAAGCGGCTGGAGCAGAGTGTGCAGCTAAACATGCAGAAGCAGGAGCTTAGCCGCCAGCGCGTGCACGATATGGAAAAGTCGGTAGACGCTGTGAGAGCCAAGCTGCTGGAAGTGAAGTAGCCCGTTCGTTTCCAGAAACAAAAAAGCCTCTGAAAGTACAGAGGCTTTTTTGTTTCTGGAAATCGTTACTTAGTCTCTTTGTGTAACTGTGGCTGTGTTATTGTTGCCGTACTGTAAGATTGTGCTGGAGTGGTTTGCGCCCAGCTGCATTGTTTCTGCCGTGTTGTTGTCGCCAACCTGCATCGTGCGGCTGAAGTTGTCGCCGGACATGAAGAACGTGAAGCCGCTTTGGCTGGATATAGCAGCGTTGTTGTCTCCGTACTGGAAGATCTCGGAGGTGTTGCCGATGCTGCCTTGGTCCTGAAAGCCATAGTTGTCGTTGCCAACTACTACGGCGATAGCAGTGTTTAACCTGGTGCGGCTGGATTGGTCCTGAGTGTGGCTGTTCCCGTTGCCTAACTGCCCAATAAACGCTTCGTTAGAGCTTACACGCTGGAGCTGCTCGGCAGTGTTATCGTTACCTGCTTGTGCAATGGCAGCAAAGTTTCCATCGCCCACCTGAGACTGGTAGGCGTAGTTTCCATTTCCGGACTGGCCAATAAGAACGGTGTTGTCGTACTGGCCCCGCTGTACCTGTACCGCTGTGTTCGCATCACCTAACTGGTAAACATAGGCAGCGCTGTTAGACAGGAAAAGCGGGTCTACCGTGTTGGACTGAGAGGCCGTGTTGTCGTTGCCGTACTGTTCCACAACGGCTGTGTTGTTAATTACGCGCCCGTAGTTTTGCTCGGCTGTGTTGTTAGCGCCCTCCTGCAGTATGGTAGAGGTACTGCTTTCTGATGAATACTGGACTTGCTCCGCCGCGTTGCCGTAGCCTGTTTGCGTTATTGCAGCTGTGTTATCAGAGGAAATAAAGCCCAGGCCTGTCTGCTGAATTGATGCCTCGTTACCTCCGCCTTCCTGCTGCACACTTGCCTGGTTTCTGTTGCCTTCCTGCAGAACATCCGACTGATTGCCTTGCGCTACCACTGCTCCTGTGGTGCAACAAAGAGCTGCTACTACTGTAAATGCTGTTTTCATAAAATGTAGGCTATTAAAGAAAGTTAAACAATAAGTATGTTTACCGCAGCTGTGTTTATAGGTTGTACTATTTGGGTTTTATTGGTTACTATTCATGATTAAAGTATAGCATTAGCTTTGGGCTATTAGTCTGAAAGCTGTGTGCTGTCCGGTACATACCAGAAAAGGCAGGCTTTGCTTAGCCTGCCTTTTCTGGCTCTAAATCACTTCTGCTTACCTAGAGCTTCATCCAGCGCTGTATTTCCTGCTCGGCAAACTTCTCATCGCGCCAGCCCACAAAGCGGGTGCCGGCAGACTTGTTGTAATTCGTGAACCAGATTTGCAGGATGGCCTTGGCGCCCGGGTACTGCGTGCTGAAGCTGTTATAGTTGGTGGCGTCCAGCTGGCGTTCGCTTGGGCGTGCCGGCACGGCTACGATGATGTGGCGCAAATCTCCGCTGTTTTCCAGTTGCATCAGGCCCACCGGAATCACCTCCATCTCCGTGCCTGGCTCCTGCCGCTCCGACAGCACGAGTATTTCCAGCCCTTTGCCGCTTTTGTCTGTTTCCGTGGAGGGGATAAAGCCGAGGTTTCCCGGGTAAGGCAGAAAGTCCACCTCGCGTGTTTGCCCGGCATCCTGGTCTGGCACAAACTCCTGCTTTTTGCGGTCATACACCAGTTTGCGCGTGTTTCCTGCGGGCGTTTCTATCACAGCCTGTAACTGCTTGTTGCCAGAGTAGGTCGCAAGTTCTGTGTAATCGGTTTTACAGGAGGAGAGCAGCAGCGCCAGCAAGGGCAGTAGGAGGCAGGTAAAGCGTTTCATGTTGCGGTTAGGTTTGTGGGCTGTAAAGATAAGCAGCAGCGCCCGGAGGAGAAAGCACGCGGTGCGGTGCTACGTGAGGGCGGAGAGCCGCTTGTGCAGGTACAAAAAAAGGAGCCGAGGTCATCGGCTCCTTTTCACTAAAACTATGGAAAACTTATGAAAACAGGTATTCTTATCGTCTTTCCTTGATACGAGCAGCCTTGCCCTGAAGTCCTCTCAGGTAGAACAGTCTTGCTCTTCTTACTTTACCTCTTCTCACCAGTTCGATTTTCTCGATAGATGGAGAAAGAAGAGGGAAGATACGCTCTAGACCGATTTGGTTAGATACTTTTCTTACAGTGAACGTCTCACCGTTTGTGTTCACGTTTCTACGCTGAATCACAACACCCTGGAATTGCTGAACACGCTCTTTGTTACCCTCACGGATTTTTACGTGTACGTTGATAGTATCACCTGCCTGGAAAGTTGGGAAAGAGGCACGCTTGTCAGTATATTCCTGCTCAATGAATTTAATTAGTTCGCTCATGATGGCTATGTTCTCTTAAAGTATCTTCTTCAAAATTCGGACTGCAAAGATATGTAAATATTTATTACATAAGAACATTTGCAGAAAAAAAATATAATTTCTGGTGGCCATATCAGCAAAATAATGCTTATGGCCTTTTACTCTTATTTACCGGGCCTGGCTGGTCCCTTATTCCTCGTTAAGCAGGTCTGGGCGGCGCTGTTTCGTGCGCTCAATGGCCTGCTCAAAGCGCCACTGCTCTATCTTCGGCGTGTCGCCCGACATCAGGATGTCCGGCACCTGCATGCCTTTGTACTCGGCAGGGCGGGTATAAACCGGCGGGGCCAGCAAACCGTCCTGGAAGGAGTCCGTCAAAGCGGATGACTCATCGTTGAGCACTCCCGGGATGATGCGGATAATGGCGTCTGCCAACACGGCTGCCCCCAGTTCTCCGCCCGAAAGCACATAGTCCCCGATGCTGATCTCGTGCGTCACGTAGTGCTGCCGCACCCGCTCATCCACCCCTTTGTAGTGGCCGCAAAGTATGATCACGTTCTCCAGCAGGGAAAACTGATTTACGATGCCTTGGTTGAGCGTTTGCCCGTCCGGCGTCATGTAGATGATGGCATCATACTTGCGCTCGGCCTGCAGCTCCGAAATGCACTTGTCAATGGGTTCGATCATCATCACCATGCCGGCGCCGCCCCCGAAAGCATAGTCGTCTATCTGGCCATGCTTGTTTACGGCGTACTTGCGCAGGTCGTGAATGTGGATCTCTGCCAAACCTTTTTGCTGTGCCCGCTTCAGAATAGAGTGGCTGAAAGGGCTGTCCAGCAGATCGGGCTGGCAACTGATGATGTCAAAGCGCATTACTGTTTCTCCTCCTCAGTGTCTTCGTCAAGGTCGTCGGCTTCGTCGGGGCCTGATGGCTGCGTGTACACTTCCAGCAGGCCTTCCGGCAGGCTTACGTGCAGTTGCTTTGCCTCGTGGTCGGCACGCAGGAAGATCTCGTCCATGACCGGCACCAGCATTTCCTGGTCCAGGTAATCCATTACCATCAGCTGCTGTTGCGGCAGGTCGTAAAACTCTTTTACGGTGCCCAGCGCGCCATGCTGCTCGTCCACCACCTGGTAGCCAATCACATCGTGGAAGTAGAACTGGCCTTCTTCCAACTCCGGCAGCTCGCCGAGTGGCAGGTAAATGGAGGTGTTGCGCAGTGCTTCGGCCTGTTCGATGGTTTGAACATCTTCGAACTTAATAATAAAGCGGCCCTTCTGCACAGGCTCCATAGACGTTATAAAAAAAGGAATCAGCCTTCCCTTTTGTTCCAGGAAGACTGACTCCAAATCTTCATAATCTTCGGGAAAGTCTACGTCAAAAAACGCGACTACTTGCCCCTTCGTGCCATGGGTCTTGACGATGTAACCTAATAGAAAGCATTCATCAACATGCATGGCACACCGAATTATGCTTGCTCCTCAGTAGCCTCGCCTTCGCCACCTTCAGCAGGGGCCTCAGCAGCCTCTTCAGCAGGAGCGTTAGCAGCAGCTTTCTCAGCGTCACGCTGACGGATAGCCTCTGCACGAGCCTCTTTTACTTTGCGCTCAGCTTCCAGGGCAGCTGCACGCTTGGCTTCTTTCTCAGAGCCCACCTTCTGGCGTTTCTCTTCGATCTTAGCGTCTTTTGCTTCTTTCCACTCGTTGAAACGAGCATCAGCAGTCTCCTGAGAGATAGCACCTTTCGCAACACCGATTTGCAGGTGTTTCTTGAACAGGATGCCTCTGTAAGAAAGCATTGCTTTTACGGTGTCAGTTGGCTGTGCACCGTTCATCACCCACTGGAACGCTTTATCTTCGTTGAAGTCGATAAAAGCAGGAACAGTGTTAGGGTTGTACGTACCCAGTTTCTCGATAAATTTACCATCACGTGGTGCTCGAGCGTCAGCTACTACGATATCGTAGATAGCGGCTTTCTTGCGGCCTCTGCGGGCCAGTCTGATTTTTACTGCCATTTTTAAATGTGTTTTTCAGTCGGCGGAACCCGTCCGCCTGTTTAGAACCGCAAAACTAGGAAATTAATTTCTGATTGTCTACAACCCTTCGGTATTTATTAAGCTATTGGCGCTCAGCGTAAAGTAGGGGCACAAAAAAAGCCCTCCGTTGCGGGAGGGCTTTGCGTATAGTTAGGCGTTTGCTTTTACTCTTGGCACCTTAGCGGCTTTTACCTTTACCGGCTTTAGCTTGATAATGCTCAGCTTGTCCAGCGTCCAGATAACCGGCCAGGTCGGGTCCACCTCCCACCACTTCACGCCGAAGTTGACGCGGTTAGGAAGTTTGTGGTGGTTGTTTTGGAACAGCTCACCGCCTGTCAGGAAGTCAAAGAAGAGCGAGTTTCTTGATTTGTCGTTGTTGTCAAAGTTCTGGTAACCGTACTTGTGGCCGCTCCAGTTTACGATAGCGCCGTGTACCGGGCCCATCAGGAAGTGGATTGGCAGCAGCAGGAACATCCACCACTGCGTAGCAAAGGCGATGTAGAACAACACGTACGCCACGCCCCAGCCAATGCGGGAGAAGTAGGAGTCACCGATTCTCTCCAGTGCAGGCCAAATGGGGTAATCGCCCTCGAAGCGGCGCTCCGGCTCCACGCGCTTGTTCAGCACGTCGTTGTAGATCTCCTTCGTCTTCCACATCATCGTGAAAGCGTTGTTAGAGAAGTGCGGAGAGTGCGGGTCGCGCTCCGTGTCGGAGAATGCGTGGTGCATGCGGTGCAGAATGGCGTAAGCACGCGGCGACAGGAACGAAGAGCCCTGCGCGATATACGTCAGCAGGTAAAAAGCCCTCTCCCAGAACGGGGTCATGGTAAACATTTTGTGCGCTGCGTAGCGGTGCAGGTAAAAGGTCTGCACGAACAGCGACAGGTACCAGTGCACCACAAAAAAGATAAGAATTGCCATTAATGTATCAGGTAAATGATGGGTTGAGTTTCTTGTGCGGCAGTTAACGAGCTATAACCATGCCACGCCTGCTGCAAAGCTACAACACGAATTTAAAGTAAAATAGACTTGCAGGGCGAAAAGTTCAGAAAATGACGAAAATCATTTTTGCACTTTGGGTTTCCATTAGGCCAGATGCCGGAACGGGGCCCACACAGGCGCGTCCGGGGGCGGTGCACTTACTGTTACCGGGGTTTTCAAGGTAGGGTGGTCAAACTGCAGCCGGCGGGCGTGCAGGGCAATGCTCTTGTCGGGCAGCGGCTGGTCTGCGCCATACTTCAGGTCGCCGAGAATGGGGCAGCGCATAGAAGAGAGCTGCACCCGTATCTGGTGCGGCCTGCCGGTAATGGGGTTTACCTCCAGCAGGTGCTTGCCGTGCTGCATGCTCAGCAGCCTGTAGTTGAGTTCGGAGCGGGAGCCTGCCGGGTTTTCTTTGGCGTAGGCTTTCGTTACGTTGCGGGAGCTGTCCTTTACGAGCCAGTGCACGAGGTTACCCTGTTCCTGCTTGGGGCGGTTCTGTACAACCGCCCAGTAGGTTTTTGTGGTCTTTTTGCTGCGGAATAGCTCGTTAAGCCGTGTAAGGGCCTTGGAGGTTTTCGCCAGCAGCACAACGCCGCTTACCGGCCTGTCGAGGCGGTGCACGACACCGATGAACACGTTGCCCGGCTTGTTGTACTTGTGCCTGATGTAGTCCTTCGCCAGGTGAGCCAGGGTAATGTCTCCCGTCTCATCGCCATGCACCAACAGGCCGGCCGGTTTGTTTACCGCCAGCACGTGGTTATCCTCGTACAAAACTTCCAGCATCGAATTGTATAGTATGAATTAGAAACTATGAATTGGAAAGAGAGAGGGGTTGCTGAATTCTGTTACAGCTTCCATTTCTAACTTCTAATTCATAGTTTTTAACGTAGTTAGTATGCTTCTTTTTCGTTAGGGAAGTCTTTGCTCTTAACATCCTTCACATAGTTCTGTACAGCGTCGGTCATGATCGTGTGCAGGTCGGCGTAGCGGCGCAGGAAGCGCGGCTTAAACTCTTTGTTGATGCCCAGCATGTCGTGCACAACCAGTACCTGGCCGTCAACGTGCGGGCCGGCGCCAATGCCTATGATTGGGATCTGCAGCTTCTCCGCCACTTTCTTTGCCAGCTCTGACGGGATCTTCTCCAGCACAATGGCAAAGCAGCCCAGCTCCTGCAGCAGCAGCGCGTCGTCGATCAGCTTCTGCGCCTCGGCTTCTTCTTTCGCACGGACGGTGTAGGTGCCGAACTTGTAGATGGACTGCGGTGTAAGGCCCAGGTGGCCCATTACCGGCACGCCGGCACTGAGGATGCGTGTCACCGACTCTTTGATCTCGGCTCCGCCTTCGATCTTCACGCCGTGCGCCCCCGACTCCTTCATGATGCGGATAGTGGAGCGCAGAGCCTCCGACGAGTTGCCCTGGTACGAACCGAACGGCAGGTCTACCACCACAAAGGCCCGCTGCACGCCTCTGATAACAGACGAGGCATGGTAAATCATCTGGTCCAGCGTAATGGGAAGCGTGGTTTCGTGGCCAGCCATTACGTTAGAGGCGGAGTCACCAACCAATAGCACGTCTACGCCGGCGGCATCCAGAATGGTGGCCATGGAGTAGTCGTAAGCGGTTAGCATGGATATTTTTTCGCCGCGCTCCTTCATGTTCTGTAGCTGGTGCGTGGTTACCTTCTTTATATCGTTTTTATGTACAGACATAGCTACTTTGGTTATGTGAGGTTGTAAAGCTATAAAATCTTAAAACAAAAACAGCCACATTCTGCTGTGGCTGTTTTTGTTTTAGTATCCATATACGGAGTTGCTTCGCTTGGTCAGTTTCAGGTCCTGCAGGAGCGAAGACCTGGCGTTGATGGTGAGGTTGTAGCCCCGGAGCAAGCCAAAAGGCGTCCAGCCGATGCTCATGTCCCAGCAGTGCAGGTCGCGGTAAATCTGCACGTTGGCGTATGAGATGTTCTGGTTCGAGATGTCATACGTACTGGTGTAGGTCACCTTCCATTTCTCTGTTACGTTCAGCGAGCCGTCTATACCTACTGTCTGGGTGAGGTTGTTTCTGCTTGCCACACCAAGCCCGCGGGTGTAGTAGAACGTGTAGTTCAGGTTCAGTGTCCACGGAATTTTAAAGTCCACGTACTGCGGCAGCACCGGGTCCTGGTCCGGCACCAGCGACGGCAGGTTTGCCGGAAGGGTGGTTTCGGAGCGGAAGGCCTCCGGGTTCAGGCTGGCCGTCAGGTTCAGGCTGGCGTTGGTCAGCCTGGCCAGTTTCAGCTTGCGCGCATCAAAAATGTACTTGTCAATGTTTCTGCCTGCGCTGTCCGTCTGGTACGGGTTAAAGGTCGAGCTGAAGTTCATGTTCACCATCTTAAACAGCTTGGTGTAGAACGACAGCTGGATCGGGGCCAGCTTCAGCGAATCAGCGGCGAAGTTATAGCTAGAGCTAAGGCGCAGGTTGTCTATCAGGCTGACCTTCTCAAACTTAGCGTCGGTGGAGTCGTTCTTTGCCTTTACCTTCATCTCCAGGCTGTTGTCCAGGCTAAAGCTGAGGGAGGAGTTAAGCCCTGTGGAGGGCAGGCCGGTTCTGAAGCGGCCCAGGTTCTGGTAGCGTGGCAGGTTTGTGTTTGGGTCCGTGCCTACGAGCGTGCGCTGGTAAAAGCCAAAGCGCTCGTCGCCGAAATCGGGGCGGTAGCTGTAGCTGATGCTCGGCCTGATCAAATGCCGGATCGCCTCCACCTTTTCGCCCTTCACATACACGGTGCCGTAAATGGTGGTGTTGAGGGAGGCACCGGCGCTGTACTGGTACACGCGGCCGAAGCCCGTGGTGTCCACGTCTACACGCTGGGAATCGGGGTTAAAGGTGAAACTATACTTTTCGTCCAGCCATGTCTCGTTGTAGTTTACGCTTGGGCTGAAGTTGAGGTAGCGCATGATCTTGTAGTTACCCAGGCCAATGCCGAAACTATGGATGGCTGTCTTCTGGCCGCTTTCCCACAGGCGCTGCAGGTTACCGAAGTTAACCTCGATGGTATCGGCAGGCGAGGTGTCCAGCACCGGGAAATTCGTGGATGTGCGCGCCGGCTGTATGTTCGAAATGGTGTTGGACGCGCGGACGTTATATGTCAGCGTAAACTTCTCGTACCACTTGTTGGTGGCAGGCGCATCGGAAAACAGCTCGGCCAGCCCCACCTGCGACATGCTGAAGTTCAGGTCGGGCAGCACGAAGTTCATGGTACCTGTTTGGGTGCTTTGGCCCTGGCTCGCTTTAATGGTGTAGCTGAAGGGCGAGTTCGGGATCGTTTTCTGGTACGACACATGCGAGTTAAAGGTCGGGGCCAGGTACTGCGCCGTTCCGTTGTAGTTTACGCGCTGGTGCAGCTGGCTACCGGCATTCACGCTGGCGCTGAAAGAACCGCGCCCCGGTTTGGTAACCGGTGTGTGGCTCCAGTAAACCCAGAAAGTTCGCTGCGTCGGAGGGAGCTGGCTCAGGATGTTGTCTGTGGACCGGGAGCTTTCCACGTCCGCCTCATCGTTTTTCAGGAAATCGTAGGTGAAGCGGAAGTTGCCGCGGTAGGCGTAGCGCTTTACGTAATCGGTGCTCACATCCAGGTTATAGCCGCCCAGCGAGTAAATATCGCCGGTAAGCTTGGTGCCTACGTAGTCGTTCCAGGCAAAGTAGTAGCCGCCGTTGTTCAGGAAGAAGCCGCGCGCGTTCTCGCCGTAGCTCGGTACGATCACACCGGAGGAGCGCTTGCTCTTCGGGGTAGGGAAGAGGCCGAACAAAAAGCCCAGCGGAGTAGGGATGTCCCCGATCACGAGGTTAAAGGGGCCCGACATCACTTTGTCGTTCGGGATGGCTTTTATCTTTCCGGCACTGATGTAGAAGTGCGGGTGCTCCAGGTTACAGGTCGTGTACTTGTTGTGCAGGCCGTAAAATTCGTTGTTCGGGCTGCGTTTTACCACCTCCGAATGTATATATCCTTCGCCTTGCTGCGTTACTACCTCAGAGATGCGCCCTTTTCTGGTTTTGTAGTTGTAGGCAATGCGCTTGGCAGCGTACGTTTCGGCTCCCTGCGAGAACACAGGCGTGCCGATCTCCTGGCCGGTAGAGTCGGTGAGGGTTGTGGCCGTAAGGGTGTTGTTGTCGTAGTTGATCTCGATGTAGGCGGCTTCCAGTTTCATGTCGCCGTAGTCGATCTTGGCGTCGCCGTACAGGTGCACCACCTTCCGGTCTACTTCAAACTGAATGGAGTCTTTGGCTGAATATTTGATGGTGGTCTCGATGTCGCCTTTGGGAGCCTGCAGCGTTACTGTGTCCTGGGCGGCAACACGAGGTGTATCTTGCGGGGCCACAGCAGGTCTGGGCACCCGCTGAGCGAGCGCCGACGGGGGTGAAAGAGTCGTAAACTGCAGCAGCAGTAAAAAAATGAAAATGTAGCGCAACTTCTTCAGAGTTCCCTAAAAGTTTACTTAATTTGTACAAAGTTATTGTTTTAGCTTTTAACTAACGAGCGTTGTGAGAAATATTGTTACTGTTTCTGTTCTGGCTTTTGTTTTTTTACTGTGCTCCTCTAACAAACTTGCATTCAGGAAAGAGTACAAGTTACGCACAGTAGTAATCGATGCAGGACACGGAGGGAAGGATGTAGGGTGCAATGGTAAGTTTTCGCACGAAGCAGATGTCGCCCTGCGCATTGCCAAAGAGGTAGGCGGGCTGATCGAAAGGAACGTGCCGGATGTGAAGGTGGTGTACACCCGCACCGACGACCATTTCGTGGAGCTGATAGACCGGGCGGGCATCGCCAACAAGAATAACGCAGACCTCTTTATTTCCATTCACCTCAACTCTGGCCCCGCCGCCGCCTACGGCACCGAAACCTATACCATGGGGCTCCACACCTCGGACGGCAACCTGCTGGTGGCTAAGCGTGAGAACGCCGTAATTCTGCAGGAGGATAACTACGAGGCCAACTACAACGGCTTTGACCCGAACTCCCCCCAGAGCCACATCCTGTTCGCTCTGCACCAAAGCGCCTACATCGACAACAGCCTTCGCTTCGCTGAAAAGGTGGAGCGCGAGTTCCGTACCAAGGCGGGCCGCAAGAGCCGCGGTGTGAAGCAGGCGGGCTTTCTGGTGCTCTGGAAGTCATACATGCCCAGCGTGCTCATCGAGTGCGGTTTCCTGACAAACCCCACCGAGGAAAAATTTCTTAACGATAAGACCGGGCAATCGTATATTGCATCAGGTATATATCGGGCCTTCAAAGAGTACAAGCAAGAGTTGGAGGCTATGAATTAATTGAGCTAAACACCCCTACGTGAAAATATCGAAAGAAATTAAAGTCGCGCTGCTAGGTATTGTAGCAATTGCCATACTTTACTTTGGTTTTATGTACCTGAAAGGGTCCAGCATTTTTTCCGACTCCAATACGTACTACGTCGTGTATGATAGTGTGGACGGGCTGGCGGCCTCTAACCCTGTGATCCTGAACGGGGTGCAGGTGGGTACGGTGCAGAGCCTGAAGCTGATGACGGACCGGGATAACCAGATTATGGTGAAGCTGGAAGTGATAGAGGAGCTGCAGGTGGGAGACTCCACCATTGCCGCCCTGACCAACTCCGACCTGCTCGGCAGCAAGGCTATCATGCTGTACCTGGGCAACAGCACCCAGATGTATGAAGGGGGCGAAACGCTCATCCCTTACAAAGAGAGCAGCATCACCGACATCATCTCCAGCAAAACAGTGCCGGTGATAGACAAAGTGGATACGACCCTGGCCCGCGTTAACCGCCTGCTCGACAGCGAGGCGAAGGACAACATCCAGGGCATACTTGCAAACACCAGGGCCACCACGGACGCCATCAACACCATTCTACGCTCCAACCAGGAGAACATAAACCAGATCACCGACAACATCAACCAGCTGACGAGCTCCCTGCGCCAGACGCAGCGCCACATCGACCGCCTAGCCCTGAACATGGCCGACATCACGGACACGCTCAAGCAGGTGGAGATAAACAAGCTGGTCCGCAACGCCAACGATGCGGTGCTGGAGCTGGAGGCGGCCGCCACGAAGCTTAACGCCGGCCAGGGCTCCATCGGCAAACTGATGAATGACGAGGAGCTGTACGAGAACCTGAACCGCTCCTCCGCAGCCCTCGATCTGCTGCTGCGCGACATACAGGCCTATCCGAAGCGCTACGTGAGCTTCTCGGTGTTTGGCCGCAAGGACAAGTATAAAGTAGACGAAACCGGCCGCGTGATTACCCTGGAGGAGGTGAAGGAGATGCAGGAGCGGTACCCGGAGGAGTTTCGTACAGTGCCGGACACGGTGTATGTGCCTGTGCCAGAGAAAGGCGCGTTGGAGGGCAATACCCGGCCAGCCTCGGCAGACAGTGTGAGAGCAAACCGATAAACATCATCCATGTGAAAATTGTATATTTGTAAAATCCGCTTTTATGAGCGGATTTTCGCATTTTATACTTACCCAAACTAATCAAGCTAACCTGAATGGATATTGAATTCAACAAGAACGAAGACGCCCTGAAACAGCTGGTCTTTCAGCTGAAGAACAAACTGAAGAAAGTGCACCTTGGCGGTGGCGAAAAGCGCATCGAGAAGGAGCACAAGAAAGGAAAAATGACTGCGCGCGAGCGTATTGACTACCTGCTGGACGAGGGAACCGAGTTTCTGGAAATCGGGGCCTTTGCCGGGGAAGGCATGTACGAGGAAGTGGGCGGCTGCCCGAGCGGTGGCGTGGTAACGGGTATCGGCTACATCAAGGGCCGCCAGTGTGTGGTGGTCGCTAACGATGCCACGGTGAAAGCCGGAGCCTGGTTCCCGATCACAGCCAAAAAGAACCTGCGCGCCCAGGAAATCTCCATCGAGAACAAACTGCCGATCGTGTACCTGGTGGATAGCGCAGGAGTGTTTCTGCCGATGCAGGACGAGATCTTCCCGGACAAAGAGCACTTCGGGCGCATGTTCCGCAACAACGCCGTGATGAGCTCGATGGGCATTGTGCAGATTGCCGCCATTATGGGCAGCTGCGTGGCCGGCGGGGCATACCTGCCGATCATGAGCGATGAGGCCCTGATCGTGGAGGGCACCGGCTCCGTGTTCCTGGCCGGCTCCTACCTGGTGAAGTCAGCCATTGGCGAGAACATCGACAACGAAACCCTTGGCGGCGCGACCACGCATTCGGAGATCTCCGGCGTAACAGACTACAAGTGTAAAGACGACAAAGAGGCGCTGGACCACATCCGTAACATCTTCGACAAGATGGGCGACAAGCCAAAGGCCGGCTTCAGCCGGGTAGCGCCGGCGGCCCCTGCCGAAGATCAAAAAGAAATCTACGGCTTGCTGCCCGCAGACCGCGTGAAGCCGTACGATATGATGGACATCATCAGGCGCCTGGTGGATAACTCCGAGTTTGAGCCTTATAAGGAGCTGTACGGTCAGACGCTTATTTGCGGCCTGGCCCGCATCGACGGCTGGGCTGTGGGTATTGTGGCCAACCAGCGCAAGATCATGAAGAGCAAAAAGGGCGAAATGCAGATGGGCGGCGTAATTTACTCCGACTCGGCAGACAAAGCCGCGCGCTTTATCATGAACTGCAACCAAAAGAAAATTCCGCTGGTGTTCCTGCAGGATGTGTCTGGCTTTATGGTGGGCAGCAAGTCGGAGCACGGCGGCATTATCAAGGATGGGGCTAAAATGGTGAGCGCCATGTCTAACTCGGTGGTGCCCAAGTTCACGATCCTAGTTGGCAACAGCTACGGCGCAGGCAACTACGCCATGTGCGGCAAGGCCTACGACCCGCGCCTGATCTACGCCTGGCCAACGGCGCAGCTGGCGGTTATGAGCGGTGCCGCGGCGGCCAATACCCTGCTGCAGATCCAGGTGTCGGCCCTGAAGGCAAAAGGGGAGGAGATAACCCCTGAGGCAGAAAAAGAGCTGCTGGAGCGCATCACCAACAAGTATAACGAGGAACTCTCGCCCTACTATGCCGCCGCCCGCCTGTGGGTAGACGGAATCATTGACCCGCTGGAGACGCGCAAGGTGATTTCGATGGGGATAGAGGCCGCCAACCACGCCCCGATCGAAAAACCGTATAACGTGGGTGTGATACAGACGTGAGAAAAGCTCAAGATTATGAATTAGAAATTGGAAATGAGGGTTTCTTATAAGAGCTTACAAAGCTGTGGTTTCCCGACTTTCTAATTTCTAATTTTGAATTTCTAACTGATTTATAGTGACGAAGAATGAGATAAAGGCGCTGATCTCGCTGTTGGACGACAGCGATTACGAGGTAGCGTCGTATGTGGAGAAGCAGATTGTGCAGTTGGGCGAGGGGATCATCCCGTTTCTGGAGGAGGAGTGGGAGGAGACCCTGGACAGCGATCTGCAGAAGAAGATCGAAGACCTGATACACAACCTGCAGTTTGAGGGGCTGATGCGGCGCCTCAAGGAGTGGAAGGAGAAAGGCGCCGAGGACCTGGTGGAGGGCATGTATCTGGTGAACTCCTACCTGTATCCGGATGTGGACTTCGCGAACATCTCCAAAACGCTGGATCAGCTGTACTTTGATGCCTGGACGCACATGAAGGATGAGATGCACCCGTATGACCAGGTAAAGTCGCTGAACAACGTACTGTTCCGGGAGAAACGGTTCTCTGCCAACACGAAGAACTTCCACTCGCCGGCCAACTCCATGCTGCACCTGGTGCTGGAGAGTAAGCGCGGCAACCCGCTCACGCTATGCGTTATTTACATGACGCTGGCGCAGCGCCTGCAGATGCCTGTGTACGGCGTAAACCTGCCCAACCTGTTTATCCTTACCTATAAGCTGGACGGCCTGCAGTTTTACATCAACGTGTACAACAAGGGCCTTATACTGAGCAAGGCCGACATCGACAACTATATCCTGCAGCTTAACCTTAACCCGCTGGATATTTTCTATGAGCCCTGCTCTAACCTGGATATCGTAAAGCGCGCCCTTCGCAACCTCGCCTTCTCTTTTGAGAAGATGGATGACCCGGAGAAGGCGACAGAGGTAACCAAGCTGCTCGACTCTATTACGGATGATGAACTGCCGATCTAAGGTGCAGGCATAAAAAGAAACGGCCGCTCCAACACCTGGAGCGGCCGTTTCTTTTTATGCAGTGGATAGCTTAGTATTTCTTGATCAGGCAGCCGGTGGCGCGTTTCTCGCCGGTCGAAATGGGGCGGTTCGCCAGCACCTCATCAATCACATTCTTGAGGTAGTAGTTCTTCACGCCGCTTTCCATCTGCGGGTTGTCGTCGATGCCGCCTTTATACTTCAGGGTAAAGTTGCCGTTGTCGTTGTGCAGCACAAACACCTCGGGTGTCTTGGTGGCGCCGAACTGCTTGCTGACCGTCTGTCCTTCATCGGCCAGGTAGGGGCTATACTTTCTGGAGGCCATGTCCTGCAGGGTCTCGCCGGCATCGCCTGCGCCCGGGTTGATAAAGACAAACTGCACACCTTTCGCGCCGTAGTTGCTGGAAAGCGTTACCAGGCGGTTTTCGTACAGCTTGGCATAGGGGCACTGGTTGTTGGTGAACACCAGCACAACGGTTTCGGCATTCGCGAAATCGCTGAGCGAGGTGGTTTGGTTATTGGCTCCCTGCAGCTTGAAATCAGCCACTTTATCGCCCAGCTGGTAACCACCGGACTGTGCAAAGGCACTTGCTGAAAGCAGCAGGGCTGTAAAAAGAGAGGCGAAGTATTTCATGGCGTTTGTGTTTGTTTTACTTGTTTTGGATCCTTGTCTACGCAGTAGGTGAGAATATGCTCGTGCAGTATGTCGTGATAAATACGATACAATTTAGAAAAATTTTCGGTTTGTACACGCCCCTGCAGCACATTAGGCTCCTCAGCGGGCGCTACCGAAAGGTTTTCCTTAAACACCAGCCTTTTGCGGCTATACAGCTTATACAAGGTTTCCTTGGCGCTCCAGTACAGGCAGGTTCTCTGCTCATCGGCTAAAGTATAGGTTTTCTCCTCGTCCGTCAGGAACTTCTCCTGCACGCGCAGCGCTTTCGGTGATACCAGTTCAATATCTATGCCAACCTCATACTTGTCAGAGAGGATCACGGCGGCCAGCTCAGGGGAGTGTGAGATAGAGACATGGAAGCGCGAATCGGGGAAGTACGGCTTGCCATACTGGTTGCGGAGCAGCTGCAGGGGCAGCGGGGTAAACTCCTCCAGCAGCCTGTACACCAGCACCCGGCTTGCCAGCCACTCCCGCTGCCGTTTATGGTGTACCTGCGCCAGGCGCTCTTCCACGGTAACGTGCGGGGGCAGTGCCTGGTGCAGCGCTTCAAGCGGCTCAGCCAGGTTCCAGAACCCGATTTTGGTGTGCTGGTCTATCGTTTTAATGTGCAGCAGTGGCATAGGCAATAATGTGCAGGTAGAGTGGTTTTAAAATATAGGCACGGCTGTTTCAGCGTATTTGTTGTAAATTTAGCTGATTTTTAAAGAAGACTAGAGCATAGCCAGCATGGCGAGTAAAGTACAAGTACAGAAAGCAGCCACCCTTACCGGCCACCGCGACAGTGTGTACACGCTGGAGCGCTCTGCCGAGGAGCACATTCTTTTCTCTGCCGCCGGAGACGGAATGGTGGTGGCCTGGAACCTTCGGGAGCCGGAGAACGGGGAGCTGATCGCGCGCGTGAGCACCTCGGTGTATGCGCTGCGTTACCTGCCGCAGCGCAACCTGCTGCTGATCGGGCAAAACCAGGAGGGGGTGCGGGTGATTGACCTGGAGAGCAAGAACATCCTGAAGTCGGTGGCGCTGCCGAAGGTGGCTATCTTTGACATTGCCCACATCCCGGAGGTGGGAAAGGTCTTCGTGGCCATGGGGAACGGTGCCGTGTGCGTGCTGGACGGGGAAAGCTTTGAGCTGCAGACTGTCGTCCGGAAGGCAGACCAGAGTGCGCGCTGCCTTGCCTTTAACAGCTTTACACAGGAGCTGGCGGTCGGCTACAGCGATAACGTGGTGCGAATTTTTGACGGGGCCACGATGGAGCTGAAGCAGGAGCTGACGTTGCACACCAACTCTGTGTTTACACTGGCCTACTCGCCGGACGGGAAGCTGCTGCTGAGCGGCGGCCGCGATGCGCACCTGCGGGTGTGGGAGGCGGAAAAAGGCTATACGGAGCGGGGCTACCTCATCGCGCACATGTACACCATCAACCACATTGCCTACAGCCCCGGCGGGCGCTACTTTGCCACCTGCAGCATGGATAAATCCATAAAGGTGTGGGATGCACAAAGCTTTAAACTGCTGAAAGTGATTGACAAAGTGCGCCATGCCAGCCACGGCACCTCGGTAAATAAATTATTTTGGTCGGCTCATCAGAATCAGTTAGTTTCGTGTAGCGATGACCGCACCATTTCGGTTTGGGATATAAATTTTGGGTTATAGTTATGAAGATTACACCGTTAGAGATCAGGCAGAAAACGTTTGAGAAGGCTTTTAGAGGACTAGACAAGGATGAAGTAAACGCGTTTTTGCTTACCCTCTCGCAGCAATGGGAAAAATTGCAGGACGAGAACAAGGATCTGCGCATGAAGCTGGACGCCTCGCACCGCGAGACGCAGAAGCTGCGCGAAGTGGAGTCATCACTCTATAAAACCCTTAAAACCGCCGAAGACACGGGCAACAGCATTCTGGAGCAGGCTAAAAAGTCAGCCGAGCTGCAGGTGCGCGAGTCGGAGCTGAAGGCCGATGAACTCATGAACAAGGCCCGCAACGAGGCCCGCCAGATGCTGGAGGAGGCCAAGAAGCAGTCGGAGCGTGTGATCATGGAGATGCAGCAGCAGGTAAAACTGCTGGACCAGGATTGCCAGCGCATGGAGAGCTACCTCGACCACCTGGTGCGTGACCTGCGCCACCTGGCGAACGAGGCGATCGAGAACGCCGAGAAGGCCAAGGCAAAACCTAAAGCCGGTACACACAGTATTCTTTCAAAAGCAGCGAACACCGAGGTAACCGGTTCGGAGCTGCTCAAAAACCTGAAAGATATGAACACGACACCAGCAGAAAACAAACCATACCAGTTAACAGAGTCCACAGCCGCTAACGCGCCCGTGGCAGTGCTGAACACGAACGGCAATGGGCACGCCGCTATCGGAGACCCTGCCCCGGACGTAACGCAGCCGCAGCCCGAGGTGCCAAGCCCGGTAGAGCCGACGGTGCCCAATGTGCCTTCGCCGGAAATTGAGCAGCCGTCGCCAGACTATCCGGGCAGGGTGCCTGCGCCAGATATCGAGCAGCCAATCCCGGATATCCAGCCCGTGCAACCGGACAAGCCGGAGATTCAGCCGCCGCTCACTGAGCCCTCGCGCAATGCCTACGCCACAAACGGCGCGACAGTAAAGCAAGGCACAGGTTCTTTCTTTGACGAGATAGGTTAGGGAAGCATGGGGCAGATTACGCTGGAGGGCATGGAGTTCTTTGCCTTCCACGGCTACTACGACGAGGAGCAGAAAATAGGCAATAAGTACGGCATCGACCTGATTATCGATACCGACCTGCAAAGCGCTGCTGCTTCTGATAAACTGGAAGAAACCGTAAACTACGAGGTGCTGTATGCGCTGGTGCTGGAGGAAATGAAAACCCCTGCCCGCCTGCTGGAGCACCTCGGCCACCGCATCATCGACAAAGTGTACGAGAGGTTTCCGTTCGTGCAGTCGGTGAAGGTAAACGTATATAAATTTAACCCTCCGCTGGGCGGCATTTGCAAATGGGCAAAAGTCAGCCTGCAGGAAGCGAGATAAAAGAGTTACTTATTGATCCGTAAAGCAGCTGGTTCTGGAAACAGGGCCAGCTGCTTTTGGTTTAGGGGCGGCTATACTTCAAAAGTCAGCTTTCTCGTCCAGCTCTTTGTAAAGCTGTTCCTGCAGCTGCCCGAAGTCCTCTCTGTTGCTAAACCAAGAAAAGGCCTTACACCAGCTTCAGCAGCTCCGCCGCCGCGGCAAAGGCCGATTTGTTTCCTTCCTTTACCTCGTCGGTTATACCTGGCAGCTGCTCCTTTACCTGCTGGGCAGCATAGAAGCGCTCTTCCAGGCTTTGCCGGATAGCTTCGTACATCCACTGCAGGTTCTGGTCGCGCCGCTTTTTATCGAAGTAGCCGTTGCTTTGCGTTAGCTGCAGGTAGTCTTCAACGGTTTGCCATATCTTGTCGAGGCCGGTGTTCTGGAGGGCTGAGCAGGTGCTGACTTTGGGAAGCCAGCCAGAGCTTGCCATGGGGTAGAGGTGCAGCGCGTTCTGATACTCTGCACGGGCTGCCTTGGCCTTATCAACATTGCTGCCGTCGGCCTTGGTGATGGCAATGGCATCGGCCATTTCCATGATGCCGCGCTTGATGCCCTGCAGCTCGTCGCCCGCGCCGGCCAGCATCAGCAGCAGGAAGAAATCCACCATGGCATGCACGGCGGTTTCGGACTGCCCCACGCCAACCGTCTCCACAAAGATCACCTCAAAGCCGGCTGCCTCGCACAGTATAATGCTTTCGCGGGTGCTTCTCGTAACGCCTCCCAGCGACTTGCCTGCCGGGGAGGGCCGTATGAACGCCTGCGGGTTAACAGAGAGCGACTCCATGCGGGTTTTATCGCCTAAAATGCTGCCGCCGGAGCGCTGGCTGGTAGGGTCTATCGCCAGCACGGCCAGTTTCTTGCCCTGCTCCTGAATCACATAGTTTCCGAAGGCCTCAATAAACGTGCTTTTTCCTACGCCCGGCACACCGGTTATACCGATGCGCACCGAGCGGCCGGTTCTCGGCAGCACCTGGTTGATTACCTCCTGTGCCAGCTCCTGGTCGGAGTGCAGGCGGCTCTCCACGAGCGTGATGGCGCGGCTGAGCATCACGCGGTCTCCGGCTAAAATGCCTTCTACATACTTGTCAGGGCTGAATCGTTTGGCCAAGGGGATGGGGTTTTATTGCTATGGTTCGTTCTCCTTTTACAAAATTAAACTTTATAGGTTACCGCGCCACTTTTGCTGCCACAGCACACATTAAACTAAAATTTACTTTGTTCTGCTGTATGAGTCCTGAAACAGATTGGGACTACAGTTTTAACTTTAGGCATAAGATTCTAATTATAATTGAATTATGCTTCCTTTATTTTAGTTGTTGTCTCTACAGGACCTGTCAGAATACAATTTCCAAAATCCCAAGATCGAATATTTTACTTCATGAAAAAGATTTTCATACTGGCTGCTGCCTTAGTGGCTATGAAAACAACTGTTCAGGCGCAAACCGAGTTAAGCAACGCTAGCGCAGTAGGGCGCGGCGGAGTGGCGAACACATTTGTGCATGATTACCAAGCCATAGGCATTAACCCCGCCAATTTAAGCCGAGGCACCTCTACATTGGCTTTTACCTTTTTGGAAGGAGGAGTTGGGGTGAGCTCCCAGGCGTTTACGCGCACCAGTTTTAAAGATTTCAAAAGAGCAGCAGATGAGCGGTCGCTGTTCTGGGAAGACAGGCTGCACTACGCAAAGGCGTTTACCTCAGACAACGTGCTGAATTTTGGTGCAGACATGAATACGTTTGCTGTTTCTGTGCACCTGCCCAAGGTCGGAGGCTTTGCCTTTAGTAACCGCCAGCGCGTGCTGGGGCATGCCGGCTTTAACAAGAACTTTGCTGAGCTCCTGTTTATGGGGCAGGATGCCCCTGTTGTGAAAGAAACAAGCCACAGCGAGCGGGTGTACGCGCATGACCTGTTTGATGGAACCGAGATAAAAGCCTCCTGGGTAAATGAATGGAACCTGTCTTACGGTCGCTCTATCGTGTCCTTGCCTGCCCTTTCTATTTCAGCTGGAGTCGGCTACCGTTACCTGCAGGGCTTGGCCCTGTACGAGCTTAGTGCTGTGAACGGAGAAGTAAAGGCCTACAGCGCCTCATCGCCGGTGTTAGGCTTTGACTACGATAAATACCTCGACGACCCGCAGTTTAAGTACAACGATGCCGGTAGTTTGTTGAGCCCCGTAGGCAGGGGGCACGGCTTTGATCTTGGCTTATCGGCTGAGGTCGCCCAAACGGTTAAGCTTAGCGTATCAGTAACAGATATCGGTACAATGCGCTGGACTGAAAACCTGTTGCAAGGGCATGATGAAGGCTTTTACCTGGATGATGTTGTGAATGCAGCAGACTATGACTTTGAGGATGTAGCCGATGTTGCCCAACAGCTTATTGATACAACGTTGGCTTTTGCGCCGGTAAACGAGTTAACAACTGATCTCCCAACGCGCTTCAGAGCAGGTGTAGGAGCAAAGCTGGGCAGCAAAGTTGAAGTTGGCCTGGACTATGTGCACCCTCTGAACAATGCGCCCGGTAACCTTTCGCAGGATTTTGTGGGCTTAGGAGTAGATGTAATGCCGACTCCCTCTCTCCGCTTAAGTACAGGTGTGTCTACCGGAGCCGGTGAGAAAGTAAACCTGCCACTAGGCATCACGTATGTGGCGCCTTCCTATGAGTTCGGAATCAGCACGCGCGCTATCACGGCGCCTTTTACGGAGAACAACCCCGGCGCTTCTTTTGCCTTTGCTTTCCTGCGCTTCAGGGTGGGCGGGGAGCAGTCGCTGTAGCAGTACTTTTAAAGTATAAACAAGAAGGCCAGCACCTTACAAAGGTGCTGGCCTTCTTGTTTACTATTCTATTTGCTGATTCCCTGCGCGAAGTTTGGCAGCCCCAGGTCGCTTTTCTGCTTGCCCAGGTGAAAGCCGTCGTCCACGTAGTTGGCAGCTTTGCCTTTTGCATTTGGATTATTGATGACGCCCAGGTAATAGTTATCCTGGCGCGCCACATAAATCTTTCCATCCGGGCCTAGCTGTAGAGCGCCGATTCTTGGGCTTTTGGACTCGCCTACAACCACAGCAGATTTTGCAATGGCATCGGCGCTACCGGCCTTTAAATCAAACTGCACCACCTGTGCTTTTCCACCGCCAGTACCGTTGGCTGTGCCATACAGCTTGCTGCCGTCCGGCGAGAACAGGACACCATACGCCTCCTGAAATCCCTTCAGCAATACCGGGTCTGATACTTTGCCTGTGCTGCGGTCGAAGTTCAGAATCTCAAAATTGCTTTCGGCATCCCAAAGCGCAGCTGCCAGCTTCGTGCCGTCCGGCGACGGTACGAGGTAACCGATGGCTTTACGGTTTGGCCCGCCGTGCACGGTGCCGACCATACTTAGCACCGGCCGTACTTCCACGCCTTCTTCATTCACCAGGAAAGCCATATAGCCGTTGCTGTTCCAGCGGTGTGCGATTACCCACCAATCGCGGCCGTTGCTGTGGCGCACTGCCGTCAGCTTTTCGGTGGCAGGGGCAATCATAAAGTTGTTTCGGGAGGTGATATCGCCTTTGCCTTCCTGCTTCGTCATGTCTACCACCGTGTAGCGCAAGCCATTCGACTGCGCCTGGATATCTGTCGTGAAGATGTAGTAGATGTTGCTGCTGCCCGGCTTCGGCAATATAAGCGCCGACTGTGTGGATGACTTTCCGCCCATCAGGCCGTTGCCGTTTGGCATTACCTTGTGTTCGCCGTTCCAGACGGTGATGCCATTGGTATACATTAAAAGCTTGCCGTCTGCATCGGAGAGGGTGGCGCTGCCTTCTTCCGTAAAAAGCCTGCTGTTTGTCGCGGTAGCGGAGTCTCCGTTAAAGATAATGCCAGCGCCCTTGCCAAAGTACCAGTTGTTCTTCTCGCCTTGTGCGAAGGCTGTAAAACTGCTGAACGTAAGTAGTGCTGCTGCGGCAATGTGTCTTAGTCTGCTCATAGGTTTGTGATTTGCTCCTTAAACGGTGCTTTTGCAAACGTAGTGCCAAGTATAGGAGGAGATGGTGTTGTTTTGTGTCAGATAGCCTACTGGCGCAGGCGTCTGCTGGTGCCTCTAAATGCCCCTGCTGGCGCAAGTCTTCAGACTTGTGTCTTATTATAGTGTTGAGTTTGTAACTCAACTGGCTTGAAAAGCCATACTTACAGCCGATATTAAAACAGCTTCTCAGGCGCAAGCGTCCGCTTGTGCCGTAGACTACCGTTGCTTATATTTCCATAGCCACTGCTTATCCCCGCTGGCGCTAGCTTGCAGCTAGTGCCTACTATGGCCATACCTGTACAGCCTTCCATAGCCACTGCTTGCGGTATCTCCAACTAAGCTATCCTATCTAGACACTGTTCATCCTCCAGCTCCCACTTACCTATAGTTTCACCTCTGGCTTTGGAGCGCTCACGGCCGCGAGGCCTCGTCCTCGGGCATCGCGCTGTGTAGCCTTCCTGCCTAACGGCTGCCGCTCCCGCGGCACCGGAACTCTACAAGGCGCTCAACCCAAGGACTGGGATCAACTCAGATAGCCAAAGCTGACGGGGTCTTAAACTGATTTCCCTCCTCGGAGTGGCTCGGGGCAGTTGGATACGGTGCTGTATAGACAGAGAAGTACACATAATTAAAAAGGGCGCAACTAGTTGCGCCCTTTCTTATGTTTAGCTTTGCTGATGTTAGTCCTGTACCTCTAACTCCAGCTCTTCCAGCGTCATGTCCAGTAGCTCGGGGTGCAGGGAGATGAGTTTGAGCAGCACGCCGTTGGTCCAGCCGAAGCCGTCTTGGTTTGGGTATTCACCGCCTCCGGCTTCCAGGTTCATGTTGACCACGTTGTACTTCTCCATCAGCTTACCGGTGTTGTGGAACACCTCCTCGTTCTTCTCAACCCATCGCTGCGACACTTCATCGGCCAAGGCATCGTGTTTGTAGTTGCGCAGTGCCTGTATGCTCATCCATTGCAGCGGAGCCCAACCGTTGGGCGAGTCCCACTGCTGACCTGTGCGGTTCAGGGTGGTAACCAGTCCGCCGGGCTTCAGGAAATCCGCCTCCAGCTTGTGGGCCACGGCAGCGGCTTGCTCTTTTTTAGCCATGTTAAAGTACAGCGGAAAAACGGCAGCAAGACTCGGAACATTGGTGGTTGTGCCTTTTACAAAGTCATAATCGTGGAAGAAGTTCTTTTCATCGCTCCAGTTATACTTGAGCAGGGCTTTGCGTCTTGCGCTTGCCAGCTTCTCGTACTTTTTCGCCTCGGCCTGCTTGCCTTCCAGTTCAGCCATCTCCGCCAAGGTGAGTTCCACGTGGTAGAGCAGCGAGTTCAGGTCTACCGGTATAATATCGGTTGTGTGGATGCTGTGGAGGTTTTCTGTGTCGGCAAACCAGCGGCTGCTAAAGTCCCAGCCCGATTCAGCCGCAGCCCGAATGTGGCGGTATACTTCCTCCGGCTTCCGTCCGGACTCCTGTGCCAGCTCCACATCTTCGCGGTAAGACTCCGGGCGCGGCTCCGGCTGGTCGTCCCAGTAGCGGTTCAGGATGCTGCCGTCGGGCAGGCGCACAACGCGGCGGTGCGTTGGGCTTGCCGCCGTCAGTTTATCGCTCCCATCCATCCAGAAAGCATATTCTTTTCGGAGGGCAGGGGCATAGGTTTTAAGCACTTCCTTGCCTTTTTGCTGTGCCAGCACCTGCAGCATAAGCGCATAAAAGGGCGGCTGGGAGCGGCTGAGGTAGTAGGTGCGGTTGCCATTTGGTATGTGGCCGGTGGTGTTGATCAGGTGCGTGAAATTATCCACCATACTTTGGATGAGTTCTGTTTCGCCGCTGGCCTGCAGGCCTAGCATGGTAAAGAAGCTATCCCAGTAGTAGATTTCCCGGAAGCGCCCTCCCGGCACAATATACTTCTTTGGCAGCGGTATCAGGGAGCCACCATCGGCACCGGGCTCGCGGGTAAGTATGGGCCAGAGCCGTTCTATATGCTGTGTTACGGATAGGCTGGTATCGGTGGTAAAGCCGGACGCCGGTTGTGAGGGTAAGTCAAAGTTGCTTACCACAAAGGCCTGCAAGTCAAACGTAGGCTCGTCTTTTTGTTGCCGGTAAGCCTGCAGGATTTCCTGTGGCGGCGACAGGGGAACGGCATCCGGGAAGGTTTTGGAGTCAGGGAAGACTTGCTGCATCTGTACTTGCTCAAACAGCTCGCCGAGGTCCTGCTCCGGCCTGTACAGCTCCTGCGCCCGCAGTGGCTGAATAACGAAGGTAAAAGGTAAAAGTAGCAGAAGGAAAAATTTAAAACGGCTAAAAGTATACTTCTTCTGATGCCTCATATAGCGTTTGCTTTTGGTGAACAAATTCTCATACGCAATACGGAAGCAAAGCGACAAGTATACTATCTGTAGGGGAAGTGCACAAACGAAACCTGCCCCATCGCATCTTTTTCATATTTGGCTACAGTATATTCTTGGTATTTTGCCGCAACGTTAGGCTCGGCAGGGGACACCTCAGCGGGTACGGGGCTGGTATTCAGGAAGAAATATATTTTGGTGTTGCCATATTTAGTATGCGGCATCATATCGCCATAGGCCTGCATCTGCTGCCATAGGGTATCCTCCACGGTTACGGCATAAATGCGGGTGATGGGGCCGGTGTTGTTCTCGTTGCGGTACATGGCCACTTCTTTAAAATTCCCTTCCAGATCATCTACACTTGGCAGCGATACAGCATCGTAAATGAACCAGCCAACAAGGGCTACAGAGAGGGCGATGAGGATGTGTTTTAGTTTCATGATGAAAGGTAGGCATTTATGCAGGTATGAAACCAGTGGAGCGGATAAAGGTTTGTGTGGAAACCGCGAATCTCATATTCGCTGCTATAGGTGGGGCAACGGAAGATACTTCCGCGGCAGGTGCTCAACAATATCACTCTATTGGATGAACGTAATAGGGAGTCTGCCCTGGTGCCCTGCATAATCTTTGGCGCTGCTGTAGGACCAATGCTCTGGCTCTTCCACGAAACCGGCAGAAACAGGGTTAAGGTGCAGGTAGTCCAGCTTTTGTTCCATCAGGTGGTTGTTGTGCAGTAGAATGGGATGGTAGCCCACCTGCCAGAACTTATACTCCTCATGCTTGCTGCTAAGCTCACCCGCAGACCGAATTAACCAACTGAGCCAGGCTTTTCTGCTTTCCTGTGGGTTCTGCTGAACGGCTTTGTATACTTCTTTGGCGGTAAACTTTTTGAAATCCCTGATAGTGCTGGCCAGCGTAGGCGAGGAGCAGATGAGGTGCAGGTGGTTGGTCATAAGGCACCAGGCGTAGATGGTTAGCTTCTTTTCCTGCTGACAGTAGGCAAGGCTGTTGCAAATGATCTCACAGTACTCGCGGTGGGTAAATACATCGGCCCATTGCACAACTGCGGTGGTAATAAAGTAAATTTCGTTCGGATCATTCGCTTTATACTTGTCGCTCATGTAATTAAGCACGAGATTGTGCAAGTATAGTTGCACCTGGCGCGGAAGTCTCTTCCGTGCCAGATCATAGAAGCGAATCTGTGATTCGCCTTCACCACGCCTACGCGAGTCGCAGACTCGCTTTTATACTTTGTCACGGAAGTAGCTTCCGCGCCAGTAATAAAGTAAAAGCCGCAGCTGTTGTTCAGCTGCGGCTTTTACTTTGAACTTTAGAATTCTTAACTCTTCACTTGCTTCATCAGTTGCTCCAGAATGTTCTGCGCGGCAACCGAGATGATGGTGCCCGGACCAAACACGCCAATTGCACCAGCTTTAAACAGGAAGTCATAGTCCTGGGCCGGAATTACACCGCCTACAATTACTAAGATATCCTCACGGCCTAGCTTGCGAAGCTCTTTGATGAGCTGCGGTACCAGCGTTTTGTGCCCGGCTGCCAACGAAGACACGCCCACCACGTGCACGTCGTTTTCGGCGGCTTGCATGGCTACTTCGGCTGGAGTTTGGAACAATGGCCCAATATCTACGTCAAAGCCAAGGTCGGCGAAGGAGGTGGCAATTACTTTGGAGCCGCGGTCGTGGCCATCCTGGCCCATTTTTGCGACCATAATTCTTGGTCTGCGGCCTTCCAGTGCTTCAAACTGGTCAGCTAGCTCTTTGGCACGCTCGAAGTTATCGTCGTCGGTTAGTTCTGCTGAATACACGCCTGATATCGCTCTGATGACTGCTTTGTGTCTGCCGTATACTTTCTCCAATGCATCTGAAATCTCACCCAACGTAGCTCTTCTGCGCGCTGCCTCCACCGCCAGTTCCAGCAGGTTGCCTACACCGGACTCAGCTGCATCTGTTAAAGCCTGCAGGGCGTTTAGCACGCTGCCTTCATCGCGTGTAGACTTTATACTTGCCAGTCGGCGCAACTGCGATTCCCGCACCACTGTATTGTCGATGTCGAGGATGTCAATTTCCTGAATCTGGCTTGGTTTATACTTGTTTACACCTACAATAATGTCCTTGCCGGAGTCGATGCGGGCTTGCTTGCGGGCTGCGGCCTCTTCGATGCGCATTTTCGGCAGACCAGTCTCAATAGCTTTTGCCATGCCGCCAAGCTCCTCTACCTCCTGCATCAGTGCCCAGGCTTTTTGAGTGATCTCATGCGTCAGTGCCTCTACATAATAAGAGCCTCCCCATGGGTCTACCACCTTGGTAATATTAGTCTCCTGCTGCAGGTAGATTTGTGTGTTACGGGCAATACGAGCAGAGAAATCTGTTGGGAGGGCAATTGCCTCGTCCAGAGCGTTAGTGTGTAAGCTTTGTGTACCGCCTAGTGCAGCAGCCATCGCTTCTACGCAGGTGCGGGTCACGTTGTTGAAGGGGTCCTGCTCTGTTAAGCTCCAGCCAGAAGTCTGGCAGTGCGTGCGCAGCGCCAGCGATTTTGGGTTCTTCGGGTTGAATTGGCTGATAAGCTTAGCCCACAGCATACGGGCAGCACGCATTTTGGCAATCTCCATAAAATGGTTCATGCCAATAGCCCAGAAGAACGACAGGCGCGGTGCAAACTCGTCAATGTCCATACCTGCCTTTAGGCCAGTGCGCACATACTCCAGGCCGTCGGCCAAGGTATAGGCCAGCTCAATATCGGCTGTAGCACCGGCTTCCTGCATGTGGTAGCCCGAAATAGAGATGGAGTTAAAGCGCGGCATGTTCTTTGAGGTAAACTCAAAGATGTCCGCAATAATCTTCATACTTGGCTCCGGCGGATAGATGTAGGTGTTGCGCACCATAAACTCCTTCAGGATATCATTCTGAATGGTTCCGCTTAGTTGCTCCGGCTTAACGCCCTGCTCTTCGGCAGCTACAATGTAAAATGCCATGATAGGCAACACAGCACCGTTCATGGTCATGGAAACAGACATCTGGTCCAGCGGAATCTGGTCGAAGAGGATTTTCATGTCCTCTACCGAGTCAATGGCTACACCGGCTTTACCTACGTCGCCGACTACACGCGGGTGGTCGGAGTCGTAGCCGCGGTGCGTAGCCAGGTCGAAGGCGACAGAAAGGCCCTTTTGCCCACCAGCCAAGTTGCGGCGATAGAAAGCATTAGATTCCTCAGCTGTAGAGAAACCAGCATACTGGCGAATCGTCCACGGCTTTTGCACATACATGGTGCTGTAAGGGCCGCGCAAGTATGGCGGCAGACCGGCAGCAAAACCCAGGTGCTCAAAGTTGGCGGCATCTTCTGAAGTATAAAAGCTTTTCACTTCTATCTGCTCCGGCGTTTTCCAGGGCTTTGTCTGCAATGGGTCTTTAGGAGCTTTATCAGAAGCTGCTACCTTGTTTATATCTATTTTAGAAAAGTCAGGCTTCATGTTCAATTTTGATTAACTGAATGATTGAATGACTGAATGAGTAGTAGGAATCCAGTTATTCAATTATTCAGAATTCAGTTATTATTTTCCTCATCCTGCGCCAAACGCTTCTGTACGGCTTCCAGCAGGGTTTTCATGTCGCAGTCTTCGAAGATAAACTCGTCGTAGCCGTTGGCCATCATCTCTTCTTTCATGTGCAGCGGGTCGTCGGCAAGTATGATGGTTGGCTTGGCATGATGATTTCGCAGCCTTGGCCCAAACTCGTTGATATAAGCAGCCTCGGAAGACGATACGACCACTACCTCGGCAGAAGAGTTAGTAAGCTGGTCAGATGCTTCTTCTACAGAGCTAAACTGCCGTTTTTCTGTTTCAAAACCAGCACAGCTGAAGAATTCCTGGGCAAAGGTGGCGTTTACCTGTCGTTGCTCAGCATCCCCTATAAGTGCTACAATTGCCTTTGGCCTGCGCTTACGCTTACGCAGGTGCAGCTCTGTCGCCATACGCATTACCTCTGTTGGGTAGGCAGCGCGGGTGGTATCGAAATCAGCACTCTGTATAAGCTCTTCCGGGTCAAAGCTGATGCTCTCTTTCGGGTTCGGGTATTTGTTGGTGCCAACCAGGACATCACGCCCCGTGGCAATGTTTCTGAATTTGCGGCGGCTCACTTCGGTGATGGAACCAAGTATAAATCCACCGTCATAGGCATCCTCAAAACCGCCCAATGCCTCCACCTCGTTAAACAAGCTCCACGCTTTCTGCGCCAGCTCATTTGTCAGCGACTCCAGGTAGTACGAACCCGCAGCCGGGTCTATGGCTTTGTCTAAGTATGATTCTTCTCTGAGGATGATGGACACATTGCGGGCAATGCGCTCCGAGAACTCATCAGAAGTTTTGAATGTGCTATCGAAAGGGGTGACCGTTAGTGAGTCGCAGCCGGCCATAACAGCGGCCATAGCCTCTGTGGTAGTGCGCAGCATGTTCACGTAAGGGTCTAGCGTGGTTTGGTACCAGCTGGAGGTAGCGCTATGGATGCGCAGGTGAGCCGCCAGTGCCGGAGCCGTTTGGTACGCCTCTACTACCGTTGACCACAGCAGGCGCACAGCACGCAGCTTGGCAATCTCAAAGAAGTAGTTTGTGCCGGAGGCCATGTAAAACTGCATGTTGCGCAGCACCGACTCCAACGGCTCTCCCGCCGATGTCAGTTTATCTACATAAGCAACGGCAGCACTTATCGTATAGGCAATCTCTTGGGTGACAGAAGCGCCAATGCTGCTGAAGTTTGCTCCACATACACTCACCCCGTAAAACTCTCTGCTGTCTTTGGTCAGGTCCAGTACCTCTACAATCTCATGGCGTTCTTCCTTTGTCAGCCCACCTTTGCTCGTCATCGGGTCGAAGTTCACAAAGCCCTTCAGGTTACGATGCGACACCTGCTCTTGCTCCAGCTGTGCGTACAGGCGCTCCAGGAAAGCTTTAGGATGATTGTGTAAGGTATAGCTAACGCTATGCTTGCCCAGGTCGATGCTGTGTACCAGCTGCGAAATATCGAACACATCCGGTTGCATGATGATAAAGTGAATGCCATCGGCCCCGCGCTGTAGTGCATCGGCAGCTTTGGCGATGGCCTCTTTGCCATCATCTTTAACTTTTATCTGCTGTATGTTCAGCCAGCTGTTGTTTCCGTTTTTATTGCCCCTCAGAAAAGGGAAGTCGCCGGGCTTCTGCTTTACAAACGGCAGGTCGGCAATATCTTCTTTGGCGTAGTATGGCTTTATATCGATGCCCTCGTAGGTGTGCCAGGTAAGGCTATCCAGGGGCGTATCGCGCAGGTCCTTGCGTGCTTTCTGCTCCCAATCAGTTGCTGTGGCAGGGGTGAACGCTGCAAACAGGCGCTGTTGGTTTTGCTGCTCGTCAGTCATCATGCTTTCGTTCTAATTTCTTGTAAAGATAGACTTTTATACCTTACGAAGTAAGGCTGTTCCGGTGCTATATCAGCCTGTTGCTATACTTCAATTTATCCGTGCCTGGTACGCCTGGTACATCCAATATCCGATCAGCAGCCATAGTATAACGATCACAGCGGCCATCACATAATTGGGCTTTCGCTCGTGCATCTGCTCTTTGGCCTTCTGGCGGTAGTAGTGCAGCAATGGCTTTGGCACCAGCTTTACAGAAAGCCAGATACCCAGCGGCAGTAGCAGCAGGTCGTCGAGGTAACCTATAATGGGAATAAAATCCGGTATCAGGTCGATGGGGCTGAAGGCGTAGGCTACGGTAATCAGTACCATCACTTTGGCTGCAAAAGGCATGCGCGGGTCCTGCGAGGCTAAGTACAATGTATAAATATCCTCTTTCAGTTGCCGTACAAACTCTTTCCATTTCCGAAGCATGTTAGGTTGTACGGGAGATAAGCAGGAAAGTCAGGCCAGGTATGGCGGCAGCTGTAACACACCAGGTACAAGATGAGGTTAAATTCCTTATCTTGATCTTTCACCTTAAAACAACACCATGATCAGAACTTATACTTTAAAACAACGAGCCATACTTGCTGCTGCCGGATTTACGTTACTATCAGCCCCGACTATAGCACAGGATACCAAGCTAATGGCCAAAGCAAGCACCCTGGCCGATAAAGTAGAGCCGCAGGTAATTGAGTGGCGGCGGCACTTTCATGAGCACCCGGAGCTTAGCAACCGCGAAACCGAAACAGCAGCCCGTATTGCTGCTGAGCTGAAGAAGATGGGCATCGAAGTAGAAACGGGCGTGGCTAAACATGGCGTAGTAGGTATACTTAAAGGAGGCAAGCCCGGGCCTGTGGTAGCGTTACGTGCCGATATTGATGGTTTGCCTGTAACCGAGCGTGCCAATATACCTTTTGCCTCTAAAGCCAAGGGCACCTACAACGGAAACGAAGTTGGCGTAATGCATGCCTGCGGCCACGATACGCATATTGCCATGCTATTGGGTGCTGCAGAAGTATTATCCAGTATGAAAAATGATTTGAAGGGTACGGTTAAGTTCCTGTTCCAGCCAGCCGAAGAGGGCGCCCCTGCAGGCGAGGAGGGAGGAGCCAGGCTAATGGTGAAAGAAGGCGTTTTAGAGAAAGGCCCGAAGCCGGAGGTAATCTTTGGTCTTCACATCAACTCACAAACAGAAGTGGGTACGCTGAAGTACAGGCCAGGTGGCATTATGGCCGGAGCCGATGTGTTCCGAATTAAAGTAAAAGGCAAGCAGGTGCACGGCGCTAACCCGTGGGCTGGCGTAGACCCGATTGTGGTATCCTCCCAGATTATCTATGGGCTGCAAACCATCATCAGCCGCCAGACAGAGCTAACTGAAGATGCAGCAGTGATTACAGTAGGTATGATTCACGGTGGCGTGCGTAACAACATCATCCCGGAGGAGGTGCAGATGGAAGGAACCATTCGTACCTTAGACAAGGAGATGCAGAAGAAGATTCACGACAAGATTCGCCTCACAGCTACCAACATTGCCGAGAGTGCCGGTGCTACTGCCGAGGTCGAAATAGAGGAAATGGCTGCCATCACCTATAATGAACCTGCCCTGACTGAGAAAATGCTGCCAACGCTGCAGGCAACTGCTGGCAAAGGGAAAGTAGTGCTGATGAATGCCATGACCGGAGCCGAAGACTTCTCCTACTTCCAGCAGGAGATACCGGGGCTATACCTGTTCGTAGGCGGCATGCCGAAAGGCCAAAACCCAGCCAAAGCACCTGCCCACCACACTCCAGATTTTTATGTGGATGAGAGCGGCATGAAGCTAGGTGTAAAAACCCTTACAAACCTGACGCTGGATTATATGAACGGGAAGGGTAAAAGGTAAACGAATTCAGTTGAAAAAAGGAAGGCTGCCTTGCAGAGGCAGCCTTTTCTGTTATTGTAGTACGAGTTTGCCAGTGCCCACAGGCTTGTAGCGGCTTGTGATCGTGTAAAAATATACCCCTGTAGCTAAGGAGGTCGGGCGCTTTGAGAAGAAACTTGCCGCTCGGTAATTCCTAAGAAGAACCTACTGCACTTGGTTGGTGTTGGTGAGTCGGATAACTTTGAGATCGGATCTTAACATTACTCATGAATAATCACCTCACAAAAGGCCTTGGAGCTTTACTCCTGGTCCTTAGCCTGGCATCGTGCCAACGCACCTTGGTGTCGTCTCCGGCGCTAGGCACCACCGATGTACCCGTAGACCAGTCCATTACGGCAGACCCGCAACTGGAGGCGCAGATTGCCCCCTACCGCGCGCAGGTAACTTCTAAAATGACCGAAGTAGTGGGTACTGCCCCTGTTGCGCTGAGCAAAGGCGATTACGAGTCGCCGCTGGGCAACTTTGTGGTAGACCTGCAGCTGGCCCAGAGCGAGCCGCTCTACGGCAAGCCCATCGACCTGTCGCTGACAACTAACGGCGGCCTGCGCGTGCCGCTGCCGGAGGGGGAGATTACCACCGGCCATGTGTTTGAGTTGATGCCCTTCGAAAATGAGTTGCTGGTGCTGACGCTGAAAGGGGAGACGGTACAGCAGCTGTTCGATTATGCTGCTGAAAGGAAGAACGCCCCCATCGGCAATGCCACTTACACAGTAGCGCTCGGCAAGGCAAAAGACATTAAAATAGCCGGCAAGCCTTTTGACCCGCGCCAAACCTATACCTTGGTAACATCAAACTACCTGGCCGGCGGTGGCGATGACCTGAGCATGCTGAAGGACGCCGTAAAAACCGAAACGGTGGGCCTGCTGCTGCGCGACGCCATTCTGCAGGAGATAAAGCAACGCACTGCCGCCGGAAAGCCCGTGGCAGCCGATACAACGAAACGAGTGACCGTCCTCCCTTAAGCAAAGCAACATGAGAAGAAGAGACTTTCTAAAAACAACAGCACTTGGGGCGGCTGGCGTGAGCCTGCTGGGCGTGCCGTTTTCCGCAGAGGCTGCCCAAAGCATACGCCTCACCATCCTGCACACCAACGACCAGCACTCGCGCATCGACCCCTTCCCCGACGACGGGCGGAAGTACGGCGGCATGGGCGGCATGGCCCGCCGCGCCACCCTTATAGAGCAGATACGGCAGCAGGAGCCGAACGTGCTGCTGCTGGATGCCGGCGACATTTGGCAGGGCACCCCGTACTTCAACTTCTTTAACGGCGAGCTGGAGTACAAGCTCATGAGCCAGATGAAGTATGACGCGGCCACTTTCGGCAACCATGACTTTGATAACGGCTTGCAGGGGCTGGAGCGGCAGTTGCCGAAGGCCAGCTTCCCGTTTGTGTCTGCCAACTACGACTTCAGCAAAACAATCCTGAAGAACCGGTTCGAGCCTTACAAAATCTTTGAAAAGCAGGGCGTGCGCATTGGTGTGTTCGGGTTGGGCATTGAGCTGGCGGGCCTGGTGAGCAAGAACAATTACGGCGAAACATTGTACCTGGACCCGGTGGCCACGGCGCGCGAAATGGTACAGGAGTTACGCGATAATCAGCAGTGTAATCTGGTGGTGTGCCTTTCACACTTGGGTTACAAATATGAGGACGGGAAAATAGATGATGTCACACTCGCGCAGCAGGTGGAGGGCATTGACCTGATCATTGGCGGGCACACCCACACCTTTCTGGATCAGCCGGCAGTCTTCAGGCACGCCTCCGGGCACGAAACACTTGTGAACCAGGTAGGTTGGTCTGGTATTTTCCTGGGCCGCATCGACTACAGCTTCAGCAGGAAAACGAAGAAAAAAACAGACGTGCGAACAGCCTTGCTGCCGGTAAACACACCTGTAACAACTTCGTGAAAAAATAATTTTTTGTTTACAGATTATTGAGCAAATTTGTAACCCCCTGCCGATAAAAGGACCCGTTTGTTACACCAAACAAATCTTATGAGTTTTGGAAAATTGG